>JBDKRJ010000049.1:0-45190 GCA_039683455.1 Rikenellaceae bacterium | reverse complement strand
GAAGATAGTATTTCTGTTGCAATAAAATACAATATCCAATTTATTCCCTATAATTTACTGATAGACAATCACGGTAAGATTATTGCAAAAAATATCACAATAGAAGATTTGCAAAAAGCTGTTGACTCGAAACTGTAGAACATGTTAGTTCAAAAAAAAAGGCTGTATCAAAAACAGATGATACAGCCCCTTTTTAATTGCACATTAAGAGAACATTATGGCATTGTTATTTTCTCCCAGTAAGTACCTGAAAATGCCAGTCCGGCTGTAGGAAGGGTAAACTTAGAATACCATCCGTAGGTTTTTCCCTCAATTGATGTACTTTGCGGAGTAACATAAATATATCCATAAGCGGTACTATATAGCTCTCCAACATTTTGAGATGCAATAGTAATCACTCCGTCAGACACTTTAAAATCGATATTATACCCAGCATAATAGCAACCCGGCAGTCTGTAAAAACTTGGGAGATTTGACGGAAGATTTGCTTTCTGTACTTCTTGATCCCATGTAGCTTCGTAAAACTCAGAAGAATAAGAACCTGTCCCTATAGAATTATAGACGATCGGAAGCTGAGCACGTACACTTATTGATGAGACTTTTGAAGGAGATATGAGGTCGTCTCCCACGAGATTCAAAGTAAAAGTGTACGTTGTACCAGGAGCGACACTTGCCATATTATAGCTTACAGATACATAGGCTTTCCCCTCTCCCGCAGCAAATTCTACAGTACCAGAGGGTAATGTAAATAGAGTTAATGTGCTTGGAGCTGAGCTTGCAATAGTGACAGGAACCGATGCAGCAGCTGTAGTGTTTCCCCTGTAAACAAGCACTTTAAGCACATTATTGTCGGCAGAAGTCAGATTATACACTAAAACAGTAGATGAGAATGCGGCACCAACACTACCTATTTCCTCACTATCTACGTGAGTCATTACAGCATCTTTGTCGCACGAAACCAGTGCTAACAAAAATACTAACGATATAATATATTTTATATTTTTCATTGATTAAAGTATTTTAAAATATAACTATAGAGGATTCTGATCAGTTGCAATATCCATATTTTCATTGCCATCAAATTCCTGCTGAGGAATAGGAAGAACAAATTCTTTGGACCCTACGGTAGTTACTTTGGTTAAAAGAAGTTGTGAATGATTTGTACCCGTATAACTTCTGGTAAATCCAAGTTTCAATCTCTTTAGATCAAAAAGACGGCCAGCTTCACACCATAACTCTATACGGCGTTGAAATAAAATTTCATCCATGATAGTTGTAAAAGCTCCGTGAGTATCAGAGTTATATGTAGCAGCATCTGTACGTGCAGCCAACCTTGTGGCCATGTTAGGGTCACGTACCGCTCCGAGTTCCATCAACAGTGTTCTTGCAGCAGCAAATTGACTAAGATGAGCTTTGGCCTCTGCTTCTATAAGCAACATCTCCTCTGCTCTAAGATAGATATAATCACCTGTGTAATCAGTGATATTTTTGTATTTATACTTTTGCTGTACATAACTCTTCTGAGGGCCAGAAGAGGCCTGAGGTGAAACAACCCCTTTCCACCATTGGATACGTTTATCTGTAGAAGAGATCTGGTTATATAACCAGGTATCAATACATTTTCTTGAAGAGACACCATATCCGTTTGCAGATATAACAGATGGAGTACTGCCAGCATCAATATGGCAGAAGAATGAACCCCAACCACCAGAAATAGCTTCGGTTGCAATTACCTGGCCTCCCCAAATAACAGATGATAGTGCGATATCATTAAATCCGGAATATAGTGCATCTCCGGACAATAATGCATAACCACTGCGTGCTGCTGCTGCTGCAGTGGCTGCATCAGCCCATTTTTCTTCTACCAGAAAAACCTTGGCCTGAATTGCCTTAGCAACATTATAGTCAATCTGGGATTTATGTGCACGAGCAATTCCGGCAGTTTTAGCCTCCTGAAGCAAAGCAGTAGCTTCGGCAAGGTCAGAATCAATCTGTGTGTAAACTTCTCTCAAAGTTCCTCTTGGAGCTCCTACAAGGGTTGGCTCTGTATACAAAGGCACACCCGGTTTGTCTTCATTGCCGACATATGTCTGCTGGAAGAACTGGGCGAGATAGAAATAAGAGTAAGCACGCAAAGCAAGAGCCTGTCCAACGATACTCTTAATTTCATTTGGATCTCCAGTGATAACATCTTTGGAAGCTAAAATATAGTTGGCATTGGTTATAATCTTGTAATAGAAATTCCATAGTCCGTAACATCTCCAGCTAGCACTTGCATATCGGGAACGAACATCATATTTGTAGTCATAATAAAACCACCCGTTTCCTTGTTCTGCTTGTACAAAATCCTCACCCATAAGGTCTGCAACCATATTATGAGAAACTATTCCAAAATTCTGTTGAACATTACCGGTTGTTCCGAACCAGGTACTGTTAGGTAAATATAGTGCACCATAGATACCATTCAGGGCAACCATAGCACTTTCAGTGTTATTGAAAATTAATTGCCCGGAAACTGAATCAGTAGGAGTCGTGTCTAGATAATCCTTGGAACAAGAGCCTAACACGAGAAGAGCTACTGAAAGTATTGTAAATATCTTTTTCATATAAGTATAATCTTATTATTAGTTTTCATTAAAAAGTTATATCCAGGCCTATTGAGATAGAGCGAGTAGGAGCGTACACGTAGTCTGTTCCACCAGAAAAGTTATATTGAGGGTTCATACCTTTCAAATGAGAAAACAATGCAATATTATCTGCAATGGCAGATAATCGGATATTTTCAATACCAATATTCTTCATCCATTTTTGAGGAAAAGAATAACCTAAAGTGATATTTTTGATTGAAAAATATGAGGCACTAATCAGGTTACGATCAGATGTCTGAGCGTTTGTACTAAGCTGGGCAATAGGGATATCTGTAATATCCCCGGGATTTTGCCATGCTCTTGAAAGGTGAGCAGACAGAGCGTTACCTTGGTATAGAGGATCCAACAAATTTGAATACAGGGCATCAAGTATCTTGCCTCCGATAGAATATGTACACAAAATACTTAAGTCAATATTTTTGTATATTTTAAAATCATTGGAGATTGAGCCGAAAAGATCCGGCATGCGGTCACCTACAATAACTCTTGAAGCGGCAGCTTTGGTTTTATCTGAAGATACATACTCCTCACCTTTTATGCCATCGGTAGTATCCCAAACCCAATAGAGCTGGTAGCCTGTTGCAGGATCGACACCGGCAGATCTTGGCAAATAGAATGAATTGAGAACCTCTCCTTCCTTAATAATATAGTTACCTTTTGTAATTTCTGGTTTATCGGCAAGCTTGGTAACCTCATTTTTAATTGTAGATCCCATCAATGTAAGAGTCCATCTGAAGTTGTCATTTTGGTAAACATCTCCGCCTATTGTTATCTCAAGTCCGGAATTATTCATGGTCCCGATATTCTTGTTATAATTAATGAACCCAGTAGACATTGCTAAAGGATATTCAAGTAGCAAATCTTTGGTTACTCTCTTATACCATTCTGCAGAAACAGAGATGCGGTTGAAAAGTCTAACATCGAGACCTATATTGAAGTTAGCGTTTTTTTCCCATTTAAGGCCGGTATTCTCAATAGATGCTACTACAGCGCCATTCATACCGGCATTAGGAAAACCTAAATCGTACAGGGCCTGCCAAGGGTATAAATTATCCGCTACATTATCATTGCCCTGAACTCCGTAACTTGCTTTAAGATTCATGTTATTAACCCAGGTAATCCCTTTCATAAAATACTCCTCGCTAATACGCCAGTTTGCTCCTACAGACCAGAAGTCTCCCCAACGATTTGAAGAGTGAAAACGAGAAGATCCGTCACGACGATAAGATCCGGATAAATAATAACGGTCATCATAGTTATAATTCAATCTTGAGAGATATGACTCTATGGTATAATTGTCTTCATATGATCCAGCATCCAACACTGTAGCAGCAGCATCCAATTCATACAGACCTCCGAATGGGAAACCCGATTTAGCGCCTCTCAGGTAATTATACTTATAATCATAATTTTCATGACCAACAAGCACATCCAGATTGTGTTTTTGTGCAAATGTCCTTTTGTAGGTAATCAATTGGTTGAATGTATAGCTCAACAGATTTGTGCTATACTTGTATGCCCTTCCTGATGAACCAGCAGCATTGCCAAAGTAAGGATTTTCGTAGCTGCTCTGATATAAATTCCTGAAATCGGCACCTAAATTTGAGGAGATTTTTAGACCAGGTACAGCAGGAATCAATAAGTCAACATAAGTACGACCGCTTACACTGGTATTGGTAGATGAAAAATGGTCGTCATATAGTGTTGCAACACTGTTGTAATTCTGCTGAGCTCCAGATGCACGATTAAGTCCATAGTCAAAACTCTTATTACCGGTTACATCCAAAACAGGATTGCCGCTCTCGTCAAGTACATAAACAGGATAGATTGGAGCCATCAAAAGACATGAATACCAGACATTTGATGTGGAAGAACCTGTAGCGCTTAAGAAGTTACTGGTTGTCTGAGCAAAGTTGGTGTTCAGTCCGAACTTCAACCATTCATTAGGTTGCGCATCAACATTTGCTCTTCCTGAATAGCGCTTAAAGCTTGTAGTTTCCAAAATACCTTTTTCATCAAGATAGCCAATAGAAGCCATATATTTGGCCTTTTCTGAACCTCCGGTAACACTCAATACATAATCTTGTCTCACAGGATTATCTGCTTTAACCTCTTTCATCCAGTCATCACTATATCGCAATGTTGCATCACTTCTTATTTTTCCGGTTGAAGGATCAATCAATTCGGCAAGCTTATAATTATAAGGGTTGTATTGTTCGTTAAGACCAAACACCTTACTAGGCCCTGTCAACATTGCTGAAATCGCGGCAACACCTGCAGTAGCTGGGTTTGCACCATTGTTAAGTATCTCCTCATTTTTAAATGCCTGAAACTGGTACTCAATCCATCCCTTTTCATCCAATACATCGTAATTTGGAAAAGCACGAGATGAAACGCCAAAGTTTGCCTTGAAGCTTACCTTAATCCTTTCTCCTTCTCCGGCACCTTTCTTAGTGGTAACCATTATAACACCATTGGCTCCACGTGCACCATACAACGCACCCGCAGAAGCATCCTTTAAGATTGTCATGGATTCAATATCTGCAGGGTTAATTGCAGATATGTTACCATCATAAGGGATACCATCCACAACATAGAGAGGGGAAGTTGATGCATTAATGGAACCATAACCACGGATAGCAATATCAGAAGATGATCCAGGTTGACCAGACCCTGATGTAACCATGACACCAGTTGCCAGACCTTCAATAGCTTTTGTTACATTTGAAACGGTTCTCTTGGTAATTTTGTCAGATTTTACAATCTGGGCAGACCCTGTAAATGATCCTTTTGGGGTAGTTCCGTAAGCAACTACCAAAACATCTTCCAGACTTACAGCGTCAGAGGTGATAGAGACGTTAACAACTGCTCTGTTGTTAATAGGAATCTCTACTTTTGTGTAACCAATAAAGCTAATAATTAATGTACCGTTAGCTGGAGCATTGATAGAATACTTTCCTAATTCATCAGTCGATGTTCCTACCATGGTACCTTTTAGCTGAATAGATGCATAAGCGATCGGTTCCCCGTTGCTTGCATCAGTAACAGTTCCTGTCACCTGTCTATTCTGGGCAAAAGATAGTCCAGCAGTCATTACAAGTAACACGCCTGTTAAAAATAGTCTAATTTTTTTCATGTACGAAAGTTTTAGTTAGTAATTATGTTTAATTTAAGCAGTCTTATTTTTGCGAAAAATTCTTCTTTACAAATTAGTGGTGATGCGTTAAAATTGTATATAGATTTATAAAATACAGTATATTAATACTTAAAGGCGTTCTTTGATTTTTTGATTTGAAATGAACAGTAATTTTACACTATCAAGTGTAAAATTATGAATTCAGGTAAGTATGTCTTCACTCAGTTTTTGCAGTTTATAAACAGATATGAGTTTGATAAATGTGTTAAACGTTATGACGGAGACCACAGAGTCAGGGGTTTGAATTGTTGGAATCAGTTTGTCCAGATGTTCTTTGGACAGCTAACTTCAAGGAACTCACTACGTGATATCTGTCTTTGTATTAGGACCCACAGGAACAAGCTATAGCACTTTGGCATAAAGCTGAGTGTCAACCAGTCAACACTTTCACGGGCAAACGAAAATCGTGACAGCCGGATATTCTACGATTTCGGAGAGTACC
This sequence comes from Rikenellaceae bacterium, assembly GCA_039683455.1. Classification (GTDB taxonomy): domain Bacteria; phylum Bacteroidota; class Bacteroidia; order Bacteroidales; family UBA932; genus Bact-08. The sequence continues at coordinate 38,904 of JBDKRJ010000049.1, read as the reverse complement.
TGATAAAGTTAGTAAGGCCCCTGTATGCCAATTGCTGTGTAGATGACATCAATCTTGACAATGAAATATTTGCTCTTGATTCAACAACTATATCATTAAGCATAAAACTATTTACTTGGTAAAGTATTCAAGGGGTGCCGTTAAAGTTCATACCCTGCTATATTTAAGAGGTAATATCCCTGTTTTCATAAATATTACCAATGGAAAATATCACGACAGTAATATCCTTGATGAGATCGTTCCGTTACCTGATGCCATATATCTGATGGACAAAGCATATGTTGATTTCATTGCTTTGTACAGGATGAACCTGGAAGATGCTTTCTTGTCACCAGAGCCAAAATCACAATGGATCACCACATAATTGAGACAAGCTTCAACTATGTAAAGCTTTACATAACTTTTTCAAATGGATCAAACAGAACCTGACAATAAAAACTATTTGGGGCCATTCAAGAAAATGCAGTCAATATTCATATCTGGATAGCAATATGTACCTATCTGATAGTAGCATATGTGAAAATCCAGCTAAAAAGCTCTTTGTCAATATATGAGATAATGCAAATTTTAGGGGTCTCAGCTTTTGATAAAACACAAATAAAAGAGCTGCTTACCAAGTTTCAAATCAATCAAAACGTCAATGAACAATATAATTTATTTAGCTAAATATTTAACGCATCAGTAGTATTTACAAATATATAACAAAATATTAACAAAAAAAATTGTACCAGACCCCTAAAAAAAGAATCTGTCCAAGTCATTCGTGGTAATCTGCAGATGATTAGCGTTTTAAATAAAAGACACAAAGAATATAATCATTTCATTTTCAACACTATCCCACGAATGACTTGGACAGCTATGGTACCATCTACCCTAGCAAAGGCCTTGCTCCAAAGTAGCTTGTGCAACTTTCATGAAACCAGCTATATTGGCTCCGTTTACATAGTTAATGTAACCATCTTTTTGAGTTCCGTATTTCACGCAAGCTCCATGGATACTTAACATAATCTGTTTTAGTTTTGCATCTACCTCTTCTGCTGTCCAGCTAAGATGCATAGCATTTTGAGTCATCTCAAGACCTGAAACGGCAACACCACCTGCATTAACTGCCTTACCCGGAGCATAAAGAATCTTAGCTTTTACAAATTCTGCAATAGCCTCAGGAGTACAACCCATGTTGGAAATTTCACCTACGCATGTTACTCCGTTTGCGATAAGTTGTTTTGCATCTTCTCCATTGAGTTCATTTTGGAATGCGCAAGGGAGTGCTATATCTACCTTAACCATCCATGATTTTTTGCCGGCAATAAATTTAGAGCCAGGAAATTTTGTTGCATAAGGAGCTACAACATCATTATTGGTTGCGCGAAGATCAAGCATGTACGCAATTTTCTCCTGGTTCATACCCTCTTCGTCAATAATAACGCCATCAGGTCCGGAAAGAGCAATTACCTTAGCACCCATCTCTGTTGCCTTCAGAGCAGCACCCCAGGCTACGTTACCAAAACCAGAAACTGATACAGTTTTGCCTTTAATGTCAATTCCCCTCGTTTTTAACATATGCATAACAAAGTATACACCACCAAAACCAGTAGCTTCCGGGCGGATTAGAGAACCTCCCCATGTAGCACCTTTTCCAGTGAGAACGCCGGTATTTTCGCGAGCCAATTTTTTGTACCATCCATACATATAACCAATTTCGCGGCCTCCAACTCCGATATCACCTGCGGGAACATCTGTGTCCGGACCAATATTGCGCCATAATTCGGTAATAAAGGCCTGACAGAAACGCATAATTTCAGCATCAGATTTTCCCTTAGGGTTAAAGTCTGAGCCACCCTTAGCTCCACCCATAGGAAGAGTAGTCAAAGCGTTTTTGAAAGTTTGTTCGAAACCTAAGAACTTAAGAATTGAAGGAGTTACTGAAGGGTGGAAACGGAAACCACCTTTGTAAGGGCCTATGGCATTACTGAACTGAACACGGTAACCAAGGTTTGTATGCACCTCTCCCTTATCATCTTGCCAAACTATGCGGAAAGTAAAAATACGATCCGGTTCAACCAATCTCTCTACAATTTTTGCCTTTTCAAATTCAGGATGTTGGTTGTAAACACTTTCAATTGATTCTAAAACTTCATGAACTGCCTGCAAGTACTCTTTTTCATTACCATACTTTTTCTCCAGCGAGTCCATAATCTCTGCTACTTTCATAATAGATATAATTTTAATTTATTAAGTTATTTGGAATATTTTTGTGTAATCTCTCTATTTAACCTCCCATGTTGCTCCGCTGTGAAGAAGCTCATCCATGTTGTGAATCTGAGCATGCTCTCTTACATCAATTACCTGATCACGGACATTATCGTCATAGGTTTTATCTTTAACCGCTCTTATAACTCCAAGAGCTACAGGATACTCAGGATATTTCATATCAATCAGCATCGAATGCAGACCAGGATTCTCCTCCTCTGCATCGTGCACGAGAAGGTCTTTCTCTGTTACCCCGTTCTCGCCGATTTTTACAACTTTAATTTTCATTCCTTCAAGCATAAGCCCTTTGTCCCTCTCTTTGCCGAATATCATTGGCTCACCATGTTTAAGGATGATCGTCCTGTCTGCACGGTTCTCTTTATCTGCTATTGTTGCGTGAGTTTTATCGTTGAAAATAACACAGTTAACAAGAATTTCGGTTACTGCCGTTCCATCGTGTTTGGCAGATGCAACCATAATATCCTGTGTAAGTTTTAATTCAACATCGAGGCTCCTCGCAAAGAAAGTTCCTCTTGCTCCAAGAATTAAAGCTCCGGGATTGAACGGATGTTCTACTGTTCCATACGGAGAAGTTTTGGTTACTATACCCAATTTTGAAGTTGGTGAATATTGACCTTTGGTAAGGCCATAGATCTGGTTATTGAAAAGAATAATGTTAATGTCAATATTTCTCCGGATGGCGTGTATAAAATGATTCCCCCCAATTGCGAGAGCATCACCATCTCCGGTGATCTGCCATACTGTAAGAGTAGGGTTTGCCACCTTTACTCCGGTTGCAATAGCAGATGCGCGGCCATGAATGCCATGGAAACCATAAGTATTCATATAATATGGAAAACGTGACGAACAACCAATCCCGGAAACAAAGACAAATCTCTCTTTTGTGTAGTTAAGAGCTTCGCAGATATCTGGCATTGCTCTTTGTACCGATGCAAGTATTGCGTAGTCTCCGCAGCCCGGACACCATTTAACCTCTTGATTACTTTTAAAATCTTGCGGTGTATATTTCATCTCTTTAAAATTTTCTTGTTAAACTGATTAAAGAATTGCACTTACTGCGTCAACTATCTCTTTTACAATAAAAGGCTGACCTTGTACTTTGTTATATTGATAGTATTTGAACTGTTGGTGCTTTGCTTTCAGATAGTCTGCAAATTGACCACTGTTGAGTTCACACACAATAATCTTCTTGAAGTTTTTGAATACATCGGCAGTGTTATTTGGTAGAGGAAATATGTAGTCGAAGTGCGCAAGGCTAACCTTTTTACCTTCTGCATGAAGTTCTTTGACTGCTGTATAAAGGTGCCCGAATGTTCCACCCCAGCCAACAACAAGTACATCTCCTTTTTCTTCTCCTATCACAGCCTGGTCCGGAATAAAGTTTGCCAGTCTTGCAACCTTCTCTGCTCTTTCTGCAACCATTCTTTCATGAACGAGTGGGTCAGAAGAGACACTTCCATTGTTATTCTTCTCAAGCCCTCCTATTCTGTGTTCCAAACCTATTGTTCCCGGAAAAGCCCATCTTCTTGTCATTCTTTTATCGTCTCTTTTATAAGGCCAAAAAGGAGTCTCCTGAGGTTCTGAAATAATCGGAGGATTAATTTCCGGATAATCTTTCATGCTTGGAATCTTCCAAGGCTCTGAACCATTTCCAAGAAAACCTTCGGATAAAAGTAGCACAGGCATCATGTGCTCCATGGCAAATTTACCTGCGTAAAAGGCGGCATCAAAACAGTGAGATGGAGAGTGAGCTGCGATAACGGCAATAGGGCACTCACCATTTCTTCCATAAAGTGCCTGGTTGAGGTCTGTCTGCTCTGTTTTGGTTGGAATTCCGGTTGAAGGACCACTTCTTTGAACATCTATTACTACCAAAGGAAGTTCCGTAATCATCGCAAGTCCCAAAGCTTCTATTTTTAAAGACAGGCCCGGCCCTGATGTTGTTGTGGCTGCAAAGTTACCGGCATATGCTGCTCCAATAGCTGTACAAATACCTGCAATTTCATCTTCGCACTGAAGAGTTTTGGCATTCAGGTCCTTACGAAGTGCAAGTTCCTCCAGAATGCTTGTAGCAGGAGTAATAGGATATGAGCCGCAGAAGAGTGGCCTTCCTGACTTTTCAGAAGCAGCCAGAAGGCCCCAGGCAGTCGCCTGATTCCCGTTTATATTTCTGTAAATTCCTTTAGCCAGTTTTGCCGGCTGAATTGTATAAGTATTTGGAATAGCCTGTATATTTGAAGCGTAATTATAACCATCTCTCAAAACCTTTTTATTTGGTTCAATCAGATCTGGCTTTTTCCGGAATTTAGTCTCGAGGTACTTAAAAGTAAACTCCATAGGACGGTTAAACATGTAGTAACACATTCCAAGTGTAAACATATTCTTCGAGCGCAAAATAATCTTTGGATCAAGTCCGCTGTCTTTCAAACTCTCCTTTGTTAAAGAAGAAATTGCTGCAAAAATTATGTTTCTGTCCTGGATTTGAAGCTCGGTAACAGGATCCATAGTTTGGAATCCGGCTTTTTTTATCCCTTTTTCATCAAAAGTATCCGAGTCAAGAATAATGCTGGCTGTAGGTTTTGTCCACCTGGCATTAGCCCTTAGTGCAGCAGGATTCATCGCGACCAGAACATCACAATAATCTCCCGGAGTACAAATCTCGCCACTTCCAATATTTACCTGGAATCCTGAAACCCCTGAAACAGTACCTTGAGGTGCACGTATCTCTGCAGGAAAATCTGGAAAAGTGGAAATATCATTGCCATATAAGGCAGAAGCGTCGGCAAATAGAGTACCTGTCAACTGCATTCCGTCGCCTGAATCTCCGGTAAATCTAACTACAACTTCCTTAGTATCAATAACTTTGTGTTGCATATGAAATGTTTTATCAAATTTATTTACAAATATAGATATTATTCTTGTTCAATAAATCTTTTTCTTTAAAAATATTAAATTATCATCAAATATTTGGATTTTTATAAGATATCCTAAGAAAATTGCTTCTTAATGCTTATAGATTTATAGAAATTTTGCACATTTAGCTAATTTCATTTTTAATAATTATTTTATTTTAATTAACCAATTTGAACTCATTACCATTAATTTTGTATATTTGTTAAATAGTCAAAATCCATGTCAATAATCAGAAAATTAAACGGAATTGAACCAAAAATAGGAAAGGGTTGCTTTATTGCAGAGAATGCAGTAATAATCGGAGACGTTGTTATAGGAAACGATTGCAGCATCTGGTACAGCACGGTTTTGAGGGGAGATGTAAATCCGATCATCATAGGTGACAGGGTTAATATCCAGGATGGTGCTGTATTGCATACTCTTCATAAGAGATCTGTGGTTGAAATCGGCAACGATGTTTCAGTTGGGCACAATTCAATAATTCATGGGGCAAAAGTTGGCAATAATGTTCTGGTAGGAATGGGAGCAATATTAATGGATAACGCCGTTATTCCCGATAATACAATCATTGCGGCCGGAGCTGTTGTTCTAAGCAATGCTGTCCTTGAACCAGGTGTTTATGCCGGCATACCTGCAAAAAAGGTCAAGGATGCATCGCCTGAAGTTGGTGCTTCTGCTCATAAAAATGCTCAGGGTTATCTCCTTTATAAAAGCTGGTATCTCGACGAAGAAAAACAAGACAAATAGTACCTACCCACATATATCACAATCAATTACTTAAAAACAAAAGGAAAATGAAAAAATTATTCATTCTTGCCGCTTTATTAGGCATTTTTGCCTGTACTGCTCCAAAACACGATGGCTACACAATTGAAGGAACGATTACCGGAGACAGTGTCTCTACCGGAAAGGTTTATTTAACTAACTTCTCAAGAACAGAACCCATTAAAGACACAACAGATCTTGTTGACGGCAAATTCGTTTTTGAGGGCAAAATTGTTACTCCAGAGAGTTATGCAATATCAATAGAAGGGATCAAAGGCAGGATTTCTCTGTTTTTAGACAATTCCCAGATCAAAATTGAAGCTGCTGCTGAAGAGCTTAACAAAGCCGTTGTAACCGGCGGATTGACAAACGATTTAGTTGTTGCTCTCAGAAAACAACATGAAGAGGTTGCTGCAAAATTCGGCCTTGACTCTTTAATGAAAGAGTACTCTTTAAAAGAGACAACAGAGGAGAGGAAGCAAGAGATAAATGCTGTTTATGGCCGCTTTCAAATTGAATCAAAAAAATTGGATTCAACATTTATAGCAACAAATCCAAACTCATTCTACACATTAATCCAGTACTCTCAAAATGTCGAAGATTATCCTATTGCAGAGATGGAAGCTAAAATTGCCGCTTTTAAAGCACTTCCGGAGTTTACAGCTAACAGATATCTGAAAGATCTTGAAGAGGCTGTTACAACCCTTAAGGGTCTGGAGCCTGGCATGAAAGCACCAGAGTTCACACTTAATGATCCAAAGGGAAGTCCGGTTGCCTTGTCTAGCGTATATTCACAAAACAAGCTGACCATGATTGACTTCTGGGCCGGTTGGTGTGGTCCATGCCGTAAGTTCAATCCAACACTGGTAGGAATTTACAAGCAATTCAACAAAGCCGGATTTGGTATAATAGGAGTTTCTCTCGATAAAGACGCAGAGCTTTGGAACAAAGCTATTAAAGATGATAAACTTACATGGACTCAGGTTTCGGATTTACAATACTGGGACAGTGCTCCTGCAAAATTGTATCATGTAAGATACATCCCTCAAAATATATTTATTGACCAAAACGGCAATATCATTAAACGCAAAGTATCTGAAGAGGAATTGGTGCCATTCCTTAAAGAGTTTCTAGGAGTTAAATAACGATATTCGGGAACGCATATTGTGTACTCTAAAAGATGCTGAAAGCAACTGTAAGTCCGGCCATTACGATAGAAACCATGCTCATCAACTTAATCAGAATATTAAGTGATGGTCCGGATGTATCTTTGAACGGATCACCTACTGTATCTCCAACAATTGTTGCTTTGTGATTATCAGATCCCTTGCCTCCAAGGTTGCCTTCCTCTACATATTTCTTTGCATTGTCCCATGCTCCGCCGGCATTTGCCATAAATATGGCCAGTACAAATCCGGTTCCAAGGCTACCGGTCAACAGACCCATAACTCCCGAAACGCCAAAAATGATACCGATTAGAACCGGAACGATGATTGCAAGTAATGACGGAAACAGCATCTCGCGCTGAGCTCCTTTTGTTGATATTTCCACACATCTTGCATAGTCAGGAGTTGCAGTCCCTGCCAGGATTCCTTTTATCTCTCTGAATTGACGGCGGACCTCTTCAACCATTTTCTGTGCTGCACGTCCAACAGCATTCATAGTAAGACCGCAAAACAGAAATGACATCATAGACCCGATAAATACCCCGGCCAGAACCTTTGGATTCATTAAATTGATCTGATAATACTCCATAAAGTCCGGTATTGTTGCTTCAGCAACATTGACAATCTTTCCGGCAACATCTATTGTTGTTTGTCCAATGTGAGCCAGACCAATTTTCACCTCCTCTAAATAAGAGGCTAAAAGTGCAAGAGCCGTAAGAGCAGCAGACCCTATGGCGAAGCCTTTTCCTGTTGCCGCTGTGGTGTTGCCTAATGCATCGAGTACATCAGTACGTTTTCTTACTTCGGGATCAAGCTTACTCATCTCGGCATTTCCACCTGCATTGTCTGCAATAGGCCCGTAAGCATCAGTTGCCAGCGTAATTCCCAAAGTAGATAGCATTCCTACTGCGGAAATTCCTATACCGTACAGACCAAGGCTAAGATTGTGAGCTGAGAGCATACCGTGAATATCAAAGTTAATTGCACACAGAAAAGAGACGATAATTGCAATGGCAATTGTAATAACAGGAATTGCAGTTGAAATCATGCCAAGTCCGATACCTGAAATAATTACAGTAGCAGGACCTGTGTTAGAGCTCTCTGCAACTCTTTTGGTTGGCTTATATGAGTGTGAAGTGTAATATTCGGCTGATTGCCCGATTATTATTCCTGCAATGAGGCCTGTTACAACTGAGAATGACATTCCAATCCAGTTATCCATTTTCAACATATAGAGTATCCCGAAAGTAGAAATTGCAATCAGTACCGAACTGACATTCACGCCTCTTCCGAGAGACCGGAGAAGCTGCTGCATTCCTGCTCCCTCTTTTGTTTTAACAATGAAAATACCAATTACAGAAAGTATAATACCCGCTGCGGCAATTAACATTGGCGCAAACACTGCCTTAAGCTGAAAATCCGGATTTACATAGAATGCAGAGGCCCCAAGTGCAGCAGTTGCCAGGATTGAACCACAGTACGATTCGTACAAATCTGCGCCCATTCCTGCAACATCACCTACATTATCCCCCACATTGTCGGCAATTGTAGCCGGGTTGCGAGGATCATCTTCTGGTATTCCGGCCTCAATTTTCCCAACAAGGTCGGCCCCTACATCTGCTGCTTTGGTATAAATACCCCCCCCTACTCTTGCAAAAAGTGCCTGAGTAGAAGCCCCCATTCCAAAAGTCAGCATTGTTGTTGTAATAACTACCAGCTTTTGAGGTCCAGTTGCATCAACAAAATGATTTAAAATCATATACCATATCGATATATCCAAAAGACCAAGTCCTACAACAACAAGTCCCATAACAGCACCTGACCGGAAAGCCAGTCTTAAAGCACTATTTAACGATTTTCTGGCGGCATTGGCTGTCCTTGCAGATGCATAAGTAGCAGTTTTCATCCCAATAAACCCAGATAATCCGGAAAAGAATCCACCAGTAAGAAAAGCAAACGGAACCCATGGATTCTGAACTCCAAAACCATAGGCCAGAACTGCAAAAAACAGACTGATAATGATAAAGACAATAAAAACAACCTTGTATTGTTGTTTAAGGTATGCCATTGCTCCCTTTCTCACGTGAGAGGCAATCTCTTTCATAGTATCTGTCCCCTCGCTTTCTCTCATCATCTGCTTATAAAAATAGTAGGCAAACGCCAGTGCAGCAATTGAAGCCGCTGGTGCAAAATAGAATAGACTTTCTGTTGTCATGGTATTTGTGTTTAGATTGAATTCACAATAAATTGCTCCTGTGGAATTGAAGGAAGGATGCTTCTTGCAATTCTTACCAGATTTTCAATGGGTCCGGTTGAATAGAACAATGTCTGACGATTTGGATGCAGCTTATCTTTTGAAACTAATCCATATTGAATCAGGGTGTTGTATGTATGCTGAGCAACAGCCGGCGCAGGATTTACTATCACAACATTTTCTCCTGCAATTTTCCGTATTTCATCTAACAGAAAAGGATAGTGAGTACAACCCAGTACAATATGATCTGCCCCCCCCTCAATCATAGGGTTAATATAACGTTTTAATAGTTCTCTCGTTTTGGGAAAGTTAATTTCACCTGCTTCTACCTGTTCTACCAAGCCGGTTCCCGTTCTTTCTATCACATTAATGTCTGATGCGAAGCGCTCCAGCGTTCTGTGATAAAGCTTGCCATTAAAAGTTCCCTTAGTTGCAAGAACTCCGATAACTCCACTTTTTGAATGAAGTGCAGCAGGTTTAATAGCTGGCTCCATTCCTATGAAAGGAATGTCATAGCATCTGCGTAAAGTGTCAATAGCTGCAGCTGTGGCTGTGTTGCAAGCAACTACAATAAGTGATACCCCATTTGAAATAAAAAAATCTGTTATTGATTTTGCACGGGAGATGATCTCCTTCCGAGATCTTGGCCCATACGGGCAATATGCATTATCTGAGAAGTATAGAAAACGGTTGTTGGGCAATATCCCTATAAGCTCCTTCCAAACTGAGAGCCCCCCTACACCCGAGTCAAATATTCCTACTATAGATTCTCTTCCCTTAATATTCTCCATAAAAAACAGCCGCTCTAATGAAGAGCGACTGTAAAGTTATAAAAAAAAAATCTTACAAATTCAATTATTATTTAGCCTGCGTTGCTGTTTCTTGCTGTTGACCGACAGCTTGGTCTGTCTGTTGCGGAATTGCCATTGGCTTTTTGTCTGCAGGTATCTTGAGCATAGTTTTTGCCATTGACATAATATCTATGCTTTGAGTTTCATTAAAGAAGGGAACAGAACCTGTTGAAACGTCAAAGATATAGGTAAAGCCATTATCCTTACCTATTTTGTTAATGGTTTCATTTGCTTTCTGATAAACAGGAGCAAAAAGTCTTTGCTGTTCCTGCTGATAATCCTGATTTGCACTTTGTTGAAATTGCTCATATCTGGCCTGTATCTGCTGAAGTTCTTTCTGCTTGTCCTCTAAAACAGCTGCAGTCCATGTGGCCTGTTTTTGCTGATAGATATTCATTTTTGTCTGAAATTCAGTTTGAATTTCTTCTATTCTTTCTTGAAGATCTTTTGCATATTTGTCAATTTTCAGAACGGCACTGTCTCTTTCAGACATAAGAGCAATCAATTCCTGAGAATTAATATGTCCAAATTTGAAAGTCTGGGCAAAAGATGTGCTGGTAAAAAAAACAAAAAGAATCAGTAGTAATTTTGAAAAATGTTTCATATTGATAATTATTATTGGTTTCACTAAAGTATGTTAAGTTTCTTTAAAACCCTGGGTGTAAGGTCATATGCAGGATTATTGTATATTATACCCTGCGCTGTGGCAATATCAAATACCAATATTATGCCACCCTCAGAAGCAACTTTCTCTATAGCCGTTTGAACTCTGTCTTTTATTGGATTTAACAGTTCCTTAGACCTGTCTGAAAGAGTTCCATCCTGTCCAAAATAAGATTTTTGCAGCTCCTTGGCTTCTCTCTCTCTATTGATAATCTCACTCTCTCTCCTTTCTCTCTGGGTGTCTGAGAGAGCTTGTTTTTCTGACTGATACTGGTTGTACATCGATTCAACCACTTTCATTTCAGCCTCAATTTGAGCCTCATACTGCTTCTTTAATCTATCAATCTGCTGCTGTGCATTCGTATATTCCGGCATTTTTTCCAGAATTTTTTCAGTATTTACATATCCGAAAGTTTGCGCTTTGACAATTGCGGAAGAGGCAAAAATTACAAGAGTAAGCAAAATAATTTTTCTCATAATATATTCAATTAAGCGTTATTAAAACTGTTGACCTATAACAAAATGGAAGTTGCTGCCTCCCTTTGATTTTTCTCCGACAGGGTCAAAACCATAACCCCAGTCGATTCCCAGCATTCCGACAATCGGAAGCAGTACTCTGACACCAAAACCTGCCGATCTCTTGATTGAGAAAGGGTTAAAATCTCTGATATCTGACCATGCATTACCTCCCTCTAAAAACAGTAAGGCATAGATAGTAGACTGTGTCTGTAATACAAGCGGATATCTCAGTTCGACACTAAACTTATCATAAACATTACCTGCATATGCATTATTTACCGTTGGCGTGAGTGAAGAGTTTTCATATCCTCTCAAACCAACAACTTCAGATCCATAGGTATTGTAACCAGACATTCCGTCACCACCTAACACGAATCCCTCAAAAGGAGAATATCCCAGTTTACGATTGTAGTAACCAAGGTAACCAAAGAACGCTCTGGTCATAAGAACAAGATCACCAGCAAGGGATGTATATTGTGTCCCTTTAAATGTCCATTTGTGGTATTCAATCCATTTGTACTTCTTTGCATCTGTCATGTTCTTGTAATCGGTATCATCTGATCTGAACAACGAATACGGAGGAGTAATCTGTAATCCAAGCTGAAAGTCAGATCCACTTCTTGGATATACCGGCTGGTCAGTAGAATTTCTTTGAAGTCTGATTTTATAACTGAAGTTATTCGAGACACCATCCGAGAACAAAAAATAATATTGCCAATCTTTTAGTCTGTATGTTTGTGCACTAATTTCATTGTACAAAACAAACCAGTTATCAGGCCACTTAAGTCTGGTTCCGATTCCAATTGTTGCGCCGAATACCTCCATGCTCTGATTAGAGTTCTGATAAAAATAAGAAGAGTTTGTCTGTCTTGTATAGTAGGCAGAGATATTTAATGAAGTTGGTTTGTTTCCAAACATCCATGGTTCGGTGAAACTGGCTGTTAAAGCAGTATAGTATGAACCGTTTGTCTGAAACCTGAGAGCAAGCTGTTGTCCATCACCCAGAGGAACTGGTTTCCAGGCTTCTTTGTCAAACATTCTCTTTATGGAGAAGTTGTTAAAGCTAAGCCCAAGAGTTCCCACAAAAGTGTTTCCTCCCCAGCCTCCTGCAATTTCAAACTCGCTGTTTGATTTCTCCTCAACGTTGTATGTAATATCCACAGTGTTGTTGTTCTGATCTGGAATTATGTTTACGGCAGCTGGAGATTGGAGTTTTTCCGGTTCAAAGTGACCCATTGATGCAAGCTCTCTTAATGAGCGCTCCACCTCTGACTGACTGTACAGATAACCTGGTTTTGTGAACAACTCTCTTCTTGCAATTTTCTCATTAGTTACACTGTTGCCATTAATGACAATGCGGTTGAATGTTGCGGGTTTTCCCTCGTACATTCTCATCTCCAGATCAACTGAGTCCTGATCGATTTTTACTTCAACAGGTACAAGGTGGAAGAACAGATACCCGCGATCTGTGTACATTTTGTTGACATTTCCATCTTCTGCAGAAAAGAGTCTCTTCTCCATGGACACTACATCATAAATATCTCCTTTTTTAATTCTGAGAATACTATTGAGACCTTCTGTAGTGAAAATTGAGTTACCTGTCCATGTTATATTTCTGAAATAGTATCTTTTACCCTCATCAATCGTTAAATTAATACCCATTCTTCCGTCCTCAATATAGTATATGGAATCTTTTACTATTTTGGCATCTCTGTAACCCCTCTCACTATACGCCTGAATAATTAGTCCTTTATCTTTTTCGTACTCTTTTTCGTTAAATTTCTTGCTCTTGAAAAAATTCCGAAGCCTCATGTCTTTGGTTTTCTTCATGGACGATGCAAGTTTGGAATCTTTTATATCCTCGTTGCCGTTAAAAATGATTTTTTTTATTTTCACTTTTGCTTTTCTGTCTACACAGAACGTAACTTTAACCGTATTATTAAATGTTGTATCCTCCGCTTGCTTTATACTTACTTCTGTTTGCAGGAAACCTTTCTCTACATAATACTTCCTGATTATTTCGGAAGTGGAGCTAATTATATAGTCAGAAAGTTCACTTCCTCTTCTTAATTTGAGTTTTTCTGTAAGGTCAGATTTTTCTGCATTTTTTACACCCTCAAACTCCCATTTGGAAACTCTGGGACGCTCCCTCAGAAAAATATTCAAATACGCAGTATCTTTTATTGTAGAATCTATGAAAAGAGAGACTTCAGAGAAGTATCTCGACATCCAAATCCTTTTTACAATTGAGGAGACCTCCTCACCCGGGATATTGACTGTATCTCCTACAGCAAACCCTGTTAGGGATAATACTTGTTCCGGCCGCAGGTATTGTATGCCGGAAACCTTTATACCTCCAATGATATAATCTTTTGGTTGATTGTAATCTACAACCGTAGATCTGACAATTGAACTATCCTGGGCTAATACCTTGTTAAAAGGTGCAATTATTACTAATAGTAAAACTACTGCTAACGACTTCATTTGCAATTTCTGACTGTGAAAAGGCAAATATAAGCTTTTATTTGTATTCAATGCCTGTTTAATTTAGATTATTTATCTGGTCTCCTGTTTTTCCAAATCTTCTCTCTCTTTCAGAAAAGAGGTCAAGAGCTTTCTGAAAGTCATTTTTGCGAAAATCGGGCCAAAGAACATCTGTAAAATAAAATTCACTGTAAGCAGTCTGCCATAGTAAATAATTACTTATCCTTTGCTCCCCGCTTGTTCTTATAAGAAGGTCGGGATCAGGAATGCCTGCAGTGCTTAACAGAGACTCAAAATAATCTGGAGTGAGCTCTGCCGGAGATGTGTTATTCTCCTTTGCATTGAGTACCTCTTCTGTATATTTTCTTGTTGCTTGAAGTATATCCCATTTACCACTGTAACTTAAAAAGATTATGAGATTGAGGCCATTGTTTTTCGAAGAGACTTTCTCTGTCTGGGCAATTTTTTCTTTGAGTGTATCTGAGAGCTTAGAAAAATCACCTATAACCCTGAATCTGATGTTATTTTTCATAAAAGTAGGTGTCTCTGCTGCAATAGCATCCATCATAAGTTCCATCAACCCTATAATCTCATATTGAGGCCGGTTCCAATTTTCTTCTGAAAATGCAAAAAGGCTCAAGTATTCTATCCCATTTTCAGCTGCAAACTCAGTTACTGTCCTTACAGACTCGATCCCTTTTTTATGTCCGAAAAGTCTGTCCAACCCTTTTTTTCTGGCCCATCTTCCATTTCCGTCCATTATTATGGTTACATGTCTTGGCGTTAGATTCATCTTCTCTTCTGGTTTATTAATTGTTCCTTTTATCCTCTCCCCACCTGAGCTTATCCTTTAGTGCTCCGATAAAACTGCTTGACGGAAAGGATATATAATTTAATTCAAATTCTGCTTTAGTAATTCTAAAAGAGTCGCCGGAAGAGATTGTTAAAGATCTGTTGTCCATACTCAGGATTGCCTCCTTCCATCTTGACCAGACTGTAAGTTCAATGAGAGAATCTTCCGGAACAACCAATGGTCTTACATTTAAATTATGAGATGCGATTGGTGCAATTATAAGGACTTTTGATGTGGGCAATACTATTGGCCCTCCAATACTCAATGAATATGCAGTAGAACCGGTTGGGCTTGCTACTACCAGTCCGTCGGACCAATAAGTTGGCAGTTCATGTTCGTTAATTTTCACATTTACCGATAACATAGACGGGTCTTTTCTCTGAACTGATACCTCATTTATTGCATAAGGGTAAAAATCTTCCGGGAGCTCAGAAGACTCAATCTTTAAAATAGCTCTTTTTTCTATCTTAAAATTGCCGGAAAGAAGATCGTCTATCCAGGAGAAGCTTGGTTCCAGGTTTGTACTTGTAAGAAATCCCAGCCTTCCGAAATTGATGCCTGCAACCGGAATGGCTCTGTCTCTTATTAAAGTCAGTGATTCCAGAAAGGTTCCGTCTCCTCCGAAGCATAAAAAAATATCTGTATCTACAGGCAACTCCCTATTGTTCGAAAATGTCTCTCCCAACGGGATTTTTAGAAGATAATCTTCTCTGACTTTGTCATAGAATGCCTTATAGTAATACAGTTCAATGCCTTTTCCTTCTAATGCTTTAAAAATATAGCAGAGCCTGTTCCTCCAGACAGGATCAATATCTCGCGCAAATATCGCTATCTTCATGATTTAAGTGTAATAATTGTCAAAAATACATAAATTTGCATGCAGTATGACAAAATTAAGTGTAAATATAAATAAATTCGCCACGCTCAGAAATGCCCGCGGGGGTAATTTGCCTGATGTGATTAAGGCGGCCATGGATTGTGAGCGTTTTGGAGCAGAGGGGATTACCATACACCCCAGACCAGATGAAAGACACATCAGATATAGTGATGCACGGAATTTAAAACCAATCCTTACAACAGAATTCAATATTGAAGGCAATCCTATTGAGTCTTTCAATATGCTTGTACTCGAACTGAGACCTGCTCAGGTAACGCTGGTTCCGGACTCTCATGATGTTATTACCTCAAATTGTGGATGGGATACTAAAACAAATAAAACCTTCCTGAAACAGATTTGTAAACTTTTTAAGCAGGAGGGCATCAGAACATCAATATTTGTAGATCCGGATGCAGAGATGATAAAACATGCTTCTGACACTGGTTGTGACAGGATTGAGTTATATACAGAATCTTATGCCATCTTTTATAGCAAAAACAAGGAGGCAGCAATTGAACCTTTTATCAAAGCAGCGATAGAGGCACAGAGGGTTGGGCTGGGACTTAACGCCGGCCATGATCTTAATCTTGAGAATTTAAACTACTTTTTTAAGATAATTCCTGACCTCCTTGAAGTTTCTATCGGACATGCCCTTGTTTGTGACGCTTTATATCTTGGTTTGGAAAATACCATCCAGTCTTATATTAGACAGTTAAAAAATTATTAATTATATTTGTACTATTAAATATCAATTAAAATGAAAAATGCCTCTTTAATAACCAATGTAGTTCTGTCTGTAGCAGTAGTTGTACTGTTTATTTTACATTTTACCTCAAAGTCCGACTCTCCTAAATCCAATTTGGAAACTGGTGGAGCAATAGCTTCTTCAGGTAGTATTGTTTACATCCAAATTGACTCATTAGTCAACCAATATGACATGTTCAACGATCTTAAGTCTGAATTGGAGTCTAAAGCTCAAATCATTCAGGATGATTTGAACAAAAAAGGCAGAGCCTTTGAACGGGATGTAAATGATTTTAAAGAGAAGGCTCAGAAGGGTCTTATTACCCGGGCTCAAGGAGAAGCCCAGCAACAGCAACTTGGAATCCGCGAACAGGAGCTTCAAAATCTCAGTCAGCAAAAACAGATGGAGATGGCAGAAGAGCAGCAGGTTCTATTTAGAAAAGTGATGGATGCTCTTGATAAGTATCTCGTTAAGTATAACAAAGAAAAAAAGTATTCATTAATTCTTAACACCTCCAGTGCATCCAAAACAATCCTCCAGGGCGATTCAACATTAAACATTACCAAAGCGATTGTTAACGGACTTAACGAAGAGTACGTTGCAAAAAAAGGGGGAAAATAATCAGTATTGAGTGAGAATTGCAATTTTATCTTGCTTTTACCCATATAGAGGTGGAATAGCCCAGTTCAATGCCAACATCTTCCATGAACTAAGTAAATTCCACGAGGTAAAGGCTTTCAACTTTAAAAGACAGTATCCTGGCTTTTTATTCCCCGGCAAAACTCAGTTTGTCGAGAAGGATGATGTAGCTCTAAAGATAGAAAGCACATCCCTTCTCGATACAGTCAATCCTTTTAGTTATATATCAACAGCTAAAGCAATTCGCCATTGGGAGCCAGATCTCCTGCTGATGCGTTACTGGATGTCTTACTTTGCTCCTTCGCAGGGTTATGTAGGCAGGAACCAGCTAAAAAGAACGAAAGTCATCTCTATCTTAGATAATGTAATCCCTCACGAACAAAGATTTTTTGATGCTACGTTTACAAAGTATTATTTAGGTTCCAATAATGGTTTTGTCGTTCTTTCCGATACAGTGGGAAATGATCTGCTCAGTTACAAACCAGATGCAAAATTCATAAGCATACCCCATCCTCTATATAACCATTTCGGAGATAAAATTGACCGGAACAGAGCTGTTGAGGAGCTTGGCCTAGAAAAGGGCAGGAAAAATATACTTTTTTTTGGGCTTATCAGAGATTACAAGGGGCTGGATATATTGATTGACTCTTTTTCTCAGTTGGATGACAGCTATCAGCTTATTATTGCCGGCGAGCCTTATGGAAGTTTTGACCGATACCAGACCCAGATTGACAAATCTCCAAACAGAGATAGGGTAAAACTGTTTGCAAGATACATTGGAGACCAAGAGGTTCCAATATTTTTCTCTGCAAGCGATGTTTGTGTATTACCATACAGATCTGCAACTCAGAGTGGAATCAGTGCTATCTCATATCATTTTGAACTGCCAATGATTACAACAAATGTGGGAGGATTGAAAGAGGCCATTGAAGCTCCTGGTACTGGCATAGTTGTTGATGCAGTAGATTCGCTTGCCATCAAGAATGCGATAGTTGACTATTTTAGCAGGGAACTCAAGCAAGGTTTTTCAAAGAACATCGCAACAGAGAAGAATAAGCTCTCATGGAGCAGCTTCTCTGAAAAACTGTTAGAATTTTACAAAACCCTTTAAAATAATTTATATGACGATGAATGCAATTACCAGGACAGAATTCGATTTTCCAAAGCAGAGTAACAAATACATAGGTAAAGTAAGAGATGTTTACAGTATCGGTGATGATTATCTTGTTATGATTGCAACCGACAGAATCTCTGCTTTTGATGTTGTTTTGCCTAAGGGTATTCCTTACAAGGGGCAGGTTCTTAATCAGATTGCTTCAAAATTTCTGGATAGCACCGCGGATATTGTTCCAAATTGGAAAATCGCCTCTCCTGATCCTATGGTGACAGTTGGCCACAAATGCATAGGGTTTCCTGTCGAAATGATCGTAAGAGCATATCTTACCGGCAGTTCCTGGAGGGCATATAAAGCCGGAGCCAGAGAGATTTGTGGTGTGGTTATACCCGATGGAATGAAAGAGCATCAGAAATTTGAAAAACCAATTTTAACTCCAACCACAAAAGCAGAAATCGGAACACACGATCAGGATATTTCAAAAGAGGAGATTCTGGCTAAGGGTCTGGTTAAAGAAGCTGATTATGCTAAACTGGAAGAGTACTCTCTGGCACTTTTCAGAAGAGGTTCTGAGATTGCAGCACAAAGAGGGCTTATTCTGGTAGATACAAAATATGAATTTGGAAAGAAAGGTGACAAAATATATCTGATAGACGAGATTCATACACCTGATTCATCAAGATATTTTTACAGTAGCACCTATGAAGATTTATTTGCAAAAGGGCTCCCTCAAAGACAACTTTCCAAAGAGTTCGTAAGGGAGTGGCTTATGGAGAACAATTTTTCCGGTCAGACCGGCCAGAATGTACCTGAGATGACGGATGAAATCGTTCAATCCATTTCGGACAGGTATATCGAGTTATACGAACACATCACCGGAAGTAATTTTGAACGCACTGAGTATAAACAAGATATTTATGAAAGGATAGAAACAAACATTAAAAATATGCTCGCAAGATTATGAAATATCTTGTTACAATTTTTCTCTCTCTGTTTATTGTTTGCAATCCAAATGTTTTTGGACAGTTTACTCCTGCGCCTGTTGTAGTTTCACATGAGGTTACTACCAGAGATGGGATCAACTTTTATATTCACAAAGTAGAAAAGAACCAGACAATTTTTTCTATTAGCAAGGCTTACGGCATAAGCACCACTATGTTAATACAAGATAATCCCGGGCTGGAAGCCGGACTTAAAGAGGGTGAAACTATCTTTATCAGAACAACTAAAGCAGAGACAGCACCTGTTATGTATCAGAAACATGTTGTAAGATGGTATGAAACTTTAACAACAATTGCAAAAAAATACAATGTTACCGAAGATGAAATTATCAGGATTAACTCTCTTAAAGACAATACAATAAAAACAAGGCAGGAATTAATTATACCAGTTGAGACAAATCAAGGAACAGAGACAGAGGCAAAAATCAGCAGATCGGCTGAATCAAAAAGAAAGACCATATATGATATCTCTCTGGTATTGCCAATAGGAAGCAGTAATACTGAAACTCAGGATGGGAATAACAACTATCTCGATTTTTATCAGGGATTCCTTATAGCTGTAGAAGATTTAAAGGGAGAAGGAATGAGTGTTAACCTAAAGGTGTTTGACCTGTCTGACTATTCCAGCGGGCTGTTGCTCACTCAATCAGGCAAATTAAATGGCAGCGATATTATTATTGGGCCTGTATTCGTGAATGAGGTTGAATCTGTGCTTAACTATGCCTCTGAAAGAAATATCCCGCTTGTCTCTCCGATGGATCCTAAAACAGAAATTTTTTTAGAAAACCATCCTGATTTTTATCAGGTAAGCTCAAGCCTTTATAGTCAACAACTTGACCTTCTCAAAAACTTATCTCCCCGCAACAATGTTACTCTGATTTATGAATCTTCCGCTGCAGATAAAGAATTGGTAGAGATGACTACAGAGATACTTAATAATAGTCGTATTCCGTTTTCTTCACTGTCGTACAACGTACTGTCGGGAAGGTCAGTTGGACCTAAAATTGCAGAGAAACTGTCAAAAGAGTCAATGAATGACGTTATTGTAGCTTCAAACTCAGAGGCTTTTGTATCTGATGTCCTAAGAAATCTTAATCTTCTGAGCAGCAGAAGTAACTATAAAATTACATTGTTCGGAACTCCAAGGTGGAGGAATTTTGAAAGTGTAGATATTAATTACTACCATTCGATGAATCTTCACCTCTCTCTTCAATACTATGTTGATTACTCAGATGAAAACGTAAAGAGATTTTTAGCAAGATACAGGGCACTTTACGGTTCAGAACCGACTCCTTACTCTTTCCTCGCATATGACGTTGCTTACTATTTTCTGGAAGCTCTCTATAATTTTGGACCTGATTTTTCTAAAAAGATCGAGAAGTACCATAAACAGCTCCTTCAAACTGATATAATATTTGAACGTAATGGAAGTAATAACGGATTTATAAACAGTGCAGCAAGACTAATTATATACAATCCGGATTATTCAGTTAATATCAGCCGTCTTAATCGCTAGCCATTTTTTTTCCTGTTCATTCAGCCATGGAGAGAGTTTTTGGTAAACATCAGAATGGTAATCATTCAGCCATTTGATTGCCTCTTTTCCCAGCAGCTCCTTGTCAATTGGCTTCGTGTCTATAGGTACCATAGTTAATGTTTCAAATTGGTAAAAAACCCCATATTTACTCTCTGTCCATTCCTTGCAAAGAATTGTATTTTCAATTCTTATTCCATAACTATCTGCCTCATAAACAGCCGGTTCATTAGAAAGCACCATTCCAGGCTCCAGAACAACAGGATTTTCCTCCATGCGTACACTTTGTGGTCCCTCATGCACACATAGATAATGACCTATTCCATGACCTGTCCCATGAAGATAAATTTTAGCTTCTGAACATACAGGGCCTCTTGCCAGCACATCAAGTGATGCACCCCTGGTGCCTTTGGGAAACTTTGCCATGCTCAGATTTACCATGCCTTTTAAAACGAGTGTATAGTCTCTTTTCTGCTCTTGTGTAGGTTGTCCCAAAACAAAAGTTCTGGTGGTGTCTGTTGTTCCAAAAATATACTGACCCCCTGTGTCAATCAGCAGGATGCCTTCTCTGCCTATAGTGTCGGACATCTTCTCCGATGGTTCATAATGTGGCAGAGCGCCATTTTTTCCAAAGGCAACTATCGGGCAGAAACTCTCACCCCTATAATCTTCTGTTTGTGCTCTTAAGGATTGTATCTTGCACGCAACTTCCCATTCTGTAAGTAATTTGTTGTCATAGATAATATTATCTTCCAGATACATCCACAATTTTATCCATGAAACTGAATCGAGAAGCATTGCTTTCTTAAAACCTTCAATTTCTGTATTGTTTTTTTTAGATTTCAAATTGGCAATTACTCCGCTCCTCTGCTTGTCTGCCACGAATCCTGCTCCATTTTTGAGGGATGCGACATAATATTTTATAGAAATTCTGTCTCTTGATGCCATGCGAATATACTCTTTGGGATAGGCAGAGATATAACTGGCAAAATTGTCATAATCTTCTATTTCTACTCCCTGAGATTTCAGTATGGTTGCCAACCCGGCAGAAACCACAGATTTATTTACAAACAGGGTTATTAAATCTTTAGTAACGGCAGCATAAGCAAGAGGAAGCGGATTGTATTCAACATCACTTCCCCTGATATTGCATAACCAGGCAATATCGTCACAGGCAGAAAGCAGGTAAATGAAGTTGTCTTTAGAATCTATTGCCTCAATCATTCTTTTATGTTTGGAAATGATTGTCTCTCCCGAATATTTTATATCAAGATATTTGATCTCATTTGAATAAACAGCAGGCCTCTCCTCCCATATTCCTGTAAAAGGGTCACTACTCATTACCAGTTCCAAAGGGAGCAATTGCTCTTTTAAAGACTGAAATTCTGCCATGGAAAAAAGGCCAGCATCTACCCCTACCCTTGAATTTTCATTCAATCTCATTGTCAACCATTTGTCAATGGATTCGGTACCGGGCATTTTCATCTTTTTAAGCTCAATATTTGAACTGTCAAGTTGCTTCTCTGCCTGAACAAAGTATCTTGAATCTGTCCACAGAGCAGCTTCTTCCAGTGTCACCACCAATGTTCCTGCTGAGCCATTAAAACCGGAAAGCCACTCCAGACACTTATAATGATCCTGTATATACTCTCCAAAATGTGTGTCATTGGATGGGACTATAAAAGCCGACAAAAAGTTCTCCGACATATAGTCCCGGATAAGCTCTAATCTCTTATTCTTCATCGATTGATATTTAAATGAAATTTCTACAAATGTACAAATCAAACAATTATTTTTGCTAAATTTGTGACATAAGATTAGTAATATTTAAAGAAATTTTTATGGAAAAGAGTATTAAGGGAACAAAAACTGAACAAAATCTTTTAAAGGCATTTGCAGGTGAATCTCAGGCAAGAAGCAGGTATGTTTACTTCTCGGGAGTGGCAAAAAAAGAGGGCTTTGAAAAGATTGCTGACGTTTTTGCAGAGACTGCAGAACAAGAGAAGGAGCATGCCAAAAGATTTTTTAAATTTCTCGAAGGCGGTATGGTTGAAATTACAGCAAGCTATCCTGCCGGTATGATCGGGACAACAAAAGATAATCTGGCAGCGGCGGCGGCAGGAGAAAATGAGGAGTGGTCTGAACTTTACCCGGATTTTGCAAAAATTGCCATGGAGGAGGGATTTCCACAAGTGGCTACTGCATTTAAAATGATTGCGAAAGTTGAGGCAGAGCATGAGACGAGGTACAGAATACTTCTCGCAAGAGTAGAAGAAGATAAGGTCTTTGAAAGAGAGGAGGAGATCGAGTGGCAGTGTCGTAATTGCGGTTACGTTCATAAAGGAAAAAAGGCTTTGGAGAATTGTCCTGCCTGCAACCACCCAAAGGCCTACTTCGAGCCAAAGAAAAATAATTACTAAGAGCCAAAAATAACCTACATTTGCAGATTGTGTCTAATATGGAAACGTCTGCAAAACAGAGAGCAATTGACTCGGTAAAAGAGATCTTGCCAAAAACCCTTAAAACATGCCTCTGGCTTGTTAAGGTGACAGTACTTATTTCAATTGGAATCCTTTTTCTGAGATATTTCAATATTCTACCCTGGTTTTCAAAATTGATCAGTCCTCTGTTCAACATGGTCGGTCTGCCTGGAGAGGCTGCTCTTCCATATGTTACAGGTTACTTTGTAAATGTATATTCAGCGCTTGCTGTCATGGCTACTTTGCATCTCGACATAAGGGCTATTACCATTCTTTCGGTAATGATCCTTTGTTCGCATAATATGATTACAGAGACTGCTGTCCAGAAAAAAACAGGTTCTTCTGCTGTAAGAATGGTTATAATACGGACATTGTCTGCCTTCATTCTGGGTTTTGTACTGAATTTAGTGATGCCCGGAGAGGTTGCTTCTCAGTATTCACAACCAGATCTGACGAATGTTCCATTTATGGGTATGGCAAGAGAGTGGTTCAGCTCTACAATTTCTGTTGTAATAAAAATGGTTGTTCTGATTTTCTCCCTCTCCGTAGTGCAGAGGCTGCTTTCAGAATTTGGAGTTATACGATGGATCTCAAAATTCTTAAAGCCAATCCTTTCTGTTTTTGGTCTTCCCCCAAAAACCTCTTTCTTATGGATAGTGGCAAATATTCTCGGACTCGCTTATGGAGCAGCTGTAATGATTGATGAGTATGAGAATGGCAAAGTCAGCAAAGATGACATTGATCTTTTAAACCATCACATAGCAATTTCACATAGCAATCTGGAGGATGTTCTCCTGTTGGCTTCACTTGGAGCAATGGTTGTTTGGCTCCTCTTTTCCAGATGGTTTATGTCATTTATACTTGTTTGGGAATTACGTCTTGAGATGGTCATAAGAAAAAAATTTTTACCTTTGTTGACTGAAAGTCAAATTAAATAATTTGTATGAGTGCAGAAAAAGTAAAATGTCTGATTATTGGCAGTGGCCCCGCCGGCTATACTGCTGCAATATATGCCTCCAGGGCAAATCTTGAACCTGTCTTGTATGAGGGGATAGAGCCCGGAGGTCAGCTTACTACTACTACTGATATTGATAATTTTCCCGGATATCCTAAAGGGGTTAATGGTCAGGAGATGATGAATGATTTGAAAGAACAGGCGATGCGTTTTGGAACTGACGTGAGATTTGGAATTGTTACCAGTGCAGATCTCTCTGAAAGACCCTTTAAAATTATCATTGATGAAGAAAAGGAGCTGCTTGCAGAAACGGTTATTATATCAACCGGCGCTACTGCAAAATATCTGGGGCTGGCGTCGGAAGAGAAATATAAAGGTCAGGGTGTCTCCGCATGTGCTACCTGCGACGGATTCTTTTACAAAGGCAAAGATGTCGCTGTAGTTGGAGGGGGAGATACTGCCTGCGAGGAGGCAAGTTATCTTGCAGGTCTTTGCAACAAAGTTTATATGATTGTAAGAAGAGATGTATTGAGGGCATCTAAAGCAATGCAGAACAGGGTAAAAACCACTCCTAATATCGAAATTTTATGGCAATATAATACAAAAGAGATCACAGGAACGCCAATGGGTGGCGTTAATGGTGCGATTCTTGTTCACAAAGACGGTACAGAAAAAAAAATTGACATCCATGGTTATTTTGTAGCAATCGGACACCATCCTAATTCTGAACTCTTCAGTAAGTGGATTAATATTAATGATGAGGGTTACATTATTACCGAGGGTAAGAGCAGCAAAACAAATGTTCCGGGAGTTTTTGCCGCTGGCGATGTTCAGGATCCGCACTATCGCCAAGCAGTAACTGCCGCAGGATCAGGTTGTATGGCTGCTATTGATGCAGAAAGATTCTTATCGGAAAATAAATAATAAGCCAATGAAACCATGTAAAATAATTGTTATCGTTTTGGCGGGAGTTCTTACTTTCTCCTGCAAATCACAGTATGATGCACTCTTAAACACATCTGACGTTGAGAAGAAGTATGATGGTGCAATGAAATATTATAATGATAAAAAATATCTGAAAGCATCAACCCTGTTTGATCAGCTTCTTTTACCGTTAAAGGGCACAGAAAAAGATGATACTGTTCAATTCTACCTGGGGTTAAGTAACTATAAATTCAGAGATTTTATCACTGCAGAAGCTAACTTTGAACAATTTGTTCAGGTATATCCAAGAGGTCCTTTTACAGAAGAGGCCAAGTTTTTGCGCATCGAATGTCTTTACGACGGAACATACAGATATGAGCTGGACCAGATGCCTACCTATAAAGCCATGTCTGCAATAAATGAGTTTCTATATGAGTACCCAAACTCAGCTAATCTTAAACGTTGCCGGGACATGTTGGTGGATCTCCAGGAGAGGATTGACAAAAAAAGTTTTGAGGCAGCAAAACTCTATTACACAATTGAAGACTACAGGGCGGCTGCATATGCCCTCAAGAATACTCTGAAAGAAAATGCAGACAACCAATACAGAGAAGATATAATGTACTATATTGTTGCAGCAAATTATCACTATGCAAGCAAAAGTGTACCTGAAAGACAACGGGAAAGATTTCTTAATTTAATTGACGAGTATTACAATTTTATTAGCGAATATCCGGAATCCAAGTATAGGGAAGAAGTGGATCAAATGTTCACAAAATCACAAAATTATATAACAATAAAATAGATATGGAAATTAAAAAGCAGGTCCCTAGCAATACAATAACAAGAGACCTTTCTAAGCTGTCTGCTCCAACGGGCAACATCTACGAGTCTGTTATCATTATTGCCAAAAGGGCTAATCAGATATCAGCCGAAGTAAAGCAGGAGCTTAGTCAGAAACTTGATGAGTTTTCAAGTTTCGCAGACACACTTGAGGAGACTTTTGAGAATAGAGAGCAGATAGAAATATCACGTTATTATGAGAAGTTACCTAAACCGACTCTGATGGCGATAAGCGAATTTGAAGAGGATCAGATCTACTACAGAAAGATTGAAGGATAAATAAATGTTAAAGGGCAAGCACATATTGCTGGGAGTAACCGGCAGCATAGCTGCTTATAAATCTGCAATCCTTGTAAGATTATTAGTCAGACAAGGAGCAGAGGTAAAGGTTATTATGACAGAGATGGCTAAACAATTCATCTCTCCTCTCACTATGGCAACCCTTTCAAAAAATCCAATAATGGTCGAATTCTATAATCCCGAGAATGGCGACTGGAATAGTCATGTCTCACTGGGATTATGGGCAGATCTTTTTCTCATTGCTCCGGCGTCTGCCAACACATTATCAAAAATGGCATCGGGAGTTGCAGATAATCTTCTTCTCACTACATATCTCTCTTCCCGATGCCCCGTAATGGTGGCACCTGCAATGGATGTTGATATGTTTTTGCATCCTGCCACACAAAAAAGTATCAAGATATTATCTCAAAGAGGGGCTATTGTTATTGAGCCTGCTTCAGGAGAACTGGCCAGCGGGCTGGATGGCAAAGGAAGGATGGAGGAGCCGGAAATGATTGTCAAAATTGTTAAGAATCTTTTTACCAGAAACAAAAGACTTTCAGCCAAAAAAATCCTCATCACTGCAGGACCCACACAGGAGGCAATAGATCCTGTAAGGTATATCTCAAATCACTCTACAGGTAAAATGGGGTTCGCCCTGGCAGAAGAGTGTGCAAACCGGGGTGCAGAGGTCTTTCTCGTATCCGGCCCTACATCTCTCGCCATCTCCGGGGATGGCATTAAGCGCATAGATGTAGTCTCTGCAAAAGAGATGTATGACGAAACCCTTTTCTGTTTTAACAAAGGGGTTGATGTGGCGTTGTTTTGTGCTGCAGTCGCAGATTTTACTCCTGCAAAACAGGTAAGCAGCAAAATAAAAAGAGAGAAGGAGAACTACAATCTCGAATTGATTCCGACAACAGATATAGCTGCCTCGCTTGGAAAAATTAAAAAAGAGGGAACAATCCTGATTGGTTTTGCTCTAGAGACTGATAACGAGCTTTCCAATGCACAAAAAAAAATGGAGAATAAGAATCTGGATGCAATTGTTCTGAATTCACTAAACGACAAGGGAGCCGGATTTGGTGTGGAGACAAACAAGGTTTCAATTATTAACAAAAACGGGGAGCTTTTAGAATATCCCCTTAAGGATAAGGCGGAAGTTGCAACAGATATTGTTGATTTCGTTGAAAAGCTGCTTTTATGCTCAAGTCATTAAATGTATCAAATTATGCTCTCATAGAGAATCTGGATATTATTTTTCCGGATGGTTTGGTCATTATAACCGGAGAAACAGGTGCGGGAAAATCAATTTTAATGGGGGCAATTTCTCTTTTGTTAGGATCAAAGGCAGATCTTTCAATACTTAAGGATAAAAACAGAAACTGCGTTGTTGAGGCAGTATTTGAAATTGAAAATGATCCTGATTTTCAGAGAATTTTTACTGAAAATTCCTTGGATTTTGCCTCCTCACTAACTCTAAGAAGAGTGGTTTCACCTACCGGTAAATCCAGATCGTTTGTAAACGATGAACCTGTAAATCTCCAATTTTTAAGAGATCTTTCGGAAAAAATAATTGACATACATGCTCAACACCAACATCTCCTGCTTGCCGATTCCAGTTTTCAGCTCTCTGTTCTGGACGCTTTTGCAAAAAACGGCTCCCTGATTGCAGAATACCAGGAGTACTTCGGCAAATTAAATCAGCTAATCTCCCGTAGAAATGATCTCAAGGCTAAAATTGCCAAAGAGGAATCAGAGGAAGAATATAACAGATTCCAGTTTAACCAGATGGAAGAGGCAAAGCTCAAAGCAGGCGAACTTGGGGAGATTGAAGAGGAATTCAGATTACTAAGCAATGCCGAGGAGATAAAAGCTTCTGTTTACAACATTGCAGAACTTCTGGCACCCTCAGGGATCTCCATAGTTCAAAATTTAAAAGAGGCAGTTAACATCTCCGGAAAGATTTCTCATAACTTCAAAGCTATTATTTCAATTGCAGAACGTCTGGAGGCTTGTCGGATTGAACTTAAGGATATTGAACAGGAGCTGGTAACAAAGGCCGATTCCATTACAGTTCAGCCGGAAAGAGCAAAAGTACTTGAGGAGAGAATCTCAACTATTTATTCTCTGCTTAAAAAGCATCATGCAGAAAATGTAGAGGCGTTGCTCGAAATAAAGGAACAGTTGAATAGCAAGCTACTGCTTGGCAACAGTTATAAGGAAGAGCTTGAAAAGGCAGAGAATGAAATATCTGATTGCCGTAAAATAAGGGACAAATTATCTGACAGACTGCACGCAAAAAGGGTGGATATCTCCGTGACTTTCATCAAAGAGATGATCTCTGCAATCAGAGACTTGGAAATGCCACATGCACAGTTTGAGGTTGAGATAAAAGAAAACGATGTTTACAATATTTTCGGAAAGGATTCGGTTACCTTCTATTTTTCTGCAAACAAAAATATTGCTCCAAGGGAACTGTCAAAGGTGGCTTCAGGCGGCGAAATATCAAGAATAATGCTCTGCCTTAAAGCACTGATGGCGAGCGTAAAAGGTATGCCGTCCATGATATTTGACGAGATTGACAGCGGTGTATCTGGCAGCATTGCAGATAAAATGGGCAATCTTATTGATTCTCTTTCAAAAAAGATGCAGATATTTGCAATAACTCATCTTCCACAGATAGCAAGTAAAGGCAACACTCATCTTCTTGTATATAAGGATATTGACACAAATGGTGTAACAAAAACCAATATCAGAGAGATAACTGCTCAGGAGAGAGTTCAGGAGGTGGCGAGAATGTTAAGTGGGTCAGAATTGACATCTGCAGCACTGGCAAATGCTAAAGAGCTACTTGGAGTCAAACAGTAACAATAACCGGAAAAATATATAATATACCTTAATATGCGACTAATTATACAAAATTCTTACGAAGAAATATCTCAATGGGCTGCAGCCTATATTGTAAAAAGGATTAAAGAATTTGCTCCAACGGAATTCAAGCCATTCGTACTAGGACTTCCAACCGGATCTACTCCTAACGGAACATACAAAGAGTTAATAAAATACTACAGGGAGGGATTAATCTCCTTCAAAAATGTAGTTACTTTTAACATGGATGAATATATCGGCATCCCAAAAGAGCATCCTCAATCTTACTTCTCTTTTATGTGGAATAACTTTTTTCAGCACATAGATATAAGAAGAGAAAATGCCAACATTCTTGACGGTAATGCTGCCGACCTTCTATTGGAGTGCGAGAATTATGAAAAAAAAATGGCATCCTGCGGGGGTGTTCATCTCTTTATGGGAGGTATCGGACCTGATGGTCATATTGCATTCAATGAGCCCGGCTCCTCTCTCACTTCCAGAACAAGAATCAAGAGTCTGACAACAGATACAATTATTGCTAATTCAAGATTCTTTAACAACGATATTCATCAGGTACCAAAAACCGCATTGACTGTAGGGGTTGGAACAATAATGGATGCAGAAGAGGTGATGATACTTGTTAATGGTCACCATAAGGCAAGGGCACTTTATGAAGCTATAGAGGGAAGTGTTAACCACATGTTTACTATCAGTGTACTTCAGCTTCACAGAAAAGGAATCATCGTTTGCGATGATGCCTCTACTGTAGAGCTCAAGGTTGGCACTGTTAACTACTTTAAAGATATCGAAAGAAATAACCTTGACCCTAAGTCTCTGCTGAATGGTTTAACTTAAAAAAGCTGACGCTTTAGAAAAGACCTTCTCAAACCAATATTTTCTCTCATTGGAATCGACTTTAGGACCCTCAGCCGGAAAAGGAATTTCGTGAGAATAATCAAAAGGGAAATCAAGTTCCTCAAGGCAATTGTAGTGTTCTATGCCAAAAGCAGATTTGATTCCGTTTGTAGGTATAACCCTGTCTTTTTTAAGAGAAATGGCTTTTATCCTGAAAGCGTTCTCCCAGTAAAAGTACTCTCTCTCTTCTCTGTTCAACGCATAGTCTATGTGACTTACAAAGCCCATTTCCAGAAGATCTCCCTTTAACCGTTTCTCGTCTTTATAGAAGGCAAACCTGTTTCTGTAATAATCCAACAGAGAATTAAATGATTCCCTGTCCATGATCATTTTTGATTCCCCATTCATCTGGTCAAAAAGGGAGCCCCCACAAAACATAAATAATTTGCTCCTCGTAAAATAGTTGTTTGGGTTTGCAAAGAGCATTACCTGAGATAAAAGAGCGCCAATGGAGTAAGCAAAAATATCTACCGATGCAGAACGGTCGATCATTGGATGTTCCTCTTTTTTGATCTGACTTATCAGCTGGCATACGTTATTGACCGTCTCTCTGCCTGCAAGATAAAACCTGAATGGATCTGCTTTAATCCTAAAGCTGAGAGCATAGTTTAAAAATGTAAGATGAGCGGGCTGTGGTGCTCCTTTCATTTCATTAATCACATAAGGTTGCATTGTGCGAGGATTACTCCACTCTGCAGGCGCTCTGTTGATGTGAAATGCAATAGGGAACAGAAGAACCGGCTTCTTAGTGTTGTTTGCCATGTACTCTGCCCATGAATAATATTTATCCCAACTCCTCTCGTTTAGTCCATGAAACATCATAATTACCGAAGACGCCTTCCCGTTTGCCTCTTTACGCATGATTTCAGGTTCAACAATCATGTATTCGAATTTCTGGTTTTCGGAAATTTCGTCATCAGACCTGTTTAAGAAAGACGGAGTTTTGCATTTTTTCATATCACTGATAATATCTCCCTTCCCTAAAACTTCTTCAAAAGTAAATTTGTGTAACTTCATTTTTCTGTATTTTTTTGCAAAAGAAGTATTCCATTTTACTCTTGTCAAATAAATGGTTTAAAGCATCCTGCTTTGTGGCTGAAATATCAAATATGGGGTAAAAATTAAATATTTGTGGCGAAATAAAATTGACTACTTTTGTGTAATTCAATATGAACATACCAAAATACATAAACGAGAAGTCCAACATAATTAAGTTGGTCAGCCTGACGGCAATTTTCGCGTTGGTTTTTATAAATATATATAAACCTTTTAGCTCTTCAAGCTGGTATCCGGTCTCGGATTTTAAGTTTTTCGTTTTTTCAAGTATTATTATTCTTACAGGAGTTCTTGTAGTAATTATCAGCCGTATAATAATGTATTTCTATAGCAGAAAACATGAAATTTCATACCGGAATTACGTAATCTGGGTTCTGTGCGAAATTCTTTTCATGTCTCTCTTCTATACAATTTATACCATATTTGTCAATGAAGACATGGATATCATGGAGGTCTTTAAAAATTCTGTGAAAAATACTGCTCTGGTACTGCTTCTTCCCTACTCTGCACTATGGTTTTACTTTGGGTGGATTGAAAGCAAAAAAAGGCTGGAGATAATTGAACAGGGGGAGATTGATGCTGCAGAATACCCAAAGAATATTTCATTTCTGGACGACAAAGGAATTTTGCGACTCTCCCTCCAGAACAGCGACCTTCTCTATATAGAATCTGACGACAATTATGTTGTTGTCCACTATACTGTAAACGGGAGAGAAAAGAAATATCTGCTCAGGAATACCATAAAGAACCTTGAAACCATGTTTGCAAGTTCTACTATTGGCAGATGTCACAGATCATACCTGGTCAATTTCAGCCGTGTAAAGGTTATTAGGAGGGAGAAAGAGGGGCTCTTTCTGGAGCTTGACGCAGAGGGAGTAATGAATATTCCTATTTCAAAGAGTTATCAGGAAAAAGTGAGCGAGATGTTTATATCACAATCCTTTAAAAATCAGAAATAAAGTCCATCGGAGTATTATAATGCCTTACCCTTCCGGCAAACTGAATCCGGTTGCAGGCCCTTTCAAAAAAATGCAATTTTTCATAAGCATTTTGATTTGCTCTTTCTAATCTTTACCTTTATAGCGGTCAATGCAAGTGGTATAAACCAAATTAAAAACCGTTATAAAGACACAAAACAAAGGGCTTTCGTCTCTTTAATTAATTTAATTAATCACATACCTTCGAGCATCAGTTCAAATATGCTCACTTGTATTGGTTTTATTTGAAATAAAAAATGAAATGGCGTTTTGAAAACTAAAGTAGTTGAAGAAAAAGAGTTAGAAAAGATATCTCCGATTTTCAAAGGAAAAAGAGGGCATAAGCTGGCAAAGTTTGTCATGCATTTATTTGCAATTGATAGGGTGAACCGTGTGTATGGGCGCTCGTGCAATTACACAGGTGCCGATTTTTCAGAGAAATTATTGAAAGATTTGGGCGTAACTTATTTAGTTGGAAACGCTGAACGCTTGCAGCAACTGCCTAAAGGAGCTTTCATTACTGTATCGAATCACCCTTATGGTGGTTTGGACGGAATCATGATTATAGATCTGATGGTGAGAATCCGTCCTGATTACAAGTTTATGGTCAACAGGCTACTGTCTCTTGTCAAAACGATGGAAGAAAATTTTATTACGGTTACGTCCCGGACGGATAATAACAATGGTTATTCTACTACCAGTACCAGTCTCAAAGGCATCCGCGAAACATTGACGCGTCTGCAGGATGGTCATCCAGTTGGTTTTTTTCCTTCAGGAGCCGTTTCTGATTTCAGCTTCAAAAACTTACGTGTGAGAGACCGGGAATGGCAAGAAAGCATACTTAAACTGATTCAAACGGCAAAGGTGCCGGTTGTTCCAATTCGTTTTTTCAATCAAAACTCACCGTTTTTTTATTTTCTTGGTCTGATTGACTGGAGAATTCGTATAATGAGGATGCCCTACGAAGTTTTTAATAAAAAAGGGAAGAACCCTCGCATCGGTATAGGAGAGATTATATCCGTTGAGCAACAGGCTAAATTTTCTGATTACAGGTCTTTTGGCACATTCTTGCGCGATGCCGTCTATAAGATGCCAAAACCAACTTCATTTACTCCAAAAACCGAATTAAAAATAACCTGAAGAGTAAAATCAAATATATGAAAACAATTATTTTATCATTGATCTTCTTTTGTGGTATAACTACATAGCTTATTTTGCCCAGGAATACCTGGAGTTACTAAAAAATGAGAAATAAATTACTGATAACACTCCTTTTGCTGATTCCATTATCTGGATACACTATAAGTAAGATATAAATATGGACCAAAAAATAAAGAAGCTAGTGCTTACCACACAACAGGCAGAAGAGACTGAACATTTGATTTACATGCGTTTATCTAAACAAAGTAATGACAAAAACAATGCAGAAGTACTACAGAAAATAGGGCAACAGGAAAAAGGTCATGCCAAATTCTGGCAAAACAAATCGGGCGAAGAGGTTAAACCCGACATGTGGCATGTATCCTGCACTGTATGGCTTGCACGTTTGCTTGGTTTGTCGTTTGTGTTGAAACTGATGGAAAAACGCGAAGGCACAGGTTCAAGACTATATGATCAATTGGCAGAGTATTTCCCGGAAGCTAAAGCATTTTCGGAAGAAGAGCTCATTCACGAAAAGGAGTTGCTCGCCATGCTCGACGAAGAGGGTCTGCAATTTGTCGGCTCCATAGTATTGGGTCTGAACGATGCGCTGGTGGAACTGACCGGGGCTTTGGCTGGTTTTACTCTGGCCATGAGCGACAACAAAGTCATTTCATTGGTCGGATTGGTCACCGGAATTTCGGCGGCACTCTCAATGGCCGCGCTTCTGATTACCGTCGTTCTTCTTATTTTACCATTTCTCCTGCTCGCCAGTAAATTTGTGGCTCTGGCTATCACCCTGCTAACGGCTGTATTGATTATTTTCCTTTTCAACTACTATATTTCAATAGCCAAAGACCTTAATTTTAAAACACGATTCTTAGAAATGACATTTATAAGTTTGGAGTGGCTGCTTTCTCGTTCTTAGTAGGTTATGGATTGAAGTTTTTGTTGGGGGTGGATGTTTAATGGTTAGAAATGATTATGAAGCCGTTAATTATTATAATGAACTTTACTCATATTTACGAACAGGACAGTTTCCTGAGAAATAAGGATTTTGAATGGATTGACTGTACAGAGATTTATGGGACAAGTTGCTATTGTGACGATGATGCTAAAAAGAAATTGATTGAAAAAATAGCTCCATATAGTCCGGAAGGTATCCATTTCATTGACTCAGGTAATTATCATTATTTAAGCAAATTATGGACTGATAAAATCAAACAGCCATTTTCATTGGTAGTTTTCGACCACCATCCGGATATGCAACCCGGTTTATTCGATAATTTACTGTCGTGTAGTTGCTGGGTCAAAGAAGTGCTGGATAGCAATCCATTCGTCCGAAAAGTATGTATCGTGGGTGTTTCGGAAAAGCTTATAAGTAATATGGATGCAAATTACAGGAACAGGCTCGTGTTTTATAGTGACTATGCGCTTGGTCATAAGGAAACATGGAAACAATTTGCGAATGAACACCTGGAAGAACCGGTCTATATTTCTGTTGACAAAGATGTGCTGAATGTAGAATCAGCAGTTACAAACTGGGACCAAGGTTCTCTTTCGTTAGCCGAACTTGAAAAACTACTTTCAATTATATTGAGAAATCAAAAAGTGATTGGGGTAGATATTTGCGGGGAATGCTCACCAACCCTTAATTTCTTTGAAATACAAAAAAATGAAGCCCTGAATAATCATGCCAATAAAGAATTAGTTCGCTTGATCTGTGGCCTGAGATTAAACTGCCGGGTTCCACCATAATTTGAAATTGCCGTTATTGTCAAATGGTTGCTGATCCGGGAGCAGTCCGATATCCTCGTCAAATACGTTACGAATAATTTTAAACGGTCTTGATGATTTGTTTTGCTATTTTCTGAGTAGATGTGTTATTCGAGGCAAAGATTAAATGCAAAACCGGTATGCCTTGTGAATTTCTCAGACATATAGGTTCATCCATTACATTAGCCCATATCGTTTTGAGACGCTCAATATATAAACGTGCAATCTTTTCTATGGGTTTGGTGACCTTATTGACAATGTCTTCTTCTCCAAACTGTATTGTATCGTCCTCATTGGTATAAAAGTACTCGCGGATTTCATCCCCCGTCAGCCCAAAAAATGGTTGCAATTTTTGAAAATTCCTAAGTTCTCCTTTCCTGTCAAGCAATATGTTTACAATAACAACCGTTGGCACAAGTATCCAAATATCTGTCCGGGTATTTTTCAATGCTTTTATCGATTCCCAATTTATTTGCATGTCAAATGGATCGAGAAACACAAGGGCAACATAATTATTTTCCCTTTTTAGCGTCTTTGACAGCTCAAGTATATGCTCATTACAGTCACCTTGGCGGAATTGGAATTCATTTGCATTTTTCTCTTGAGATACAGAGAGTTTATCCTTTAGCTTTAATATTGATTCTGCATCCTTATCTGAGAAGTAGTAAAAATCGAAAAAGGCATTTTTAGGTAGATTTAACACCCTTTCTGCAGACCCCTTATATACTTTTTCTTCTGTTTCCGTTATCATCAGCTTCCGATACAGGCCCGACTGTATATTGGATTTACGTTCTCCACTTCCGGCAAAACCATCAAAATAAATTGTTTTCCAATACGACTTTTTGCGCATTATGGTCAAATAATCCGAAACATATTTGGCGAAGGCATCCAATTTCTTCTCGGTCCAATCTCCGCCCCACTTGGTTTTTGGCTCTTTATGAATGATGCGAGTACTCATGATATATATTTTATGCACTCACAAATGTATTTATTTATTCTTACATAATATTCACCTTTAATTTTTTATATTAACAATCGGGTGAAAAATCCGTCACAGAATAAATTTTAATTACATTTGTAATACCAGATAAATCCCAACCATAAAATGAAAACAGGTAGTATTCTTGTAGTTGATGATAATAAAAATGTACTCAGCGCCTTACATATTTTATTAGATAATTATTTTGAGCATGTCTATTTATTATCTTCGCCCATAACGCTAATCTCTGCATTGAGGGAAAAATGTCCCGATATTGTTTTGTTAGACATGAATTTTTCTGCCGGAATTAATTCTGGAAACGAAGGACTTTACTGGTTATCTGAAATCAAGAAAACAGATCCGGATTTGCCTGTAGTATTTTTTACTGCATATGCAGATATAGAGTTAGCTGTCAATGCTTTGAAAGAAGGAGCCAGCGATTTTGTTGTTAAACCCTGGGATAATGCAAAATTGATTGCAACCTTGCAATCTGCATTATCGCTAAGAGAGTCGAGAAAGGAAGTAAAGAAACTTCGTGAAAAGCAAGATATTCTTAATCAGGAGCTTAATAAAGAAAATGACATATGTTGGGGAAAATCGCAAATTATGCAGGAATTATTGGTTCTGATAAAAAAAGTGGCAAGTACTGATGCAAATGTTCTGATAACAGGTGAAAATGGGACTGGAAAAGAATTGATTGCAAAAAAAATCCATTATTCATCACTACGAGCAAACGAATCGTTAGTAAGTGTAGATATGGGTGCCATAACCGAAACCTTGTTCGAAAGTGAATTATTCGGACATACAAAAGGCTCTTTTACTGATGCCAAAAATGACCGTGCTGGAAAATTTGAAGCAGCCGACTGTGGGACCCTTTTCCTGGATGA
This sequence comes from Rikenellaceae bacterium, assembly GCA_039683455.1. GTDB lineage: Bacteria > Bacteroidota > Bacteroidia > Bacteroidales > UBA932 > Bact-08. The sequence continues at coordinate 2,173 of JBDKRJ010000049.1, read as the reverse complement.
GATAGGAAATTTAAGTTATCCTTTACAGGCTAAATTATTGACAGTCCTACAGTCCAGAGAAATAACGAGAATAGGAAGCAATAAAGCGATTCCAATAAACATCCGATTGATATGTGCAACTAACAGGGATTTGTTCAGATCTGTACAAGATGGAGAATTCCGTGAAGATTTATTATACCGCATCAATACAATCCAGATAGTAGTTCCCCCTTTAAGAGATCGTCGTGACGATATAGCTCTGCTGGTGGAGTTTTTTTTGAAAAAATTTTCAAAAAAATACAATAAACCCAATATGAATATAAGTAAAGAAGCTATTCTAAAGTTGGAAAATTATGCGTGGCCCGGAAACATCCGCGAACTACAACATGCCATAGAAAAAGCAGTCATTCTTAGTGAAAGTTCTGAATTAAACCCTTCTGACTTTTATATGCAGACGCAGGCTACAGATGATAATTCAGCTGCTACCAACTCTTTCTCTTTAGATAAGATGGAAAAAATGCTCATAGAAAAGGCATTGAAAAAGCATGATAATAATATCTCTGCAATTGCCTCCGAGCTGGGAATTACTCGTCCAACATTGTATAGCAAAATGAAAAAATACGGCTTATCTTAGCAAGCAACCGCATAGTTTCCATTACAAATGTTTAAATCAATACAATATAAACTCATCCATTTTATCGCATTGCTGATTATTTCAGTAACAGCAGCAACTTATTTCTTTCTGAACGGAAAAGTTTGGTATGGATGTTTAAGTGTGTTAATAATACTGTTCTCTCTTAAAGGTCTGTATAATCATTATAGAAAATTTAATCAAAATATTCTTTTTCTGCTCAATGCCTTAGATAACGGAGATTATTCTTTCCATTTTACCGAAGCCAAATTGTCTAAACGGGAAAAAGAGTTGAACCAGATGCTTAACCGCATAAAAGAGATACTCACAAAAGCGCGTAAAGAAGTTATCGAAAATGAAAATTTTCTTAGTTTAATAATTGAAAGCATTTCTACAGGGATTATTATATTAGATGAAAAAAACAACGTTAAATCTGTAAATCAGGCAGCTGTACAACTGTTGGGACTACATGTATTTACACACATTAAGCAATTAAGTACAATAGACGAAACATTCCCCGAATTATTTGAAAAATTACAACCAGGCAGCAATACCCAGATAAAAATATCTAACGAACGAGAAGAGAGACAGATAAGTTTACAATTGTCAAAAATAGTGTTAAAAAGGGGTTTGATGAAAGTCATAGCCCTTAACAATATAGGCAATGAACTGGAAGCTAAAGAAATGGAGTCGTGGATACGATTAATAAGGGTAATGACTCATGAAATAATGAATTCAATTGCGCCAATAACATCACTTAGCGAAACATTATTGTTTTCACATAAACAGGCAAATGCAGATAATTCTCTAAATAAAAATACCATAGAAGCTCTTGAGACTATAAACGTAACAGCCAAAGGGTTAATCTCTTTCGTGGACTCTTATCGTAAATTTACAGGAATACCTAAACCGCAATTCATTAATTTTGAGTTAATACCTTTAGTAGAAAAAGTAATACATCTGGAATCCGGGCAAATAAAAAGCAAGTGTATTGAGATACAACTAATTTGTGATAGTCCTGTAACACTAAATGCAGATTATACACAAATAAAACAAGTTCTTATCAATCTCATTAAAAATGCAATTGAAGCTATTGAACCGTTCAATCAAGGGAAGATAAAAATTAAAATATCAGCCAAGGATAATAAGCCCCAAATTGATATCTGTAACAACGGCAAACCTATTCCTAAGAATATAGAGCCTAATATCTTCATTCCTTTTTTCACGACAAAAGACTCTGGAACAGGAATAGGACTCAGTATGTCCCGGTATATTATGCGCCTCCATGGTGGAAATTTAAAGCACCACACATCGGAAGAGGGGACTGTGTTCAGTATGGCGTTTTAAAAGAAACAACTCAATTAATTTCAGCATCTATAACTATCTGTCCATCAAACAGATTTATGATTCTATGAGCATATGAAGCATCATGTTGAGAGTGTGTTACCATAACGATTGTTGTTCCCTCCTGATTAAGTTCGGTAAGTAAGTTCATTACATCTCTTCCGTTTTTAGAATCAAGATTACCGGTTGGCTCATCTGCCAATATCAGTTTGGGATTGG
>JBDKRJ010000048.1:0-3241 GCA_039683455.1 Rikenellaceae bacterium | reverse complement strand
TAACGATTGTTGTTCCCTCCTGATTAAGTTCGGTAAGTAAGTTCATTACATCTCTTCCGTTTTTAGAATCAAGATTACCGGTTGGCTCATCTGCCAATATCAGTTTGGGATTGGCAATCACAGCACGCGCTATAGCTACACGCTGCTGCTGTCCCCCCGACAATTGATTTGGAAAGTGATTGGCACGGTGACTGATGTTCATTTTCCGCAAAATTTCTTCAACTCTTTTTTTACGCTCATAATTTTTTACCTTTAGATACGTTAATGGTAACTCAACATTCTCAGATACAGTCATCTCTTCTATCAGATTAAAGCTCTGAAAAACAAAACCTATATTTCCTTTACGGGTTTGAGTTCGTTCTTTTTCTTTCAAATTTCCTACTTCTTTGCCATCGAACAGGTATTGACCAGATGTAGGGTTGTCCAATAACCCAAGAATATTCAGCAAAGTTGATTTGCCACATCCGGAAGGCCCCATGATGGCAATAAATTCACTTTCTGTTACATGCAACGATACACCATTCAGTGCAACTGTTTCAACTTCCTCTGTACGGAATACTTTTTTTAACTCATTAATTTGTATCATAAAATTTATTATTAATTATTCACCCTTTATTGCATCAACAGGATTGACAGTAGCAGCACGCCAGGTCATCCACGAAACGGACAATACAGACAATAATAATACGAAAAGTCCGGCAAGCACAAATATCCACCAATCGAGCGAGGTTTTATGAGCAAAATCAGCCAACCAACGTTGCATAATAAAGTAAACTAACGGTACGGCAATAACAAAAGCCAATGCTATCCACCGAATAAAATTCAGGTTCAACATCCGGACAATCTCCATCGATTTTGCTCCGTTCACCCTACGGATTCCAATCTCTTTTGTCCGGCTTTTGATGATAAATGCCATAAAAACAATAAGTCCCAGATTGGCTATTATCAGGCATAATATAGAAAAAATGCGAACCAGCATTTCTGCATTCAACTCGTTACGATATACTTTGCCGTATTCGTCCTGCAAGAAGGAATAATTGGGTGGATAATCAGGATTCACTTCTGCCCAGACTTTATTAAAAACCTGCAGCGATTGTCCGACATTTTCCGGATCGAGACGTACCATTATGCAATTCAGAAAAAAATGAAGCGGACGTTGAATAATAATCATCGGTATAGTGTCTTCGTACATGGTGGTATATGTGAAGTTATTCACAACTCCGCAAATCTTACCTTGGTTGATATAACCAAGCGAGCCATGATTAATAGTCAACAATTTTCCTATAGCATTATCAGGCGACCCCATACCTAACAATGTTACCGCTTTATTATTCAAAATATATTCTTCCGATAAACTGCTGCTGTATTTCTCACCTTGTGCATTCATTTTCATAAACAATTGCTTTTCTTCGTCAGAAGTCATTCTGTCGGGAGAAAATGTTTCTCCATCAACGGGTTTTACATTGAAAAAAGGAAGAAAATCTTCGCCAACCACCAGGAGAGGGATATTAATAAATTCATTTTCCCCTTCCTGTTTTACTCCTAACATATCGCGAATGGCGCTGCCGGGCAGTTGCATGGCTGCTGTTACATTTTTTATCTCTGAATGTTTCTGCAACTCGGTTTTCAATACTTTGTAGCGTAATTTCACCTGATCGGGTTGTTCCTGCATCACCAAAATCGCAGAATCGTTGCCGCCTACCTGTGTGTTTTTTATATAAGTCACCTGCTTGCTAATTCCAACGGCAAGAATTACCACAAACATTACTATAGCATATTGCCCAACCAACATGTATTTTACATTGGAAAACGAAAAACGACGCGGATTGATTTCATTACCTGTATTTAAAAACAGAATGGACGAAAGACTCACCAGGACAGGCAGCAACGATACGATTATGATAAGAACCAAAAAGCCGGCACATAAAAACAATTTCTCACCAAAACTTAGAGCAGACAACGAATAATGCAAAACCGATGCACCATAATGAGCGAACAATCCTCCGAGTATAATTGATAATATCCCTAAAATCAATGCTAATATAGCTTCATCATGCAATACAGAGGTAGAAGAAGCTCCGTTCAATCGCAAAAGCTGATAATATTTCCGGTTGTACGAGAAGATAAGTCCTGCATTCAGCCAAAGGTTGAACAGCACTATAACTAATAAAAGAATATTGGAACCGATGATAAGATAAACGAAATAGATATTGCCGTTTGGCTCCATTTCGCGTAAAACTCTGCTATGCAAATGAATATCTGTTAGAGGAATCAAATGAGCAGTTGTTCTCAATTTTTTATTCGCGGTATCTTTATTGTACAAATCCGAAATTTTCTGCTCAAGCCTTGATAAATCTGTGTTTCTATTTACTAACAAATAGATATATGGCCAATCGTTGTCTTCGGTATCCGGACGATGAACCAGTATATCGGTATGAAAATGAGAATTTTCCGGAAAATCTTTGAATACTCCGCTAACAAAAACATTAGCCGTAATTATTTTTCGTCCTTCCAGTTGAATCTCTTTACCCATAGGCGATTCTTTGCCGAAAAGACGACGTGCAAAACTTTCACTGATGACTACCTTATCTGGTGAATTGAGCACGTTTTCTTTTTGACCTTGCAATAAAGGATAACTGAATACGTCGAAAAAATTGGAACTTGCATAATAAATATCATTGATTACATGTGGTTTTCCTTTATAGGTAAGGACAACAGTATTCACTTTTGTCAATGCAACAATTTGTTCAATTTCAGAAAATTGCGTCAGCAAACCGGAACCAGTAAATCCGTAAATCCGTCCATCTGCCAAATCATCGTTATTCTGTAACGATAAACGCGCCATCCTGCCGGCATTCACATTAAACCTGTCGTAACTCAGTTCTTTCTTGACGTGAATATATGACAATACCAGACAGGCGAAAATAATAGACAAGCCCAGTAAATTAACTATCCGCAGATATTTGCTTTTAAGAAAACGACGGAAAGCAAATAAATAATTAGTCATAAAAGTAAGATATTTGATCGTTTACTTACATTCTACTTTCCAGTTCTGTCACTATTTGTCCATCGAAGAGATTGACAATACGGTGAGCATAAGAAGCATCATGTTGCGAGTGTGTTACCATAACGATTGTTGTTCCCTCCTGATTAAGTTCGGTAAGTAAGTTCATTACATCTCTTCCGTTTTTAGAATCAAGATTACCGGTTGGCTCATCTGCCAATATCAGTTTGGGATTGG
>JBDKRJ010000047.1:0-150890 GCA_039683455.1 Rikenellaceae bacterium | reverse complement strand
CTTCCCATTCCGAACAGAGAAGTTAAGCCCGTTTGCGCCGATGGTACTGCTATACCAAGTGGGAGAGTAGGTAGCCGCCATCCTTTCAAAGGAGATTTAATCGAAAGATTAGATCTCCTTTTTTGTTTGTATCATTTCCTGAAATATATATTCGTTTGTACAGAAATCAAGGAATTTTCTGAAATCCGTTGTTTTAATCAATAAGCTGGCGGTATTGTCATTCGGGTGAAAGCATAATAATTCCTGTTTCTCTAAGTTTTTATCGATAAATAGCCTTACATGATGTTCCTGATCATTTATAAGTCCGAAAGGAGAGACTGAACCAGGTTTTAATCCAAGATATTTCTCCATTCTTTCCGGAGAGGCAAATGATAATTTACCCTGTTTGAGCCTTTTTTCCAGGTCATGTATATTGAGTTCCTGATGACATTCAAAGATTACAAGATAATGACGGTCACCTTTATGGTTCCTGAAAAATAGATTTTTGCAATGAGCTCCGGGTATATCCCTCCAGTATTCAAGTGCAATCTCAATTGTAGAAAGTGGAGGGTGTCTGTAAAGAGTGTAAGGAATTTCCAGACTCTCAAGAAATTGTAAAACCTTACCTATTTTATCCATCGTTAAATGTTACTGCAAAGTTATAGGATTATTATCCCTGATATCATTCTGTATATTTCTATATCATAACAGAGCAAAAATTCACTATCTGCGTTTTTGTTTCGAAACTAATAATTACTTTTGAATAAAACACCTTATTGTCAATTAGTTATTCGGAAACTAATGACACTTCTATTCCCATATCGTTCAGCTTATCAATAAAATGCTTAGGTGCACCATCGTCAGTGATTACCTGATCAATCTCAGAAATATCGCAAATTTTGCTAAAGCCTCTTAATCCGAACTTTGATGAATCGGCTAAGACGATAATTTTTTGAGCAGCTTTTATCATCATTCTGTTGAGGTTAGCCTCCATGAGATTTGTTGTTGTCAAACCGAAACTGGTATCAAATCCATCTACTCCTATAAATAATTTGCTGCAGGAAAAATCCTGAATCATATTTTCCGCATAGGAACCGACTGCAGATACGGAGCTGTTTCTGAGAATACCACCAAGCTGAATAACATCGATATTCTTATCCCGGGATAAGATTGATGCTACATTAACCGCCGCTGTGACTACAGTCAAATGGGAATTAGTTTTGATCTCTCTGGCAAGTGAGAGCATAGTAGTACCTGATGCAATAATTATTGAGTCGTTATCAGTAATAAGTGAGGCAGCCATAATTCCGATAGCACGTTTTTTTTCAGTGTTGATTTTTTCTTTTTCATTAATGTGTCTGTCATTTATGTATGGATTTATCAAGATTGCACATCCATGCGCCCTGTATAGCAAATTTAGTGATTCCAGGTAACTCAGATCTTTCCTTATTGTTACTTCCGATACATTTAAATGAGTGGCAAAAGATGTAACTGAAACAGAACTTTGCTTGCGAAGTGTGTCAAGTATGTATTCATGTCTTTCATTTAGCATATTAACATTAGAGCTTTGCTGATTCTTAACCATTTTAATAAAAGTTTAATTTGAATACTAATATACTAATTTGTTTTACAATGAGAAATTTTATGAATAAAACGAAATTTAATTAGTGTTTCTCTTTTGTAATGAAAAATATTTTTGTTATTCTATGATTAAATATCGAAATGAAAGCGAAGTTTAATAATAAATTTTGAAATATTAAAATGAGTGCTTAAATTTGTTTCGAAACTATTAAATATATTTACGAAAAGAAACAAGAACTCAAAAATTTAATTGAATGAAACGTGAAGAATTAGTTAAGAAAGTGACCGATGAATCAACGGTTTGGGATATGGTTGTCATTGGTGGAGGTGCAACAGGGTTAGGTGTCGCTTTGGATGCCGCCTTAAGAGGATATAGTGTGACAATGTTTGAACAACATGACTTTGCAAAATGTACTTCCAGCAGAAGTACAAAGTTGGCACACGGCGGAGTGCGGTATTTGCAAAAAGGCGACGTTGTTCTTGTAAGAGAAGCATTGATTGAAAGAGGTCGGTTAAAACATAATGCACCACATCTTGTGAAGGATCAGTCGTTTGTTATCCCTAATTACACTTATTTTGATAATTTTTTATATACATGTGGTTTAACGCTCTATGACATGCTATCCTGGGGTGGCTTAAGTTTAGGAAGATCATTGTTTATATCAAAAAGAAAAACTTCCAAATATTTACCAACTATAAAAACAAAAGGACTTAAAGGGGGCGTTATTTATCATGATGGACAATTTGATGATTCGCGTCTAGCAATTAATCTAGCTCAATCTTGTGTGGAAAATGGCGGATGTCCGGTTAACCATATGAAGGTGTCAGGAATCCTCCATGATGATTATGGAAATGTGTCAGGAGTAACTGTCCGGGATATGGAAACAAATATTTTATATACAGTTAACTCTAAGTCGGTAATAAATGCCACCGGGGTGTTTGTTGATGATATAATTCAAATGGATGAGCCTTCTACCCATAGATTGATTAAGCCAAGCCAGGGTGTGCACTTGGTGTTTGAAAAATCTTTTCTAAACAGTGATTATGCTTTGATGATTCCTGCAACATCTGACGGACGTGTATTATTTGCACTACCCTGGCATGATAAAGTAGTTGTCGGAACTACTGATGTTGTAAGAGAACGAGCAGAACTGGAACCAGTACCAATGGAGGAGGAGATTGATTTCATTTTAAAAACAGCTGGGCTATATATGGTGCGTAAGCCGGAAAAAAAGGATATCCTTTCTCTGTTTGCAGGACAAAGACCATTGGCTGCACCTAAGAAAGAGGGAAAGAGCACAAAAGAGATATCGAGAAGTCACAAAATTATTGTTTCTGATAATAATCTGATCACAATTACAGGTGGTAAACTGACAACTTACCGTCGTATGGCAGAAGATACTGTGGATAAGGCAATCAAGCTTCAACTGATAAGTCCGAAAAAATGTGTTTCTAAAAATTTCCGGATACATGGTTACAGACCAGATCCCGATCTGTCAAATCATATGTATATTTATGGTTCTGACATGGTTTCAATCGAAAAGATGGTAAAAAGAGATCCTGAAATGGCCGTTAAGATTCATCCAAAATATAAATATACTGTAGCTGAAGTTGTATGGGCAGTTCGTGAAGAGATGGCGAGGAGCGTAGAAGATGTATTGTCACGTCGCGTAAGATTGTTGTTTATTGACGCAAGAGCGGCGATAGAAGCTGCTCCAAAGGTTGCCGAAGTAATGGCTCGTGAACTTGGTTATGACCAAAGCTGGATAGAAGAACAACTAAGTAGCTTTAATAATATTGCAGATAATTATATAATCAAATAAGATATACGATATTTTGTTCTATAATAATTATTTTGTAACCAAACTGTAACTATATAAACCTACTTTTGTCGTCAATAAATTTGAATGTATGTTAAAATTTTTAGAACCACCAACGGCTAAACCATTACTTCCCAAAGAAAAAATAGCGGCAGAGTACAAGAAGATGAGGCTTAAAGTTTTTCTAGGTGCATTTTTCGGATATGCTGCATATTATCTTGTTAGAAAAAATCTTGCATTGGCTATACCAGGGATGATTCAATCCGTAGAAAATGGCGGGTTAGGCTATACCAAGTTCGAGTTGGGTATTGCACTCTCCGCACTTTCTATCGCATATGCATTTAGTAAGTTTATAATGGGAAGTTTATCAGACAGATCTGATGCTCGTAAATTTTTGGTAATAGGATTGATTCTTTCATCAATTCTAATGATGTCTGTTGGTCTTTTCTCTTTTGCCACCAGCTCTGTTGCTATTATTTTTATTTTTATGTTGGTTATCGGGTGGCTTTCTGGAATGGGATGGCCTCCGTGTGGAAGGGTAATGGTGCATTGGTTTTCTCAAAATGAGAGGAGCTTTAAAATGGCAGTTTGGAATACTTCACATACAATGGGTGGCGGATTATTGGGAAATTTTGCTGCTGTGGGAACACTTTTTATTGGAGGATTTTTTCTGGTGGATATTGGTGGAGGAACTTTTGTCAGCCAAAGCTGGAGAGCTGTTTTTGTTTTTCCCAGCGTAATAGCCTTGTTTATTGCGATATTTTGTTGGTGGGCATTGCGCGACACTCCACAATCATGTGGGCTGCCACCTATTGATAAGTATAGAACTGATTTTACAACAAAAAAAGAACTAAGTTCTGAAGCCAAAATCCCAATTTCAAAATTGTTTATTGATTATATTTTCAAAAACAAGGTACTTTGGATGATCGCGATAGCAAATGCATTTGTCTATCTGGTACGTTATGGAATCGGTGACTGGTCACCTACTTACTGCCAGGAGGCAGGGTTGTTAAATAGTGAGCAGAGTAAAATGGCTTTTGCACTGCACAATTACGCAGGTATTCCGGGGACAATCTTATGTGGATTAATTTCGGCAAAATTGTTTAAAGGTAGATGCGCCCCCGCTAATGTAATATATATGATACTGGTATTGTTCTCTGTAATTTTATATTGGAAAGCTGTACCTGTAGCATCATATTTGTCAGATATTTTTGCAACGAATCCTGTAAGTACCAGAGTTGCAGTCGTGTATGGTTCATTAATTGCAATTGGCTTCTTTATTTATGGTCCTGTGGCTTTAATTGGTGTGCAAGCTGTCAATCTGGTTCCAAAAAATGCGGCAGGAACTGCTGCCGGATTTGTCGGGTTATTTGGGTACCTTATTGGTGATGCAATCCTGTCAAAAATATTGATCGGGGCAGTTGCAAGTAACAAAAATCTCGGATGGAATGCTACATTCTGGATATTTTTGATTGCCAGTATTTTAGCAATAATATTCTCTGCTACCACATGGAAAAGAGAAAAAACTGCCTGCGTAGTTGACTGAGCTTAGCTGAGTTAAAGGTTGCGACTAATTAGGGAGTAGTAAACCTCAATGACTAATGATAATTAAAACCGGCTCAAAAAGCTGGTTTTTTGATATTTTTTGCTCATGTAATGAGAAAAATGTTTGCTACTTTTGACAATTATGAAAATTAAGATAATTGCCACATTGATAATGGTTGTACTTGGCTGCAACCTAGTTATTGCTCAAGGTAAAAGACAACAGGAAAAATGGGCAATAGCAATTCACGGGGGAGCAGGAAGCGCACCATCTTCTTTTGATGATGAAAAGAAAAAGGAGTATGAAACGCATCTTCTTGCCGCTCTGAATATTGGTAGAGATATGCTTTCCCGGGGAGAGAGCAGCCTGAATACAGTGCAAGCTGTTGTTGTTTATCTGGAAGATTGTCCCCTGTTTAATGCGGGAAAGGGAGCTGTATTAAACGTAGAGGGTATACACGAACTTGATGCTGCAATAATGGATGGATCAAATCTAAAGGCTGGCGCTATAGCGGGAGTAAGGGATATTAAAAATCCGATAAAAACTGCAAGACTGGTCATGGACAGTACACAGCATGTTTTTCTGATTGGGGATGGGGCTTCTGCGTTTGCCAAATCAATGGGGCAGGAGATTGTTGAAAACTCATACTTTTCTACAAAGAGCCGCACAGAGCAAATCAATAAAATTAAAGAGAGTCGTGAGAAACCTGATCCAATAGGAACGGTCGGTTGTGTGGCTTTAGATGAAAATGGCAATCTTGCAGCAGCTACGTCAACAGGGGGAATGTCTGGTAAAAAATGGGGAAGAGTCGGAGACGTTCCGGTTATTGGGGCAGGGACATATGCCAATAACAATACTGTGGCAGTTTCCGGTACAGGCCATGGAGAGTTGTGGATACGCAGAGTTGTTGCTTTTGATATATCTGCATTGATCGATTATAGAGGTTACTCTTTAGAGCAAGCAACCAATGAGGTGATATTTAAGAAAATTGATCCGATGGGCGGATCGGGAGGTGGAGTAATTGCAGTTGATAAGAAAGGTAATATCTCGATAGTTTTTAATACAGGAATGATGCACAGAGCATGGGCAAAATCGTCAGGAGAATATGGAGTTGGCATTCTTAAAGGGGAGGAGAAATTTTATAAAAATTAAAAAAGCAATATATGATTAACTTCAAAGTGGGTCTTCTTACAAAGATCATTATCGCAATTATTTTGGGTATTCTTTCGTCGTTTATTTTTCCAATTCCTGTCGTTAAATTTTTTGTTACAATCAATTCGGTTTTCAGCAATTTTCTGGGGTTTATAATTCCTTTGATTATTCTCGGACTGGTTGCTCCCGGAATTGCAGATTTAGGTAAAGGTGCCGGTAAATTACTTGGAATAACGGCTCTGATAGCATATGGTTCTACTATTTTTTCCGGATTTTTTTCATATTTCACTACAAAGTTTTCACTTCCGTTACTGATGGACAGATCGTCATCTTTAGGAAGTCTGGATAATTTAACCACAAACTCCATTGCACCATATTTCTCGATAGATATGCCTCCTGTTATTGGTGTTACCTCTTCTCTTGTTCTTGCTTTTGTTGTAGGTCTTGGACTTACTGCTATAAAAGGAGAGAGAATTAAAAATTCTCTGTTTGAATTCAGGGAACTTATAACTCTTGTTATTACAAAAGCAATTATTCCAATATTACCACTTTACATTTATGGTATCTTCCTTAAAATTACTGAGGAAGGACAGGTATCAGTTGTTATGGGGCTTTTTTTTAAGGTTATCATTATAATTTTTGCCATGCATGTTCTATTGCTTTTGTTTCAATACACTATAGCTGGAGCAATTTCCGGCAAAAATCCCTTTAAAGCCCTTCTGAACATGTTACCCGCATATATGACTGCTTTAGGTACACAGTCGTCTGCTGCCACAATTCCTGTCACCTTGGCTCAGGCCAAAAAAAATGGAGTAGATCCGGAACTTGCAGATTTTGTGATACCTCTGTGTGCGACAATTCATCTGGCGGGCAGCATCTTAAAAATTGTTGCATGTGCTTTTGCAATATTGTGGATGATGGACATGCCCGTTGGACTGGATATATTTGCGGGGTTTATCTTTATGTTGGGAATAATAATGGTTGCAGCACCAGGTGTTCCCGGTGGTGCAATCATGGCTGCTGTAGGTGTGCTGCAATCTATGCTGGGTTTCGATGAAACATTGATTGGACTTATGATTGCTCTCTACATTACCATGGACAGTTTTGGAACTGCATGCAATGTTACAGGAGATGGTGCTATTGCCTTGGTTATGGATAAAATATATGCTAAAGGGAGAACATTGAATGGATAGAATCGCACTAATGTTTATGGAGATATATGATATGTGCAGTTGTGGTAATTACAAAACCAGAAGAAGAAAAACTGAATCTTTAATGGTTATTTCAAGACTCTTCCTGTGCTCTGTATCATAGTTCTGATATTTTTGACCAACTCCTGGTCATTTATCAGATTTTCCAGATTAATGTGAAATCTATACCTCCAATAGTGTTTTGGATTTGAAGGGATGTTTATGCGCTCATCGTCAGGATTTTCTTTTCTTAGTCGTCTGGAAATTGAAATCCAGTCCTGCAAAGGTATAATTGAGAGCATAGATGAAGAGCGAAGTAGGGATTCAATAATTTTTCTGCATAGCCATGGTTCGCAATATATAGGAGCAATTCCTTCTTCTCCTAAAATTTCTCTGAAGAATTGTCTGCTTGTACCATAATCCTCTTTCCACCATGCTCTTAGTGTGCTTGTGTCGTGAGTACCGGTTGTACATACAGATAAATATGGATACCATGAAGGATTTGCAAATTTTTCTCCTGGATTTTTTGGCATTCGTTGTATCTCAAGACTCATGATATTCAAAGAACGCATAGCAGATGGCACGCAAGATGGTATCATTCCAAGATCTTCTCCACAAACAAGCATACCTGTAGCTGAGATAAGTGCAGGGAGCTTTTTCATTGCATTGTGATACCAGAACTCGTTATTTCTCTGGTAATAATAGTCGTCATAAATTCTATTGAATCTCTCCTTTTGCCAGCTATCCAGTGCCTGATACGATTTTGTGGATTGCGCAGAGATACGCGGATGAAATTTTGCCGGATCGACCGGATCTGGTAAAAAAAGCACTTCGGAACATAAAGAAAAAAGCTCATCTTTGTATATCTTCAGATCTGAGACGGGGTTTTCGGTGAAGTATGCTGCAATTTTTGACTGTGTATTAAATTCCTCTTTTAGCTCAAAACTCTCCCATGCGACAGAATTGAGAAAACTGTTTTTAATAGTCTCTTTGTTTACGCCAAAGTATTCATTCAATACCCATTCTTTAATATATGGTTTACAGTCCCGTTCATAGTTAAACTGATATCCGGAGGTTCTAATCTCCTCTACAGAGAAAGGCAGGGCTGGGTTAAAATGTCCCATCAATCCTTCAATAGATTCACATGGAATCTCCCATATTCTAAAAAATCCCAATATGTGATCAATCCTGTATGCATCAAAATACTCCGCCATTTTTCTAAGTCGTTTTTTCCACCAGGAATATCCGTCCGTCTCCATTTTTGTCCAATCATATGTAGGAAATCCCCAGTTTTGGCCTTTTACGGAGAAATCATCGGGAGGAGCTCCTGTTTGTCCGTTGAAATTAAAAAGATGCGGTTCTATCCATGCTTCAACTGAATTTCTATTAACTCCGATTGGGATATCTCCTTTAAGGATTATCTTGTTAGTGTTTGCATATTCATGAACAGAAGTTAATTGTTTATGCAGATGATATTGAACGAAATAGTGAATTGCAACTGAGTGGAACATTCTACTGGATTCATCAGTCATTTCTTTTACTTCATCCTTTCTGTAAATCGAGAATTTTGGCCATTTATCGAATTCAGCTGTTTTATATTTATCCCTCAAGAAACAAAAAACGGCATATGGTTCAAGCCAGGACTGGTTTTGTTTGAAAAAAGATTTATAATCGCTGCTGCTAAATATTTCTTTTCCATCCTGTTCGTAAATCTTCTTGATGTATGACCACTTAAGTTTTTCAACGGCATCATAATCTATATGTTCCAATTTGTTGAGTTTTATTGCTTTGTTCGAAAACGATTTCAGAAAGGACTCATCATTTATTTTTCCCATTGCTTTAGGGCAGATGTATAATGGATGAAGCGCATATATAGAAATTGTCCCGTAAGGATAAGAATCCAACCAGGTATGGGTCATAGTTGTATCATTAACAGGCAATAATTGCAATACATTTTGCCTGGTCATCTTAAGAAAATCTATCATTTTCTCCAAATCCATAAAATCTCCTATGCCGCAACTATCTTCACTCCGTAATGAAAATACGGGGACCACTGTACCTGCTAATTTTGTTTTTCTGGCCGCCAGATTAATAGAGAAGTGGTTTACAACAAGAGACGAGCCTGCCCTAAGTGCTGAAATTTCCAATTTTCTGTTATTGCCCTGTTCCCAGAATATTTTTACTTCATCATCATTTATTACTTGGATAAATTTATATTCAATTATTTTTGGTAAGTCTGTTTTTTTAAATGTGATTTCCCAAAATCCATCGCTGTTTAAGTGCATTTTTTTTGCAAGATTAGGTTGCCAGTTGCCAAGGAAAGGGTTGTTTCCGCATACTGCAACCTCTCCGTTAAACGGAATATTGTTTGCCGATATTCTGAGTGTAATATCTCCAGATTCATCTATTGCTGACACATTATTGAAATAAAACACTTTTTTAAAAGCTATTGATAGAAACGGAGATTCTTCACTGTAGCTCTTCCACTCATCCTTGATAAAATACTCGTCGTATAGTGAAGAAACAATAAATTTTCTGGCAGGTCCTGATTCAAACTCGATATCTCCATTGTCATTTACAAGGATGTATGAGTACTCAAAATTTTCACAACACTCTTTCTCTAAGTCAAAGTTCCACTGAGAGTCTTTGAACAACAATGGTATAGCCTTATTGGTATCATAAGAGGAGAGCTCAGGAATAGAGCCTGTAATAAACAGTTTTTGTCCAAATTTCGAATCAAATGGAATTGAAAAATGTACTTTCATCCGTAAATAATTTAGGACAAACCTAATTTAAAATTTTAAATATTCATATACATTGGGAATTCATTTGAATAGCTACCTTTGTATATATTCATTATTTTATGAGGATAGCTTTATGTCAAACTCCGATAATATGGGAGAAAGCTGGTGAAAATATAGCTCACTATAATAGTGTTCTAACCGATATATTCAAAGATAAAGATTCCGGAACAGATATTGTCGTCTTTCCGGAGTTTTTTACATATGGCTTTACTATGAATAAAGAGATGGCAGAGAGTACAAATGGTCCCTCTCTGCGCTGGCTAAGAGAGAAAAGCAGGGAATTTAACGTTGCTATAGCATCAACAATCCCAATAAAAGAGGAAGATAGATTTTACAACAGAGCATATTTTGTAACACCGGACGGATCTGAACACTTCTACAATAAACGACATCTGTTCAGTTATGGAGGCGAGGATTCAATATTCACCCCAGGAACTTCACATACCATTTTCTACTACAAAGGATGGAACATCTCACTCCAGATTTGTTATGACCTTAGGTTTCCTGTGTGGTCAAGAAACACAGATCTTTCTTATGATCTGATAATTAATATGGCTAACTGGCCATCTGTAAGAGAGAGTGTTGTAGAGCCACTTGTCAGGGCCAGAGCTATTGAAAACTTATCCTTTTATGCATTTGTTAACAGGACTGGCGATGATCTTTCAAGCAGATATAATGCAGTGGGTATGATTGCTGATTATAAGGGAGTTTCACAAAATGCAGTCAGAGTTTCGAAAGACTTTAATTACCAGATATTTACGTTGGATCTTGATGGACTAAAATCTTTCAGAAAAAAGTTCGAGGTGTGGAGAGATGCAGATAAATTTAAAATAATTTTTTAATAATAAATAAATTATGCTTTCAGAAAAAATAAAAAGATATGCAGTCAATGCAATATTTATTTTTATTATACTATTTAATAGCTGTAAAGGGGACAAGATTAAGGATGGCTCCTATACGTTTGAGATCTATGCAACCAATGATCTCCATGGGAGGATTTTCGACTCCCTATATACCGATACTACAACATATCCGTATTCCCTCAGTTCTGTCTCTGCATATATAAAAAGTGCTCGTGAGAGGGCTGGGGAGAGTTCTGTAATTCTTATAGATATTGGCGATCACCTTCAGGGAGATAATTCGGTTTTTTATTTTAATTATATTGATACCAATGAACAGCATATATTCAGCAAGGTTGCAAATTATTTAAAGTATGATGCTGTTGTAGTGGGGAATCATGACATCGAAGCAGGGCATCCTGTTTATGATAAGATTGATAGAGAGTTAAATTGTCCCTATCTGGCAGCAAATGCAATTAATATAAACAATGGCAAATACTATTTCGAGCCATACACCATCATTGGGAGAGAAGGGATTAAGGTTGCAGTTATTGGGATGACAAATCCAAATAACAAAAAATGGCTTTCTCAGAATCTATGGAGCGGAATTACATTTGAGGAGATTTTCCCGGGATTGGGAAATCTTGTAGATAGTATACGCAAAAAGGAGAGCCCTCAGCTTGTAATTGTAGCTCTGCATGCGGGACTGGGTGAGGAGAGTAGTTATGAGATGGAGAACCCTGCAAAATACATTGCAAAAAATGTTAAAGGAATTGATATCGTATTTGCCGCACACGATCACAAAACAATTGCAGAATATATTATAAACGGTGAAGATAGTGTCCTTATTCTCGAAGGAGGCAGCAGAGCCTCTTCTCTCTCATTTGCACAGGTGAATTTTGAAATTAAAGAAGGGAAGGTAATTTCAAAATTTTTAAAACCCCAGAATATTTCTATGAAAGGGATTATTCCGGATAAAGAGTTCATAGATAAATTTCATAATGAATATATGGCAATAAAAAGTTTTACCAATACAGTTGTGGGAAGGCTTGAAAACACCATTACATCCCGTGATGCATATTTTGGTCCGTCAGACTATATAGATATGATTCATAAAATACAACTTGAGAGATCAAATGCCGATATTTCCTTTGCAGCTCCTCTCTCTCTTGATATGACTATTGAATCCGGAGAGTTGAACTATCAGGACCTCCTGAATCTATACCCTTTTGAAAATCAACTTTATGTAATTGAGATGAACGGAAAGGAGATAAAAGATTATCTTGAGTTTTCATATTCTAAATGGATAAACAAGATGAAAAGCAAAGAAGATCATCTGTTACAGCTTGATATCAGAGGAGATGAAGAGAGAGCTGGATTTAAAAATTTGAATTTCAATTTTGATTCAGCTGCCGGTTTGATATATGAGGTTGACGCAAGAAAAGGTGATGGAGAGAGGATAAAAATTATTTCAATGGCAGATGGAACAGTATTTAAGCCAGAATCCCGATATAAGGTCGCCCTATCTTCATATAGAGCCAGTGGCGGAGGAGACTTACTGGAAACAGGAGCAAAAATTCCTAAAAGTGAACTTGATGGAAGAGTGCTGGCCAGGTATCCAGATATAAGAGGTTTGATATACAACAAACTGAAAGAGAGCGGTTCAATAAAGGCTGAAAAATTAAATCAATGGAAATTTGTTCCGGAGGAGTATGTAAAGAGAGCGAAGGAAAGAGATTACAAACTGCTGTTCAAAGCGGATATATAAAATTTATTCATTATATTTCAGTAAGAATATGTCTGTTGCTGTATCTGTTGACCAGGTCATAAAGTTAACATTAACAAATATATCTAGTACGACCTCTCGTCTCTTCCTTCAACCCAATTGATGTACGAGGTATTGACAACCTTGTTACCGCCCGGGGTAGGGTAGTCCCCTGAAAAATACCAGTCACCACTGTTCTCCTTGCAAGCCACATGCAGATTTTCAACCGTCTGAAAGACAACCGTTACATCTGCTTTAACGTAGCTGTTTTTAACCATCTGCGCAATTTTGTCAGAAACCTCTTCATATGTAAAAGGAGCATAAATTTCTTTTACAAAATTGACATACTTCTCTTTTGGCAGCCCTTGCTGATCCTTACATTTGCGATAAACATCGTCAATAACACTCTCCATTCCCCTTTCTTTCAAAAGCGCAATAGCTGCACTAAAAGCAATGAATTCCCCCATTCTGGTCATATCAATTCCATAACAGTCCGGGTAACGGATCTGTGGGGCTGATGAAACAATAATTATCCGTTTTGGGTTAAGTGAGTCAAGAATACGCAGAATGCTTTTTTTAAGAGTTGTGCCCCTTACAATCGAGTCATCAATAACTATCAGGTTATCAGATTTTTTAACTGCACCATAGGTAACGTCGTAAACATGGCCTACCATTTCGTCCCTGTCACCGTCGGAGGTAATGAATGTGCGGAGTTTGGCATCCTTAATCACAATTTTCTCAATCCGTGGCTCCCGCGAGATTATCTTCCCAAGGGTCTCTTCGCTCCAGTAATCTTTACCGGCTCTTATCTGCCGCATCTTCTCCTCAACCATGTATTGCTGAATCCCTTTAATCATGCCGTAGAATGAGGTCTCAGCGGTATTCGGAATGAATGAAAAGACGGTATTGTCCAGATCTCCCTCTACGGCCTTAATCAACTGTGGAGTAAGCAGTTCTCCAAGTTTTTTTCGTTCTTTGTAAATGTTTCTGTCGTTACCTCTCGAAAAATAGATCCTCTCAAATGAACAGCTGCTTCTCTTTTGTGGCTCACGAACCTGCTCTTCCATGATTGTGCCGTTTTTTTTGATAATAAGGGCATAACCCGGTTTTATCTCCTGTATATTTGTATCATCAACTCTAAAAGCGGTGCGTATTACAGAACCCTCAGATGCAACCACAACTACCTCATCATCTTTGTAATAATATGCAGGGCGGATACCCCATGGGTCGCGTATTACAAATGCATCTCCATGCCCCACAACACCCGCAACCGCATAGCCGCCATCCCAGTGGGCACTGCTTTTGGAAAGGATGCTCACCCAATCCATATTCTCTTCAATCAAAGGAGAAATATCCTGTTTGGAATAGCCTTGATCCCTGTAGAGCCGATACCTGTTTTGGATCTCATCATCCATATAATAACCAACCTTTTCCAACAATGTGACAGTATCTGAATAGTTGCGCGGATGCTGCCCTGCTTTTATAAGACTGTCAAACAACTCATCCACATTGGTGAGGTTGAAGTTGGCTGCCAAAGCCAAGTTCCGGCTCCTCCAGTTGCTTGCCCTCTTCAATGGGTGGACCAGATCTATATTGTTTTTTCCAAATGTGGAATATCGCAAATGGCCAAGATATACCTCTGAAACAAATGGCAGGTTTTGCTTTGCCCAGACTGCATCTTTCCCATTTACATCAACTGCCCGTAATGGTTCGTGTATTGTATTAAAAACCTCTTGAATTGGATTGGCTCCACAAGAACGAACGCGGTCCATATATTTAAAACCCGGCGGCATATCCAGCTTAACGCCAACGACCCCAGCCCCTTCCTGACCACGGTTCCTCTGCTTTTCCATAAGAATGTAGAGGCGGTTGAGTCCATAAAGGTATGAACCATATTTATTTTGATAGTAATCCAACGGCTTTAGCAAACGGACTAAAGCAACTCCACATTCGTGGTTCAGAACATCGCTCATATTTTGTTTTTATTAACTGCAAAAGTAGCTAAGAACGATTTAAAATCATCAAAATTGGCAGATAATTTTATTGATCTCTTCTCTTTTCCTAAACATTGTGCCAGCCTTTCTGGTGTATCTGTCTCTTTGTCAATCATTTTTTCAACAGTATCCTTGAATTTTGCAGGATGAGCTGTCTCCAGAATAATTGAATTATAGCTCCCCGGATTCCTTTTTAAGTAATCTTTGAGTGCAGCATAGCCAACTGCTCCATGCGGGTCAATTACATAATTGTAATCTGTATATACTTCTTTAATAGATTTTTCAGTTTCTTGGTCGGAATATGACTTACTGAAAATAATGTTTTTAATTTTTTCAAGATTGTTGCTATACAAACTTTCAATGCGCGAAAAGTTGCTTGGATTGCCGACATCCATAGCGTTTGACAAAGTCTGAACGGATGGTTTTGGCGAAAATTGGCCTGAATGTATGTAATTTGGGAAAATATCATTTGCATTTACTGCTGCAATAAACTTGTGCACCGGCAGACCCATCTCGTGCGCCAGCAATCCTCCGGTGAGATTTCCAAGATTTCCGCTGGGTACAGAGAATATAACAGGTTTGCTTTTATCTTTCAACTGTGCATATGCATAATGATAGTAAAATGATTGTGGAAGAAGCCGGGCAATATTTATAGAGTTGGCAGAAGAGAACTTTCTAACTTTGCAAATGTCTTTGTCTGCAAAAGCCTGCTTGACCAATTTCTGGCAATCATCAAAAGTCCCCTCAATTTCAAGAGCAGTAATGTTTTTATCAAGAGTAGTCATTTGCTGTTCCTGTATATGGCTTACCTTTCCTGATGGATAGAGAAGAACTACCTTTATGCCTTCTACATTGTAAAAACCATTTGCAACAGCACTTCCGGTATCTCCCGATGTTGCCACAAGAATTACAATGTCATCGTCCTCGTCTTTAGTAAAATAAGCGAACATTCCGGCCATGAACCTTGCGCCAAAATCTTTGAATGCAAGGGTGGGCCCGTGAAACAATTCCAAAATGGATATTTCACAATTCAACCTGACAAGGAGAACAGGAAAATTTAAACTTTCACTAATTATATTGTTTAAATCATTATCGGGAATTTCATCCTTAAGCAGCTCTTTTGCTGCAATATATGCGATATTTTGGAAGGAATAGCTGCCAATTTCTTTAAAGAATGACTCTGGAAGCTTTGGTATATTTATCGGAAGATAAAGTCCTCCATCGTCCGGTATTCCTTTGATAACAGCCTCCCTGAAGCTTACAATGCTGCTTTTATTATTTGTACTGTATAATTGCATAATATGATTCTGAATATTATTTAATTTCAATAATGCGGGGACCGTTTTTATTTATTCTGGAAACATACAATTCGCTTAACAAGTTGTATTTATCCAGAGCTTTCTGCATTGCCCTGCCAATTTCGGCAGCAGTCTGCGCAGATATGGATAGAGCAAATACAGAAGGTCCTGAACCTGAAATGCTGCAACCCAGGGCACCTGCATCCGAGGCAGCTTTTTTCATATCATCGAACCCTGGAATAAGCATAGAACGAACCGGTTCGATAACAACATCGTGCAGCGATCTGCCGATTAATCCGAAATCTTTTTTTAGAAGCCCTGCTATCAATCCGGCAGTATTTCCCCATTGAGTTACTGCATCTGACAAAGAAATGGTTGTGGGTAATATTTTTCTGGCCTCTTTTGTGGAAATTTCAATCTGTGGGTGAATTACGGTACAATAAAGGTTTTCCGGGACATCAATTTCAACAACATCAACAGGATTGTATCCGCGGATTAATACAAATCCGCCATATAGGCAGGGGGCAACATTATCTGCATGAATTGATCCGCTTGCAATTTTTTCTCCCTCAATGGTATATGGAAGCAGCCTCTCTTTGCTTAGATTCAAATTCAGAAGTTCATTTAGTGCAAATGCAGCCGCAACTGCACTGGCTGCACTGGAACCCAGACCACTTCCAAGAGGCATCTTTTTATGAATTTCCAACTCAACACCATAACCAATATTCAATGATTTAATCATAGACAGTAGAGGTATCCCTGCTGTATTTTTATCAGGCTCAAGAGGCAACCTGCCGTTTTCTCCTGTAATTTTGGTTATTGTGACTCCAGGCTTATCTGATATTCGGATAACTATTTCGTCACCAGGCTCATCTATGGCAAATCCCATTACATCAAACCCACACGCAATATTGGAAACTGATGCTGGGGCAAAGACTTTAATTTCGCTATTCATTTTTACATATTATTAAAATATCCAAGTTTTCTCATAAGTTCGGCATTAAGGATTGCTCCCCCTGCTGCACCACGTACCGTATTGTGAGATAGTACCACAAATTTATAATCAAATATGGAACATTCTCTTAATCTTCCTATACATGCAGCCATGCCTTTATCTATATTCCTATGAAGTTTTGGCTGTGGAAAATTTTCCTCTTCAAAATAGTGGATTGGCTTCAATGGTGCTGAGGGCAAATTTAATTTTTGCGGTAATGAAAAATAATTTTTCCAGACCTCTTTTATCTCTTCTGCAGATGCTTTCTTTTTTAATTTAACCTGTACTGTTTCCAGATGGCCGTCGATAACTGCAACCCTATTACATTGGGCACTAATTTTCAACTCAAGATCATGAATAATATTGCCATCAAATTTTCCTAAAATTTTTAATGGTTCACTTTCCATCTTTTGCTCTTCGCCGCCAATGAAAGGAATGACGTTGTCAATAATGTCGAGAGAAGATATCCCTGGATAACCGGCGCCCGATAAGGCCTGCATTGTAACAACATTAACTGCTTCCAAACCAAAATTATCCAGTAAAGGTTTCAGTGCAAGCACCAATCCGATTGTTGAACAATTTGGATTTGTGACAATTGCTCCCTTTCTTTTTTGTGTTTTTACCAGACTCAGATGGTCCGGGTTGATTTCAGGGATTAGAAGTGGTACATTTGCATCAAAACGATGGCTGCGAGAATTGGAAATGACAAAATAATCATTATTTGCAAAGTCATCTTCAATTTCTCCTGCAACACCTGCGTCCAACCCTGAAAAAACTATTTTGCTCTTTAGGTTTGGTTTACAGTCCTTTACCATAAAGTTGCCAGTTTTTTCCGGCAGGGGAGAAGATAAAATCCAGTTAACAGCCTCTTTATATAATTTGCCTGAAGACCTTTCAGATGCTGCCACTTCTATTAATTCGAACCATGGATGATTTTGCAGCAGTTCAACAAATTTTTGACCTACGCTTCCGGTAGCTCCAAGAATGGCTACGGGTATTTTTTGGTTATTCATATTATTATTCTTTATGATAAAAAGTTTCCTATTCTGATAATATCTGCAAAAATTCCACCTGAGGTGACTTCTGCTCCTGCACCTGGCCCTTGTATTACAATCGGTCTTTCAAAATAGTAGATTGTTTTGAAAGAGATAATATTGTCATTTGAATGCAAAGAGTAAAAGGGATGAGCTCTTTCTACAGATTTGAGTGAAACCTCAGCTTCTCCGTTTTCATACTTGGCAATGTATCTCAATACTTTGCCACTCTCTTGCGCTGTTTTTCTTTTCTCTTCAAAAACAGAATCATACTTTTCTAATTCATTGTAAAATTCCGGAATGCTGCCATTGAGATTCATCTCTTTTGGAATTAAACTTTCAAGTTTGATATCATTCATCTCCAGCTTATAACCTGCTTCACGCACAAGAATCAACAATTTTCTGACTACATCAAGACCATTTAAATCATCTCGTGGGTCAGGCTCTGTGAACCCTTTTTGCTGTGCTCCCTTAACTATTTGTGAAAATGATTTGCTCCCGTCAAAAGTATTGAAGATATAGCTTAAGGTTCCGGATAATACTCCTTCAATTTTAAGAACTTTGTCTCCGCTTGCTACAAGGTCATGAAGTGTGCTTATAATAGGCAAACCCGCGCCCACATTTGTCTCATAAAGAAATTTTACATTATATTTATGTGCCAGTTGTTTAAGCTGCACATAAAAGTCATAGTTACTCGAGTTTGCTTTTTTATTTGGAGTGACTATTGAAATACTTGATCCAAGAATATCTGAGTATTTTGTTAGAAGCTGCTCGCTTGATGTACAGTCGATAAAAATACTGTTGGGAAGATTCATCTCTTTCATCCTGTTGACAAAAATATCAAGCTTCATTTGCTCCGGAGAGTTCAGAAGTTGGTTTTCCCAACTTTCCAATGAAAGACCGTTTGTGTCAAACATCATTTTTCTGCTGTTTGACATTGCAATTATCTTTATCTCTATCATCAGGTCTGTGGATAGGAAGTCAAGCTGATTCTGAATTTGTCTGAATAATGTCCTCCCGATTAATCCTGTTCCCACAACAAACAGATTGATTGATTTGTGACCGGACAGGAAAAATGCATCGTGAATTGCATTCAGTGCCTTTGCTTCATCATTTTTTGATATTACTGCGGATACATCAAGCTTAGAAGACCCTTGGGCTATTGCAACAATATTAATTCCATTTTTGCCAAGCGCCTGAAATATTTTGCCTGCATTTCCGGGGGTAAACTGCATTTTGTCTCCAACTACTGCAACAATGGAAAGATTGTTCTCTACCACAACTTCATTTACAATTTTAGCCTGTATTTCGAATATGAACTCCTCTTCAATCAGTTTTTTTGCTCTAACGGCATTTTCAGGAAGAATAGCCACACATATTGAATGCTCAGAAGATGCCTGTGAAATCAGGATTACATTTATATTACCATTTGCCAATGCACCGAACAGTCTTTTGGAAATACCAGCAACACCTATAAGTCCACTTCCCTGGATAAGTAAAATAGAAATATCATCGATAGAAGATATCCCTTTGATCGGAAAATTTTCCCCTCCATTGCTTTTGCCTATTACTGTCCCGAAAAATGATGGATTAAAGGTGTTTTTTATCCTGATCGGAATGTTTTTATCCATAGCAGGCTGCATTGTTTGCGGATATATAACCTTGGCACCAAAATGAGACATTTCCATTGCTTCGTCATAAGTTAAAAATGATATTGAAAATGCTCTTTTGACTTTTCTGGGGTCGGCGGTCATAACTCCATCCACATCTGTCCATACCTCAATCTCTTCTGCATTAAGGACAGCACCAAAAATTGAAGCAGTATAATCTGATCCGCCCCTTCCTAATGTAATTGTTTCATTCTTTTTGGTTGAAGCAATAAATCCAGTAATTATCTGTAATTGTTTATGTTCATTAAAATATTCTGTAATATTCTTGTTAGTCTCTTCAAAAAATACTTTACCTGACCCGAAACTTTCGTCACATTTAACCAA
Source organism: Rikenellaceae bacterium (assembly GCA_039683455.1). Taxonomy (GTDB): domain Bacteria; phylum Bacteroidota; class Bacteroidia; order Bacteroidales; family UBA932; genus Bact-08. The sequence continues at coordinate 130,903 of JBDKRJ010000047.1, read as the reverse complement.
TAAACGGCTGTCCAGAAATTCTGCATTGATACCTCTATCTTTTATAGATTCACAAATTATAAATGCCGATAATCTTTCACCAAAACTCATTATATAATCCAGCGTTTTAGGTGATAATTCTTTAATTAGATAGACACCATGCAAAAAATCTGTCAATTCATTAATTCTAATTTTAACATCTGTAAAAACGGAGCTTTGATATTTTACAGATATCAATTTCGTTACTGCACTAAAATGTCTCGTTTCAAAATCTTTTAAAGCAGGTAAATAGTTTGTACTTCCCGTTGCTGCCATAGTACTCATTTCAATCAAAGAATTCGTAATTCCCTGAAATGCAGAAAATACAACTGCTTTACAGTTATTATTCCTGTATGAATTAATTACTATTTCTGCAACATTTTTTATCCGTTCGGGATTACCAACAGATGAGCCTCCAAATTTTAAAACTTTCATTTTTTATTTATTTTTCGATAATTAATATAATAAAAAAACCGACTTCATAATAATGAAGTCGGTTTCAGTTTTTTAAATGAAAATGTATTGCCAACTTCAATCTGACATAGCTGTTGTTGTGATTGTTGTAATGGATGTGGAGCACATTATCATTGATTCTGTATGTAGAAATGTTCTTTTCATCTTATAATTTATAATGCTGTAAAAGTACAGAAATAAATTTTATTTGTTTCTATAGTTTTTAAAAAAAACATGAAAATTTTGTAGAATCATTCTATCGTTACCATTTTGAATAAAAATTATCGAATAATTCCTTTGTTTTTACGTCCGTCAATGTAAATATACAACGGCTCAGAAAATCTTACCTGACGCAGGTATTTGCTCTCGTAAACAGCTTCCATGGAATTAATGCGATCTATGTTGAATTTGCCGTCACCCATAAAGGGGTTGATTGTAAGATAGCCAATCCCGAATGAGGTAAGATTCTGGAAAAAGTGAGTGCCCTCACTAGGCTCCACCCTGAATTTTTTCAACCCGCATTCTACAATAACTTTTGCCTCTGAGATGTGTGGCCATTTAATTGGAATCCCGAGCCATGAGTCACTTGATCCCCAGCGTCCGGGGCCAACCAGAACATAATGTCTCCTTGACTCCTTCATCTTTGCATTGAGTGTATTGATCTCTTCTGCCATTTCAAGAGTATGCGCACTGTCAAAATTATCTTCTCTAACATAGATTATATCTGTTATTCCATCAATGTTTCCTGCCCCGAGAGCCTTTTGAGCATAAATGATAACCTCTTCTTTATTGATATTATCCCAGTTCAGTGATTTGTTGTCCTGACTGTCTGTTATGGGGCGTATCTGAAGGAAATTGAAAATAACATCCTGTCCCTCAGGAACATCCATATTAACTGCAAATTCAAGCTCAACTGCAGAGCGCATCTCCTGCTGGCTGATCTCCAGCACGTCGCTGATGATCTTAGCGAGGGGCATTGTATCATGTTTGAGAATATGAGCAAAAGTAATAATTTTTCGACCCTCTTCGAGGTTACTGTCTGTAATTATCTGATTCTGCATATCCCATGTGGAGGCCACAAAATTCATATTTTTGAAGTGCTTGACCTGGTTGATGTCGAATTTTTGGAGATTGACAGAATCGTTAATGGATGTTTTGAACTCTTCTGGTTTAAGATTCAGGGCATACATCTCATTTTGAGTATCTTTCAGAGCAAGTTGAGGTGTTGATAGTTGAAGAATATGCTTTGGATATTTTGGCGAAAATCGGAGCGTTTTCCCCCCTTCTACAACGAGTTTTCCCAATCCGAATGCCAGACTGACGATACCATCCTCTGGCTTTTCTGCGCCGATCGGATAGTAATTAATTGACCTGATTACTCCTGAGAGAGTAGGAAAGAAGTACCCACTATCTTCAGTACCACACACGTCCTGGATTACCACTCCCATTTTCTCTTCGCTTATCAGATTGGAGGTAGCCTGAAGATATGCCCGACTTGAAGCAAAATATATTGAAGCGTAAACACTCTTAATTGCTTTTCCAAGAAGACGAAGCATCTGGTCGGTATTTTGAGTGAGTGGAATCATGTAAGTAGAGTATATTCCTGCAAATGGCTGATAATGAGAATCTTCAAGCTTAGAACTGGAGCGCACTGCCAGTGGTCCTGTGGCAAATTTAAGGTACACCTTCAAATCTGCAATCAGTGCCTCAGGAAGTCGGGAGCTTACAAATTCTGACAAGATCTCTTGATCTGAAATGTCTGAATTAATAACATACTGCAAACCGTTTTCACGAATGAAATGGTCGAAATAATCTGTAGCTATGACTATTGTACGGGGTATAAGAATTTTAACTCCCGGATATTTGTTCAGCAGGTTGTACTTCTGCAGCATGTTGTTTATAAAGGCCAGACCCCTTGCTTTGCCTCCCAGCGAACCCTCACCAAGCCTTGCAAACCATATATACTGACTGTATGAGTTGGGATTAAAGCGGGCTACCACACCGTGACCGAGCAGAATTCTATAGTCGATAATTGCCTGTACAATATATTGACGAAGATCATCCATCGTTTTAAAATGGCTTTCGTGGGCAGTTTTCATCTTATTGGCAAGAGAAAAAAGACCACGGGAGTACATCCATTTAGACAGACGGTTTCTGGAGGTATGATAGAGGAGAACCTCTTCCGGAATCTCCATTACCAGATGCTGAAGATCTTTCAAATCCTTTGCTCTTCCTATGACCTCTCCTGAGTTAAGGTCCCGGCAGACAAAATCTCCAAATACAAACTCTTCGCTTATATAATCACTAAGTTCAATAAGAAGTGTTTTTGAGTATTTCAGAATAAAACCCACCCCGAGCTCATTTGCAATGTCCCGCATATTCTCCTGTGATGACTGAAGAAGAAACGGCATATGGGGATCATCGTTTTTGATCATCTTGCACAAATCAATCCCGGCATCAAGTTTTTCACTGATTGCAGGGTCGTTTTTGTGAATTACAAATCCCACGTCTGAGATTACTCCAAGTAGATTTTTTTTATAACGCTCGTAAATATAGACTGCTTCATCATAGTTTGTTGCAAGCAGAATTTTTGGCCGGGCTCTTTTCCTTAACTTCTGTTGCTGCTCATTTAGTGCCTCTTTGAGAAACTCCGCACTCTGCAGCAGAACAAGTTTGTAAATTGCAGGCAGGTAGGTTGAGTAGTAACGGATGGAGTCTTCTACCAGCAATATTGATTGTACTCCGGCACCCAGAATATCGTCGTCTGCATTCATCCTGTCTTCGAACAGTTTGATAATTGCAAGGATCAGATCTGCGTTGCCATGCCAACTGAATATATGGTCAATACCTGAACAATCTTCGTTCTCTATTATTCTGGACAGCTCCTTGGAAAAATTGGTAAGCAGCACAAAAGGAATATCGGGGAAATCCTCTTTGTACTTTTTAGAAAAATTGAAAACATCCAGTTCTCCCACATTGAACATGCTGATAATAAGATCAAAATCATTGTCACTGTCCAGAAGTTTCAATGCATCCACAGAAGACGTTACCCATCTGAAAGTTGGAGGATTACTGAGATTCAGATCTACATACTCTTTGTAAATCTGATCTTCAATACGGCCATCTTCTTCAAGGGTATAAGCGTCATAACTGCTGCAGATCATAAGTATCTTGCGGATACGAATCTGCATCAGAGTTTTATAGTTGATTCTGGAAGTTTTGTTTTGACTACTGTGACTTTGCCCCATTAAGATCTTACTTAGTGTTATAATAATTGTATATGGCTATTTTCTGTAATCGTAAAAACCTATGCCGGTTTTTCTTCCGAGTTGGTTGGCTCTTACCATTTTACGTAGAAGAGGATGTGGCCTGTATTTAGAATCGCCAAATTCATGATATAAAACCTCCATAATTGCAAGGCATACATCCAGACCAATAAGATCTCCAAGAGCCAAAGGACCCATCGGATGGTTGGCACCCATCTTCATCGCCTCGTCAATCTCATCTCTTGTAGCAACTCCGTCTGCAAGTATTCCTATTCCCTCGTTAACTAAAGGAACCAGAATTCTGTTTACCACAAATCCGGGGGCTTCGTTTACGCTTACAGGAGTCTTTCCAATCTGTTTTGCTATCCATACTACAAAATCATGAACCTCAGGAGCTGTAAGTTGCCCTTTTATTACCTCAACAAGTTTCATTACAGGTGCAGGGTTAAAGAAGTGCATTCCGATTACCTTTCCTGCCCTTTTTGTAGAAGCGGCAATTTCTGTTATCGAGAGGGATGAAGTGTTTGAGGCAAGTATAGCCTCAGGTTTACATATTGCGTCCAGTGTTTCAAAAATTTCGTGCTTCAGGCACATATCTTCCAGAACTGCTTCAATTACCAGATCGGCATCTGAACATGAATCATAAGATATTGTCTCAACAATCCTTGCTGTAATTGAATTCATTGTTTCTGCAGTCATTTTCTCTTTTTCCACAAGTTTGGAGAGATTCTTATGAATACTGTTGTGCCCAACCAGAAGTTCGCTTTCCGACATGCCTTTCATTACCACATTGAATCCGGCCTGGGCAAAAGCAAGCACAATTCCGCTTCCCATGGTGCCGGTACCTATAACGCAAATTTTCATACTTAAGGTTATTTTATTGAATTATTTATTATTAAATTTTGGTTTCGTTTTTTTGAGAAATGCAGCCATACCATCCTTCTGATCCTGAGTTGAGAAACAACGGCCAAAAAGAATATTTTCGTTTTCAAATGCAGCTTCTGCTTCACTAACCATACCCTTTTCTATTGCAAGCTTGGAATATTTTACTGCTATTGGTGCTTTGGAAGCAATTGTGTTTGCTAATTCCATTACTTTTTCCATCAATTCTTCTGGTTTGACAACCTGGTTTACAAGGCCAATTCCATATGCTTCTGATGCGCCTATGGTACGGCCTGTAAATATCAACTCCTTTGCCTTTCCTACTCCTACAAGTTTAGGAAGCCTGTATGTAGCTGAAAATCCAGGAGTTATTCCTAAATTTACCTCTGGTTGTCCAAACTTTGCATTTTCTGATGCTATCCGGATGTCACAAGCTAATGCTAGTTCACACCCTCCTCCGAGTGCAAAACCATTTACTGCTGCAATTACAGGTTTTGAAAGGGTTTCAATTTTTCTGAACACCCCCGATCCAAAAGCTCCAAACTCCTTCCCTTCAGTGAAGCTCAAATTTAGCATTTCGGAGATGTCTGCCCCTGCAACAAATGATCTTCCCTCTCCGGTGATGATTAAAACTAATATTTCATCATTGTTTTCTACCCAGTCTATTGCATTGTCCAGTTCTTTAAGAAGAGAGGTGTTAAGAGCATTCAATGTGTCAGGGTTGTTTATTTTAATTGTACATATATGATTTTCAGCAGATACAATAAGTTGTTGGTTTTCCATAAATTATTATTAAATGTCTTTATGATACAAAAATATAACATTAATTCAATTTTATATTTAAATTTGCATCAATATGAAAACAATCAATACATATTTTTTCTGTTTCTGTTTCTTTTTTAGCTCAAATATGGGACTGATATGTTATTGTTAATGTTATAATTAATAATTTAAAGGTCCCTTAATCAGGGGCCTTTTTTTTATAAGAAAATGAAAGAGTTAGAAAATCAAACAGTCAGTGTTGCAATTCAGGGTGGGTTTGGAGCTTTCCACGAAATTGCCGCAAAACTATTCTTTGGAAAAAATGCTATTACTATTGTACCTTGCGACACTTTTGCAGATCTTTTTGATGAACTCAGGGAGAAGAGAGTCGATTGTGGCATTGTGGCAATAGAGAACTCAGTAGCCGGGAGCTTGTTACAAAATCATTCTTTTTTGAGTGAGAGTGGACTTCCGATTATTGGCGAACAATACCTGCGAGTTGTTCAGAACCTGATAGCATTACCGGGTCAAAAAGTTGATGACATTAAGGAGATTCATTCCCATCCTGTTGCTATTCAACAATGTCATCTTTTTCTGAATGAACTTCGAAAGAAAAATGTCAAAATTGTTGATTCCGTTGATACTGCACTAAGTGCCAAATGGATACGAGAACAGAATTTAATGGGTGTAGGTGCTCTGGCAAGTAATCTTGCAGCAGAAATGTATGATCTTGAGATTCTTCAGGCAGGAGTGGAGAGCAATAAGAGAAATTTTACAAGATTCATGATAGTTACCGGATGTGACAAGGTTAAGCGGTTAAACAAAATAGCGAATCAATCAGTTAATAAGTCTTCTCTCTGTTTCTCACTTCCGCATCTGCAGGGAAAGCTTTCGCATGTATTGTCAGTTCTTTCTATCTATAACATGAATCTCACTAAAATTCAATCGCTGCCAATAGTTGGGATAGAGTGGGAGTACCTCTTTTATGTTGATCTTATTTTTTCCGATTACAAAAGGTATCGTCAGGCATTGGATGCTATCAGGCCTCTTACAGAAAATTTGCAAATTCTGGGTGAGTACCAGAACGGAGAACAGCCTTCCCAAAATTAAATCTCTATTTGTCTGGAAGGTGTCGAGAAAAATTACTATCTTCAGAAAATAAAAGAAATAATATTATGGCACAAGAGATAGAAAGAAAATTTCTTATTAAAGGAGAATACAAATCTTTAACAGTTAAGAATTCCAGAATTATTCAGGGATATCTGAGTTCAGTTCCTGAAAGAACTGTGAGAGTACGAATTGCAGGAGAAAAAGGTTTTTTAACCATTAAAGGGATAGTTAATCTTTCGGGAACAAGCCGCTATGAATGGGAAAAAGAGATCAGCTTAGATGATGCGAAAGAATTACTTAATATTTGTGAACCTGGAATAATAGAGAAAACGCGTCACATTATTAAATCCGGCCGTCATACATATGAGGTTGATGAATTTCATGGAGATAACGAGGGATTAACATTAGCGGAAATAGAACTGTCTTCTGAAGATGAGTCTTTTGAAAAACCTGATTGGCTTGGAGATGAGGTAACGGGAGATATGAGATATTATAACTCAATGTTAACAAAAAAACCTTTTACAAAATGGCAGCAGTAAGACATGTAACAGATAAATTCAAGATTGTCAAAGTTGTATTCGGAAATTTTCGAATTTTTATTTGACCAAAGGCTTGTTGCCTTGTATTAGTAATGTTTTTTTTTCTATATTCGCAACCGTTATGAGAAGACTAAATTCGCTGTTTATACACCACTTCTTATTACTCTGTATTTGCAGTAAGTACTGAGGTGGAGATTTTATGTAATTCCGGAAATTTTTGAATTTGAAATGAAATAATGCCAGCCACCTCTTACCAGGGTGGTTTTTTAGTAAAAAAATTATGAGCGAAAAACTATTTGTATTTGACACAACCCTCAGGGATGGAGAACAGGTTCCGGGTTGTCAGCTTAACACTATCGAAAAGATAGAACTAGCAAGAACTCTTGAAATTCTAAATGTGGATATAATTGAATGTGGGTTTCCTATTTCCAGTCCGGGAGATTTCAACTCAATAGTCGAGATATCCAAAGTGATAGAAAGAGCCACTATTTGCGCTTTGACCAGAGCCGTAGATAAAGATATAGATGTGGCAGCAGATGCCCTGCACTATGCTAAACATAAAAGAATTCATACAGGCATTGGCACATCAGATGCACACATTTTATACAAATTTAAATCCAATAAAGAGGAAATTCTTGAGAGAGCAATTCACTGTGTAAAATATGCAAAGAAATATGTGGAAGATGTGGAGTTCTATGCAGAGGATGCAGGAAGAACAAACAATGAATACCTGGCAAGTGTGATAGAGGCTGTAATTAAAGCAGGCGCTACCGTTGTAAATATTCCTGACACAACTGGTTATTGTACACCATATGAGTATGGTGCTAAGATCAAATACCTCGTTGATAATGTGCCGAATATACATAAGGCAATTATCTCCACACATTGCCATAACGATTTGGGGATGGCTACTGCAAACACACTTGCAGGAGTTATCAACGGTGCACGTCAGGTAGAGGTAACCATAAACGGTATTGGAGAACGAGCCGGAAACAGTGCTCTTGAAGAGGTGGTAATGGCAATCAAGTGCAGAAATGACATTCCTGTTTATACAGATATAGATACAAAATCTATAATAAAGACTTCACGTCAGGTTTCTACTCTAATGCGAATGCCTGTTCAACCAAATAAAGCAATTGTCGGAAGAAACGCATTTGCTCACTCATCCGGAATTCATCAGGACGGAATTCTTAAGAACAGGGAGAATTACGAGATAATTGATCCGGCAGAAGTAGGGGTAAATGAATCTATTATTGCCCTGACTGCCAGGAGCGGAAGAGCTGCATTAAAGCACCACTACACACGACTGAACATTGAGCTTACGCCAGAGGAGCTGGACGAAGCATACAACAAATTCCTGATTCTGGCAGATTGCAAGAAGGACATTCATGACGACGATTTGCTGGTGATTGTCGGAGTTACACGTTCAACACAGGCACACAGAATCCGTCTGAAATATCTTCAGGTAGTGTGCGGTAAATCTGCTGTGCCAATGGCAACTGTTAAACTTGTCATTGATGGTGAGATATGTACTGCGACCAGCTCGGGAAACGGCCCAATTGATGCGGCATTTACTGCTGTAAAAACACTTGTTCACAGAAAGATTACTCTTGAAGAATTCCTTGTGCAGGCTATTACCAAAGGAACCGACGATGTAGGTAAAGTTCATATCCAGATAGAAAACAGAGGAAACATTTACTATGGCTTTTCTGCTAATACAGATATTATCACAGCTTCTGTAGAAGCGCTTATTGATGCAGTTTCAAAAATAATTTAACAAACAATATGAGTAAAACAATTTTTGATAAAATATGGGAATCACATATTGTAAAAGAGATTCCTGACGGTCCGTCCGTTCTGTACATAGACAGACATTTTATTCACGAAGTTACAAGTCCTCAGGCTTTTTCCTGTCTCGATAAACGAGGCGCGAAACTGTTTCGTCCAGAACAAACTTTTGCGACCTGTGACCACAACGTGCCAACTATAAATCAACACTTGCCTATAGCAGATGAATCATCCAGAGTACCGGTGGAAAAGTTAGCAGAAAACACAAAAAAACACGGAATAACTTATTTTCCTCTTGGAGATCCTTCAAATGGAGTTGTTCATATAATTGGTCCGGAACAAGGTATAACACAGGTAGGTATGACAATTGTCTGCGGAGATAGTCATACTTCTACTCATGGAGCTTTTGGAAATATTGCTTTTGGAATAGGGACTAGTGAGGTCGAAATGGTTTTTGCAACTCAATCTCTGCTGCAAACAAAACCAAAACAAATGCTGATAGAGGTAAACGGAACTCTTCCAATGGGCGTTTGTGCAAAGGATATCATTCTGTATATAATATCAAAACTCGGAACATCCGGCGGAACCGGATATTTTTTAGAATTTGCAGGAACAACAATTGCTTCCTTAAGTATGGAAGAGAGGATGACTATTTGCAATATGAGCATAGAGATGGGTGCCAGAGGAGGTTTGATTGCTCCGGATGATATTACCTTCAGCTATCTTAAAGGGAGAAGATACTCCCCAAAAGGAGAAGAATGGGAAAATGCAGTCGAAAGATGGAGATTGTTAAAGAGCGACACAAGAGCAGAATATGATCAAAAACACTCATTCATGGCAGAAGATATTCAACCGATGATTACCTACGGAACTAATCCCGGAATGGGCATGGCAATAGACTCTTTTATTCCCGTTTCGAATGAATACATGGGCCTAAATAAGGGAGATAAACTGATTGGAAAAAAGATCGATTATGTATTTTTGGGAAGTTGCACTAATGGAAGAATTGAGGATTTCAGACTATTTGCAAGTTTTGTAAAGGGTAAGAAAAAGGCAGAGGAGATTGAGGCTTGGCTTGTTCCCGGATCAAAAATGGTGGAAAATGCAATAGAGCATGAGGGACTGGGAGATATTCTGAGAAGTGCAGGTTTTGCAATAAGAGAACCAGGGTGTTCTGCTTGTCTTGGCATGAATGACGACAAGATTCCGGCAGAAAAATACTGTCTTTCTACCTCTAACAGAAATTTCGAGGGGAGACAGGGACCGGGTGCAAAGACACTTTTAGCTGGCCCTCTGGTGGCAGCAGCAGCAGCAATTTATGGAGTAATAACCGATCCACGAATAGTTAAATAGCAGAAAGATTATGAGTTTTAACAAGTTTGTGATATTAGAGTCCCGGCCTGTTTTGATGCCTATAGAGAATATAGACACAGACCAGATTATTCCTGCCAGATTTTTGAAGACAACAACAAGGGATGGATTCGGGAAAAATCTTTTTTACGACTGGCGTTACAACAAGAACGGAGATAAAAATCCATCTTTTATACTCAACACAGATCGAGGGACCGGGCAGATTCTGGTGGCGGGAAGAAATTTTGGATGTGGTTCAAGCAGAGAACATGCTGCATGGGCACTATATGACCATGGGATCAGGGCAGTTGTGTCAAGTTTTTTTGCAGATATTTTCAAAAGCAATGCTCTTAATAATGGACTTTTACCTGTTCAGGTGAGTCCCGAATTTCTTGAAAAGATTTTTCTGGAAAGAGAATCTGTTCTGGTTATAGACCTTCTTAACAAAACAATAAAAATCTCATTTACTGGAGATTATGAGAGCTTTGAGATAAACTCCTATAAGCAGAACTGCCTTGTAAACGGCTATGACGATATTGATTACCTTATTGCAAACAAAGAGGAAATCGAGATATATGAACAAAACAGATCAAAACTAAATAGATGGCAATTATGCAAAAAGTTATAACAGTTTTACCCGGAGATGGTATAGGACCGGAAATAGTGGAACAGGCTGTAAATGTTTTAAAAGCAATAGCTAAAAAATTCGGACACAACTTTATTTTTCAATACGGACTTATCGGGGCTGCTGCCATTGATGCGTGCTCCGACCCATATCCGGCAGAAACCCACAGACTTTGCATAGATTCAGATGCGATTCTGTTTGGAGCAATAGGAGATCCGAAATACGACGATAACCCGGCTGCAAAGGTACGCCCCGAGCAGGGGTTGCTAAAAATGCGAAGAGACCTGGGCCTCTATGCAAACATAAGACCAGTGGAGCTTTTCCCCAGTCTCACTCATCGTTCTCCGCTTAAAGAGAAAATAATTAAGGGGGTCGATATGATTGTGGTCAGGGAACTGACAGGAGGAATATACTTTGGAGAGCCCAGAGGCAGAAGTGAAGATGGTTCCAGGGCTTTTGACACGTGTGTTTACTCAAAGAATGAGGTTGACAGAATTTCCAGACTGGCATTTAAAATGGCAAAAGAGAGAAGAGGGGTTGTTACCTTGGTGGACAAGGCAAATGTTTTGGCTACATCGAGGCTCTGGAGAGAGGTTGTGACATCTCTGCATAAGCATGAATTTTCTGAGGTTACTCTGAATTTTCTTTTTGTAGATAATGCTGCAATGCAACTAGTAACTAATCCCTCAAAATTTGATATTCTTTTAACAGAGAATATGTTTGGAGATATTTTAAGTGATCAGGCTAGCGTTTTGACTGGCTCAATAGGCTTGTTGCCATCTGCCTCGTTTGGCGAAAAAAGTTCTCTTTTTGAACCGATACATGGTTCTTATCCACAAGCTGCAGGTAAAAACATAGCCAATCCTTTAGCAACAATATTATCTGCTGCAATGATGCTCAACGATGCTTTCCATGCAAAAGGTGAAGCACAAATTATTAAAAAAGCCTGTAATAAGGCAGTTGATGGAAAATTTCTCACAGAAGATCTGGCGGAAAACGGTAAAGCATACTCAACTACAGAAGTTGGAGATAGGATTGTAAAATACATTTTAAATAGCTAAGAAAACATATTCATGAAAAAATACCTGACTAAGCATCACTTCACTATGGGCTGCAATAGACAGGGATCACGACAGAACTGCTCCTCAGGGAACACTGTTGCAGTACCTGAACCGGATAGTTTCGGATGGATAATTACACTCTAAGCTTTATTTTCATAAATTTGTAAAAAATACAAAAAAAATGAATAATATTATTATAGAGAAGATCTCAATTTCAATTCAAAGGGGAAAAGTAGATGTAAAATCGTCTTACCCACCCGATATGAAAGGAGAACCTGGTGCAGACGAACTTACAAAGGAGGCTTTGGAGAACGGTGTTCTTGCAAATGAGATACTCACAATGGCAATGATTCCTGCTATGGGTATTGTGGGAGAGCTTTTTAAAGAGAAAAAACTCTTTGTTCCCCAAGTTCTTATGTCAGCCAAAGCGATGAACAGTGCAATGCTTCATCTGAAACCCTATTTCACTACTGGAGAGATAAAACAGAGAGGCACATTTATAATTGGTACTGTTTCCGGAGATCTTCATGATATTGGTAAAAATTTGGTTGCCATGATGATTGAAGGATCTGGCTGGAGGGTTGTAGATTTAGGTGTAGATGTTAAAACAGAGAGGTTCATAGATGCTCTTAAGGAAAATCCAGGTTGTATATTGGGAATGTCTGCCCTACTGACTACTACAATGGAGTCAATGGAAAAATCAGTCCAGGAGGTTCGTAACTATTTTCCTTCTCAGAAAATTCTTGTGGGAGGAGCACCTCTGAACAAAGAATTTGCGTTTAAAATCGGAGCAGATTTATATGCTCCAAATCCTCAGGTTGCGGTGGAGTATATTAATAGCTTTGCTTAGCATGACTGGTAAAGAGTACATAATCAATGCATACAAACTTAAAGAGTGTGACAGGGCACCCTGGTTGCCTTTTGTGGGCTGTCATGGAGCAACATTAATTGGAGAGAAAGCTGATAAATATCTTTCATACGCGGAGTTAATTATAAAGGGACAAAAAGAGGCTATCAGAAGATATTCGCCGGACGGACTGCCTGTAACTTTCGATCTTCAACTGGAGGCAGAAGCACTCGGTTGCAAACTGCTTTTTTCACAAACAAATCCACCGGCAGTTGTTTCCCATCCTCTGGAAGATGGAGTTCAACTGTCTGAGCTTAAGATACCATCACTAAATGATGGCAGAATAGGGGAGGTATTGAAGGCAGCAGAAGTTTTATGCAGAGATCATCCTGATATTGCTTTTTTTGGTCTTGTTACCGGTCCGTTTACTCTCTCGCTTCATCTGATGGGAACAGAGATCTTTACAGCAATGTTTGAAGACCCTAAAAAAACAGAGGAGGTTATCACATTCTGTTCAGAAGTTGCAACTTCTCTGTCAGATTACTACATTGCAGCAGGATGCACAGTAATTGCAATTGTAGATCCAATGACCAGTCAGATTGACCCTTTTTCGTTTGAGACATTTGTAATGCATCATGTAAAAGGTATATTTGACCATATACGGCATAAGAACAGCCTGAGCTCATTTTTTGTTTGCGGCCAAGCCGAGCATAACCTGGATCTTATGGCTAAGTGCGGGCCGGACAATATTTCTGTTGATGAGAATATTCCACTTGAATTTGTAAAGGAGGTGGCTCTATCAAGCGGAATAAGCTTTGGGGGCAATCTTAAGCTTACAACAACACTCCTTCTGGGAAGCCCGGAGGATTCTGAGAGGGATGCTCTGGAGTGCATTGTTACAGGGGGGAAAAAGGGATTTATTTTAGCCCCGGGTTGTGATTTGCCAATGGCAACCCCTGTAGAAAATATAGAGGCTGTAAGTCGTCTGATAAGAGATGAATACAGACAGGAGTTCTTAAAAAGAACTGCCGTCGTTCCGGACAATGAAATTTTGCCTGACTTAAGCGGCAGGTGGGTAAGGAACAAAGTGATTATTGATGTAATAACTCTTGATTCAGATTCTTGTGCTCCATGTCGGTATATGATGGAGCTTGTAAACAGGGTAAAACCGCATTTTGAAGATAATTTAGAGATATTCGAGCATAAGATAACTACAAAGGAAGGACACCTGATGATGAGAAGTCTTGGAGTAAAAAATATTCCAACTATCTGTATAAACGGCAAGATCAGGTTTATATCCATAATTCCCCCGCTAAAACAATTAGTCGAGTCTGTCAGAGAGGAGATGCAATAATGATTACAAAGCCAATTCCACTATATCTTGTTTCAGGCTTCCTTGGGAGCGGAAAAAGCAGTTTTCTGAAAAACATTGTTGAAAAACTGGGAGATTGTAAAAGAATTGGAATTGTCCAGAATGAGTTTTCTGCAATTAATATTGATTCAAGAATTCTTACTCAGAGCAAGAGCCATTTCTCCATTATGGAGGTCAACAAAGGCTCCGTTTTTTGCCTCTGCCTGCTGAATGATTTTATTCCATCACTGGCTCGTTTTATTGATGAAGAACAACCAGAAGCCATTTTTATTGAGGCTACAGGTCTTTCTGACCCTGTTGCAATTCTTCAGATGGTAAATTCCCCCTCGTTGTCAGAGAGAATAAGGTTTGCAAGGGCATATACTATTGTAGACTCTTTGTTGTTTGAAAGGCAGATAAAAATGTTAAAATCTGTCTCTAATCAGATAAAGATTGCAGATACAGTGCTAATTAATAAATGTGACAAGCTCAGCAGCGAAGATACTCTGGCTGTTGGCCAAAAGGTAAAGAAACATAATCCGTTTTGCACTATTATTTATACACAATATGCAATTCTGCCTGATTTTGAGATGGATGTAATTATTGGTAATTATAGCACAGCTCAGGCTCTCTCAAACCTGAATGCAGCAGATTGCAAACCACTTTTTGCACCACCAGACATTCGTGTAGAAACCTTGTCCACACCAAAAAAAATCTCCTTGGAGAACCTTGGAAGACTGGCAGAAGTTTTAAAACCAATGTTAAGGGCAAAGGGGTTTGTGAGATTAAAAGACGGGTCGGGTCTGTCAATTCAGGCTGTTTACGGAGATATCTCCATTCAGGAATATGATCTGCCTCTCCTGAGGAGTGAAATGGTTTTTTTTGGAGAGAAAATTAATATAGGTTACATTAACAATCTGTTTAAAATATGAGAGAGATTTCTGAATTTAGTCTTAAGCTCTCTTCCATTAAACTGGATAAAGGGGAGATAACAAGACTTATCGGTCATGAATTTATTGTTGATGCAGACAGACTGATAGATCAGCTTGCTTCTGTTGAGGCAAAAGGCGCCTTTACTATTATTCATGCGTCGGAATCAAATTTTAATTATGGGAATCAAATTGCGCCAGTATTTTTGAAAGCAGAAAATATTGCACTTTTTGTGGCCACAATGGGGAAAGAATCAAAGCAAATTATTGATTCGAACAGATCAGATCCATTCGAATATTATATGGTTGACTTTATAGCATCACAATTTGCGGAGGGGATGGCCGGATACATTCACGACAAGATAAAAAAATATGCAACTGAAGCCTCTTATGGTTTTTCCAACAGATATAGCCCAGGGTATTGTGGATGGAGTGTGATAGAACAAAAAAAACTATTTGGGTTCTTTCCTGAAAACCCTTGTGGGATAAGGCTTACAGAGAGCTGTCTCATGGACCCTGTAAAATCTGTCAGTGGAGCAATTGCACTTGGCCCTGATGTTAAATATCAGGAGTATGGATGTAAAAAATGCGAAGAGATAAACTGTTTGTACAAATCTAAACTTTAGAATATGAGTTACACATCCAGAGAAAGGGTTTTAGCTGCAATGAATTTGCAAAAACCCGACAGAGTACCACTTATGTGTCAATTTAGCATTGGTTCTATGATGCAGCAACTTAAACCCTCCCCGGCCGAGTTCTGGTACGATGGAGAGTTATTTGCATTAGGGCTTGTTGAGCTTTGCAAAAGGTTTGATTTTGATGGTATCTTAGTAAGTCTGCACGGGCACTCCCCCAACTGGAGAGAAAAAATTGTCTCTTTTAAAGAGTTGGAAGAGGGGAGACAAGAACTTTTTTTTGAGGACAGACAAGAGTTGCACTCTTGGACAGACCTACCAATGGTTAGATATTTTAATAAACCATTTCCAAAAAGCATAGATGAAATTGACCTGGAAAAAGATGTGCCAGATGAGATTAATTACATTCCGGTTTCGCAGAATCTCTATTTCAAAATTGATAAGGAACACCCGTTTGATATTTTCATGTTCCTGAGAGAGATGGTTGGTGACACATACTCCATTCACGGTGAAATAACATCACCTTTTGATTATCTTCTTGATCTTTTGGGCTATGAACAAGGGCTTATTTCATTGATTATGAATCCGGACAAATGCAAAGAAATCCTTCAGAAGTTTACCGATGGAATCAGCTACCTGGCAGTTGAGATGTGTAAATCTGACATTGATGCAATAAAGATCTCATCTCCTTTTGCGGGAATGGGCTTTATCTCTCCTGAGCACTACCAGGAATTTGTCCTCCCTTATGAAAGCCAGTTCATCAAAAAAATCAGAGAGTGTGGCAAACATGCATATATTCATACTTGCGGACACATAGATGACAGACTGGAGTTGATGCAACAATCAGGAGCCTCCGGTCTTGAATGCCTGGATCCCGATCCTGTTGGTAACGTAGATCTTAAAGACGCCTTTGACAGAATAGGAAATAATATGTTCATCAAGGGAAATATTGACTCAGTTTATTCCCTCCTCTACGCAGATGATGAAAAAGCGGAAAAAGATGTATTGAATATAATTAAAACTGGAAAAAACGGAAAAGGTTTTATACTGAGTACTGCCTGCTCAATTGCACCTATGGTTAGCGAAAAGAGGCTTCATATACTTTCGAAGCTTGTTGACAGAGAGGGCAGATATCAATAATAATTGAAAGGCTGATTTCAGGCTACATTAATAAAGGAACTCAATAAAAGATATATTAAACCTGATAGAACCAATGTAGCCGGAATTGTGAAGATCCAGGCAATAACAATATTCTTTGCTGTCGCCCATCTCACAGAAGCAAGCCCCTTGGTCATCCCCACACCAATAATTGATCCGGTAATAGTGTGGGTTGTACTTATAGGTATTCCTCCAAGTGATGCTCCTATCAGTGTGATTGCCCCGGCTGTTTCTGCACAAAATCCCTGGACAGGCTTTAATTTTGAAAGGCCATCACCAAGTGTCTTTATCACTCTCCACCCACCTACAAGGGTACCCATAGCAATTACAAAATGACAAGCAAGTACTATCCAGAGAGGAACATAGAACTCCACATTTGCATTATAAAGATATGTGGATACGAAATCGTTGGAACCAGCCACACTAAAAAGTAAAACTGCAATTATGCCCATTGTTTTTTGAGCATCATTTGCACCATGACCCAAGCTGAAAACTGCAGATGAAAATAATTGAAATACCTTGAATATTCCCTCAACTTTTAGTGGGTGTTTATGCTTGAAAATTCTCATTGTGATAGCCATCATAATAAATCCAAGCAGAGCTCCAATAAGTGGTGAAAGAACAATAAACAGACTAATTTTTAAGATCCCGGTAGTTATTAGAGCTGTACTCCCATAGGTGAACCATACAGGCCCTATTAATCCGCCTATCAAGGCATGAGATACACTAATTGGCATTCCAAAATGCGTACAAGCCCATACCCATACAATAGCACCAATAAGAGCCGATAATATAATGTATGGGTTAACTACATTCGGGTTAACGACTCCTTTGCCGATTGTGTTTGCTACATGTAATCCAAATATAAGAAAGGCTGCAAAGTTCCAGAATGCAGCCCAAGCAACAGCAGCATTAGGTGATAGAACCTTAGTAGATACGATAGTTGCAATAGAATTTGCAGCATCATTCATTCCGTTAAGAAAGTCAAAGAGAAGAGCTATTATTATAGCAATTATTACGACTGTTAACATAATTTTGCTATTAAGCCAGTTTTACAATAATTGAGCGGATACTATCGCTGATATCCTTTGCCTTGTCAGTTGTATCTTCAAGACTTTGTACTATATTCTTATGTTTTACCAGTTCAATTGCGTCTGTCTCATTTTCAAAAAGAAAACAATTAAAATTTTCATAGAGCTCGTCTACCTTATGCTCAATGTCCTTGATTCTCCTGCATCGTTTTACTGCTTCATCGCTCTTTTTGGATAGATGTTCCAGATCCTGTACAATATCTCTGATAATATTGGCATCTTCTATAATAAAATCTATGATAGTGATCATATCTTTATAGGTTGTCTTTGGTTTGTACATGACCTTTTTCCTTGCGGCATCGTGAATAAAGTCAAGGAATGTGTCAATTTTCGAAGCAAGGATGTGAATATCTTCTCTGTCGAAAGGGGTTACAAAGGTTTTATTAAGCTCGTCGTAAATCCTGGCAGTAATCTTGTCACCTTTAGTTTCCAGATTACTGATTTTTTTGTGATACTCTTTCTGAATCTCATAATTGCTCTCCAGAAAAAGTGATCTCAGATCATTAGCAGCTTCGGTAATATTCTCCAACTGAGCAATATACAGAGGGTAGAATTTCTTCTCCTTGACGATAAAAAACTGGAATATCTTATCTACTTTCATACGTATAATTATTTGTGACAAAAGTAATACTTGACTATAAATATAATAAAAATCTATAAGATATTCCGCAAAAAATTAACAAAAGCGTAACATAAATTCAACTTTATGCCTTGATCAGTTCAAGGCTTCTTTTGATAAACCGGCTCAGATCCTCGCCTTTCAGCATTCCATTTGAGAGTAAAGCCAGATCGGTTATCTCTCTTATCAGATCGTTTTCTTTGCCAAATTTACTGAGTAGCTCTTTTCTTTCCTCTTTAACCTTTTCAATAACCTTTTCAAGATTGCTCTTTTCATCCTTCAGTGAGGTTTCGATCTCTTCCGGTTTCAGGTTCTTTATTTTTTCTTCAATTGAAGCAAGCTTCAATTGAGGCTCAGATATTTTGTTACTAAATTCATCAATCTGAGCTGAAAGAGATTCGTTCTTGTTAATAAGAATTTTTTTGATCAAAGGGTGGTTGTGGTTTATGATAATATTGTAGGATTCAGGCAGAGAACCGTAAAAATTCATACCGCCATTCAGAGCAGACATCTCACGGTATCTTCTCATAAACTCCGACTGAGTGATGAGAACTGCACCATCTTTCTCATCGAGGTTCTCAATTACAAAACTATAATGAGCGCCTGATGGAAGAGCCGCTTCAAAAGCGTTTGAAATATCGGTAATTTCATCCTGAGTGAAATCCGGTTTTGATATCTCCTCTTTCTGGATGAGTTTGTCAATATGGTCAGAATCTACTCTGGCAAATGTTGTATCCTTAAATTTTGACTCGAGAAGGTTGACAAAATGTGCATCCAGCTGACTGTCAAAAAGAAGCACATCATATCCTCTGTTTTTAGCCGATTCAATGTAGGAATACTGCTCCTCTTTATTAGTTGCGTAAAGATATACCAGGCGTTTGTTTTTGTCAGTCTGGGCAGGTTCGATTGCTGCTTTATACTCATCATAGCTGAAATACTTTGAATCAGTATTCTTCAAAAGAGAAAACTTTTCTGCTCTCTCGCAGAATTTCTCTTCCGAAAGCATTCCATATTCAATAAAGAGCTTGAGGTTATCCCACTTCTCTTCCAGATTTTTTCTATCATTTCTGAAGAGCTCTTCCAGTCTGTCAGCAACTTTTTTGGTGATATGGCTGGATATTTTTTTAACATTGGAATCAGATTGAAGATAACTTCTCGATACATTCAGCGGAATATCCGGTGAATCAATTACTCCATGCAAAAGTGTGAGAAAATCAGGGACGATGTTCTCAACGGAATCTGTTACAAAAACCTGATTGCAGTAGAGTTGTATCTTATTTCTTGATATCTCCAGCTTCTCTCTAATCTTTGGAAAATAAAGTACTCCGGTCAAATTGAACGGGTAATCTACGTTAAGGTGAATGTAAAACAGAGGATCTTCCTGCATTGGATACAACTCTCTGTAGAAAGCAATGTAATCCTCCTCTTTAAGGTCGCTTGGCTTGCGTGTCCAGAGGGGATTGGTGTTATTGATAATTTTATCTTTGCCAAACTCAATTTCTACAGGTAGGAATCTGCAGTATTTATTCAACAGCATATTTATTTTGCTCTCCTGTGAATACTCCTTTGATTCATCGTCCAGATGAAGAATGATATCTGTCCCTCTCTCTTTTCTTTTTCCTTTGGTAATCTGATATTCCGGATTTCCCTCACAACTCCATTTAACAGGTTCGGAGCCCTCTCTCCATGACAAAGTTTGAATCTCCACTTTTTTTGATACCATAAAAGCAGAGTAAAATCCCAGACCGAAGTGTCCTATAATACTGTTTAACTGATCTTTGTATTTGTCAAGAAACTCTCCGGCGCTTGAGAAAGCTATCTGATTGATATATTTTTGAACCTCCTCTTCTGTCATTCCAATGCCGTTGTCACTGACTGTTATAATTCCTTTTTCAGGATCTGAAGAGACTTTGATTCTCAGATTTCCAAGCTCTCCTTTAAAATCGTTGCTTCTTGATAAAGCCTTAAGTTTCTGAGTGGCGTCAACGCCATTTGAGATCAATTCTCTTAAAAATATCTCATGGTCCGAATATAAGAACTTTTTAATGATAGGGAAGATGTTTTCTGTCGTAACCCCGATAGTACCTTTTTGCATAATATCTGACTTTAAATTAATTTATATTTATGCCAGAGTAAAATCAAAAGCTATACCAAATAGCCATTTGTGACAGAAAGCTGACAAATAGACATGGTGCTATTTACAAATCATTATATCAAGAATCATATTATCTGTCTTTTGCATACCAACAGAACCAATTTTTCCCAAATTCCGGATTGTCTTCTCAATGTCTTTTTCTATAATTCCGTCATTTTCCGAGATGCATATATCATCCAATGCCAGAATGGAGGATTGAACAGCAGAGGATACTCCTGAGGCTACCTTTAATGCGCAACCCACTTTTGCTCCGTCGCACACCATTCCAGTTATGTTTCCTATCATATTCTTGATGGCATAGCAAATTTGATTATAATTTCCTCCTTTCAGAAAAACTATACCACAGGATGATCCGGTTGAGGCTATAACACATCCGCACAAGGCAGATAACCTACCAAGGTATCCTTTTATATGAATAGCAATCAGATGGCTTAAGACCAACGCCCTGGCCAGCTCTTCTCTGGATGAATTAAATGTTTCTGCTGCAGCAATAACAGGCATCGTTACTGTAATCCCCTGGTTCCCGCTTCCTGAATTGCTCATTGCCGGCAGAATACACCCAGCCATTCTTGCATCGGATGCAGCTGCAGTTAACGCCATTGAATATGTGAGCAATCCCTTTCCAAAAATATTTTTGTGGACATTGTCCTGAATAGTACGACCTACACGCAAACCGTACTTATTGAGCAGTCCCTCCTTAGCCAGAGCCATATTAAGGGTTACGGAATCTAAAATAAATTCTATATCCTTTAATGGTATTTGTTTAGCAAACTGAAATATTGTTTTTACATTCAGCCTGTAGTCCAGTATTCCTTTGTTAGCATCAATGGTTGCCTGGTCATTTTCTGTGCTTTCGCTATTTTGCTCATAAGTAACAACGCCGTCCCTTGCTACATAAATGATTGAATCATGCTTATCCTTTATAATAGTTGATGAACTGTGCTTTCCGGAAAAACATGAGGCAAGAACATAGAGCGATGCATCTGTCTTAGACAGGGTAATTGCAACTTTGTTCTCTTCAAGCATCTTCTTGGCAAGTTCTATACTTGCGTCATCCATATCCTTTAACACCTCAAGTCTGTATTCTGATTTGCCACAAGTAACTCCTAATGCTGCAGCAATCTGGAGACCAACCATTCCTGTACCTGGAACACCCACTCCCATGCCGTTTTTGAGAATATTTGCACTTACTTCTACTTCTACTCTCTCTGTACTTAGTCCCATTTCATTAAGCTCTTCTGAGGCACGAGCCACAGCCAAAGATACTGCAATTGGCTCCGTGCAACCTAATGCCGGTTTTACTTCTTTGTGGATCAACTCTATAAATTCAAGTTCCCTCTCTCTAATTAACAGCATTATTATCAAAAAATTTAAGAATCATTTTAATCAGGCTCTCTATCTCTTCATTACTCTTGAGAGCCTCTATCGGAAATCCTAAAACAACAGACCTGTAGGTGCCCTTGTATGCAACACCTGCAGAAATATTGTTGTCTGCATATCTGAATATTGTCCAGGCATCGTTACCAACTGGTTCTATGCCATCCGGAGTTTCCACGCAATAGGACAACTCATTTGGAGTGGTATAGAAAGAGAATTTGCCTTCAAAAGGATAGGGGCCTGGCGCTGATTTGACCTCTCCTGTTTTACTTGCATAATTTGTTCTCCATTGATATTTAAGCGTTTGCATTGCAAATTGTTTGCTCTCCAAGTCCATATTAACGCTATCCCAAATATCTGTTGCAACATTGGCTCCGGATACAATAATATTACCACCATTGGTTGTATATGCATTGATTGAATACTGTAACTCTTTTGGAAAAACTTCATATTTTGGAGGATGAATTCCTCTTCCAACCAGAGTCTTGATCTGTTTTCCCATGATTATGTCAACAATTTTATAATCATCAAGCTTAACGGTAAGATCTGTAACTGCATCCCTGCTGCATGAGACAAAACTGTAACCTTCATTGGCAAAAGCTTTGCCATGTACATATGGATAGTCAAAGGTATTCCCTGCTATCACTCTGGTTTCATATTCTGCATACGATGCCCCGAACCCTGGAGAATCGTCATCCATCCAAGGTATCTCTCTCCTGAACTCATATTGACTGCCTATGTATGAAAAATCTTTTATGTAAGGAACTCCGTGATCGAGAAAATCTCTGAATCCGCCCATTGTAGTGTCTTTAGTGACATAACTAGAAGGAGCAGACAGCCTGTCAAAACCATTCACTATAAGTACTTTTCCCTTTTCTACAGGTGCCTGATAAACAGAAAGTATCTCAGAGGGAAAACTCTCTCCACCATCATTTACGGCGGTTACTTTATAGCTGTATATCTTTCCTCTTTCTATTTCTTCAGAAAACATATTACCATTAACAATCCGACCATTGTCAAAACCTCCTTTGTCTATTCTTGTATAAACAACATATTTTGTTGGTCGGGCAGTTGGTTCCAGAGAGTCTATAACCTCTTTCCATACTAATTTGACAATACCATTATCGAGTGAAGCAGCCATGTTTTTTACAGGAAGAGGCTGAACTATATACTCCGTTCCTTGAGTATAGTTCAGATATTTGAGAAATCCCTTGTAAACCGCTCTGCTTACTGTAAATCTGAAATTGGGATCCAGACCATATCTCATATCGGCAAAGTTTTGATGAGACAGGAGTTCTAAAAGCATAGCCGGAACTTTTGGCGTTCTTGACTCAGAGTATGATCGATCCCAGATTCCTCTCCTTTGCCATATTGGTTCGTATGTTGTCCTTATATCATCTACTATCTGTGATTGTACGATATCTGTAAGATATCTGTTATTGAAACGGGATTCTCCGTTCGGAAACTTATCATCTCCATTTGAAAATCTTGTATAAATCCCAAGAGTACCAATAATTGAATCGTTCAAAGTTGTACCGGCGTCGGTGTGAAAAGCAAAAGCCATATCCAATGGAATATTGAGCCCTTTCTCTTTAGGATTATTTTTTGAACCGCCGCTCAGCACATTTACCCATCTCCCTCTTGACATATAGTCGTCGTTATAATCATTTGCGTTTTTGTTAGGTGAATAGATTGTGTCTGAAAACCCTGCCCATTGTAGCCAATATCTTGCACCTTCTGCATACTTTGGATAACCGCTGGTAACGGGTTGTACATCAATAGGGATTATAATCATTTTTATAGGTTCGTTTGATGAACTTGGTCTGTTAAGTTCCGAACCGGATTCTGCAGGTTTCCTTGCAATTAATCCGGTTCCACCGCCAAACTTTATTGCATCGGCAGTTATAACTTCATTTTTTTTAACTGCTGAGTTTGAGAGTTCAACAAAATTACCAGGGTCTGATCCTTTATTGAAATTAAAAGTACCAAGATAAATCCAGGTTCCACCTCCCATTTTCTGATTAACTCTGAATTTGGTCAAACCGCCGGTATGATGGACAGTGTATATAGCATTATCAGAGCTGTTCGGGAGTGTCTGGTAAGAGATATAAACTGCATATTCGCCACTTTCAGGAATATTTGGCGTCCATGCAGCAAAACTTTGATCACCTTTTTTTAAACCACTTATAATACGAGCTGTGCCAAAAGTAAAAGGGTTCTCTCCGCTGAGATAACTCTCCTTAGTATGTTTAAACCCTGGCAAATTAGAATCCGACCAGTTTGTATTTACTGAACTCTCTGAATAACCGGAACTTGGGGTATCATTATCTACAATTACCTCATTCTTCTGTGAGTCGCGCTCTCTTGGAAGCATCACTATTGCTCCTGCATTTTCGAGCATAGGAACCAGAAAAGGAAGTACATATGACTGTGTATAAAGATCTTCCACTGTTTGAAAAATTCTTGCTCTCTGCCACTCCCAGCGGAGTAATTTTTGTTCATAATAGTAACCATGACTCTGCCAGATTGCCAGATGTTTGTTTTGCAGACCCTTGTCAATTGTAAATGGACGGGAGTCTTTACCTATCAAGCTTACGGTTTGCTCACTCTTTTTCTCTCTTTTATGTCGCCTCTTTGATTTTTCGATTTCTCTTGATTTGAATATTGGCGGCACGAAATCTTCAATTAACGAGCCATTACTGTATATCCTTATTTTGCAGTTTTTATATTCCGGCGGAAGCATATTTGAAACTATGCCGTATGTACTGTTTACAGTATATTCCCTGTATGGATACTCAGAAAGAGGTGTAGAAAAATACAAAAGAAGAGTGTTTTTTTTCCTGATTACTGAGTCAACAGCAATCTTTCCAACAACAACCGCACTTGGTTTGAAATGGCTTTGTAAAGTATCTGAAATTGGTTTAAATATCTCTCTGTCTAATTTTTGGGCAGATACAACGTTGTGAAAAAAGAGAGATAATAAAATTGGAAGAGTTAAGACAAACCTTTTCATTTTACTTGAGTTTAATTGACAAAAGTAATCAAATTTATCCAATATTTATTGACAAAACCTATAAAAGAGTATCTTTGTAAACAGCCAGATTTTATGATAATATTAATAATCAATAGCTATGAAATCCAAACTCAGCCTGGCAAATTTGCCAACTAAAATTGAAAAACTCAGCAGACTATCTAAAGAATGGGGATCAGATCTGTACATAAAAAGAGATGATCAGACCGGAAGCGAATTCTCCGGAAATAAAATAAGAAAACTTGAATATGTTCTAAAGGATGCTCTTGATAAAGATTGTGATACAATTATCACATGTGGGGGTATCCAATCCAACCACTGCAGAGCGACTGTTGCTGCGGTAACAAAGTTGGGACTAAAACCTGTTGTTTTGCTCAGAATTAATGAGACGCCTAAAATTGAGGGTAACTATTTTCTGGACAAACTCTTTGGTGCAGAGGTAAGATTTTGCACATCCGAAGAGTACAGAAATTCCAGAAATGAGATAATGGGAAAAATTGCAGAGGAGTCTCTTTTGAATGGACACAAGGCTTACATCATTCCTGAGGGAGCATCATTTGGTATAGGAACTTTAGGTTATTACGAATGTATGATGGAGATTGTTGATCAGGAAAAGGCAATGGGGATAGTATTTGACACAATCGTTGTTGCAGTAGGATCAGGGGGAACATATGCAGGTTTGTATCTGGCAAATAAATTCTTTAAACTGGGCAGGCGAGTGATAGGTATGGCTGTGTGTGACGACCAGAACTATTTTAAAGATGTGGTTTATAATATAAGTGAAGAAGCACTGCCATACATTAAAGAAAAGATTGATATTGACAGAGGTGATATTGAAATCAACGATAAATACGTTGGCATAGGGTATGCTCTTAGCAGACCTGAGGAGCTTGCATTTATTGCAGAAATTGCGAAAAAAGAGGCACTTATACTCGATCCGGTCTATACAGGAAAGGCTATGTATGGTCTATATAATGAGTTGAAAAAATCAAAAATCCCAAAATCCGGAAATATTTTGTTTATTCATACAGGCGGATTATTCGGATTGTTTCCAAAACAGGAACAATTTGTTTTCTAGACTATTTACGGCTTTGGAGCCTATTTCATATATGCGTAAAAAATATCGGTAGCCGGAATAAATGTCTCTTTGATTGTCCTCGGACTTATCCATCTGACAAGGTTAAACTCTCCACCTGCCTTATCATTGGTCCCTGATCCCCTGGATCCACCAAAAGGTTGTTTTCCTACCACGGCCCCTGTGGGTTTGTCGTTAATGTAAAAGTTTCCTGCAGCGTATCTCAGTTTAGTGCAAATATCTACAACAGCAATTCTGTTTTGACCAAAAACAGCACCTGTCAGACCGTATGGAGATGTGGTGTCGCAGAGTTCAACTGCTTTGTCAATATCTTTATCGTCATAAACATAAGCAGTCAGTACAGGACCGAATATCTCCTCCTCCATGCTTTTAAAATGCGGATTTGTAGTTCTTATAAACGTAGGAGATACAAAATATCCTTCTGACTTATCGTAAATACCGCCAAATACGATTTCCGCATCAGGGGAGGCTTTTGCATACTCGATATATGAGACGATATTGTCAAAAGAGGCTTCGTCGATTACTGCATTAATAAAGTTTTCAGGAACTCTCACGTCACCCATTTTTACCGATTCAGAAATTTTAGTCATCTCTTTTTTAATTTCATTCCAAAGAGAAGAAGGAACGTACATTCTTGAAGCAGCAGAACATTTTTGTCCCTGATACTCATATGCACCTCCGAATGCTGCTACTGCTACTTCTCTGATCTGCGCAGAAGAATGAACAAATATAAAGTCCTTTCCACCCGTTTCGCCTACAAGTCTTGGATAAGATTTGTATTTGGTTAATTTTTCTCCAACCTCTTTCCAAAGAGTATTGAACGTATTATTGGATCCGGTAAAGTGAATACCAGCCAGATCAGGGGAGTTCAGAATGTGTTCTCCGATAAGTGATCCGCTTCCAGGCAAGAAATTTACTACCCCGTCAGGAATTCCGGCCTCCATAAATACCTTCATCAGATAATAATTGGAAAGAACAGCAGTAGATGCCGGTTTCCAGATAGTTGTATTGCCCATCATAACAGGTGCCATGTTCAGATTGGAAGCAATTGAAGTGAAGTTAAAAGGACTTATAGAAAAAACAAAACCCTCTAAAGCTCTGTATTCCATTCTGTTAAGTTGATTAAAAGCGGAGAGTGGCTGAGTCTTATAGATTTCTGCTGCAAAGGATGTGTTGAACCTGAGGAAATCAATTGTTTCACAAGCAGAATCAATCTCTGCCTGATAAATATTTTTGCTTTGCCCCAGCATAGTGGCGGCATTTATAGTTGCCCTGTATTTTGTTGACAGCAACTCGGCTACCTTGAGTAAAATTGATGCTCTGGTTGTCCAGTTCTGATCTGACCAGATTTTGTGAGCACTTGTAGCAGCATCGATAGCCATTTTAATCTCCCGTTCTCCGGCTTTGTGGTAAATTGCTAGGGTGTGAGAGTGTTTATGTGGCATCACAATTTTAGCTGTATCTCCTGTAAATATCTCTTTACCTCCAATAATAAGCGGGATTTCAATTACATGGGAACTTTGCCTTTTGAGTTCATTATCCAGTGCCTCTCTTTCCGGACTTCTTTTAAGGTAGCTAAGAATAGGTTCATTGTTAGGTATTGGAAAATTATAAATGGAATTATTCATAAATTTAGATTGATTATTTGTTCATAATGCAACAAAGTTAAAAAGAAATCGTTTAAAATGCAGAAGAGAATGTATGATAACAGACTTTAGTTTCAAAAGTGCAAGAGACCCAAAAGTAGAAGAGGCCATTTATGATGAATGTCATAAAAAACTCTATTACACAAGCCTGCGAATCCTGAATAACTCCATGGATGCAGAGGAGATAATGCACGACACGCTGTTGAGATATTTTAAAAAAGGTATGGTTTTTCAGTCAAAAAAAGAGAGAGACAACTGGCTTAAAAGGGTTTGTATAAACCTTTCCATAGACAAGCTAAGAAAATATAAATCGGAAGCTATTTTGTTAAATTCACTGGAATTAAAAAGTGAAAAAATTGATACAGAGGCAGCTGAAAGCTTTAATTTCAAAGGAATTACGGTAGACCAGGTTAAAACAGCACTCAATAATCTGGCTGCAGGCTACAGACTGATTTTATCGCTTCACCTTTTTGAAGGGTATGATTACGAGGAAATTGCACAAATTACACAATTAAAGGAGGTTTCTGTACGTTCTCAGTATATAAGGGGAAAAGCAAGACTGATTGAGGAGATATTAGCAAGCAAGAATCGAAATAATTAAAGGAGGAAAAGATATGGACGAGTTGAAAAATTTTACAGAAAATTTCAGGGACGATTTTGAAAAAGAGTCTCTCCCCGAAAACCACAAAGAGAGATTTATATTAAAGCTGAAGAGAGAGCAGAAAAGGGATGTGGTATCACACAAAACTATACAGTTCATGTTTTATTTTGCAGCTGCCTCCATTGCTCTGATTCTGATTCTAACTCCAACTCTCTACTTGAGCAAAGTGTACAAAAACAGAGCGTTAGATAGCTCAGACTATGTTGGTGTGTTGGAAAAGAGGAGTCAAACAATAACAACTATGGCAGAAAGCCTTACTCCCCAGGAAAAAGCAATAGTTCTGAGCACTCTGGACCAGCTGACTTTTGAAGCTGTGTCATTTGAATCACAACTACCAGAATGTATAAAAGACGGAGAGAGAGAAATTTTGATAAAAAGTTATTACACACCCAGAATTGAGGGAGTTGACAAGCTTGAAAAATATACCTGTCAACTCATAAATAACTAGTTAATAAAGAATTATTCATAATATAAATACTTGGTAAAATGAAAAAAATATTTTTTGTAGTAGCACTAATGTTTTTTGGAATTACAATTTTTGCTCAAACAACCACAAAGTCTTTTCCTGTAGTAACATTTAATGGAATTATTGCTGGAGGTGTCTATGACATAGAATTGACAAAATCAGCCACAGAATCTGTTGTAATTGAAACTGATAAAGAAATAATGCCTTATGTTCAGGTAAAGGTGGTAAGGGGGATGCTCACCCTTGATTTAAAAAGTGATAAAATGCCATCAAGACTCAAAAGGAACATGGGACCGATTAGTGCCAAAGTTACTATGAGAGACGAACTGGCTTGGTTGACACTTTCCGGAGCTTCCAGATTTTCCTCAACATCGCTCTTTTCTCCAAAGGTGTTTAATGCACAAATCAGCGGCGCTTCCAATGCAAAAGGGCTTAATATTATAAGTGAGACGGCTGTGATAAAAGTAAGCGGAGCCTCAACAATTAACATTAAAGGAAAGGTCACAGAAGGGATATATGAATTTTCAGGTGCGTCTGTTGCGGTCATCAATCAGGATATAAATAAATTAGACTTAGAAGGTAGTGGTGCTTCCAAACTTGAATATAGCGGAAAGGCCAATATCATAAAGATTGAATGTTCCGGGGCTACCTATTCAAAATTTGCCGGAGAGTGTGATGTAATGAATGCAGAGATATCAGGAGCTTCTAAGTTTGACGCTTTTGAATTTAAGGTAAACAACATGTCAATTGAGGT
Source organism: Rikenellaceae bacterium (assembly GCA_039683455.1). Lineage (GTDB taxonomy): Bacteria > Bacteroidota > Bacteroidia > Bacteroidales > UBA932 > Bact-08. The sequence goes on along the minus strand of JBDKRJ010000047.1, from coordinate 101,233 downwards.
AATGGGAGTATCTTCTGCAAAGATTTTTGTGGAAAAGAGCATTGAGGCAGAAACCTCAGGGGGTTCTTCTATACATTACAAGGGCTCTCCTGTTGTTAAAAAAATTGATATCAGTTCTGCTTCCTCTTTCAAAAGAGTAGATTGATAAGCTAAATATATTATCTTTATAGAAAAAATATAGAGATAATATGAATTATAAAAAATTACATTTGGATGCCTTTGTGCTTGATTCTCATTGCGATACCCCATTAAGACTATTTGAAGGGGCCAATCTTGGGGAGAAGTCGGCAGAAGGGCATTTTGATTTTTTGAGAATGAAAGAGGGTGGTCTGGATGCTTCTTTTTTTGCTATCTATACCTCTAATAAAATTGATCCCGATACAGCAACCAGAAAGGCACTTCAGCTAATTGCCAGGACTTATGATGCTGTGGATGAAAATCCGGACAAAGTTGCAATTGCCCTGACTGTTGAGGATGCTTTGGAACTGAAAGAAAAGGGTTTGTGTGCTATATTTTTCGGGATGGAGAACGGTTTGCCAATTCAAAAGGACCTCAGTCTTCTGAGACTGTTTTACGATATGGGAGTCAGGTATATGACTCTCACCCATGCGGGGAATAATGAAATATGTGATTCGTGTGCACCAATAGAAAAGAGGTGGAACGGACTTAGTCCATTCGGAAAAAAAGTTGTGAAGGAGATGAACAGGCTTGGAATGGTTATAGATGTATCACACATCTCAGATGAATCATTCTATGATGTTCTTAAGTACTCGAAAAAGCCAGTAGTTGCTACACACTCATGTTGCAGGGCAATTGCAGATCATCCAAGGAATATGACTAATCAGATGATTAAAGATCTTGCTGAACATGATGGTGTTATACAGATTAATTTTTATCCTCCATTTTTGAACAAAGAGTATGCAGACCAGTTCTGGCCACTTTGCGATGCTTTTGACGAAGCGCTTGAAAATTTCAGGAAGAGTCCCAAAAAGTACCAGAGTCAGTTTGATGAAGCAAAGGAAAAGATGTTTGCAATAAAGAGACCATCATATAAAGAGGTTGTAGACCATATTGATCATGTAGTAAAACTAGTGGGCGTAAATCATGTAGGGATAGGCTCAGATTTTGATGGAATTGAGGTAACGCCCGAGGGTCTTGAAGGAGTAGATAAATTACCAATGATTACAAAGGAACTGGTTGAGCGGGGATATTCGGAAAATGATATCAGACAAATACTTGGAGAAAATTTTCTTAGGGTATTGAATTTAAACTTTTAATATAAATCGTATGTCAAAAATTGCACTTATTACTGGTGCCACATCAGGGATAGGTGAGGCTACAGCTGACTTGTTTGCAAAAGAAGGATATGACCTCATAATTACCGGCAGAAGAACTGCCACTCTCTCTTCTGTTGCAAACAAATTAGAAAAGAATCATCAGATTAAGGTTCTTCCATTGAGTTTTGATGTTAGAGAACTTTCCCAGGTAGAACACTATCTTGAGAATCTACCAAGTCCATGGAATGAAATTGACGTTCTTGTCAACAATGCCGGACTTGCAGTAGGCATGCAACCAATAAACCAAGGGACAATTGATGATTGGGAGAGGATGATAGATACAAACATAAAAGGAGTTTTGTATGTAAGTAAGATTGTGTCTAACATAATGATAAACAGGGGAGGAGGTCATATAATCAACATCGGATCAATTGCCGGAAAATCTGTTTATCCCAATGGAAATGTCTATTGTGCTTCAAAACATGCTGTGGATGCCCTTTCAAAAGGAATGATGATGGACCTTCATTCTCATAATATTAGGGTATCGCAGGTTTGCCCAGGGGCTGTTGAAACGGAATTTTCACAAATCAGATTTAAAGGCGATGTGGACAAAGCGGCCGATGTGTATAAAGGTTTTACTCCTCTTTCTGCCAAGGATATTGCTGATGTAATCCTGTTTATAGTTAAGGCTCCCTCACATGTAAACATAAGCGATGTCACTGTGATGCCCACGGCACAAGCATCTGTATCAATAATAAATAGGAGGTAATAATTTGTTCGAAACTACTATTTTAGCCAGCCGGCTTTTTTGAATATGTTATCTAATTTACTGACGGATAATTCTCTGTCTCTGTCATTCCTGTTTGAAAAGATGAGATAGAGAATCTCTTGTTGGGGATATCTTCCTGCATAAATCTGGAATCCCCCGTTATCTCCGGTGTGATAAATTTTGACAGGAAACTTTGGCTTCTCTTCTATAAACCAGCCATATCCGTAAGAGGTAAATGGGGTTTCTAATATATTGATTTTAGGAGTGTGCGCCTCTTTTTTACTTGCTTCTGAAATGAGTTTATTTGTTCTTAATGCTTTTTCCCATTGAACAAATTCTTTTACAGAAGTATATAATCCCCCGTCTGCCTTTGTGGCAAAAAAGGACTCTTCACCATAATCAAATTCATTGAACTTTCTGGTAAGACTGTCGTAGAGATAGCCATGAGCCATCCGTGGTATAAATTTATCTGCTTCAAAATAGGTAGATTCATTCATGCCTGCAGGCAGAAAAATTCGTTCTCTCATAAACTGGTCAAAAGGAATACCGGATGCCCGTTCAATTATTGTATACATAAGCTGGAATGTAGGATTCATGTACTCATATGATGAGCCTGGCTTAAAATTCAGCTTTTCAAGACTTTCCATATAAGAATATGATTCAACATCGGTTGCAGTAGTAACGAACATGCGGTCACTTCTGTTTCTCGAATCAGGAATGCCAGAAGTATGAGATAGAAGGTGCCTTATTTTTATTTTATTAAAAAAATCTGCCTTAAAATTGGGAAACCATTTTTTTACAGAATCATCCAGAGAGAGTTTTCCCTCTTCTGCAAGCATCATCACTGCCACTCCTGAAAATTGTTTTGAAACGGACGCTATATTAAAGAAAGTATTTTCATCTATAGGTGTTAAGCTATCCATATCAGCAAGTCCATAACCCTTTTCAAAAATTACAGAATCTCCCTTCAATATCAAAACCTCCGCTCCGGGTTCATTTTCGGGATAAAGTGATTTAAATAGAGAATCAACTTGTTCCAGAGCAATTTGATCGCTGTTTTTTATATCCGAACCGCAAGCTTGCATAATAAAAATTATAAGGGTTAATAAATAGGGTAATCGTTTCATAATAAGCAGTATTAATAAATTATAACTATTTTATTATTGATACTAACAGATATGTTATATCAGTTGAATACCAAGCTTTAATCTAAGCATATTGAGAGCCTCGGCTGAGAAGCGTTCGATATTTCTCAGACGATCTCCGTTCAATACAACTTTTCTGGTTTCACAAAAATCCGGCCCTGCAACTGCAATCCAAAGGGTACCTACAGGCTTTTCTGGTGTACCTCCGTTTGGGCCTGCAATGCCGGAAGTAGCAATTGCATAATCGGATTTCAAAAGCTCTTTAACACCTTTTGACATTTCGACTACACATTCTCTGCTTACAGCTCCGTACTTTTCAATAACACCTTTGCCAACTTTCAAAAGATCAAATTTTATATCGTTGTGATAAGCAATAACAGATCCTCTATAAATATCCGATGAACCCGGGAGTGAAGTTATCAAAGAAGCAATCCTACCACCAGTACAAGATTCAGCTGTAGCCAAAGAAAAAGAGTTCTTTCGTAGGTATGAGGAGATTACGGACTCTAAAGAATCATCATCTGAACCGTAAAGCGAATTACCAAGAATTTTTTTAAGATCGTTAATAAGAGATTCCACAACAGAAACAGATTTTTCTCTTGAACCTCCGTAAATTGATAATCTCAACCTTACCCCGGCTAAAGGATTTGGCAAGTATGCAAGCTTTACCCCCTGAGGCAACGCTTTTTCCCAATTTTCAATTTGCTTTGCCAGGACAGACTCAGGAATACCGAAAGTTAAAACAGTCTTATGGTAAATGGTTTCGTTATTATACAAGGTTTCAATTTTTTCTATGACTTTTGGCATAAGACCAATCATTTCAAATGGAACTCCGGGAAGTGAAAACAACATGGCATTTGAAGAATTTCCTTTTTTTGAAATAGAAAACATCATTCCGGGGGCAGTTCCCAGAGTGTTCGTTAATACTGTACAGCAATCAGGTACTAATGCCTGATCTCTATTAAGTTCAGATAATTCAAGACCTCTTTTAATGCATATTTCGTTTATTATTCCAAGCTGATCAGAATCATAACGAAATCCTTTGCTCTTGCTCAACTTTGCGAGAGCAGCTTTGGTGATATCGTCTTTTGTAGGTCCAAGACCTCCTGTAACTATTACTATGTCAGAGCAATTTATGCATCTCTCTAAATTTGAAATAATCTCATCTTCGTCGTCAGATATTGAAATCATCAGATTAACCTTAATACCTAGCCGGTTTAACTCTTTGGAAATATATGATGAGTTTGTATCAATAATCTGCCCGATAAGAATCTCATCACCAATAGTACAAATACTTGCATTTAACATTGGAACTGCTATTTAGAGATGTGTTTTAGTATGGATTTAACGAATCCCGGACCATTATAAATAAATCCTGTGTAAATCTGTATCAGGGACGCTCCGGCATCCAGCATCTCTTTTGCCTGAGCCGGAGTAGTGATGCCACCGACTCCTATTATGGGCAACTGGCCTCCGGTTTTTTTATAGATGTATTTGATAATCTCTAAACTTCTTTCAAAAAGAGGTGCCCCGCTCAACCCGCCATCACCTATGGAATCAACTCGCTCCTGGTTTGTTTTGAGGTTTTCTCTTTTTATAGTCGTGTTTGTTGCAACAATTCCATCCAGCCCGGAAACTAAAATTAATTCAATAATCTCATCCAGTTGCTCATAAGTGATATCTGGTGATATTTTCAGCAGGATAGGCCTGTAGTCGTCATAGTACTTTCTAAGAGTAGTGAGTTTATCAATAATTTCAGATAAAGCAGTGATATCCTGTAATTTGGATAGACCTTTCACATTGGGGCAAGAAATGTTTATTGTAAAATAATCCACAAAATCATACAATTGTGCAAATGACCTCTCGTAATCCATTGGTGCCTGATCATTGGGACATGATGTGCTTTTACTTATGTTTCCACCTATAATAACCTTTGGCTTTCTCTTTTTTATGGATTGTACAGCATACTTTACTCCTCTGTTATTGATACCCATCCTGTTAATAATAGCATTATCTTCTACTAACCTGAAACAACGAGGTTTAGGATTTCCCGATTGCTCATTTGGTGTTAATGATCCAATTTCAATAAAACTAAACCCGAAATTTGCGAGATCGTTGTAAATTTCACCATTCTTATCGAATCCTGCTGCTAAACCAACGGGATTTTCAAATCTTAAACCAAGGACCTCTCTTTCGAGATTTTCCCTTTTATAATAATAAAAAAGTCTGAGTATTGCCCCGGAAAAGGGGATGTACCTTAGAAAAATCAGGAGGTTTTGCACTATTCTATGTGAAGTCTCAGGAGAAAAGGCGAAGATAATGGGTTTAATAAGTCTGAACATTTTGATTAAAATATTTTCGCAAAGTTAGAAATTAATCTTCACGTATTTAATCTTTAGTAGAAGGAAAGTACTCCGAGAATGTACTGTCGGAATAGATGAAAATTATCTTTTTTAGAATCCTGTTTTCAGGGTCATCTTCTGATATCTTTTCTTTTATAAGATTCTCAGAGGGTTCGCGAGGTTGCACTTTCTGGTTATAAAGCGTATATTCTGAAATTTGAGGAGGTTTATCAATTTCTGATTTTTGATCTGAGAAGGGAATGGCTTGTTCTTTATACATTTTACCCTTTCCAGTGATCAACCACTCAGCGTTAAGAGAAGGGAATTTCAGAAGCAATTTCTGGATAAAGTCAAATCCCGGTTTATTTCTTCCCGAAAGAATGTGTGACAAGCCCGAACGCTGTATACCTATTATCTCTGATAAACGGGCTGGAGAGAGCTGTTCAAGAGTTAAAAATTGCTGTAAACGGTCTTTCATAATTGTAAACTTTTAGTTCTACAAATGTAAGCAATTATTCAATTACAAATGTAACCACGTCTGTATTTACACATGTAACCATAAAATAACGGATATTATATTATAACTATTAATAACAAATGATTATAAAATATTTTCAAAATAATATTGTTATTATAAGTATTACTTGATATAAATTTTATAAATGTCTCGCAAACAGCAAATAAACTATAAGTTTACCACTATTTTTCAATTATTTACACATATTTTACCATGTTCCCTACTATTTTTTTAATATATTGCTTTATATAGATATGTATAAACATCACATTTACAGTTTAATATAATATATATTATTCCCTTAATACTTGTGGTTAAAATAGTAAACCAATTTTATATAAACCCACCTGATATCGAACTTAAAAGTATAGAAATGTAAACATGATTGTACACTTGTGTAAATAACATTTGTAAACAATATCTTAAATTTTAATTATTTTAGATTATAAGGTATTATTGTATATTTTTGTAAAAAATTTGATTGTGGAGCCTGAAATCAGAATTAGTGAATATTCATACAACCTGCCCGATGAGAGAATAGCAAAATACCCCCTGCCAAACAGAGATGACTCTAAAATTTTAATATTTAAGAACAAAGAGATAAGTGAGTCTAAATTTTCAAATCTCGTGGAGTTATTACCAAAAAATTCTTTAATAATATTTAATAATACAAAAGTAGTACCTGCTCGTCTGATATTTAAGAAAGAGAGCGGAGCCAATATTGAAATTTTTTGTCTGGAACCATATATTCCTGAGGAGTATAATACCTCTTTTGCGGCAACTGAGAGTTGTAGCTGGGTTTGTGCTGTGGGAAACAGCAAAAAATGGAAAGAAGGCTATGTACATTTTAACAGCCAAGGCGATAATAACCTGGATTGCTACCAGTTTAAGGCAAAAATTCTTAAAAAAACAGATGATAAATTTATAATTGAATTCTCTTGGTCTGCCGGTATTCCGTTTTCACAACTAATGGAATCCTGCGGGAAAGTGCCTATTCCTCCATATTTAAAAAGAGAAGCAGAAGCTTCAGATATTGAGAGATATCAAACCCTCTATGCGCAACACAGGGGATCTGTGGCAGCGCCAACTGCCGGACTTCATTTTACAAACGAAGTAATCCAAAGTATTGAACAAAAGGGAATTATTAAGGCTGAGCTCTGCCTTCATGTTGGCGCCGGAACTTTTTTACCGGTTAAATCGGAATTTATAAAAGATCACAATATGCACTCAGAACCCTTTTCTGTAACAGAAGATCTTTTAATGGCACTTCTAAACCCTCATAAAAGGAAGATAATTGCTGTAGGAACTACCTCAACAAGGTGCCTGGAGTCGTTATATTATATTGGTGTACATTGCATAGAATCTGGCACTCCCTCTTTTGTGGACCAATGGGAGCCCTACGAAAGGGAGTACGAATACACTCTTGAAGAATCTCTTTTAGCTATTTTAGGCTGGATGAAGGACAGCGGAAAAAACAGGCTCTATACAAGAACAAGGATAATAATAGTTCCTTCTTTCAAATTCAGAGTTGTTGATATACTCATTACCAACTTTCATCAGCCTAAAAGCACTCTTTTGCTGTTAATTTCTGCGTTTATCGGGGAGGAGTGGAGAAGAGTATATGACTACTCCTTAGAAAATGGCTTCAGGTTTTTGAGCTACGGAGACAGCTCTGTTCTATTCAGATCTGCTGATATTTAATTTAATTAATTTCAGAATTTTATGAGCCCAGCTCGAGAGCATTGGGCCAGAAGAGAGAAGATTTGGTACAATATTGTTTATCTGTTGTTCCGCAATTTTCAGGTATTCTTTTTTACCGGTTATCTCATAGAAAGATAAAAGGTTGCCAGCCATAATTGAATTTGCGGAAGGTCTTATTACATCAATGTTTGATTCTCTTTTGAATGGTATTGTTTCTGTCTGCAGATTTATTTCAGATTTACTGAACATTCCGTTTTCAGATTTATAAAAGTTCTCCATTACAATGTTCAAATATTTATCTGCAATATCGAAATATTCTCTGTTCTCTTTTGCCTTATAGAGCTCCAGAGCAGCGTCAATGAAATTTGAATAATCGGAAAGGTATCCCAGAAGAGATCTTTGCTGACAACATGTGTAACGATACAATTTGCCAAGATTATTTCTGTTATTAATCAACAGATAGCCTAGGGTATCAACTGCTTCTTCGTACATTTTATCCTCATTTAAAAATTTAGATGAAATTGCCAATGCTCTAACAAATTGAGAATTATGTGATGTTATTTCTCTTTTGTCCACGAAGTAACCTCTGTGTTCATCTCTGCGACTTCTTAATAGTTTTAATTCTTCTTCAGTTATGATATTATAACAATTTTCTCCTCTTACAGGAACCTGCTTTTCGAGCCTGTTTTTTGTAAGATCCATTCCAAGGGCCATTGCAATATCCTGATAGTTTTCCGGAAACAAAAACGAGAGTTCGTTTATTGAGTAAAGATAGTAAGCAGACTCTTCTATAGGCGTTATCAATGTTGCGCTGTTAAAGTACCCTCCCTTTCCGTTAAAGAGCTCATTTCTTATAAACTGATATGTTAAAATAGCCGTCTCTCTGTAGGATTCTTTATTGAAATGCTCATATGCAGCGGCATATAAGATCAAAAACTGACTGTTTTCCTCAAGAGTTTTCTCATATTGCGCCTCCTCACATGAATAATCTTTTGCTTGTCTGAAAAACCCTCCGTCAACCGGATCAAATATTGCAGAAAATTGCAGGTGGTCCAGAAGAGATTCGATTTTTAAAGAGATCTGCTCTTGCGGAAAGTATTTTAAATACTCTAACACAGTAATAAAGCTGCTCGGATTTGGGGTAAAAGGTCTTAGCTTGTATATAAAATCAGTTTCAAACATCTCTTTGTACCATTGTTGAACGTACTTGGAAAGAAGCTCCTGTTCCAGTTCAGTCTCGCACCCCTTCTCAGTAATTATCCCTGTATTTTTTGCTCTTCTTGTGAGTTCTTCTGATAGTTGAATCAGCAAATCCTTTTTCTCCTTTTTCGCAAGTATTATGCTATTGGTTATCTCAATAAAACAGTTAATATCGCAATCAGAAAAACAGATTATTGGCTTTCTGTCAGGCATAATGAACATATTCATGGGGCCATAGGAGAAGTCCTGATTCAGGAACAGGAGGTCTAAAGCTATCAGAAAGGATTCTGGCCTGTCCTCTTTATCTTCTGCAATGCAGATAAAATTTTCATTTAAAATTTTTATGACTCTTGGGTCGTTAAACAGTTTTACAGCGCTCTCACGGATTACCATATTACTCACATATCCAATATGCTGGAATATCAGTTTGTCTTCCTTTATCGCCCTTTCCAACAACTCTTCACTGAGAGAAGAATTCCATTCGACCCCCTTATCGGACAATAATTTTAAATATGGAGAACAAGTATTAAACATTTATTTAACTAAATTTGCTTTACTAAAACCTATACAATTATGAAAAGAACACTTATTGACTTATTCGAGGAGTCAGTCGCCAAGTACTCTGACTATACGTTTTTGCTTGAGAAAGAGAATAAAGAATACAAACCTACAACTTATTCCCAAACCAAAGTAATAGCAGAACAATTCGGTGCCGGGCTTTGTTCACTGGGGTTTAAGAAAAAAAACAATGCATCAATTCTTTCAGAAGGACGAAATTTATGGATAATTGGAGAATTGGCAATTTTTTATGCTGCAGGAGTGAATGTGCCCCTTTCCGTTAAGCTGGAAGAGAGTTCCGATCTGTTGTTCAGGCTAATTCATGCCGATGTTACTTTGCTGATGGTCTCAGAGAAGCAGTTGGGTAAAATCAGAGCAATAAAAGAGATGCTGCCTCTAATCAGACATATTGTTGTTTTTGACAAGTTAGAGGAATATCAGGAGAGGGAAATTTACTATGAAGATGTTATCGGAATGGGGAAAATCTATATGGAGAGTAACAGAGAGAGATTTCTTGAATTAGGCAGGTCTGTTCAAAATGATGACTATGCAACCATAACCTATACCTCCGGGACAACAGCAGATCCAAAGGGGGTTATTTTAACCCATAGAAATTATACAGCAAATGTGGAGCAGGCTCTCTCTTGCATGAATATTCCACCAAAGTACAGAAATCTGATTATTTTGCCTCTGGACCACTGCTTTGCCCATGTGGTAGGTTTTTACATTATGATTTCGAGAGGGGCAATTGTAGCAACTGTGCAGCCAGGGAAAACTGGTATTGAAACCCTGAAGAATATTCCTGTCAATATTCAGGAGATAAAACCTAATCTTTTACTCTCTGTACCTGCTCTGGCCAAGAGTTTTAAAAAGAATATCGAGCAGTCAGTTAAATCTAAAGGGAAGTTTACTGAGTCTCTTTTCAAGTTTGCACTCAACATATCTATAACATACAATAAAGATGGCTGGAACCGTGGTTCTGGATGGACCTTTTTACTTGCTCCATTGAAGTTATTATTTGATAAGATATTGTTTTCAAAGGTAAGACAGGCAATGGGAGGTGAGCTGGAATTTTTTGTGGGAGGGGGGGCACTTCTCGACAAAGAAGTCCAAAAATTCTACTATGCTATTGGAATTCCAATGTTTCAGGGTTACGGTCTTTCAGAAGCAACACCCATAATATCAACTAATACACCTGCCAGACACAAGCTGGGATCTTCCGGTATTCTTGTAAAACCATTGGAAATAAGAATAATGGACAATGATGGTACAGTGCTTAAAACAGGCGATGCCGGAGAAATTGTTGTAAAAGGAGAAAATGTTATGGCTGGTTACTGGAAAAATCCAAAGGCCACATCTGAGACAATAAAGGATGGCTGGTTATATACAGGAGACTTAGGTTATATGGATAAGGACGGATTCTTGTATGTCCAGGGGCGTTTTAAATCTCTTTTAATAGGAAGTGACGGTGAAAAGTATTCTCCGGAGGATATTGAAGAAACCTTGGTGACTCAGTCAAAACTGATTCAGCAAATTATGCTCCATAACAACCAGTCACCTTACACAATTGCAGTAATTGTTGTTGATAAGAACACCTCGCTTTCAAAGGAGGAGCTTATTAAAGCTGTGTCAGCTGAAATCGATATGTATAAGGGAAAGGGAGAGCATGCGGGGCTGTTTCCTGAGCGATGGCTGCCAGCTTCATTTATTTTATCACAAGATCCTTTCACAGAGCATAATAGAATGATTAATTCAACTATGAAGTTAGTCAGATCTAAAGTAGAGGAGGCATACAAAGAGAGAATTAACTATGCATATACGCCTGAAGGGAAGAACATTTTTAACAAATACAACCTGGAAGCGTAATGCCAAGATATAGATTCTTGATATCTATTATTTTAACAGTTGTTACTTTTGTCTTTGCATTAAGTTTTTACTGGAGACCACTTGTTAAAAACGATTATGCCGATGATAAATTTTCAGCTCAAAAAGTAGCTGGTGACATTAAGATAATCAGTTTGGAGCCTCACTCTATCGAACACCCGCAAGAAAGGAAGAAAGTTAGGGATTACCTGGCAAAAAGACTGGACGATATGGAAATCTCTGCTTCTTACTACAACTATGACTCAATAATTTCAAGATTAAATACCATAATTCAGATATCTAATATATATGCCAAGGTAGATCCTTTATCCGGAGATGCACCATCTTATCTATTACTGACTGCCCACATGGATTCGAGATTCAGAAAGAGAGTTATTGATAAGTATGTTTACTCTTATGGAGCAGCAGATGATGGTTACGGAATGGGCGTTATACTGGAGTCTGTCCGTTTGGCATTACGTTTCAGAGAGAACTGGAAACAGGGCATTAAGATACTTTTTACAGATTCAGAAGAGTCCGATTTGGATGGCATTAGAAATGCGCTTGAAAAAAATCCGGAAATTTTTGACAAAGTAGGGTTTGTCATTAACATTGAGGCTAGAGGGGTAAAAGGGCCGGCTTTGCTTTTTGAGACTTCTTCCGGAAATGAAAATATTATTGAGTTGTACAAATCGGCAGAATACCCTTTTACCTATTCTCTTACAACTGCTGTTTACAATATTTTACCTAATTCCACCGATTTTACTCTACTTAAGAACTCCTACCCCGGAATGAACTTTTCTGTTATTGACAATCTTAAATTTTATCATACAGATTTAGACAATTATAGTAATATCTCCATGAACTCTGTTCAGCATTATGGAGAACAGATAACGCCAATAATTAATAAGTACTTAACCGACAAAACGTATAGCGACAGAAGATCTTTATATTCAGAAAATGATTCTATTTTTCTTACTATGCCTCTTGCAGGCTTAGTAATTTTTTCAAAAAATCTTTACCTGATGATAAATATTTTTACGCTGGTGCTCCTTTGTGTAGTTACTTGGTTGCTTATTAAAAAGAAAAAAATAAGAAAACAAGGGGTATTGAAGTACAGTGTGCTTATTTTACTTTATTCTGTCATAGCTTCTTTAACAGGTTTTTGCATAGCATTTATCTCTGCAGTTCTAACTAAGCAGAGATACAGCATTGTCAATTTACCATATGTTGAGTATGATTGGGTAATCATAACCGTTTCGCTGACAGCCCTGATTTTATTTTTTGGGAAAGTCTATCTGAACAAAATCCAAAAAAGCAGGTTTAACCCTGCAGAATCAATAATTGGTAATGCTATTGTTCAGATTTTAATTTCAATTTTCCTCTATCTTTCGTTCGGCGAGAATTTCTTTGTTCTGTTGCCGGCTTTACTAGCGCTATTTGCTTTACTGCTGAGCGTACTTACTCATTCGAGATACCTGTATATAATTGCTTATGTTCTGATATTATTATTGTTAGTGCCATTTTATTATGCAATTATTGTTGCTCTGACAATTGGTTCGTTACCAATCTATATGATTCTGGCAACATTATTGATATCCCTTTTAATGCCATTGATGGACAGCTTTGTTAGAAAACTTGTTTAATCGGAGATATATTATTTAACTTTAACATTTAAAAAATTTGGGATGAACAATGATAAATTTCAGGATATCAGGCCGTATATAGAAAATGAGATAGGTCCTGCATTAAGCAGAATTGCAAAACATCCATTGCTTTCTTCTATATCTGCATATCTGTTTCCGGATAAAAAACCGGAAGAGGTTGGACATTTTATTGCTACTTTAAAAAGTGTAGATGAATTTCAATCCATTGTAATGTTTTCTGCAATAAAAAAGATTATTTCAGACACTGCACGTACTCTTTCGTATGCCGGATTAGACCAGCTTAAAAATGGCAAGAAACATCTCTTAATCTCCAACCACAGAGATATCCTTTTAGACTCAGGAATTATTCAAATTATTTTTTGTATGAATAATATCCAGACATCAGAGATGGCCGTGGGAGATAACCTAATTACAGATTCTTTTATAGAAGATATTGCCAGATCAAACAAAATGATAAGAGTTGTAAGAAATGCAAATGCAAGAGAGCTTTACAACTCTTCTCTTATTTTGTCTCAATACATCAGGCAGAGGATTTCTCTGGACCAAAGCTCTGTGTGGATTGCTCAGAGGAATGGACGAACTAAAGATGGGGTAGATCTTACTGAACAAGGATTGCTTAAAATGTTGGAAATGAGTGGTGATGGCGATTTTGCAAGAGATTTTGATGAATTATCAGTTGTTCCTATCTCAATTTCATATGAATTTGAACCGTGCGATCTTTTGAAAAGTAAGGAATTGTATGCTTCACGCAGAAGGAAGTATGTTAAAAGTCCCGGAGAAGATCTGAATAGTATCCTCACAGGAATAATGCAATTTAAAGGTAATATTCATTTGGATTTTTGTAAGCCCCTCTCTTTTGAAGAGATTCATGCATGTTCTCTTCTGGAAAAAAATGAAAAATTCAAATCTTTGGCAGAGGTAATAGACAAGAAGATAGTTGAGTCTTATCAATTATGGAAAAACAATTATATATCTTACGATTTGCTTTATTCTACGGATAAATACAGCAGGCACTATTCTAATCATGACAAACAAGCCTTTATTAGTTATCTCAAATATAAGCTTTCAGATATTGACGGAAATCCTAAAGAGATGGAGGAGATATTTCTCTCAATATATGCAAATCCGATACTGAGCAAAGAGAAAGTATACTAATGTTAATATATCTAATTGTTCAGAGGAAATTAAATTGCTAAATTTGTAAATTGGATTTGGTGTAATAATTAATAATAAAGAATAATCATTTAACTAATGAACAAAATAATCTCTTTGAAAGATGCCGTTAGTAAAGTAAAAGACGGTATGACTTTAATGGTTGGAGGTTTCCTGACTTCAGGGGGACCCAACTTAATCATGGATGCTCTAGCCGAATCCGGAGTTAAAAATTTAACACTGATTTGCAATGATGGTGCATATCCGGATAAAGGAATGGGTAAATTAATAGTAAACCGTCAGGTAAATAAGCTGATAACTTCATATGTGGGATCTAACCCTGTGGCAATTGATCTGATGAATTCAAATGATCTGGAGATTGAATTTTGTCCGCAAGGTACTTTAATTGAAAGAATAAGAGCTTATGGTGCGGGTTTGGGAGGCGTTTTAACTCCGACTGGTCTGGGAACCGTTGTATCGCAAAATAAGGAGGTTATAAATGTAGATGGCAAAGATTTCCTTCTGGAAAAACCACTTAAGGCGGATATTTCTTTTATCGGGGCTTCTGTTTCTGATAAGATGGGAAACCTTTATTACAAGGGAAACACACAAAATTTCAATCCTATAATGGCTATGGCTGCAGAAACAGTTATAGTTGAAGCAGAAGAGATTGTTGAGACAGGTACATTAAGACCGGAGGATGTTCATACTCCTGCAATTTTGGTGGATTATATATTAACTAAATAAACTTTACTATGTCTAAGACTGCTTTAATCAGAGTTCGGATGAGTTCTCATGATGCTCATTATGGTGGAAATCTCGTAGATGGGGCTAAAATGCTTCAGCTTTTTGGTGATGTTGCAACAGAATTATTAATTCAGAATGATGGCGACGAAGGTCTTTTTAAGGCCTACGACAATGTGGAATTTATTGCGCCTGTATATGCCGGGGATTACATAGAAGCAACAGGTGAAATTGTGGCAGTAGGAAATAGCTCCCGTAAAATGACATTTGTTGCTAAAAAAGTTATCATACCAAGACCGGATATTTCCCCGTCGGCTGCCGACATTCTGGAGGAGCCAGTTATTGTATGCAAAGCAAGTGGAACTTGCGTTACACCAAAATCTTGTCAAAGAAAATAAAAGATTATTATGGAAAAGTTGATCATAACAGCCGCAATTTGCGGTGCAGAGGTACTAAAAGAACATAATCCTGCTGTTCCCTACACTGTAGAAGAGTGTGTGAGGGAGGCAAAATCGGCCTATGATGCAGGAGCCAGTATTATTCATCTTCATGTTCGTTACGATGATGGCACTCCAACTCAGGATAAGATGAGATTTAAACTGGTAATGGATGCAATTTATCAGGTCTGTCCAGATGTAATAATACAGCCATCTACAGGTGGTGCAGTTGGAATGTCAAATGATGAGAGGTTACAACCTACCGAACTTAATCCGGAAATGGCAACTTTGGATTGTGGAACACTGAATTTTGGAGGAGACGATATCTTTGAAAATACGGAGAATACAATTAAATATTTTGGAAAGAAGATGATAGAGCGTGGAATTAAACCTGAACTTGAGGTCTTTGATAAAAGCATGATTGATATGGCTCTTAGACTTCATAAAAAAGGTTTTATTCAAAATCCAATGCATTTTGATTTTGTAATGGGGGTAAATGGCGGTATTTCGGGAGAATTGAGGGATTTTACATTCCTAAAAGGGAGTATTCCATCGGATGCAACTTACACCGTGGCAGGTGTTGGAAGGTATGAATTTCCCCTGGCTGTAGCTTCAATTATTGAAGGGGGGCATGTAAGAGTAGGATTTGAAGATAATGTATTCCTGTCAAAGGGAGTTCTTGCAAAATCAAACGGAGAGCTTGTAACGAAGGTTGTAAGGTTTGCAAAAGAACTGGGTCGTGAGATAGCCACTCCGGCTGAGGCGCGCCAGATACTGGGCCTTAAACCAAGAGAATAGTCTATATAAAGATAGAAATTTGTAAATATTAACTAAACATATATTTTAACACAATGAAAAAAGGTAACAAATACGGAATTCACAGAGTGATAGAACCTAAAGGCGTTCTTCCACAACCTGCAAATAAAATTGACAACAATATGGACGAGATCTATGATAATGAGATATTGATAGATGTTCAGACTCTGAATATTGACTCTGCCAGTTTTACACAGATTGAGGAGCAGGCCAAAGGCGACAAAGCTAAAATTGCAGAAATAATGATGGGTATTGTAGAGAAGCAGGGTAAACACAGAAATCCTGTAACTGGCTCAGGTGGAATGCTTTTAGGAACAGTTGAGAAGATAGGCGATGCTCTTATCGGAAAAACTGACCTTAAGGTAGGAGATAAAATTGCAACGCTTGTATCGCTCTCTTTAACCCCGCTCAGAATAGATAAAATAAAAGATATTCGCTCGGATATAGATCAGGTAGATATAGATGGTAAAGCAATTCTTTTTGAAAGTGGTATATATGCCAAAATACCAGATGATATGCCAGCAAACCTAGCTCTGTCTGCATTGGATGTAGCAGGCGCTCCTGCTCAGACAGCCAAACTTGTAAAGCCTGGTGATACGGTCCTGATCATTGGTGCAGGTGGCAAATCTGGTATGCTTTGTTGCTATGAGGCAAAAAAACGTGCAGGAGTTACAGGTAAGGTTATTGGTCTTTGTCACAGCGAAAAAAGCACTAAAAGACTACAGGATCTTGGATTCTGCGACTATGTATTCTCTGCAGATGCTACTCAGCCAGTTTCTGTTCTTGAGAAAATAGAAGAACTTACACACGGGCAAATGTGTGATGTGACTATTAACAATGTAAATATTACTGACACTGAAATGACCAGTATTCTGTGCACAAAAGATACCGGAGTCGTCTATTTCTTCTCCATGGCAACAAGCTTCACAAAAGCGGCACTGGGAGCAGAAGGGGTAGGCAGCGATGTTACAATGATTGTAGGTAATGGCTATACAAAGGGTCATGCAGAAATTACACTGGAGCTACTTCGCGAAAGTGAAAAATTAAGAAAGGTATTTACAGAACTCTATGCATAGTTAAAATATTATATGGTAAAGGCTTGCAGATATGGCACACACAGAGTTATCTCTCCAAGAGGCACATTGCCTCAACCGGCTCAGAGGCTGGACAATACTATGTCCATTTATGATAATGAAGTGCTTATTGACGTATCTACTTTAAATATCGATTCTGCCTCTTACACACAGATCAAGAAAGCTTGTGGCTCAGATGCAGAAAAGATGAAAGAGATGATACTGTCAATAGTAGAGGAGAGGGGAAAGATGCAGAATCCTGTAACTGGATCCGGCGGAATGCTTATTGGTACTGTTAAGGAGATAGGTCAAAATTTTCCAAAGAACAAGCTAAAAGTGGGAGACAGGATAGCCACCCTTGTATCCCTATCTTTGACACCGCTAAAGATAAATTCAATTAAGAAACTATCACCATCTTCTGACCAGATAGATGTAGATGCCCAGGCTATACTTTTTGAAAGCGGGTTATTCGCTATTCTCCCTGATGACATTCCGGAAAAACTTGCTCTTGCAGCACTTGATGTTGCCGGAGCTCCTGCACAGGTTGACAGGCTTGTTACCGAGGGTGATATTGTTTGCATAATTGGTGGCGGCGGAAAATCCGGGATACTGTGCTGCTATCAGGCAATGCAAAATGCCGGACCCTCTGGCAAGGTAATAGTTGTTGAATACTCAAAAGAAAATGCACAACGAATTGTGGACATGAATCTTGCAACAGATGTGATTGTTGCAGACGCTACAAATGTTATGGATGTCTATGAAAAAGTGATGTCAGTAACAGGAGGAAGAGGTTGCGATGTTACTGTAAATAACGTAAATGTTCCCTCTACTGAAATGACCTCGATATTAATAACAAAAGGACAGGGGTGCGTCTATTTTTTCTCGATGGCTACCAGTTTTACAAAAGCTGCACTAGGAGCAGAAGGGGTAGGCAAGGACATAAACCTGATAGTTGGAAATGGTTATGCAAAAGGTCATGCAAACCTGACTCTGAATATTATCCGGGAATCTAAGCCAATCAGAGAGCTTTTTGAAAAATTATATGTTTAAACAATATGGTAGAGAATAGAAGAAAAATGCTATTTCCGGAAGCAACGGATGAGCAATGGAATGACTGGAAATGGCAGGTAAAAAACCGCATAGAGACACTGGAGCAGTTAAAGAAATGTATAACACTGACTCCGGAAGAGGAGGATGGTGTTAAAAAATCGCTTGCAACATTAAGGATGGCCATTACGCCATACTACATAAGCCTTATTGACCCTGATAATCCGAATTGCCCTATAAGAAAACAGGCGATTCCAACAGTAGCAGAAACACATCAGTCTGCAGCAGATCTTCTTGACCCTCTCCATGAGGACGAAGACTCTCCGGTACCAGGTTTAACGCACAGATATCCGGACAGAGTACTTCTTTTGATAACCGATATGTGTTCAATGTATTGTCGTCACTGCACCCGTAGAAGATTTGCCGGCCAAAAAGATGACGAATCTCCTGTAGACAATATTCAAAAGGCAATTGATTATATAGCCGCTACTCCTCAGGTAAGGGACGTTCTCTTGTCAGGAGGAGATGCTTTGATGGTTTCGGATGCAAAACTGGAATCAATTATCCAAAGATTGAGGGCAATCCCTCATGTAGAAATTATAAGGATCGGCTCAAGAACTCCTGTAGTATGTCCTCAAAGAATTACAGACAATCTGGTTGAAATGCTTAAGAAGTACCACCCCATATGGCTGAATACACACTTTAACCATCCGAATGAGGTTACTCCTGAGGCGATTGCAGCGTGCGAAAAAATGGCAAATGCCGGAATTCCGCTTGGAAATCAATCAGTTTTGCTCAGAGGCGTTAACGATTGTGTGAACATTATGAAAAGACTTGTCCATCTTTTAGTTAAGATGAGGGTAAGACCATATTACATTTATCAGTGTGATCTTTCAATGGGGCTTGAACATTTCAGAACACCTGTCTCAAAGGGAATTGAGATTATTGAGGGCTTGAGAGGACATACCTCAGGATATGCTGTTCCGACATTTGTTGTGGATGCACCAGGTGGTGGAGGAAAGATCCCGGTTATGCCTACCTATATAATATCACAGTCACCAGGCAGAATTGTTCTCAGAAATTTTGAAGGGGTAATTACAACATATACAGAACCAATGGACTATCACAACAATTGTAACTGTCCGGATTGCAGGGAAAATATTAAGGTAGAAGGAGTTACGTCTTTGTTGCAAGGTCAGAAACTGTCGATTGAACCTGCAGAATTAATGCGAAAATTGAGATCGCATAAAAAACAATAATTTGAAATGCCATTTATTCAGGATCTTCTAAATTACAGCAGTGTTTCTATTGTAGGGCTTGAAAAGAATACCGGAAAAACAGAGTGTCTGAATTACCTGATCAAAAGAGTTCCTTTAGAAAGGGTAAAAGTTGCAATAAGTTCGATAGGTATTGATGGTGAAAGAATTGACCAGATCACAAAAACTGCAAAACCAGAAATAATTCTGAAAGAGGGGATGCTGTTTGCTACAAGTGAGAAACATTACAAAAAACGGGAGATATTATCGGAAGTTCTTGACATTAGTGAAGAGTCAGGTTCGTTAGGAAGAATTGTTACAGCAAGAGCACTTACTCAGGGGAAAGTTTTGCTGTCTGGACCCTCTACTACTGCAGGGCTTAAAAGGTGGATGGATGATGTTTACAAAAAATATAAAGTTGATTTATGCATTGTAGATGGGGCGCTCTCACGAATGAGCATCGCTTCGCCAACTATAAGCAGATCTATGATTCTTACAACCGGAGCTGCTCTTTCTGCCAATATAAATACTTTGGTAAACAAGAGCGCTTATGTTGTGGAGTTGATTAAACTGCCATTGACTAAGAATATTTCCATAGAATATCTCAAAACTCTTGAAAGAGGTATTTGGAGAATCGGAGAGGAAGGAGATCTGAATGAATTAAATATATCTTCTGCAATGGAAATAAAGAAGATAGATGAAGATGTTCTTAAAGAGGCAAAGGCATTGTATATATCTGGTGCTTTAACTGACAGATTTTTAAACCTTGTGAGAGAAGAGGCAATTGCGAATGATGCCGAAATAATAGTCAGGGATTTCTCAAAAATTTTTGTTCCTCAAAACTCTTTTCGCATATTTACTAAAAGAGGCGGAAGAATTGGTGTCCTGTTAAGAAGCAATCTTGTTGCCGTTTGCGTTAATCCATTAGCACCAAACGGGGTGATGCTTAATTCGGATAAACTTTGCCATGAACTCGAAACTGTTATTGGGTTACCTGTTTATGATATAATGAAGAACAGTTATGAGGCTTAAAACAATTTTGGACAGTCATAGTGGATTCCGTTTTTTCTTTGAAAATCTGAATCTGCAATCTTCTGTTGCCCGTCAGGTGCTTATGGAGACTGTAATGCTTCAGTCTGCCAGAGAAATATCTAATTACTACGCTGAACTTGAGGAGTTTTATCATATTTTTGCCAGAGAGGACAAATTCACATACACTTTGTTAAACATCAGTAATAAACTCTCCTCATTGAGAGACATCAGGGGGACTATCTCAAGACTTGAAGATGGAGCTGTTCTTGATGACATCGAGTTGTACGAAATAAAGGGGTTAGCTCTGCTAAATGAAGATATCAAAACACTTTTTGAGGGAACATTCATCAAAACTATTCTTTTTGAAAATCTTTCGGCCATTGTGGACCTTCTGGATCCGGAAGGTCATAAAATAACCTCATTTTATATTTACGACCATTATTCAGAGGAACTTAAGAATATTAGAAATGAGGTAAGGAAAGAGAGCAAATACAGTAACGAACTTCTTTATAAAGCATCGTTAATGGAAGACAGGATAAGAAAAGAACTCTGCACACAACTTATTGCCTTCACCTCTATGTTAAGGAACACCATTAATACTTTGGCTAAAATTGATATTTTAATCGCTAAATCATTACAAATAAATGAGTTAAAGCTTTGTATCCCTATAGTAAGCAAGGAAATAACTTCTTATACAGCTCTTTTTAACCCGGAGATAAAGGAGATTATCGCAAAAGAGGGACGATCGTTTCAAAATATAGATATCTCTTTTGCTACGACAAAACCAGTTTTAATTACCGGTGCTAATATGGGTGGGAAAACGGTCGTTTTAAAAACATTGGCCCTCTCCCAGTATCTTTATCAGTTTGGGTTCGGAATCCCGTCAAAAGAGGCCGAAATTGTTCCTGTTCACGAAATTCACTTCTGTATAGGGGATGAACAGAACATATATAAAGGTTTATCCTCTTTTGCGGCAGAAATGAGGAGGATAGACAATGTAATCAAAGCAGTCAGAAGCGGCAAGAATATTCTTGCACTAATAGATGAGCCTGCCAGAACAACTAATCCGACAGAGGGGACAGCTTTGGTTAAAGCATTGATAAGAATTCTCTCAGGCATGAACTTTAGAATGGTGATTACAACACACTATAATATTGATACTGATACCTGTAAAAGGCTGAGAGTTAAAGGATATGAAAATGGAACTATGAATTATCAACTGATAGAAGATTTCAGTACAGAATCCCCTCAGGAGGCACTTCAGATTGCACGATCTCTTGGAATTGATAATGAATGGGTTGAAGAGGCTGAGAAGATTGTTAAGAAAATTATATAAAATAAAAAAATTGGGTGAAATGCAAAGTAAGTTAGGACTGGATTTCAAAAGAGTGGAATATGCCAGGACGCTGTCAAAAAATATAGCGGACGATGTTCAAAACTTTGTGGTAAGTTACACAACGGTAGCTGTAGAGAGAACACTCTGCCGGCTGTTGGACATTGACGGGATAGATGAAAACCAAGTACCCCTGCCAAATGTTGTAGTAGACGAGTTAAAGGATAAAGGGGTATTGAATCAGGGAGCTCTGTTCTATATCGCGAATGCAATGGTAAATACTGGATTAACACCTCAACAGATAGCAGAGAAAATTTCTGATGGTTCTATTGATATTACAAAACTGCCTATAGCATCAAAGGTTGAAATTGATTCAAAGATAAATCCTGTCATCAATGACAGCATAAACAGAATTTATGCGAAAAAGGCCCGCAGGGAGGAGTATCTGAATAAAATTGGAGAGGGTTCCAAGCCATATCTCTATGTAATTGTTGCGACCGGCAACATTTATGAGGATGTTATTCAGGCAGAAGCTGCGGCACGTCAGGGAGCAGATATAATAGCAGTAATAAGAACTACCGGCCAGTCACTTCTCGATTACGTACCATATGGTGCAACAACTGAAGGGTTCGGAGGAACATTCGCGACTCAGGAGAATTTCCGGATTATGCGTTCTGCTTTGGATAAAGTAGGAGAGGAGGTTGGAAGATATATAAGATTATGTAATTATTGTTCAGGTCTTTGTATGCCGGAAATTGCTGTTATGGGTGCATTTGAAGGTCTTGATGTAATGCTTAATGATGCTCTTTATGGCATTCTTTTCAGAGATATCAACATGCAGAGAACCCTTATAGACCAGTTTTTCTCAAGGGTAATAAATGGTTTTGCAGGAGTAATAATCAATACAGGAGAGGATAATTACCTTACTACAGCAGACGCTTTTGAAGAGGCGCATACTGTTCTTGCATCTGACCTTATAAATGAACAACTGGCTCTTTTAGCCGGACTTCCGGAAGAGCAGATGGGTCTTGGTCATGCATTTGAAATGACTCCGGAACTTGAAAATGGTTTCCTTTATGAGCTTGCACAAGCTCAGATGACAAGAGAGATATTCCCTAAAGCTCCTCTTAAATACATGCCCCCTACAAAGTTTATGACAGGGAATATTTTTAGAGGTCATATTCAGGATGCACTTTTCAATATCATCGGAATCTGGACAAATCAGGGGATTCAACTGCTGGGTATGCCTACCGAGGCTATACACACACCATTTATGGCTGACAGGTTCCTTTCAATTGAGAATGCTAAATATATTTTTGGCAATCTGAGAAGCATAGGAGAGGAGGTTGAGTACAAGGAGGGAGGAATTATTAGATCCAGAGCAAAGGAGGTTTTGGAAAATGCAATTGCACTGCTGGAGAAGATTGATCACGAAGGACTTTTTACTGCACTTGAAAAGGGCATTTTCGGCGATGTCAAGCGCCCGAAACATGGAGGCAAGGGTCTTGAAGGTGTTGCCGAGAAGGGCAATAATTATATGAATCCATTTATTCAGTTAATGATAGGAGCTAAATAATAGAAATAGTATGAGCGGAGGTCTTTATTCAACTCAGTCAAAGGATTTTGACAAAACACTGGACTTAACCAAAGTAAAACCATATGGCGATACTATGAATGACGGCAAGATCCAGCTTAGTTTTACTTTGCCTGTTCCCGTTGGAGCAGAGGCAATTGAAGCAGCTAAACAATTCCTGAAAAAGATGGGTTTTGAAAATCCACAGGTAGTATTTTACAGGGAACTAATGCCGGGTTACACATTCTTCAATTGTTACGGAAGCACGGTTTATACTGTGGATTATACAACAATTTTTGTACCTAAGGTTGAGTCCGAGATAATGGACATGCACCAGACAGATGATTACATAAGGGAGAACATTGGCAGACGTGTGGTTGTGATAGGCGCCAGTACCGGAACAGATGCTCATACCGTGGGAATTGATGCAATAATGAATATGAAAGGCTATGCAGGTCACTACGGTCTTGAAAGGTATGAAATGATAGATGCATATAATCTTGGTTCTCAGGTCCTTAATGAGGAATTTATTGCTAAAGCCATTGAGCTTAAAGCAGATGCTCTTCTGGTTTCACAGACTGTCACGCAAAAGGATGTCCATATAAAAAATCTTGTTGAACTTGTAGAACTTCTTGAGGCAGAGGGGTTAAGAGATAAAATAATTTTAGTCTGCGGAGGCCCGCGAATTACCCATGAACTTGCAAAGGAACTTGGATATGACGCCGGATTTGGGATGAATACCTATGCAGACGACGTAGCCTCCTTTATTGCTCAGGAAATATATAAAAGAAAATCAAACAAATAGTTAAGAATAAAATTTAAACGCATTGAAATGGATAAGAATCAAATTAGAGAGGTAATTGCCAGAAGGGCGGCTCTCGAACTGAAAGATGGGGATGTTGTCAATTTGGGAATTGGCCTTCCAACCCTTATTCCAAATTTTTTACCAGAGGGTATAAAGGTTACTCTTCAATCCGAGAACGGACTGCTTGGAATGGGGCCGGAACCGGCAGCCGGAGAAGAGGATAAAAATTTTACGAACGCAGGAGGGGGCTACATCTCATATTTTCCGGGAGCCTCCTGTTTTGACTCTTCTTTCTCTTTTTCAATAATAAGGGGAGGACATGTAGATGTTACTATCCTTGGTGCTTTGGAGGTAGACGAAAAAGGAAATTTAGCAAACTGGATGATTCCTGGTAAAAAAACTCCAGGAATGGGTGGCGCAATGGATCTGATTATTGGCGCACGAAGGGTAATTCTTGCCATGGAGCACACAGCAAAAGGAGCACATAAAATCTTAAAAGCATGTAAATTACCACTTACCGCTGAAGGTCAGGTAAATATGATTATAACTGAGATGGGTGTTATGGTTATTACTCCCCAGGGTATTGTTTTAACCGAAATCCACCAGGAGTTTACTGTTGATCAGGTGCAAGAGGCAACAGGTGCAAAATTGATAATTTCAGATAATTTAATAAAAATGAGGTCATAAAATGAAAAAGGTTTATATAGTAGCAGCCAGACGTACTGCAATTGGTAAATTTATGGGTTCGCTCTCTTCTTTTAACCCGGGAGAACTTGGTGCATTGGTCATTAAAGAGATTATTCATGAAACTGGTATTAATCCGGAAAAAATTGACTCCGTAATAGTCGGAAACGTTCTTTCTGCAGGACAAATGCAGGGAGTTGCCCGTCAGTCAGCAATCAAAGCCGGCATACCTCCTGAAGTTCCGGCTTACGCTATCAATATGGTTTGCGGTTCAGGTATGAAAGCCGTTATGAATGGTTATGCAGATATACTTTCTGGTTCTGCTGAGATAGTTATTGCAGGTGGAACAGAGTGTATGTCAAATGCCGGATTTGTCCTTCACGGATCAGTGAGAAATGGAATTAAAATGGGTAATATACAGGCAGTTGACCATATGGTTTGTGATGGTCTGACAGATGCTTTTAACAACTACCATATGGGTATTACAGCTGAGAATGTAGCTGAAAAGTGTGGAATTTCAAGAGAAGAACAGGATGAGTTTGCGTATATTACTCAGCAGAAGGCTATAAAAGCTGTTGACTCAGGAGCTTTTTCAAAAGAGATTGTTCCTGTGACAATTGTTGGTAAAAAAGAGACGATAATTTTTGATAAGGATGAGTTTCCCAACAGAACAAGTACTCTGGAGAAACTTGCTGCATTAAAGCCAGCTTTTAAAAAAGAGGGAACTGTAACTGCAGGAAATTCTTCAGGAGTAAATGACGGGGCGTCTTTTGTTATGCTTGCCAGCGAGGATGCAGTCAAAAATTATATTTTGAAACCTATGGCAGAGATAGTTGCAATTGGGCAAGGTGGTGTGAATCCTGAAATTATGGGGTTAGGCCCTGTTTCTGCTATAAGAATGGCTCTTAAAAATGCAAATATGAAGCTATCTGAAATGGAGTTAATTGAACTTAACGAGGCTTTTGCCGCTCAGTCACTAGGAGTTATTAAAGAACTGATTACCGAACATAAGGTTAGCCGTGAGTGGTTTGACCAGAGATGTAATATCAACGGAGGAGCTATAGCATTGGGCCACCCTATTGGGGCATCAGGAAATAGAATAATTGTCTCTTTGCTTTATGAGCTTAAAGCAACCGGTAAGAAACTTGGTTTAGCCTCTCTGTGTATCGGAGGTGGTATGGGCACAGCAATAATTGTAAAATCTGTAAAAGAATAATCTGCAGGACATAAATTGATTGAGGCGATAAATTTAGCAATTTCGTGAATGATAATAAGTTAAAAAAGAGACTCTACCAATTTTACTAATGTTTCAGTTTCTAAATTATTGTCAATAATAAGGTTTGGCTTCAATAAAAAAACCTTGTTTTCAGATTTGAATCTTTTTTCGCCACCACCCGTTATGTTAAGCATCAATACTTTTTCTCTCTCTACTTTTCCGGAATTGATGCTTTTTATCATTCCGGCAAGTGCTATACCAGCTGCAGGGTGAATATCTATCCCTTCTTTCCTTTCAAAAAGTGCGCATGCCATTTCCATCTCTCCATTGTCTGCAATCTCAATGTCACCGCCGGTATCTATTAATGCATCATACAGACCTCCTGGTACAGAGTACGGAGGTCTTCTGTTTGACAGAACTTTAGCTCCAATTAAAAGAGCTCTTTCTCTTGCCTCATTTTCATCTGTTTGAAACAGATCTCTGCTACCCACCTTCCATGCGTCATACATAGGAGTAAAAGGAGAATTCTGAGATGGCAGAAGTACCATTTTGTGATTTCCGAATCTTCCATCCTCAAGCAATCTCAGATTTGCCTCCCAGGCTGCAATTGTGCCAGTTCCGCTGCCAATTGCCTGAAAGTAATAGTCTGGTATACGTCCGATCGTTGTAACAGCAGATAATACTGTTGTTGCCATGCCATCCCTTCTCGCAACATTTTTTGCTCCTCCCTCTTCAAAAAACATGGGAGACTTACATACTTTGTCGGCAAGATCTATTGCATCAAAATAGTCAGATTGCGTTGAAGAACAAATTAGTTTAACGCAATCATTTATAGGAGAATCAAACCAAAGTGCATCAAGATTGTCTTCCGGAACTACAATCAGCAGAGGAATTTTGTTTTCTGAGCATACCTTTGCAAATGCTCTTGCTGTATTACCGGCAGATGCCACAACCATTACACCGTCAGAATTCTCTTTTAACCTGGCACAGACAGAATAGGCCTCCGTCTCTTTAAACGAGCAGGTCGTCATTTTAGCACCTTTTTCCGGCCAGTAACCGCTGAAACTTATATATAAATTCTCCAGATCAAGTGATCTGGCCAATTCAACGCTTTTATAGGTTATTGTAGAGGCGGAATTTTTCAAAAGCCTGCTTATCGGCAGCCAGTCTGAGTATTTAAAAAAACCTAGAGACTCATTTTGGGGATCAATCTGTTTTTTATCGTAAATTGTTCTGATCAAAGAGGAATTACTGCCCAGTGGATCACTTAAAAGCCAGCCAGTGTCGTCGAATATCCTTCCGGAAGTAAAGTTTTGAAGTTTATATTTTGCCATAAAGCCATACGATTAACATACGATTAATTTGAAGTCAAATATAGCTATTAAATTAAATTTTCTGATACAATCTGGGCAATATCTCTGGTTGGCCTGTCGTTATGAAAGCTAAAACTTTTCAGGCAAAGCGGGCAGGCAGTAACTACTTTATCTGGATTATTTTTTAGAAGAGACATTAATGATAATTTTGTAATTTGTTCTCTTTCAGTGAAAGACAATGTTAAACTACCTAGACTTCCTCCGCAGCAAATGCTCTCTTTTCTCTCTTGTGAAGCCTCCTTAACAACCCCAA
The DNA here is from genome assembly GCA_039683455.1 of Rikenellaceae bacterium. Lineage (GTDB taxonomy): Bacteria > Bacteroidota > Bacteroidia > Bacteroidales > UBA932 > Bact-08. The sequence goes on along the minus strand of JBDKRJ010000047.1, from coordinate 73,400 downwards.
TACCAGAAAGTAATTCTCTTGGTTCATCATAAATATCTGAACCTCTACCCAATTCACACGGATCGTGAAACACAAATGATTCAGTACTCTTTTTTAATAAAATTTTTCCGCTTCTGGCCAGATCATTAATGTATACAGAGTGATGAACAATATTTATTCCCTCAAGATTATATTCTTCATTAAAAATTTTATAACAAATCGGACACGACAAAAGAAGTGTTTTGCATCCGGAAGCCTTAATCAATTCAGTGTTTTTCTCTATGAGCTTTCTGGCTCCCTCTACATTTCCGGACAACATTAACGGTCTCCCACAACATATTGATCCGTTATAATCTAAAAAAGTATAATCAACATGAGCCTTATCTAAAATTTTGAAGAGAGATTTATAAATGGCAGGAGAGAGATGTGTCATGCAGCCAGCATAGTATAATATTCCATCTGCCTTATTATCAATATTTTCTACTGATGAAAGATATTCGAAGTTTACCCGGTTCTTCCCATGCTCCTCTTGTCGTTTCAGTAGTTTTAACCTTGTGGAATCAATTCCAACAGGGCATGCATCAACACACTTGTTACACATAAGACATTTGTCTGCAGCATTCAATGACTCGTCGGATCTTCGTCTGAGAAGCCGGATATAATATACAGAAGAAAATTTTATGTTTCTTTTCTTTGCACTCATTGGGCAGGCATCAATACATATGCCACACCTTGAACAAGAGTAAATTTCACTCTCTGCAAAGCCATCTCTTGAAATTGATGATTTTATACCGGCATTCCTCAAAACAATCAGTAAAATCTCAGTAGGTATATGCATATATCTGGAGAAAGGCAACGCAAAAAGAAAGAGTCCCAAAACAGAGGAGTAAGTCCACCATACAGGTAAAATATTGTTAGGGTTTGTTACAAAAGCAGTCAAAAGGCGGTTTATGGATATTGTCAGGAAACTTCCCCCACTGATATCGGCTGTGAAACTTTCTGCCAAAAGACGTAACGGAAATATTGCCCACAATGAGTACATCGCTATTTTATCTCCCAGGCGAAGCTTAGTGGTTCTTCTCATTCCAAGAACTCTCGAATGGAATCTTTTAAAAAATGCAAGTCCTATACCACTCAAAACCAGCAGTAAAGAGAGATCCATTAAGAAAAAGAAGAAAGATCCTCTCAATGTTTCATGCGTCTCCATCACAAAGTACCTGAAAAATACAGGATAATAGAGAACTCCGGTTCTCTGAGGAGTATAGAGTATAACCTCAATATGCCCGATCAAAATGAGCATAAACCAGCCGAAAGCAATGCTTGAGTGCATGTATCCCAGCAATAGATTTTTCCTGAATATTTTTACATGGATAAGGCAGTCCAATATGATCTCTTTTACATTTTTAAAGAACATATTAGGCAAAAAAGATTTCAGAAGTAATTTTCTTTCGCCGTTGTCTAATGCCAATATTATCCGGATGGTACCTACCAGCAGATATAATATAATAAAGACCATTCCAAGAGTGAATGGTAAGACGAACGGGTCATATCCAAATATTAAACGCTCTTTCAAATTAGGTCTCCTTGTAAATCTTTAATATATTGCGGATTAAATTTCTGGTGTTGATCCCTCTTGGGCATACAAGTGTGCATTTTCCACATAGCATGCACCCTTCAATCAGAGAAATAGCCTCCGGTTCGAGACCCCGGTTTAACAAAAGTATTACCATTCTCAAATTTACTTTTGTAAAATTGGCTGCTGTACAAGAGGCAGCACATGAGCCACATGCAATACACTTAACAAAATCAGGTTCAATACGGATAATTTTTTTTAACCTGCTTTGATCTATGTCATCAAGACTGATTCGTGAACTTGAGGTAAGAGAATAACCAAAATTAATCATATCAATTCTGTTTTGATAAAAGTCCATGAATAGCTGATACTGATGCTTTTGCTTCGTTGATAGATTCAGGCAGAGTTTTAGGCCCTGTTGAAGCGCCTGCGAAAAAGATACCTTCGGAATCACCTTCGGTTGATCTCAAGACCGGATTGATTGATTTGAAAAAACCATCTTCACCAACCTTTATTTTCAGAAGGTTGGCCAGTCTCTCATTATCATCGTTTTTTATCATGCCTATCATAAGGACAAGAAGATCCAAGGTAATTTTTAAAGGTTTTGAAGAGAGCGTGTCCTCTGCTTTTATTACCAATTTTCCATATTCATCTTCTGAAACTTCCGAAACTCGTCCCCTTATAAACCTGATTCCATATTTGCTCTGTGCCTCTAGGTACAGGTCCTCATAGTTTCTTCCATACATTCTCAGATCCATATAGAAGCAGTAAATATCAGATTGAGGAAAGAGCTCTTTTACTTCGCATGCCTGTTTGACAGCTGTTACACAGCATACTTTTGAGCACTGCCTGTTACAAACCTTTTCATCTCTGGATCCAACACAATGTACAAAGCCGATGGTTTTTGGATTTTGTATTCTGTCGTCAGATTGACTCTTGAAATAATTTTCCAGATCTGCGCTTGTAATCACCCTGTTGTATATACCGTATCCATACTCCTCTTTCTTTTCTGCCGGAAAAAGTGAAAATCCTGTTGCTACTATGATTGATGAAACAATAAGCGTGGCGTCATTGGATAGGAGAACACGAAAGTTACCATTGCTTTTATTGACCGAAACAACCTCTGTACTCAAAAAAGTTGTTATATCACTGACAGGCTCCAGCAGCATGTGCAAAGTTTCGGCAGCAGAGATGCTTTCTGGAAAAAGTCGATCCCACTTAACAAGGTGACCTCCCAGCTTTTCGCTCTTTTCAACAATATATGTTTTATAACCAAAGATTTTTAGCTGGTTTGCAGCCTCGAGCCCTGCCGGACCACCTCCTATAACCAATACCTGTTTATTCATAATTTGTATTTGTCTGCTTTGTTATATTTTATTCCCATCTTATCGAGCAGAGGTTCAACTCCTGTTTGATGCATCTGAAGACCTAAATCCCACGGGTTATATCCGAGGACAAGTCCGGCAACCTCTTCATAGGTGAATACTGGTATCCCCTGTGAGTTTTCTCCGTAGGTTTTACCCTCCATTTCCGAAATAACATATTGCCATCTGTCTAAAAAATATGGACATCCCGGACAATTGGTAATAATCATGTCTGGTTTGAAAGGCTGCATGGATTCAAATTTTTTATGGGTATTAGATATAGAATAACCTCTGTTTGCCTTAACCAAATACTGTCTGAATCCGAAACCACAACAGTGTCTTCTTTCCGGATAATCGATAATCTCCCCACCCCACGCCTCGATCATACCGGTTAAAACGTATGGATATTCTGCTCCGCCAACTCCCTTGGATGGAAACATCTTAGAATAATGGCATCCAATGTGCTCTACAACCTTTAATGGTTTTCCTGTCTCTTTGTTAACCAACATATGTGTAGAATTGGCAGCAATCCTGTCTCTTAGTTTGTATATGACATCACTTGCATGAGCAAGATATTCGGGTTTATTAAACTCTCTTTTTGTTGCTCTCCACAGATTTTCCCGAATCTTTGTCTCAAGTTCCGGAAAGTGCCGCCAGGTTTCTAATGTTTCTGTATATATACCAAACGAAGTAATGCAAGAGGCCACATAATTCTTATATCCGGCCTCTGTCATTAAAGCAAATTGTCTGGCTACTATTGTCATAAGCGTCTCCTGAGGTATAGCGTCGCTATGATAGGCAATTCCACCGCAGGTAGTATGATGCTCCGTTTCAAAGAAATCCAGCTTCAGTTTATTCTGGACAATATCTATAAAAATTTTCTCAGATGCAGGGAAAAAGTTTTGGCGAATACAACTTCTTACGTAAAAATAATGATCATCAGGGATCTCCTTTTGATAATCGCTCCAAATTTTTTGTTTACCATTAACAATCATAGGCTTAATTATGGTGATCTATCTCTGTTTTTGTAAAAATATGCTCAAGGTACTCCTCCTGTGAAAGCCCCATTTCGTCGGCCTTTTTCAATGACAATTTTTCTACATAGTCTAATCTTGATGTAGCCCCTGTAACATCAAAAATGATTTTTAGCTCATCCAGGTCATCTTTAGGGATTTTTCTTAATATTCCCGGACCTTTACCATCCAGGTTTGAACCCAGTCTCTGGTGCAACGCATCAAGATTATCTTCCGTCCATTTGCCAACAGGACCTGATTCCGGATGGTCTTTATGCGTAAATGTGCGGGGATATATACAATATCCGAAATTGAGAATATTACCGCAGAGTACTTTATTCAATACATACTGCTGTCTGCCTTTTTCAGACTCAATAAAGTATCCGAGCTCCAACGAAAGATTTCTTAGAGCCATGATTATTAATCCTGGAGCATTTTTTCTGGGACATCTTGTTATGCAGGACATACACTCGCCGCAATACCAGATAGTTTCGCTTTTTAACAATGCTTCAATCTCTTCATCATCTTTGGATTGAACTGTATTTGTAATAGATCTTGGGTCATATTTATAAAACTCAGCAGCAGGGCAAATGGCAGTACAGGTTCCACAGTTGATGCATGCGTTAAGGCCCTCCTTAAAACGATAATCCTCCATCAATTTATCAAACAACTTACCCATATATCAATTATCCTCCTTAATTATCATAATATTATCGGACATTTTGGTGAGGTTCTGTCTTGTTTGTATGCTACATGCTTTTACTATTGCAAATATAGTTGTTTTTTCGTTAATTTGTAATGTTTCAACTACATTTTTTAACAACTTTCCCGAGATGAATTTATTGATAATTCTAACTTTTATACTTCTGATTATTATTGGACTTATTGTAATTTTTCTGGCTTATAATATTGAAAAAAGGTCAAAATCTCTTGTCGATTTAAATGTGGAAACGAGAGAAAGAATTAATTCATTAATAGAAAATTTGAATAGGCTGGAAATAAGACTGATAGACGATATACGCTATTTACGGGAAGAGAGCATGAGATCTTCAAAAGAGAACAGAGCGGAACTGTCAGAAGCACTTAAGCAGTTCTCGGAACAACTGTCTAAAAACATGAAGTCTTTTCAGGACTCTTCTGACAAGAGTTTCAATTTTTTGACAGAGATCCAAAAAGAGAAACTTTCACAAATTGAACTCCGTCAAAATGAAATGATTAAAAATACAGAAGATAAACTAGAAAAAATACGAATAACTGTTGAGGAAAAACTGGAAAAAACTCTCAGTGAAAGACTCGGACAAAGTTTTGAGACTGTCGGCAAACAATTAAATGAGGTTCAAAAGGGTCTTGGAGAAATGCAGGCACTTGCCCAAGATGTAGGAGGCTTAAAAAGAGTACTAAGCAACGTTAAGATGAGAGGTGGAATAGGAGAGGTACAGCTTTCAATGTTGCTGGAGCAAATTCTGGCTCCTGAACAATATGAATCTAATGTAAAGACAAAACCAGGAGGGAAAGATTTTGTTGAATTTGCAATTAAACTTCCCGGCAAGGATGACCAGAACAACCAGATTTGGCTTCCGATTGATGCAAAATTTCCAAAAGAGGTGTATGAGTCACTTCAGGATGCATATGATTCCGGGGATATTGCAAAAATTGACCAGGAACAAAAAAGTATGGACAGTACAATAAAGAAGATGGCAAGGGATATTCACGATAAGTATGTTGCTCCCCCTTATACAACCGATTTTGCAATTATGTTCCTCCCATTTGAAGGAATCTACGCAGAAATAGTCCGCAAAGCCTCACTTCTGGAAGAGCTACAGCAAAAGTACAAGGTTCTTGTAACCGGACCAACAACTCTGGCGGCCATACTCAACAGTCTTCAGATGGGTTTCAGAACTTTAGCCATAGAGAAGAGAAGCAGCGAAGTATGGAAGGTGCTGGGAGCTGTAAAAACTGAATTCGAATCGTTCGGAGGACTTCTGCACAAAGCTCAGAAAAATATACAGGGTGGTTTGGATGATATTGATAAGCTTGTAGGAACAAGAACAAATGCAATCCGCAGAAAATTAAAAGGTGTAGAGTCTCTTGATGAAGAGAGCTCTAGACTGATTCTGGGAGAGGGAGAAAAACAGGTTATTGAAGATGAGTGATATATCTCAGATTAAGATATATATTCGTCCCAGCTTTTAATCTGGATATCTTCTATAGGTATCGTACAGAAAGCAAATATAAAGGCCGAAGCAAGTCTCGCATTTGTAATAAGCGGAATATTAAAATCCACGGCAGTTCTTCGTATCTTATAGCCATTTTCAAGTTCAACCTGAGTGAGGTTTTTAGGAATATTGATAACGAGATCAATTTTCTTATCCTGAAGCAGCCTTATTGCCTGAGGCTCCATTGATGATTCGCTTGGCCAGTAAACTAATTCTGCGGGAATATGATTATCAATAAGATATTTATAAGAACCACCAGTTGCAAAGAGATTGTAGCCCTTTTCTGCAAGTAACTTTGCAGCAGCCAGCATATCGGCTTTTTGTCTGGCATCTCCGGTAGATAGCAGAATGTTCTGTTTGGGTATTTTGTATCCTACAGATAACATGGACTTTAAGATTGCCTCATTTGTATCATCTCCTATGCAGCCAACCTCTCCTGTAGAAGCCATGTCAACACCCAGAACCGGATCTGCTTTTTGAAGCCTCGAGAATGAAAATTGAGATGCCTTTATTCCTACATAATCCAGATCAAATGCATTTTTAGAAGGAGCTGCTACATCCTCTCCAATCATTACCCGAGTGGCTAAGTCAATGAAATTAATTTTAAGCACTTTTGATACAAAAGGGAAACTTCTGGAGGCTCTGAGGTTGCATTCTATCACTTTAATATCATTTTCCTTGGCAAGAAACTGAATGTTGAAAGGCCCGGTTATACTTAACTCTTCAGCAATTTTTTTTGCAATTTTCTTAATTCTTCTGGCGGTTTCTACATAAAGCTTCTGGGGTGGAAACTGAATGGTAGCGTCACCAGAGTGAACGCCGGCAAATTCTATGTGTTCGGAGATTGCATAAGCTACGATATTCCCTTTATTGGCAACAGCATCAATCTCAATTTCTTTTGCATTCTGAATGAATTCTGAAACCACAACAGGATGTCTCTTAGATACATTTGCGGCTAGTGTCAGAAACTGTTCTAATTCAGTATTGTTTGAACAGACATTCATTGCAGCACCAGAAAGAACATAAGAAGGCCTTACCAAAACCGGAAAGCCAACCAGATCTACAAAATCGTTTACTTCTGACAGGGTGGACAGCTCTTTCCACCTTGGCTGATCAATCGTTAGTCTATCGAGCATTGAAGAAAACTTATGTCTGTCCTCAGCATTATCTATATTCTTAGCACTTGTGCCAAGGAGATGAACTCCGGATTTATACAATCTAAGCGCTAGATTATTAGGAATTTGGCCACCCACGGAAACAATCATTCCATGTGGATTTTCCAGCTCATATATATCCATTACCCTTTCATATGTCAGCTCATCAAAATAGAGTCTGTCACACATGTCATAGTCCGTAGAAACTGTTTCCGGATTATAATTTATCATGACACCTCTCCATCCTCTATTTCTTATTGTCAGCAGTGCATTAACGCTGCACCAGTCAAATTCAACGGAACTTCCTATTCTGTAAGCGCCAGAACCTAAAACCACAATTGATTTATGATCACCAAGATAGTTGACATCATTGTGAGTTCCGTTATAGGTGAGGTAGAGATAGTTTGTCCGGGCAGGGTATTCTGCCGCCAATGTGTCAATCTGCTTTACAACGGGAACAATTTTTAATCCTTTTCTAAAAGTTCTGACCATTGCAGCAGCAGCATCTACGTCCATGCAATCTTTATAGATTAATCTGCCAATCTGAAAGTCTGAAAAACCTTGATTTTTAGATATTTTTAGTAACTTGTAACTAATCTCGTCCAGACTGTTTAGAGCTGATAACTCTTGGGATGTCAAGATAATATGGTGCAGTTTATCAAGAAACCACCTGTCAATTTTGGTTAGTTTTTGGATTTGCTCAACTGTATACCCCTTTTGAAATGCTTCTGAAATTACAAAAATTCTGTTGTCTGTGGGTTCTCGTAAAGCTTTATCTATGTCTTCAACAGAAATCTCTCTGTTTGCAACAAAACCATGAGCTCCCTGACCGATCATTCTTAGCCCTTTCTGAATTGCCTCTTCAAAGTTTCTACCAATTGCCATCACCTCTCCAACACTCTTCATGCTTGACCCAATTTCCCTAGAAACACCTTGGAACTTTGAAAGATCCCATCTTGGAATTTTACATACTATATAGTCCAGAGCTGGCTCAAAAAAAGCAGGAGTGGTTTTTGTTACTGAATTTTTAAGATCAAAAAGTCCATATCCAAGACCTAATTTGGCGGCAACAAACGCCAATGGATAACCAGTTGCCTTAGAAGCTAATGCAGATGATCTACTCAAGCGTGCATTCACCTCAATAACCCTATAGTCTTCTGATAGCGGGTCAAATGCATACTGAACATTACACTCTCCCACAACACCAATATGTCTTACAATCTTTATTGCCAACTCCCTGAGCAGATGATATTCACTGTTAGTAAGTGTTTGAGAAGGAGCCACAACAATACTTTCGCCCGTATGAATACCAAGCGGGTCAAAATTCTCCATATTGCAGACAGTTATGCAGTTATCAAATTTATCCCTTACAACCTCATACTCTATCTCTTTCCAGCCTTTAAGAGATTTCTCAACCAATACTTGAGATGAATAAGAAAAAGCCTTTTTAGCCAAGAGATTAAGTTCTGACACATTATCGCAAAAGCCACTTCCAAGCCCACCCAGTGCATAAGCTGCCCTAAGAATTACCGGATATCCAAGGTTTTCTGCAGCAGACCTTGCATCTTCAAGATTTTCAACTGCATGGCTTTTAATAGTTTTTACAGAAATTTCATCGAGCTTCTTTACAAAAAGCTCTCTGTCTTCTGTATTCATAATAGCCTGTACAGGAGTACCGAGTACTTTGAGATTATATTTTTCAAATACTCCGGCTCTGTACAATTCAACTCCACAGTTCAGAGCCGTTTGTCCCCCAAAAGCCAGTAGAATTCCCTGAGGCTTCTCCTTTTTAATAACCGCTTCCACAAAGTGTGGGGTTACCGGTAAAAAATATATTTTATCTGCTACACCTTCTGATGTCTGTACTGTGGCGATGTTCGGATTAATTAAAACAGTCTCAATGCCTTCCTCTTTAAGTGCCTTTAAAGCCTGAGATCCTGAGTAGTCAAATTCGCCTGCTTCACCAATTTTCAATGCCCCCGATCCCAGAAGTAATACTTTTTTAATGGTTGTATCCATAGCTTTAATTTACAGTAATTTAATAAAATCATCAAAAAGAAACTCAGTATCGGTAGGGCCACTTGATGCCTCGGGATGAAACTGACAAGAGAAAAATGATTTGCTTTTGTGTCGGATTCCCTCATTTGTACCGTCATTCATATTTACAAACAGTGGCTCCCATTCTTTTCCCAAAGTGCTGTCATCCACAGCATATCCATGATTTTGAGAGGTTATAAAACATCTGTCTGTACCGACCATGCGAACAGGTTGATTGTGACTTCTGTGCCCGTACTTCATCTTAAACGTTTGAGCACCTCCAGCCTTTGCCATCAGTTGGTTTCCCATACATATTCCAAAAATCGGAGTATCATTTTCGAAAGCTTTTTTTATGTTATTTACTGCAGTAGTACAAAAGTCAGGGTTACCAGGACCATTTGAAATAAAGAGACCATCGTACTCCATCTGACTAAAATCATAGTCCCATGGAACTCTTATCAATTCAATACCTCTTTTAACCAGACATCTTATAATGTTGTGTTTAACTCCACAATCAATCAAAACAACCCGTTTTGAACCAGTTCCATATGTTATTACCTCCTTGCAACTTACAATGTCTACCTGGTTTACGATATTGGGATCTTCAATTCTCTCCTCGGATAATGTACCTTCCGGAATAATTTTGCCAAGCATAGATCCCCGCTCTCGCAGTATTTTTGTAAGTTCTCTTGTATCAATACCAAATATTCCTGGAACTTTAAACTCCTTAAGCCAGGTGTCCAGACTTTTAGCTGCATTCCAGTGGCTGTAATTAAATGAATAGTCGGATATTACCAGTCCTCTTACCTGAATTTTCTCAGATTCAAAAAGAGAAGAGAGCTTTTCAACTATTATATCATTGGGAACTCCATAGTTCCCAACTAAAGGGTATGATACGCATAAAATTTGCCCCGAATATGAAGGATCAGTAAGACTCTCAGGATAGCCTACCATTGCAGTAGAAAAAACGACCTCACCATCAATGGCTTGGTCGTATCCAAAAGAGTAACCTCTAAATTCCACACCATTTTCGAGGAGAAGTGTTGCCGGTTTACTATCGTCCATCATTTAAATTAGTTTGATTAAGATTTTTTATAAACTTGGCAAAGGTAGTCAATATTGCAGCAAAATAACCAATACAATAAATAACTACATGCTTCTGGCAAATATTGTCCATAGTTCAGCCTTAAGCTCTTGCCATCTTTTCATCGTTAAAGATGCAAAATTATTTGTATAATTGGTCAGATATTCCTTTGCTTCAAGAATTTTACCCTCTTTTATCAATTTTGCTGCATTTTCTTCTACCTGTAATGCTTGATCAAAAATCATATCTTCATACTTTTTTACCTGAGGTTCTATTAGTCCTCTGGTTCTATCCCAATTTATTGTCGCTATCCTGTTGGATTCCCGGAATGACCATATTGCAGCATCTTCACGGTATCTGTGCTGGCCACATACTCCAAAACTCGCTGGAAGATATAATACTCCTGAATAAATTGGTATTCTCGGACTTTGCGCGGGATTATCAAAGGCAAAGTAGGCAACTCCCCCAACTTCATCCGGCAGCCAGTCACGTAGTTGAATTATATGTGAGTATGAGCACTGAATAACTGCGATTCCTCTTACTCTCTCAGTTGCTCCCGGTTTAAGGTTATTTAAAAGTGCCCTCATATCATTACTCATAAAATTGGATACCGGCTTGATTAGTTCTTTGTACTCACCCTTAACAGGATCTCTTCTGGTAACCTCTACAGAAAGATTTTTTGTTTGATCCCACTCTGTTCCATCATAGGTCTGTCTGTAAAGAGCCATAATATCCCTTACAGACACCTTCTTATCTGGTTTTACAGAAAAAGGGAGCTCTGCGGAATCGTATTTAAGACCCAAAGAAGGAGCCAGTGTGTTAAAAACGAAATATTCCCTAATAGAAAACGGTTTACCTTTACTTACTATTTTCCAGAATATAAACTCAGCTTTTCCGTCCCATAAACCCAGTTTTTTTGTTCTCTCTTTTATATCTGAACTGAATAGAAAATTGTTTGGATCATCGAAGTTCACGACTGATATTCTAGGAATGTTTGCGGATATTCCCACATGATTATCCGGAATTCTTTGTGCTACCCAGATTGAACCTGGTTTACCCGGACCTGATCCGTATATTTCAAGTTGCCAAACCTCTTTTTTGTCTGCAACGGTGAGGCATTCCCCTGAGTCACCATATCCGTAAAGTTCTGCCATCTTCCCAATCAATTTTATTGCATCCCTTGCTGTTGTGCATCTCTGAAGTGCTATTCTTTCTAATTCCTCAATCAGAAACAGACCATTTTTGTTCACCAATGTGTCATTCCCGTTAATAGTTGTTTCACCAATTGCCAATTGTTTTTCATTTAGGCATGGATAAGCAGTATTGAGATATGCAAAAGTTTCTGTTACGGCAGGTATTCTACCTTTTTCTGTAACATTTCTCTTATCCCATGGCTCCTCAGTATGAAGAGTTCCCCAATAAACAGGTTCAGTGTCGCCCGGTTTGTAACTTTTTCGTTTAGCAATTTCCAGCCATGTTCTATAGTTGGAATCACAAGTGTGAGCTGTCATTACGGAGCCATCTGTACTTGCATCTTTGCCAACCATTATTGATGTGCAGCTCTCTGTAAAGTCTGAATCATCGGGATTCACATAGAATACGGAAGTCTGGCCTAATGCCAGATTTGCGCAAAAGAAAAGTGAAGCTGCCAAAAAAATTAGTTTTTTGATTTTCATTAGAGTGCTAAAATTTAATTATTAATAATCAGATTTTTTCGAATATCTTCTTCTATGATTTCCAATAATTTATCGATCGCCTCTTTTTCAGGAACCGACCTGTAAACTGGAATTTTTCCTCTGTAAATGCAGACTTTGTTTCTCCCTTCTCCAACATATCCGTAATCTGCATCCGCCATCTCTCCCGGGCCATTTACAATACAACCCATAATAGCAATGTTATAACCTTTTAAATGAGACGTTCTTCTTTTCACTTCATTAAAAACCGATTCGAGATTGAACATAGTTCTTCCACATCCAGGGCAGGCAATATACTCCGGTTTGCTGAATATTCTTCTGGACGCCTGGAGCAAATCGTCATGAAACCTTAAGATGTCTTTCTTTTCAAACTTTTCTTTGCACACTAAAGTGATATCGGCGTCGTCTATCTTTTTGTCTAAAAGGAGGGGTCCTAAATCGCAGGAGGCTGATAAGATGAATTCTTCCCAGCTTTTGCAATTATATAATTTTTTGCAAATTACTGGATTATTACCCATAAGTTCAAGAGGTTGGGATATGAATTTTGCCTTTCTTTGTATAAAATAATCAGCGATAAACCGGGCAACAGATATTTCATTTATGGGATCTTCAGTCAAAGATACTCTGATTGTATCACCAATTTCCAAAGAGAGCAGAGAGGCAATTCCAACTGCAGATTTTATTCTTCCGTATTCACCATTTCCCGCTTCTGTTACACCTAAATGGAGAGGAAAAGCAACTCCGGATTTTTCAAACTCTGCATATAGAAGTCTGTAAGCATCTACCATGACTCTTGTATTGCTTGACTTTAAAGAGATGATAATTTGGTCAAAACCATTGTCCAGAGCCATGTTAATCCACTCAATAGCAGATTCTTTCATTCCATTTGAAGTATCTCCGTACTTCTCAATTATTCTGTCATCCAGAGAACCATGATTGACACCAATTCTGAGAGCAGTTCCCTGTTTTTTACAAATTTTGATCAGTTTAGAAAACTGTGCCATTGCAAGATTGTGATCCTTTGCAAAATTTCCGGGATTTATCCTGACTTTTTCCGCTACTTCGGCAGCAGCAAAAGCTACTTCGGCAGAAAAATGGACATCAGCCACCAGGGGTGTGAAAATACCTGTTCTTCTCAATCTCTTCTTTATCTCCTTAAGTGCTTCGACCTCTTTTATGCTCTGAGTTGTAAGCCTAATTAGCTCAGCACCGGCATTACTCAGCTTAACACACTGATCAAAAGAGGCTTTTATATCTTGTGTAGCTGTATTACACATAGTCTGAACCACAATGTGATCGTTATCGCCTATTATGACATCCCCAACTTTTACAACCGTTTTTTTCATCTTTTACAAGTGTAAGTACAGGGCTAAACTGAAAAGAAGCTGATGGGGATATGTAAACTGCAGTTCAGTTTCACTAAATTTCTTAGGATTATAAAGATATGACAGAGAGTACTGATAGTTTACCTCTAAATGCAGTTCAATGGGCTTAAACACAAAAGCTAATCCGCCACCACCAATGAAACCATAGTCAATTTTATTATACGGAATCTCAAACTCTTTGGTACTCTTCATTCTGTATCCCATAAATCCTCCAACATTTATCAAAAGGCGCATTTTCCAAAAATCAATGTGGAATTGAGACACGAGAGGAACTTCGTAAACAGTAAGCCTGATCTCATCATTATCAATTTTAAATCCCTGTTCCTGATATGAAAAGGAAGCCTGAAATCCGAAATAAGGCATGGTCTTCCAGAGATCGTGATAATATATATATACCAGAGAGTAATTTTTAGAACTTGATATAGTTACTTCATTTTTAGTTGGATTGAAATTCACTCCGCTTATATTATATGCTGCTTTAAGACCAACCAGATGCTCCCTCATCTGTCCATAAACAGCGGATGAAGAAAGAGTGATAATAAAAATTAATGAAACTACATGTTTTTTCACTTAAAAATCTCCTTTAGGTTAATACTTTGCTCTAATTCAAGCCCATCTTTGAACACTATTTCAGAAGATCCATTTTTAAACAGATATAATCTTACCTTTTCAGGTTGTTTTTTAAGAGGCAGATTGCCAGTATCCAAAATACCATTTCCATTCAAATCCTGTGTAATTCTGATATTATACTTTCCTGGCTGAATATATGGAAATTCCAGTTTGGTATCCTTAACAATTTTAAAACCTCTATATACTTTGTCTCTTGTCTGGTTTGTAAGTTCTATTACATATGATCCTTCAGTTCCGGTAACGTTTAATGTGAGCTTAGACAATTTATCACTATTTGGGAGGATAACAGTTGTTTCTGATGAATCATTTGTGAATCTGTACACATCTTTAAATGCCCTTTCAGAAATTTTTAGTATATATTCATATCCCTGAAGTAACTTATTGTTTGGTTTAACATAGTAGATCCTGACATCTGAAGAGTCCTGAATAAATGTGAAAGGCTCTTTGGACAGGACACCTTTGGGTGTTTTTGAGAGAAGAATGACAGAATCCATTTTAAAGCTGACAAGCGGAGCCGGAAAAAGAAACCGGAATCCCTCTTGTTCAACCATAGATGGTTCTGCTTCTACTTTTAATTTTAGCAGATCTGCTCTTGGAGGTTTCTCCTCGTTTTCCCCGCGGTATCTTTTTGACGAAGCTGCTGCCTTTTTTGGTTTGGGAGCTACTAGTTTCAGACTCTCTCTGGATAAAACAAGATTTGATAAACTATCTGATTTATAATATTTTATATCGAATATAAGAGTATCCGGAACCTTTAATGAAGAGTCTTTTATCCATAGAACCAGACTATCTCTTGTAATATTAAACTGTTTAATTGTTTTTGCTGAGTCAATCCCCCTGAAACCCATTGAGTCAATTCTTACATTTGGCGCAGCAAAACTAATATAAGCCATTTTTCTTTCAAGTCTCTCTTTATTTTTGATATACTGTTTTTGTGACGCTTCTCTGAACAGATAAAGTTCAATCTGAAATGGTCTGGCAAGAGCCTTACTTGTATCTTTCATATCCACATATTTAAGCTCCTGAATATCTTTGACCATTACCTGAGAAGGGACTATAAGTGAGTCATGAAAAGCAATCAGTTCATTTTCCGGATCGTACTGGTTATTACTATTAACATCTTTGAATGCATAAACTCTGTATGGAACTCTTTTCAGGTTTCTAACCACAAAGTACCCCCACTTGTCGCTCTTTGCCAATGCAGAAGGGTATTTTTTGTAGACAGCAGAATCCGAGAGGTTGGAGTAGAATCCTACAACGATGTTTTCCAATGGAAGAAGAGTTCTGAAATCCAGGATAACTCCTGAGCACATCATGGAGTCAACATTTCTGCCGGTAGAAAAAGAGTAAACATAGGGATAGAACTGATTACCTTCGTTATTGTCTGTTATCGAATTTCCGAAATGAACAGAGTATGTAATAGAAGAGTCTAATTTCTCCGGAAATGAAACGAAAATACTTTTTCCGCGAATTTTTGTGGTAAGTCTCTTTTTTTGAGGAGGGGAGAGGCATATAAATTTGATTGGCTCTTTTAAAACCACATATTCATCAAATTTCAGCTCTATTGTACCTCCTTTGACCGGAAAATTCACCGAATTTGAGTCCGGTACAACCTTTATTAAATTGGGAGGTATAGTGTCTTTGGGACCACCGGTAGGAGGTGTAGAAGTATTTGCACACGAATATATTGCAAAATAAAGTATTACAAACAAAATTGATAATTGGATCCCTTTTTTTTTCATTTCTATCAGTCCTCCTTTATCTCGCTTCTTATTACACTTTCTATTCCTTTTACCTGAGCCATCTGCTTTATCATTTTTTCAAGGTCCTCTGTATTATGTACATAGAGGTCAATATATCCCTCAAAAATGCCATCATGGGTCTCTACAAAAATTTTTCGAATGTTGACACTTAAAACAAGAGTGATGTACTGGGTAAGTTCGTTAAGAATACCTATCCGGTCGATGCCCCTCATTCTGATTCTTGCCAGAAAAGATAGAACTGTGTGCTTACTCCATTTAGCATTAACAATTCTGTCTGCATCCCTCGCAGCCAGTAAAATTGCCTCAGGACAGCTTTTTTTATGAACTGTCACCTCTCCTTCGTCACCAATGAATCCAATAACACCGTCACCGGGAATCGGTCTGCAGCATTTAGCTACGTGGTAAGAGAGAGTCTTTTCTAACGGGTTCTCTCTCAGAAGAAAATCTTTTTTCTTGTCAATATTGACAATTTTTATCGGCTTAGGTTTTTCAACTTCATTATCCTCTTCCATATTCTCATCTTCATCTTCATCTTCATCTTCATCATTTTCACCCTCATAATCAGAATCACCTCCACTAAACTTGGAAAACTGAAGGTTCCAGTATCTTACAAATTTGTTACTGGAGTTTTTCTTCAGCATTTTTGAAAGGTCAGAGAGGTCCAGAAGACCTGCTCCGATTTTACTGAATAATTCCTCTTTGTTGTTCAATCCATATGCTTCCGAAAGTTTTTTGTATACTCTTGCCTGCGGTTTAATCCCTAACTCTCTTAACTTCTCTATCAAAATTCCCTGACCACGCTTTAAATGGTCTTTAATTTCAGATTTTAAAGTATCCATTATTAATGTTCTGGCTTTTGGAGTCTTTACGAAATCCAGCCACTCTCTTTGAGGTCTCTGGGACTCTGCCGTAATTATCTCCATCTGGTCTCCGTTTCTTAGCATGTAAGTAAGGGGCACAAGTTTAAAGTTGGCTTTTGCAGCAATTGCTTTATCTCCAACCTCTGAGTGAATGGCATAAGCTAGATCCAGAGCAGTTGATCCCTTTGGCAGTGCCTTTGATTCGCCTTTAGGAGTAAATACATAAATTTCAGAAGAGAGAAGACCAGTATGAAATTTGTCTAGAAAATCCAGTGCATTAACATCTGGGTTTTCCAAAACTTCCCTGACCATATTAAGCCACTTATCCATCTCATTTTCAGATGGAGTGCCTCCTTTATAAGTCCAATGTGCAGCAACTCCTCTCTCTGCGAGGTTATCCATTCTGGTAGTTCTGATCTGAACCTCAATCCAATTACCCTGAGGCCCCATAACTGTACAATGCAGAGCCTCATATCCATTAATTTTTGGAGTACTAACCCAATCCCTTATCCTGTCTGTTTTGGATAAATAGAGTTCTGTAATAAGGGAGTAGATATGCCAGCACTGTATCCTTTCCGGTTCTTCTCCTTTAGGTTCAAATACTATCCTTACAGCATAGAGGTCATATATTTGTTCAAAAGGAATAGATTTTGTGTCCATTTTCCTCCAGATGGAGTAGGGGGCCTTTGTTCTTTTACTTACAGCAAACTGATATCCTGCCTGTTTAAGACTTTCGGAAATCGGTTCCATAAATTTGTCGATTGCACAACCCCTTTCTTCAACTGTTTGGGCAATTTTTGATTGTATGGCATCGTACTCAGCAGGTAATGTATGCATTAACCATATATTTTCGAGTTCAGATTTAATGCCATACAATCCCAGTCTGTGTGCCAGAGGGACAAATATATACATGGTTTCACTCAGAATTTTTGCCCTTTTGTATTCAGGCATAAATTCTATTGTTCTCATATTGTGTAGTCTGTCTGCAAGCTTAATTAAAATGACACGTACGTCATCATTCAGGGTAAGAAGAATTCTCTTAAAATTCTCTGCCTGGTTTGTATGAGTGCTGTCAAACGCACTTTTAATTTTTGTAAGTCCATCTACCAGAGATGCTATTTTTGAACCAAAAAGCCTCTCAATATCCTCCAGATTGTACTCTGTATCCTCAACGACATCATGTATCAAAGCAGTAACTATCGACTTATAGCCTAAACCGATCTCCTGAACAACAATCTTTGCAACTGAAATAGGGTGAATAATATATGGCTCTCCCGATCTGCGCCTGACTCCATTATGAGCAGATTTTGCAAACTCAAAGGCTTTTAAAACAATTTCATATTCATTCTGATTTGCACACCTTTTCAAGCTTGCAAGACGTAATTCTTCAAACTCCTTTTCAATTAATTCATTATCTCTGTCGTTAAACATAGCAGCTTAGAAGATCTCTTTTACTTATGGTTGCTCCTTTTGTTAATATTTTATCCATTATCAATTTTATAACTATCTACATTTTGAAAGGCATGTGAAAGCTCTGCTCCAAACAGAATCAGAGTCCAGCTAATATTCATCCAGACCAGAAACAGGGGTATAGCAGCGAAAACTCCATATACAGCATTTAGTCCAGATACCAGAATTTGTGTCTCCAGGTAGAAAAATTGTACTACGATAAATGCAAATGCAAGTATTAATGCAGAATTAAATGCCGCAGCAAATTTAACTTTAGTATTTGGAATTAAGAAATACATTATAGTAAAGGCGACAGTTACCAGGGCATATATTGAGAGCCATGTAAAAATTGAAGTAACTGGAATAAATCTGTCAATCTGAAATCCTAAAGATTTTAAAGCGTTAGTGTAAATAAGGCCTAATGTAAAGAATATCAATATTACCAGAGGTGAGACAAGCAAAAGCAAAGTGTAAGAAGCGAGTCTTTTGTGAAAGGCACGTCCTCCTTCAACTTTCCAGATATCATTAAATGATTTTTCTATATTCAACATTAAAAAAATGATGGTGGAAATCAGAAAAAGAAAGTTAATTACTCCAAAAATGCCATTCTTTAGTGTTGAGATTATATTATAAGCGAATTTTAGTAAATACTCAATAATTTGTTCATTTCCTTCAAAATATTTATAAAACAACTCCTGGAGTTTTACATCGTAACCGAAACCATTTGTGATTGCAAAAATCAGTGCAACAAAAGGAACTACCGACATAGCTGAAAAAAAACTCAGACTTGTTGCCTGAAGACCGGCTTTGTCGGTAGAGAACCCCTTCATTGTAATGAGCAAGACTTTCAAATACCTTATCATACGAGCTTTCATTATACTAAATTCAGAAAGATCGAGATGCCAAATATCTGTCAGAAGAAACTTGAGTACTCTTTGGTAAGTATGTTTTACTGAATATCTTTTCAAGATATATTGTGCATGTATTTAGCCGGATTAATAATATATCTCATATGAGTGCCTTTTCCGATTTCTCCTTGCTCGTCAAAGGCTATAACACTAAACGTCAGTTTTTTGCCTTCAATCAAAATCAACTCAGCCTCTGCGTAAACTTTCGTTCCCAAAGGAGTTGCCCGGGTATGTTTAACATTAACTTCTATTCCTACCGTGTCCTGGGTTTCTGGTAAAGAAAATTTAGCCAGAAGATGAGCCGATTGCTCCATCAATGCAATCATTGCAGGAGTAGCAAAAACCTGAAGAAGTCCTGATCCGTAATAAGCTGCGGTGTCTGTTTCTGTAACGAGCTTTTCAATAATTAATTTTTTCCCTATCTCCATCATAGTCATAATAATTTATTCGCAATCATTTGAAATCCCTTCATTTTTGCCGTATCGGGAGAGCCAATAAGTTCTACCGGGTCTCCCATAAGATTCCAGCTCATTTTTTCAGCGAAAGTCTGAAGATGTTTTAAACCTCCTCCGCTCCAACTGTAGGATCCAAAGAGAGCATAATTTTTACCTTTAGGATTTACAACTTCAAGTTCATGACAAAGATGAACCATCATGGGATGCATGCCTGTATTGTAAGCGCATGAGCCAAGAATTAAGGCTTTGTATCTCCATATATCACTTATTATATATGACATATGAGTTTTAGAAACGTCATGGATTTTAATATTCTTTATTCCTCTCTCTGCTATCAGCCGTGCTGCATAATCGGCCATCTTCTCTGTATTTCCATACATAGACGCGAAAGCAATTACTACACCTTCTTCAGATATATGTTTGCTCCAGTTATCATATAGTGCAATAACTTTTCCAGGATCTTTACGCCAAACAGGTCCATGGGACGGACAAACAAATCTGACAGGAACACCTTCCAGTTTTACTAAGGCTTTTTGAACCATATGGCTGTATTTACCAACGATGTTTGAATAATAGCGTCTCATTTCATCAATAAAATATGGCTCAAAATTGATTTCATCATCAAATATTCCTCCATCGAGTGTTCCAAAGCCGCCAAAGGCATCACACGAGAAAAGTATCTGATCTGTAGTGTCATATGTCATCATTGTCTCTGGCCAGTGAACCCATGGGGTTAGAACAAAATTCAGTTTATGATAACCTAAATCGAGATTATCCCCGTCCTTTACCTCAATAAACTGCCTTTTTGTCAGTCCGAAAAATGCCTCTAACATTTTAAATGTCCTAATATTTCCAACAATTTTTAATTCAGCATAACTTCTTAACATCATACCGATCATACTGGCATGATCTGGCTCCATGTGATTAACAACGATATAATCGAGTGATTTTCCTTTAAGGATTTCATCGATCTCTTCTAAATAATCGTTTTTTGAGCCGAATTCGAGAGTATCTATCAAAGCAGATTTTTCATCAGCAATCAAATATGAATTGTAAGCAATTCCATTTGGCAGTGGCCAGATATTCTCAAACAGTTGTTTTTTACGATCATTTGCTCCTAAATAATAAACCTTATTGCTAACTACGATATTTTTCATCACAAAAATTACTAAGAATCCTTATATAGGATAAAATTAATTTCTAAAAATACTACTTTTTTATTTAAAAGTCGCCAAAATATGAAGCATAAATCATAATAATTTATTCAACTCCTCTTCACTTATTACCTTAATACCCAATTTTTCGGCTTTTTGCATTTTACCCGGACCGGGTTTTTTACCAGCAAGGAGATATGAAGTATTTGATGACATGGAGCTTACTACTTTACCAGAATGAGAATTAATTACTCGTTTTATCTCGTCACGGGAAACCGAAAAATTTCCTGTAATAACAATATTGAGACCTTGTAGTTTGGAAGACAATATGTTACTACTATTTTCTTTTTGCTCAAAAATTAGTCCTTGTTCTTTCAACTCATTGATTAAATTAATATTATCCTCATTATTAAAGTAGTTAATCAGTGAGTCTGCCATAGTCTCACCAACCTCTTCCACATTGAGAAGCTCCTCTTTGGACGCGGTCATGAGACTGTCGATCGATCTGAAGTGATTTACAAGGTTTTTTGCAGTAGTTTCACCAATGTATCTAATCCCCAAAGCATATAAAATCTTGTAATACGGACTGTTTTTGGAATTAGAAATACTCTCCAGAAACCTCTCAGCTGATCTCTCCTTCCACCCTTCAAGAGTCAGTAATTGTTCTCGTCTCAATTTGTATAAATCGGAAAGTTTGCAGATATATTTTAAATTGAATAATTGCTCTATGGTAGCTTCACCAGCAAGGATATCCATTGCTTTTCTTCCTGTAAAATGAAGAAACTTAGCCTTTATCTGAGTCGGGCAACCAAACTGATTTGGACAAAAATATTTTGCTTCACTCTCCTCTCTGATCAGGGGCGTACCACAATCCGGACAAAACTTAGGAAATACTATCGGGATAACGTTTTTGCCTCTTTTCGATTTATCTACGGAAACTATTTTGGGAATAATTTCACCCCCTTTTTCTACATACACATAGTCGTTGATGTGAATATCGAGCAGCAGTATCTGATCATTGTTATGCAAAGATGCCCGTTTAACGGTACTGCCGGAAAGGAGAACAGGTTCCAGATTTGCGACTGGGGTTATGGCACCGGTTCTACCAACCTGGTAATCTACAGATAATAACCTGGAAAGAGCTTGTTCAGCCTTAAATTTATAGGCGGTTGCCCATCTTGGAAATTTTGCAGTAAAACCCAGGCTCTTCTGATAATTTAGGTCATCCACTTTAATGACTACTCCATCAGTAGGATATGGTAATGTTTTTCTTTCAATATCCCAGTAGTCCAGGTATTCAAAAACCTCTTCGATACTCTTGCATACCTTTGTAAAAGAAGAAACCGGGAATCCCCATTCTTTTGCAAGCATTAGCGATTTGTAATGGCTTTCGCAAAATATATCCTCAGAAACAATGTGATACAAGATGGATTGAAGTCCTCTTTTTGAAATTTCGTCGGAATCGAGTAGTTTCAAAGAACCAGCAGCAGCATTTCTCGGATTTGCAAACATCAACTCTTCATTGTCATTTCTCATTCTATTAATCTCGTCAAAAGCACTCCATGGCATAAAAATTTCGCCCCTGATCTCAAAATCCAATGGATATGAATTTCCTTTGAGTAAAACCGGTATTGAAGAAATCATTTTTATATTCCTTGTGACATCGTCTCCAACCGTTCCATCGCCTCTGGTTACAGCTTTGACCAGTTTACCCTTGCTATATGAAAGAGATATGGCTGCTCCATCTATCTTTAGCTCGCAAACATAATTAAATGGCTTATCAATTATTTTTTTAATTCTTTCATTAAAAGATAATAACTCACTTTTATCATAAGTGTTACTTAAAGATAGCATCGGGTACTTATGGACTACCTGTCTGAATTCCGATTGAAGAGAAATTTCGGCCAGATCACTGCCAACCCTGTTACTTGGCGAGTTTTCGGAAGCAAATTGGGGATATTTTAACTCAAGAGCTTGCAGATCGCTCATTAAAATATCATACTCAAAATCCGAGATAACAGGCTTATTATCTATATAATATCTCCGATTATGATCATTTATCACCTCTCTCAGGCGAGAGATTTTTTCTATTGCATCTGCTTCTGATTTTTTCATAATTTCACACACAAATTTAGATATTTTTTAATTATTACTAACTTTACCAGCTCAATTAGTAAAAGATGAAAAAATCAATCGTAATTTTAACAGGGGGAGGGCCGGCACCAGGAATGAATACAGTTGTAGGCAGTATTACCAAAACATTCATCTCTAAAGGATATCGTGTGATAGGTTTGCACGGTGGATACAAAGGGATTTTCTCAACTAATCCTGATTATACCGAGTTAGACTTTTTATTGGCAGACTCAATTTTCAACAGGGGCGGCTCATTTTTGATTATGAGCAGATATAAGCCAAGTGTCAAAGATTTTGAAGATAACTTTAATTTAAATTTTTTTGTAGAGAACAATATTCAGCTTCTGGTAACAATAGGAGGCGATGATACTGCATCAACTGCCAACCGTGTTGCAAAGTTTCTTCAGGAACACGATCATAAGATTTCAAACATCCATGTTCCTAAAACGATTGACAATGATCTTCCTTTACCACTTCAGAGACCAACTTTCGGTTATGAATCAGCTAAGTCTGAAGGGGCAAGGCTTGCTACCACTGTCTATGAAGATGCACGAACAAGCAATAATTGGTTTGTTGTTTGTGCAATGGGTCGTTCTGCTGGTCATCTGGCTTTTGGAATAGGAGCAGCTGCTCACTATCCAATGATTGTTATTCCTGAAATGTTTAATAAAACACCAATTACTTTAGATAAGATCATTAAACTTGCTGTTTCATCTATAGTTAAAAGATTGGTTCTCGGAATCAAGTATGGTTCTGTAATGATTTCTGAGGGTGTTTTTCAGGAACTCAGTAGCGATGAACTTAAGAAATCAGGCGTTACTTTTTCATATGATGATCATGGTCACCCCGAATTGGGTAAAGTATCCAAAGCTCATATTTTTTGCGAAATGGTAGAGAAAAGGTTACGGGAATTAGGAATCGACACAAAAACCCGTCCTGTTGAATTGGGTTATGAGTTAAGGTGTCAATATCCAAGTGCATATGATCTGGTTTACTGCACAGAGCTGGGAATAGGAGTTAATCAGCTTTTCAATGAGGGTAAAACAGGTTGCATGGTTTACATTGATCATCTGGGTAAGGTTAAACCACTTTATCTTAAAGATATTCAAGACCCCGTAACTGGAAAAATTCCACCAAGAGGTGTCAGTCTGGAGTCGGACAGGGTACAAGCTATAATAAAAAATATTATGCACTATATTACAGAAGATGATTATGAAGCGGCAAAAGCTTTTTTGTCTGCTCCGGAAGAATATGATTTTAAAAAAATATTAAATTGGTAAAATTTTCTTTGCAGAAGAAATTTATAATCTATCAGGTTTTACCTAGGTTGTTTGGGAATACAAATGAGAATTGTATTCCCAACTCTTCTTTAATGGTTAATGGTTCAGGAAAATTCAATGACTTTGATATCAAAACATTAAAGTCAATAAAAGAGCTTGGGTGTACACATATTTGGTTTACAGGAATAATCGAACATGCTACTAAAACAGATTATTCTGCATATGGAATATTAAAGGATTATCCATGCCTGGTAAAAGGTGAAGCAGGTTCTCCGTTTGCGGTCAAAGATTATTTTGACGTTGACCCAGATCTGGCAACTGATGTTTCTGATCGGATGTCTGAATTTACTGACTTACTGAAAAGAACTCACAAGGTTGGATTAAAAGCAATTATTGACTTTATTCCCAATCATCTGGCAAGGTTTTACTTATCAGATATGAAGCCAGACGACGCTGAAAATTTTGGAGCAAAGGATAAGAGAGACTACTCTTTTCATCCGATGAACAATTTTTATTATATACTAAATGAGAACTTTAATTCTCCGGATACAAATACCAAAAATTCAAGTGAATATATTGAATTTCCAGCAAAAGTCACCGGAAATGACTGTTTTACATCGAGCCCGGGAATCGAGGATTGGTTTGAAACAGTAAAATTAAATTATGGAGTTGATTATTTGAATAATAAAGCCAGTTATTTCAACCCTATTCCGGATACCTGGAAAAAGATGAAGTCAGTTTTGCTTTATTGGACAGATCTTGGGGTAGATGGTTTCCGTTGTGACATGGCAGAGATGGTTCCCGTGGAATTTTGGAAATGGGCTATAAAAAACGTTAAAAAGAATTTTCCTGAAACCATCTTTATTGCAGAAATTTATAACCCGGATCAATATTCAAATTATCTGAATATTGCTGGCTTTGATTATCTGTATGATAAAGTGGGATTATATGATAACTTGAAGAAAATCGTAAGAGGAGAGGCTCCTGCCTCCAACATAACACGCACATGGCAATCTCTTGGAGACAATCAAAACAGGATGCTGAATTTTTTGGAAAATCATGATGAACAGAGAATTGCTTCAGAATATTTTCTCGAAAACCCATATCTTGCAATACCAGCTCTGGCTGTTTCTCTGCTTTTTAACAGAACTCCGTTTATGATCTATTTTGGACAAGAACTGGGTGAGAGAGGCATGGACGAGGAGGGTTACAGCGGTTTGGATGGCCGGACGTCTATATTTGACTACTGGTCAGTTACGTCCGTAAGGAACTGGAGAAAAAAAGGCGAGATTCCGGAATTACGGTTCATATACAAGAAACTCATGAATATAGCTTTGAAAGAACAGCCTTTTAAGGTTGGCCAAACCTATGATTTGTGCTATATTAATGGATACTCGGATTTTTTTGACCCGGAATATAATTTTGCATTTTTGAGATTTTTTAATAAAGAGTTGATTCTTGTTGTGGTCAACTTTCAAAATATTGAAAAAAAACTTAGAATTAATATACCAAAACACTCTTTTGATTTCTTTAAAATTTCAGATCAATTTGTTGACTCTGGTACTGATTTGCTATCAGGAGAAAGGGTTACTGAACTATTATCATTAAGGTCGCCATACAATGTTGCAGTACAAGCCAATAATATCAGGATAATTAAGTTTTTACTTCAAGAATATCAACCCAACAAGTTGTAGCCATACCATGTTTTAAGCCCGGCCCTGCAATGCTCATCCTTGATTGGGCAGTCCAAACATGTCAGCTATTTTCTAAAAAAAACATTGCGAAAATATTTGTTTAAGACAGTAATAATAATTATCACAAGTGATCCTGCCAGAATTGCAATGAAATTTGCAAGCATATCATATGGATCGTAATTCCTGTTGGGGTTAAACGATTGAGCAAACTCTGTAAAAACAGCCAGCAGGAATCCAGAAACAGCAATTATCAGGAATGACCAGTTATGGAATCTCTTTGTAATTGATTTGTTAAATGCCAACCAGGCCATTATTGAGTAGGGAAAGAATAATGAAAAGTGCACTAACTTATCGACTTCTATCCCAAACATTTGTTTAGGCATCTCTATGTCATCGGTATTAATTGTAAGTATCATCAGACAAAGCAAAATTGCCAAATAACTGAAAAATAATACCTTATAAAGTGTTGAATGTATTTTTACCATTGGAACAGATTATACTTCCACAAAGATATATCTAAGATTTCCAAATTCAATCTTTTCTTTATGCTTAAGAGTTGTATGAAATTCAGGTACAACCTGGGATTTGAATGCTGATAATCTCTCAGAAACCTTATTTTTGTAAAATAATTATAAAACTTACTGAGATGAGAAGAAATATTCTGGTTATTTTCACATTATTTCTCTTTTCCGACCTTTTTTCTCAAAGCATAGAGGGAAGTTGGTATGGAGTATTAAAAATTCAAAATATTGAACTTCGACTGATCTTTAATATTGAAAAGAGGGACACTTCCTACTATGCAACTATGGACAGTCCTGACCAGGGTGCTAAGGGAATTCCGATTCAATCCGTATCCTTTTTGAATACAATTCTGAAGATATCTTATCCTCAGGCTTCGATGGAGTATTCTGGAGTGCATATGGGAGACAGGATTATTGGCACTTTTCGTCAGGCAGGACAATCTATACCAATGAATCTTACCCAAAGGGCTCCGGAAGGTCCCAAAAGGCCACAAGAACCTAAAAAACCTTTTGAATACTATACAGAAGAGGTAATGTTCAAAAACGAAAAGGCTGGAATAACTCTTTCCGGTACACTTTCATTACCGTCAAGGGAGGGATTCTTTCCTTGTGTTATATTGATTACAGGCAGCGGACCTCAGAACAGAGATGAAGAGTTGATGGGACATAAACCATTCTTGATTATAGCTGATCATCTTACAAAAAATGGTATAGGAGTCTTAAGATTCGATGATCGTGGGGTAGGAAAGTCCGGCGGAGTTTTTTCAACCGCAACCACTTTGGATTTTGTTAGTGACGTAGAGGCAGCAGTAAATTATTTGAAGGGCAGAAAAGAGATAGCAGCAGACAAAATCGGACTGATTGGACACAGTGAAGGAGGAATTGTTGCTCCATTGGTGGCAAATAACAGAGAAGACATAGCTTTTATCATTCTGTTAGCAGGCACAGGTGTAAAGGGCTCAGAAATTATTCTGGCTCAACAAGAGCTAATTGCAAGAGCAACAGGTGTTGAGGAAGAGAAAATTCTAAAATACAAAGATTTAAATCAAAAGATATTTAAAACTATCGAAAAAGAGGAGAAAAATCCTGAATTAAAAAATATTTTATTGAATCTTATCAACACAACATCAGGAGGAAATGCTCCTTTGGAAGTTGTAAAACAGCAATTAGATCAGCTGACATCTCCATGGATGTTGTTTTTTCTGAAGTATGACCCCGCAATAGCTTTAAGGGAGGTAAAGTGTCCTTTGCTGGCAATTAATGGTGACAAAGACCTTCAGGTGCCTTCTAAAGTCAACTTAAAAGCAATCAATGATTGTTTTAGTAAGGTCGGAGATCCAGATAACAATTTTGCAACTAAAACAAATAGTGATGTTACAATTCTTGAAATAGAGGGTCTTAACCATCTGTTTCAAGAAGCTAAAACAGGATTACCAACTGAATACCCCACAATCGAACAGACAATCTCTCCAAAGGCTCTTAATATAATTACAGACTGGATTCTTAAAAGAGTTAACCCAAAATAGGCAATTAAGGAACATATACTACACGTTCATATGTGGACTTTTCTTTACCATTGATTGCAATGACAATGTAGTTCTTAGCTGAATTAGCAACAAATGATGTAGCATTGCTAATCTGACGAGCCATAGCATTCCAGTTCACTGTCTTTCCATCTCTTACCAACTCATATACTGCATATTGCGTTGCTTCAGGTATAAAATTCCATGAGATATTTTTCTGATATATGCTAACTACAGGATAACCCGGGACTGCTTCATTATATGTACCAAGCTTTGGTATCAGGCTTTGAGAAGGGTAGATACTATTTTTAATATAGGTTCCCAATGTGTTTGAAAGTATGTAATTTACTCTGAACCAACAGTTTCCAGAAATATTGTTAAGCGATCGCCCTAAGCTTACTTGGTTGAGAAGCTCCTGCAGAGTATATGCAGGGTAGTTGCTGTCGCCATATTTATAGGCCGCTAAACCTGGGATAATTGGAGTTCCTCCGGAATTTATGTTCCAGTAACGTATTACGGTATTAAAATCGGCTGTTGCATGTCCAATCTCCCAGTAAATCTGAGGGGCTAAATAATCTAACCATTTGTTTTGTATCCATGACAATGCATTAGCGTAAACAGTCATCGAATTTTCCTGCTTGCCCATAGGAGAGATTCCGAATACAACTTTTGGGTTGATGTTTTTAATGATTTGACTAACATCCCTTACCATTTCGTTGACATTTTTCTCTCTCCAGGCATGAATATCAAGAGTTTCACCATACTGTTCAAAAGTAGCCTTATCGTTGAATTTAAAGGGATCAGTGGTCGATTTTGCACCGGAAGGATAGAAATAGTCATCAAAATGAATACCGTCAACATCGTAGTTATCAATTATCTCTTTAACGACAGCCAGCAGATGAGCTTTTACTTCCGGTATCCCGGGGTTTAAGTATCTGTTGTTTTCAAATACCACACACCATTCCGGGTGAAGTATCACCGGATGGTTGGAAGCCAGTGCTATGCTTGTTGAGCCTATCCGGTATGGATTAAGCCATGCGTGGAGTTCCATGCCTCTTTCATGAGCAGCCTGAATAGCTACAGCTAATGGATCAAATCCTGGGTACTCTCCTTGTGTTCCGGTAAGATACCCCGACCACGGGACCAACTGAGAATGGTAAAAAGCATCTGAAGTGGGTCTCACATGAAAAAGGACAACATTAATATTCATATTTTTTAATCTGTCAATTATACTTATGAGAGCTTCTTTCTGAACATCTCCGGATACATTTTTTGGAGGCCAGTCGTAATTACCTACAGTTGTCAGCCACGCTGCACGGAATTCATGCCTGAGTATTACTTTATCTGTTGTAATATTAAACTCTTTAGACAATTCGGGGTCGGTTGGTTTGTCAGAACCATCGGGTTCAAGTCCATTTTTTGAACAGGATACTAATAAAAAGGGGATCACTATCAAGTAGATAAAAGTTTTTTTCAATAAAGAGAAGAAATTAATCATATCTAAGTTTTTATAAGAATTGAAGTGTTTCATTAAAAGTTTACAAAGATAAGAAATAATCTTTTTCCCATTAGTCTGTGACATTTTGACAGTTTTTTTCAAGTAAAGCATTTGGTATTTTATTTGATACTTTTAAAATAAACAAATAAAATACGGAGGTTATTATGTCACTAATTAAAAGAAATGAAAACTATCCAGTCTGGTCAAATTTTGTCAACGACTTTTTTAACCAAGATTGGATTGATTGGTCCAATCGTAATTTTTCATTGACCAACACAACTCTTCCTTCTGTTAACATTAAGGAGGAAGATGGGAAATTTGTAGTAGAGATGGCTGCACCAGGTTTAGAGAAAAGTGATTTTAAGATCGAGGTTAATCAGGGTATTTTAACAATTTCTTCTGAAAAGAAGACTGAAATTGAAAACAAAGAAAAAAAATACTCAAGACGTGAATTCAGCTATCAATCTTTCTGCAGGTCATTTTCGCTTCCTGATTCCATTGAGAGTGAAAAAATATCTGCAAAGTACGACAATGGTATCCTGAAGGTTGAAATTCCTAAAAAGGAAGAGGCGAAAATTAAACCAACCAAGATGATTGAAATTGAATAATCATTTAAGATTATCAGGAAGGGGCAAACAGGCTGCCCCTTTTTTTTGTCTTTACAGAATATACAGAAAATGATAAAGAATAATTACCTTTGTCCTCAGATATTTCAAATTATAGAAAATAATATGAATTTTACACATGAAGTTGAAGGAATGATTTGTGTTGCTCAAGGTGCAAATCATGGTCCTGCACCTATTCCTGAGGAAGGGAAATGGGTAAAGGCAAAAGAAGTGAAAGATATCTCCGGATTAACCCATGGTGTTGGCTGGTGTGCTCCACAACAAGGCGCATGCAAACTCACCCTGAACGTAAAAGAGGGAATAATTCAGGAAGCTTTGGTTGAAACCCTTGGCTGTACCGGAATGACTCATTCTGCAGCGATGGCATCTGAAATCCTCCCTGGAAAAACCATTCTCGAGGCATTGAACACAGATCTGGTTTGTGATGCAATCAATACTGCAATGCGTGAATTATTTCTTCAGATTGTATACGGACGTACACAAACAGCTTTTTCAGAAGACGGTCTTCCAATTGGTGCTGGCCTAGAAGATTTGGGCAAGGGGCTTCGTAGTGTGGCTGGCACAATGTATGGGACAGTTGCCAAAGGTCCCCGTTATTTAGAGATGGCAGAAGGATATATCACTAAAATTGGTCTCGATAGTAATAACGAAATCATTGGATACGAATTCGTGAACCTTGGACGGATGATGGACATGATTAAAACCGGCACAGATGCTAATGAAGCATTAAAAAAAGCTTCCGGTAAATATGGCCGGATGGAAGATGTAGTAAAAATTATTGACCCACGTAAAGAATAGGAGGAAAAGCAATGCCATTATTTGAAAGTTACGACAGGCGAATTAACCAGATTAATAAAGTGCTTATTTCGTATGGAATTGCTTCTGTAGAAGAAGCCAAAGAAATTTGCGACAACAAGGGAGTCGATATTTACAAAATTGTAAAGGACATTCAGCCTATTGCCTTTGAAAATGCTATGTGGGCCTATATTGTTGGAGCAGCCATAGCTATAAAAAAGGGCCAGACAAAAGCAACAGATATTGCAGCCACACTGGGCGAGGGTCTGCAAGCCTTTTGTATACCGGGCTCTGTGGCCGATGACCGCAAAGTAGGACTAGGGCATGGTAACCTGGCAGCAATGTTGCTGCGTGAAGAGACTAAATGTTTTGCATTTCTGGCTGGTCATGAATCTTTTGCAGCTGCAGAAGGAGCTATTGGAATAGCAAAATCGGCAAACCGCGTTCGCAAGGAGCCATTACGTGTTATTCTGAACGGACTGGGAAAGGATGCAGCTAAGATTATTGCCCGAATAAATGGCTTTACCTATGTTCAGACACAGTTTGACTACGCAACCGGTGAATTAAAAGAAGTTAACAGGATTGCTTACTCGTCTGGAGATAAAGCTAAAGTAAATTGCTATGGTGCAGATGATGTGAGGGAAGGGGTGGCAATTCTTCACAGAGAGGGAGTGGATGTTTCCATTACCGGGAATTCTACTAACCCTACACGTTTTCAGCACCCTGTTGCAGGCACCTACAAGAAAGAGTGTATTGAACAGGGGAAAAAATATTTTTCAGTTGCATCGGGAGGAGGTACAGGCCGTACTCTGCATCCGGATAATATGGGGGCAGGACCCGCTTCTTATGGTATGACCGACACTATGGGACGGATGCACTCCGATGCCCAGTTTGCCGGATCATCATCTGTACCGGCACACGTAGAAATGATGGGACTGATCGGCATGGGTAACAATCCTATGGTGGGGGCGTCAGTTGCCGTTGCCGTTGCTGTTTCGCAATCTTAATTTTTTAGCTCATATTCAAGGTTGGTTAATGCTTCTTTTATTGCACCAATTATCAACTGAATATCGAGGATAAAACCCTCCTTGTGGATTGATGTTACAAACTCATTATGATCTCGGCCCATTCTATAATCAGGTTCTCTGGCCGGATGTTTTAAATATTTAGAAATCAGAGTTGTATCTTCGCATACGTTTAAAACTGCATGGTAAAATAGCGTACCATTCTTTAGATACATAGAAGAGCCCAATATTTTTTTACCTTTTATTGATAAGTCGGAGATGCCTTTAAAATTGAGATTTTCTATTCCAATTGAAGTAAGTGCCACAATTAGAGATTTGTTGATTATAGTGAATATATGGCGGGGGTTTTTAAAATGGTTAAAATTTTGCTTTAGAGAAAAAACAACCATTTTTGGGCTTAGCATTACGCTTTCTCCCCCGGATGGACGCTTTATAATTTTTATGTGATCATTTAAAGCTGCCTGATAAAATACAGAGTCCTCCAGATTATTTGCTCTTCCTAGTATTATGTAAAAATTATCCGGTTGCCAGATAAAAAACTCATAATCCGAGGCCGAATCAAGTATTCTTAAATCGGGTAAATCATACTTAAGAACGGGCAATTGCAAATTCATTACTTATTATTATATGTGTATAGCCTTGTCCACCGCCTCAAAACCAGCCTCCATAAACACCTCCGAGACTGTAGGGTGTGTATGCACAGTTTGAGCAATATCATAAACCGTAGATTCCAGCTGCATATATGCAGAAGCTTCGTTAATCATATCTGTTGCGTTTGGAGCAATAATCTGAACACCGAGTACCTCGCCGTATTTTTTATCTGAAAGTATCCGTACAAATCCCTCTGTTGCTCCTTCTGTTTGTGCCTTACCGTTTGCAGATAACGGAAATTCGCTCGATTTATAATCATACCCTTCTGCTTTGACTTCATCCTCGGTAAGTCCGATCTGGGCTGCCTCCGGTACTGTGTACATGTTCATGGGTAGTTTTTTGATCTCGAGTTTCTGGTATATCCCCTTTAGCTTATTCACAACATGCAAACCCTGGGCAGAGCCAATATGAGCAAACATGCTTATTCCATTTACGTCTCCAACAGCATAAATACCTTTAACCGATGTTTCGCAATTTTCGTCTACTTTTATAAAACCATCAACCATATCAATTTCAATATCTGATTTTATTGTATTCGATTTACGGTCACGTGCATTTATTATTAAATCACAGGCAATCTCATTGCCATTTACATTTAATTTTCCATTAGACCATATTCCAACTGTAGATGCAATTTTAGAATTGAAAACCAGGTTGATTTTGTCTTTCTTTAATTTATTCAGAATATAGTTGCTTATGTATGGATCTGCTTTTGGCATAATTCCTCCTGAATCTGAGACAATTGTTACATTCTTTTCCATCATGTTAAAAGCCTGAGCCAGCTCAATAGCTACAGGAGTTTTTCCTAAAACTACAATATTCAAAGGAATTTTTCTCTCTTTAAACAGCTCTTTTGGTTCAATAACAAGACCATCGAAGGAGTTCTCAATAACAGGAGAGGAGGAACCTGTTGCAATAATAATATTCTTTGCTTCAATATGACGATTTTCCACCAGAATTGAATTGATCGTCAAAATTTTTGCTTCTCCTTTTATGATTTCTACGCCATTTTTATTTAGCAGGAACTCTACTCCGCCTGTAAGTTTTTTTACTATACCGTCAGAGCGCTTGATCGCTTTATTCCAATTAAAGGAGATGCTCTTTTTATCTATTCCTTCAATGCCAAAACGAGCAGATTCTTTTACAATTTTCTGGTATAGTTTGACGCTTTCGAGAATGGACTTGGAGGGGATACATCCCCAGTTAAGGCACATTCCTCCAATTTGATTTTTCTCTATTATTGCTGTTTTCAAACCAACCTGACCGGCACGAATTGCAGCTACGTAGCCTGCAGGTCCGGAACCAATTATTACAAGATCATACATAATTTTCCTCCTGAAATTTAATTTATTAAAATACTTGCCGGATCGGATAAATATTCCATAATGGTATTAATAAAGCGAGCTGTTTCGCCTCCATCGGCAATACGGTGGTCCACACTTAATGATAGTGGCAGCACAAGACCAATTATCAGCTGATCATCTTTCACTATCGGTTTTTTTGTAATCCTTCCTATGCCCAGTATTCCGGCCTGGGGATAATTAATCACGGGAACAGCAAACAAGCCTCCAATGCTTCCATAACTTGTTATAGTGAAAGTACCATCTTTCATGTCGTCCAGCAAGAGTTTACCTTCGCGGGCCTTATCAGAAAACATCTGGATCTGCAGTGAAATCTCTCTTATTGATAATTTGTCTGCATTTCTGATTACAGGAACAACCAACCCTTTCTCTGTATCTATGGCAATTCCAATGTTGTAATATTTTTTGTAAATCATATTGCCGTTTTCTATATCCATCTCTGAATTTAAGGTTTTGTGATTTTTCAGTGCAAGTGCTACTGCTTTTACCACGAACCCAAGATAAGTAAGTTTGATTCCTTCTGCAGCCAGAGTGTCTCTGAATTTTTTACGTATACGATCAAGTTCGCTAATTTCAACTTCTTCAAAAACAGTCATATGAGCAGCATTATGCTTACTTCTGATCATGTTTTTTGCTATGGTTTTACGTATCTGAGTCAATGGAACGATTTCTACGGTGCTTTCCTCAATTACAGGTTTTTGAAGCGTGGTTGAAACAAAAGAAATTACATCTTCCTTTGTAACTCTTCCTGTCGGGCCGGTTCCTTTAACAACATCAATATCAATACTCCGTTCTTTAGCCATAGCACGGGCAACTGGGGTTGCCAGAGCTTTTCGTGAAACATGCTTGCTAATGTCGGGTTGAACTCCCTCATTGCTCGCAGATAAAACAATGCTATTACCTGCAACTTCCAGCGTTCCCACCACTCCGGCTCCCTCTTCTTCTACAACTTCAATTTTTTTAACTTCTGCATCTGGTTTATTTGCTTCTTCAACTGCATTTTCCCCTTCGACCCCTTCAATTTCGATTTCTACCAAAGCCGATCCAACATGAATAATCTCGCCTACCTTACCAAACTTTGCAGCTATCACCCCATCTTTTGGAGAGGGTATTGCAGTAACAACTTTGTCTGTTTCCATGGTGACAAGGGAGTCACCCATCTTTATACTCTGGCCTTTTTCAACGTGCCATTCAACAATGGTTCCTTCGTCGAGCCCTTCGCCAATATCCGGAAATTTAAAAATATATCTCATAATTTTAATACTTTACAATTCGTTCAATTTCATAAAAGATCTTGTAAGGATCCTGCATATAGTGATGTTCTCCGCGTGGAAGCGGAACAATCACATCAAAGCCGGACACTCTTGAGGGAGGAGCTTCAAGATTAAGAAAAGCCTCTTCTGTGGCAATCTGACTAATTTCAGAACCAAGACCAAAGGATCGAGGTCCCTCTGTTACTGTAATTATCCGTCCGGTTTTCTTTACCGATTTTGCGATAACTTCTTTATCTATAGGGTATATTGAACGCAGATCAATAAGTTCAACACTGATACCCGCTTCTTTTGCCATAATCATAGCCATTTGAACTTCCCTGATCATGGCTCCAAAAGCAACCACTGTAACATCTGTACCCTGTGTGAGAACATTGGCTTTTCCAAGGGGTATAGTGTATTTTTCTTCTGCAACCTCCTGTTTGATAGCTCTATAAATTCTTTTGGGTTCCATAAACAGTATAGTATCATTGCTTTCTATCGCTGAAATCAACAGACCTTTGGCATCATGAGGAGTAGATGGGACAACAACTTTGAGACCAGGTATATGTCCGAATATTGCCTCCATGCTTTCGCTGTGATGTTCCAGAGCATTAATTCCGCCACCATATGGCATACGAATTACTAAAGGAGTTTCTAACAAGCCTCTGGAACGATTCCTGATGCGTGATGCATGGCTTATGATTTGATTGAAAGCAGGGTACACGAATCCGCAGAATTGCATTTCAACAACGGGTCTGAGTCCGGCAACTGCCATACCAATGGCAGTTCCTACAATACCGGATTCAGCCAGAGGGGAGTCAAAAACCCTGTCTGCTCCATACTTTTGCTGCAAACCCTCTGTCACTCTGAAAACGCCACCTTCTACCCCCACATCCTCACCATAAACGATTATATTACTGTCTTCTGCAAGTTTTATATCCAATGCATTATTAATAGCATTGACCATATTCATTATTTTCATTCTTTTGCTCTTTTGGATAATTTGTTACTTTACTTTTCCGGCTTTCCATTGTAGGAAGCGATCATATTGACGCTCCTGTTCTTTCAAATCGTCAGGTATTTCAGCATACAGATACTTAAACACATCTTCTTTGGGGTAAGGGCCCCAGTTTTCGGCTTCTAAGAATTGTCTGTCTACCTCTTCTTTATACTGAGGAATAATCTTGACTTCGTCCTCTTCGCTCCACAAATTCTTCTCAATAAGGTAAGATTTCAACCTTTTGAGAGGATCTTTCCTATCCCATTCCAACTCTTCCTCTTTTGTCCTGTATTTTGTCGGGTCATCGGAGGTTGTATGAGCTCCCTTACGATAGGTTACAGCCTCAATCAGAACAGGCCCTTCTCCTTTTTTACATGTGCCCACCGCCTCTTGTAAAACCCGATACATGGCAAGAAAATCATTCCCGTCCACTTGTATTCCTTTAACTCCATAAGCGACAGACTTGACTGCCAGCGATTCAGATGCAGTTTGAAACCGGGTAGGAGTCGATATCCCATATTGGTTATTCTGAATAATAAAAATTACAGGGACTTTCCAGACACCGGCAAAATTGACTGCTTCGTGAAAATCACCTTCTGACGTACCACCATCACCTACAAAAGTGAAAACGACCTTATCCTCTTTTTTGTATTTAATTGCATACCCAATTCCAACAGCATGAACTATCTGAGATGCAATAGGTACACTAATTGGCATGGTAAATTTTGCTTTTTGAAATTTTGAGCCATCTTCATAGCCCATATAGTATAGAAATAATTCCTTTAGTGAAACTCCCTTTGCAAGCATGGTGCCCATTTCACGAAATGCCGGTACCAACCAGTCATTGTCGCCAATTATTGCACCTGCTGCCCCAGCGATGGCCTCTTGTCCGTAGTTTGGAGGGTATGTATATATTCTACCCTGACGTTGATAAGAAATTATTTGTAAATCAGCCACTCGTGCAAACAACATATCTTTATATCCTTTGAGTAATTGTTCTTCACTGATTTCCGGAAACCATGCCTTATTTATAACCTTTCCTTCGTTATCAACGATCTGAAACATGGTTTTTTTTAATGGATTATATTCTTTAAACATTATTTTTAATCATTTGTTGTTAACTAAAATAGAACATACTAATAACAGTTAAAATAACTTTTTGTTGAGCAATGTGTGAATCATGTAAGCTATTTCCAGAATTGTGTAATGTTTTTCACTTTAAAATTATTCACCTTAGTATAATAATAATTCAATTGTAAATTAAAATCAATTAAAATGAAAAAGTTTGGAATATTTATGGCTGTTATGGCAGCCCTTTTCTTTATTAGCCCTACAATCAGCAGTGCGCAATTTGGGGTCAAGATAAACATTAACCTGCAACCTAAATGGGGTCCGGCAGATTATGATTATGTAGAATACTACTACATGCCCGAATACGACATATATTACTATGCTCCCGAGCGTCAATTTATTTACAGGAACGGCCGTGAGTGGGTGTTTTCACGGAACTTACCTTATCAATACCGAAATGTAGATCTATATTCAACATATAAAGTAGTAATTAATGAGCCTAAGCCATACTTGCGACACAATTACTATTCATCACATTATAAGGAATATAAACATGCCCGTTCAAAACAGGAAATTATTCGTGATGCCAAGAGACCCACCAAATATGTAAGTACATACCGTCATGATAATTCCAGAAATGGCGATGTGGTGAATTCTCGTGATAAAAAAGAATCACATGATAATAATAACAATGATAAAAACGGTAACAAGAAAAAAGACGATAAGAATAATTACAAGCGCAAATAGTGTTAATACATATCATCATCCATTGAGGAATGGTCAATATCTTACTTTTTTTACTAAATTTGTAGAGTATATGTCGTCTCAATGGCCACAACGACAAATTTTCACAAAATCCTGAACTAAGAGAAAAAGATTTAAAATATGGAAATACTAGCTTGTTAATTTGTAAAGAATTTATAGAAAAACATGTAGCATCACCTTTTTCTAAAAATAGATGTCCCTTTTTCCCTCTTTGATTAAAAAGAGATTACCAGAAATTTTAGTTTTAAGAGTATCATTATCAACTTCACTGACTAGTTTATTTATCAGCGCCAATCCTTTTGACTTGGTCTCAGGGGATGCAAAATCTTCCAGATACTCTTTAAAGGTAAAGAGTGCATTAGGCATACAATATTGTTTGATAAGGCCTGGTTTGGCAAGATCCATAAAATCCTGCCCGACTCTCCCTTTACGGTAACATCCGGTGCAGAAAGAGGGAATAAATCCTTCATCGGCAAGTACGGAAATCATCTGGTCGAGTGTTCTATGGTCGCCTAATGAAAACTGGCTACCTGTCTGTGCTTCTTCGTGTGCATAAGATCCCGGGTTAGTGCGCGAACCGGCAGAGATCTGGCTTATACCATAATGAATGAGCTCGGTGCGCATTGCATCATTCTCCCTTGTACTAAGTATTATTCCGGTATATGGCAGTGCAATACGGATTATTGCCACAATCTTTTTGAAATCATCGTCTGAAACTTTTGACGGAATTTGTTCTGCATTGGGAGCACCTTCGGCAGGCTCAATGCGGGGTACACTTACAGTATGAGGGCCGCAACCATAGGCATTTTCGAGATGACGGGCATGTTCCATCATTGCCAGCACCTCAAAACGATAGTCAACTAAACCAAGAAGAGCTCCTATGCCAATATCGTTGATGCCACCCTCCATTGCTCTGTCCATAACGGTCAGACGATATTCATAATCTCCTTTTTTAGTATCGGCAGGGTGAAAATTACCATATAAAAGCGGGTCGTATGTCTCCTGAAAACAAACATAAGTTCCAATTTTTTCTGCTTTCAATTTTGCGAAGTCTTCTACCTCCATTGGGGCCAGTTCAACATTGATACGGCGGATATAGTCCCTGCCTCCGTTTTCTTTGACGCCATAAGTGGTTCGTATAGCTTCCACCATATAGTCGGTATTGTTGAGTTTGCTTTCGCCACAAATAAGCAAAACCCTCTTATGTCCCTCACGGAGAAGGGTACTGGTTTCCTGAGCAATCTCATCCATAGAAAGCACTTTTCTCTTAAGGAGCTTATTGTCTCGCCTGAATGAACAGTAGGTGCAGTTATTTATACATGCATTGCCCGTATAAATAGGGGCAAACAGCACCAGTCTTTTACCGTAAATTTCTTCTTTTACAGTTCTGGCTGTGTCCATTATCGTCTGGATAACAGATGGATCCTGCACACGAAGAAGAGTGGCTACCTCCTCAAGATTAAGCCCTTTAAGTTTTAAGGCTTTATTTAAAATAGTGTTTACTTGATTGGTATCCGGGGTTTTCCTTTCTATCAGGGAGTATAATTTGTCCCTGTCAATAAATACCTTGTTCCGTTCACTCTTGTTCATGATTTTGCTCCTCCTTGTATTTAGTAAGAATAGATTTAACTTCAACGTTTTTCAACCTTCCTATTTTTCCGGTAAGAGCACTGATTATCTCGGTATTACCTTCGATAACGAGAGAAATAACATTAATATCTCGATGATGAATAGGCAGCCCCTGTCGGGCCAGAATAATACTACTGTATTCAGAAAGCAATGCATTTACATCAGGAACTGATGTTTTGCCCTTTATTAAGATTGTAACAGTACCAATTCTCTTTTCCATCAGATACTCTTTTGGATTGGATATACGTTTATAAATTGACCGGACAAACTTTGAAAAAGTATTTACCGTCTCTCAGAAATGTTCTCGTGCAAAGGTAGAAATATTTTTTAAAAAAAGCTCTTTGCCTTTTGATATTTTTAAATTGGTAGGTAACCACCGATTGAAAAATAATAAAAGATAGTTACTTTCCGATACAAAATTTGCTGAAAATGTTTTCCAGAACCTCTTCACTATTAATCTCTCCCACAATTTCTCCCAGATGAAAAATTGCCTCGCGTATATCCTGTGTCAGAAGATCAGTTGGAAGATCGGAATCTATTCCGTCCACAACCCGCAATAGAGAGTTTCTGGCATCCTGAAGAGCCTGATAATGTCTTAAGTTGGATACCAAAGTCGTATTTACACCCACTGAAACATTTTTCTGTGTGTCAATTAACAATTCTTTAAGCTTTTCCAACCCAATTAAGCTCTTGGCTGATACAGGAAGAGTGTAATGAATTGAAACTCCTAGTGCTTCTGCCTTATTACATACACTGTTGACAAGATCTGTTGTGAATTTTTTGTATTGTTTGTGTCTGTCTTTCATGGTAATATCCACCTTATTGATAAGAACGATTACCTTTTGGTTTTCTTCGTCAATATTTGCTTTGAGAAGCTGTTTCAGTCCGTCTTCAAATCCTTCAGGCCGCTCTGCGTCAAGCATTAATATTACAATTGTGGCAGATCTAATCTTTTCAAATGTCCGCTCAATTCCAATTATCTCAATTGTCTCCTTCGTCTGACGGATTCCTGCAGTATCAATAAATCTGAAAGCAACGCCGTCCAGGTTCACAACATCCTCAATGAAATCTCTTGTAGTTCCGTGAATTTCCGAAACTATCGCTCTTTCTTCACCCAGAATCGCATTCAAAAGAGTGCTTTTACCAGTATTGGTAGCACCAACAATTGCCACAGGAACACCATTTTTAATGACATTACCTAATCTAAAAGAGTCGATTAAACCTGAGGTATGAATGATAATCTCACTTAGCAAATTATTTAACCTAGTTCTGTCTGCAAATTCCACATCCTCTTCACTAAAATCGAGTTCAAGTTCCATAAGCGAAACCAAATCGAGAAGTGAACTTCTCATCTGAGACAATTCATTTGAAAAGCCTCCTTTCATCTGTTGCATTGCAATTCTGTGTGCTGATGCGGTTTCTGAAGAAATCAAATCTGCAACTGCCTCTGCCTGTGCTAAATCCATTTTTCCATTTAAGAAGGCTCTCTGTGAAAATTCCCCAGGTTTCGCCATTTTTGCTCCTTTAGACAGGAGAAGCATAAGTATCTCTTGCTCGATATAATTGGAACCATGACATGAAATCTCGACAGAATTTTCACCAGTAAAAGAGTGTGGCGACCTATATATAGATACTACAACTTCATCCAAAAGCAGGTTATCTTTATATATACCTCCAAATCTTACTTTATAACCTGGAGTATCACTTAAATTAGACCCCTTAAATGGCTTAAAAACAGAGTTTACTATTGTAATTGAATTGTCTCCGCTAACCCTTATTACAGCCAAAGCGCTGGTTCCCTGAACAGTTGCCAGGGCGCATATAGTTTCTGCTTTATTCTCCCTATTCATCATCTTTTCTATTTTTTCTGAGACTTTAGCTCCATTAAAACAACATTTTCCACATGGTGTGTATGAGGAAACATATCAACCGGATGAATTCTTGTTATGTCATAATGGTCTGACATAAGAGATAAGTCACGTGCCTGACTTGCAGGGTTACAGCTGATATATATAATTTTATCTGGTTTAGCCTCAACTATTACTTTAGCTACATCAGGATGAATTCCAGCCCTGGGTGGGTCGAGAATAACAACGTCAGGACGTCCATTTTCTTTTATGAAATCTGCCTTAAGCAGGTCTTTCATATCACCGGCAAAAAAGAGACAGTTTGAGATGTTGTTTTCCCTAGCATTTGTTTTAGCATCCTCTATAGCCTCAGGAACATATTCAATTCCAATTACCTTTTTTGCTTTTGAGGCTAAAAATTGGGCTATAGTACCAGTTCCCGTGTATAAATCATATACTATCTCATCTCCCTTGAGAGCTGCATATTCCCGAACTATAGAATACAGTTTGTAAGCTTGTTCAGAATTAGTCTGATAGAAAGACTTGGGACCGATTTTAAATTTCAGGTTCTCCATGGTTTCATATATGGAATCCTTGCCATAGTAGTTAGTGAAAGGTAGATCTGATATATTATCGTTTCTCTTACTATTAATTACATAATTAATTGAGGTAATGCTCGGAAATTGTTCTATTATAGCATTTAAAAGCAATTCTCGCAACTCAAGATTCTCATGTGCAAATATTATAATCAGCATCACTTCACCTGTTGTGCTTGTTCTTATTACCATGTTTCTCAGAAAACCAGTCTGTTCTTTGAGATCAAAATAGGAAAAGCCGTGTTTTAGAGAAAAACCGCGGATGAAAAGTCTTATAGCATTTGATGGTTCCGGTTGCAGGTAGCACCACTTTACATCCAAAACCTTATCGAATAATCTCGAAATATGAAATCCAAGACCTGATTTTTCACATTGAGATATTTTATCTATATCATCTTTATCCTCAATCCATCTATTGTTGGAAAAGGTGAATTCCAGCTTATTTCTGTATAACTGCGTTTTGTCTGAACCTGTGATGGCTGTTATTTCCGGCAAATTCAGCTTGCCAATTCGGGTTAGCTGGTCAATCACCTGTTTTTGTTTGAATTCAAGTTGCATAGGGTAGGGAAGTGGTTGCCATTTGCATCCTCCGCAAATTCCGTAATGAGAACAAAACGGCTCTATTCTGAAAGGAGAGGGCTTTATCATATTTACCACATACCCCTCCAGGTAACTTTTTCTTTTTATATTTAGTTGGATATCAACAATGTCTCCAGGTATGGCATAAGGGACAAACAAAACTTTTCCATTTACATGTGAAATAGCCTTTCCTTCAGCTACAATTGATTCAATTTCAACAGATTCAAAATATTCTTTATCTCTTCGCCCCATTATCAGTTTATTTAGGCTACGAAATTAACTTTTTTTAGCGGGAATCGTTAATATTCTATGCAAAAATTAGTATATTCGCCTTAATAAAAACGGTAAAAAATAGTGATACAATTTATATTATGTTAAATAGACATGCAGCAACCGGAGATGGAATATGGAATATTACTGTTAACCTCCCCTGGCATATCTGTAATGAAGGCGATAATGGATGAATACTACTGGAGATAAATTGTTAAACAGAATTCCCTTGCCGGAGAGGATGAGGCCTAAAACACTGGCGAATTACGTTGGGCAAGACCATCTTGTTGGACAAGGTTCTGTGTTGAGAAAAATGATCGAGTCCGACAATCTGCCATCTTTTATATTGTGGGGTCCTCCAGGTGTAGGGAAAACCACTTTAGCAAGAATTATTGCAAATCAGCTCGAGAGGCCATTTTACATATTATCCGCAATTAGTGCAGGTGTAAAAGAAGTTAGAGAAATAATTGATAAATCCAGATCAAATTCCTTGTTTAATAAGGCAAAACCTATCTTGTTCATTGATGAAATCCATAGGTTCAGTAAATCACAACAGGATGCACTTCTTGGTGCAGTTGAAGACGGAACATTGATTCTGATTGGAGCTACAACAGAAAATCCATCATTCGAAGTAATAACTCCCCTACTCTCCAGGTGTCAGGTTTATGTACTTAAACCTCTGGGAGTTGAAGATTTAAACATTTTACTTGACAGAGCAATTAGTTCAGACCCTGTTCTAAAACAAAGAGAGATAGAGGTTAATGAAAAGGAGGCACTTTTCAGATTTTCCGGCGGAGATGCCAGAAAGCTTTTAAACATACTTGAAATAATTGTATCTGGCTACTCTCACGGAGAGAAAATTAGTATTGACAATAAAATTGTAACAGAAAAGATTCAGGAAAATATTGCATTATATGATAAAAACGGAGAGCAACACTATGACATAATTTCTGCCTTTATTAAAAGCATAAGGGGTTCCGATCCGAATGCTTCTGTGTATTGGATGGCCAGGATGATTGCCGGAGGAGAAGATCCCCTTTTTATCGCAAGAAGAATGGTAATTTTAGCATCTGAAGATGTTGGCTTAGCCAATCCTAATGCTCTGCTTCTTGCAACAGCCTGTTTTGAATCTGTTCATAAAATTGGAATGCCGGAATCAAGAATCATCCTCTCAGAGACAGCAATATATTTAGCTACCTCTCAAAAAAGTAATTCTGCCTATTTAGCTATAGATTCTGCACTTGAAGAGATTGAAAAAAGTGGAGATATATCTGTTCCACTGCATCTTAGAAATGCGCCTACAAAACTCATGAAGGAATTAGGTTACGCAAAAGACTACAAGTATGCCCACTCATACTCAAATAATTTTGTAGATCAGGATTTTTTGCCGAAAGAGCTGAATGATAAAAAATTTTACGAACCTGGAGAGAATCCCAAGGAAAATGAGATTAAAAAACGGCTTGAATCACTATGGAAAAAGTACAATTATTGATTGTTTTTAACTATTTTTGCCGACATTATGATAATTGATAATATCCCAAATATAAGGCATACCGGTGAAGGTAATTTTTTTCTACTCGCAGGCCCATGTGTTATTGAGGGTGAAGAGATTACATATAGAATTGCATCTGAAATCATGGAAATTACTGAGAAACTCTCAATTCCATTTATTTTCAAATCATCCTATCGTAAAGCGAACCGATCAAAGTCCGATTCATTCACAGGAATTGGAGATGAAAAAGGATTACAGATACTCCAAATGATTCGTGAGAAAATAAATGTGCCTGTAGTCACAGACATACACAGCCCAAACGAGGCTTTTATTGCTGCATCTTATGGCATTGACGTACTACAGATACCTGCCTTCCTTTGCAGGCAGACAGATCTCCTTGAGGCTGCTGCAGAAACCGGAAAATTCGTTAATATTAAAAAAGGACAATTTCTGGCTCCCGTTTCAATGAAATTTGCTGCTGAAAAGGTAGCAGGAAAAGGCAATAATA
Source organism: Rikenellaceae bacterium (assembly GCA_039683455.1). Taxonomy (GTDB): domain Bacteria; phylum Bacteroidota; class Bacteroidia; order Bacteroidales; family UBA932; genus Bact-08. The sequence continues at coordinate 28,565 of JBDKRJ010000047.1, read as the reverse complement.
ATATATTTCTTACAGAGCGAGGTACACAATTCGGATATTCAGACCTTATTGTAGATTTCAGATCCATCCCTGAAATGAGGAGTTTTGGGTATCCGGTTATTTTAGATGTTACACACAGTTTACAACAACCCAATCAATCTTCCGGCATTACAGGCGGAAGACCGGATTTGATTTCTACATTGGCGCGAGCAGGTGTTGCTGTCGGAGTGGACGGACTGTTTATTGAAACACATCCCGATCCTGCATCAGCTAAGTCAGATGGTGCAAATATGTTGAAATTGAGTTTATTGGAAGAGTTGTTAAAATCACTTATTCCATTTAGAAAAGCAACAAATTTGTTTAATAAGGTTTAATGTATAATATTATGATAGTAAATCAAGATTTTACTAAAAGGTATGAAAAAATACCCGTTGACATTTTTGAAGATTCGTCAACTGCATCAATATTGGTAGCAGAAAGTATTGCCGAAACAATTAAATTAAAAAACAGCAATAACCTGCCTTGTATTTTGGGTTTAGGTGTCTCTTCTTCTTCTATACAAGTCTATGAAGAGTTGATTAAACTATTTAAGAAAAAAAAATTATCGTTTAAAAATGTTTATATTTTTTCCTTAGACGAATATTATCCTTTAAACAGAAACGAGATCCAGAGTCATTACAAATTCCTAAGTGAGTACTTGCTCGATTATATAGATATCCCAATAGAGAATATCTATTGTCTGGACGGCGAGATTCCAAAAGATAGTATTCATCAGTACTGTGAAGAGTTTGAAAAGAGAATTGCCATTCTGGGTGGTATCGATCTTATGGTCCTGGGAAACATGGGTTTTAATGAACCAGGTTCTCACTACAACTCAAGGACTAGGTTAATTACTCTTAACTACAATACACGGGTCTCATCTGCTTCTGATTTCTTTGGTGTAGAGTATGTCCCTTTTCATGCCTTAACCATGGGAATAGAGACTATTCTGGATGCCAAAAAAATATTTTATCTGGCTTTTGGAGAGGGAACCTCTTCAAACATAGCTAAACTTGTCGAAGGGAGCATTAATGAGCAAAGTCCCATCTCTTACCTCCAGGAACATGCGAACATAAAGGTATTGATAGACTACCCCGCTGCGGCAGAATTAACCAGGATAAAGACGCCATGGCTGACCGATTCCTGTGATTGGAATGACCATATGATAAAAAAGTCGGTTTTCTGGTTGTGCGGAAAATTGGACAAACCAATTTTGAAACTCACAGACCGGGACTATAACGATAATGGTATGAGTGATCTTATAACAGAAAAAGGACCTGCCAGCAAGATAAACATCAAAGTTTTTAATGACTTGCAACATACGATCTCCGGTTGGCCGGGCGGTAAACCTAACGCAGATGATTCTACCAGACCGGAAAGAGCCACTCCGTTTCCTAAACGTGTTGTGATTTTCAGCCCTCATCCCGATGATGACGTTATCTCAATGGGAGGAACTCTCGCCAGGCTATCCGAACACGGTCATGAAGTTCATCTTGCTTATCAAACTTCCGGAAATATTGCAGTATTTGACCACGACGCAATTAGATTTCTCGATTTTATCAGAGAGAGTTCCAAAATTTTCGATTTTGATTTCGGCAAAAGTGATCAAATATATAAAGCTGCCCTTATTGATCTAGCTTCCAAGCACCCAGGTGAACCCGATACTCCGGCCATCAGAGAGATAAAAGGTGCCATAAGGAGAGGAGAAGCCAAAGCAGCATGCAGGTATTTAAAAATTCCTGAAGACCGGGTTCACTTCCTTAATTTGCCTTTTTATGAAACCGGAGGAGTGAAAAAAAATCCGGTAGGTTCTGAGGATGTTGCTATTGTAAAGGAGCTTCTTCAAAAAATTAAGCCGCATCAGATTTATGCTGCTGGTGATCTAAGCGATCCTCATGGAACCCACAGAGTATGTTTGCAGGCAATTTTTTATGCCATAGATGAGTTGAAAGAAGAGAAATGGTTGACAGATTGTCGTGTTTGGCTATACAGAGGAGCATGGCAGGAGTGGGATGTGTCAGATGCAAATATGGCTGTTCCATTGAGTCCTGAAGAGGTTTATATAAAAAGAGAGGCGATATTTAAACATCAATCTCAGAAGGATCGCCCCGTGTTTCCCGGATCGGACAAGAGAGAGTTCTGGCAAAGAGCTGAAGAGAGAAATCACAATACGGCAATTCTGTTTGATAAACTTGGAATGGCAGAATATCAGGCCATTGAACTTTTTGTTAGATACAATATTTAAACTTTAAAATAATGACACAAAAGAAAAACTTCATCATTCCTCTGGTTTTCGTTGGGATGATGTTCTTTGCGATCGGATTTGCTTTAGGTATTAACTCTTTTCTAATTCCGGTTCTTAAGAGCACTCTCGGAGTTTCATCAGGTGAATCTTATTTAATACTTGCGGCTACTTTCTCTACATTCATAATTTTTGGATACCCTGCCTCAATGACAATTTCAAAAATTGGCTATAAAAAAACAATGGCATTATCCTTCCTTCTATTTGCAATAGCATTTGCGCTATTTATACCGTCTGCAAAAAGTGAAAATTTTGTTCTTTTTCTTGTTGCCTCATTTATGAGTGGTATTGGGAATACCTTCCTGCAAGCATCTGTTAACCCTTATATTACAATATTAGGCCCGATAGAAAGTGCCGCAAAAAGGATGTCCATTATGGGAATTTGCAATAAACTTGCATGGCCCGTAGCCCCTGTTTTTCTTGCGTTTGTTATTGGTAAAAATACTACTGATACCCTGATTTCTGACCTTTATCTGCCTTTTTACATTATTATAGGAGTTTTTCTGATGTTAGGTATTATTTCATTATTGGCTCCCCTTCCTGAGGTTAAAGCTGTTGGTGAAGATGATGCTAGTGCAGATGATTGTCCTTATGCAGCAACAAAGAGTTCAATCTGGCAATTTCCACACCTTCTGCTTGGTGCTCTTACTCTGTTTTTGTATGTAGGAGTTGAAACTGTTGCTCTCAGCACCCTGGTTGATTATGCGGACTCTCTTGCACTTCCTAATGCATCGTCCTATGCCTGGATCTCATCTGTAGGAATGGTAATCGGATATATTTGCGGAATTATTTTTATTCCAAAATATCTCAGCCAGGCTAAAGCATTAGTGATATGTTCCATTTTAGGAATATTGGGATCATTGCTAGTAGTTTTAACCCCTGCAGGAATCTCAATTTGGTTCATTGGTCTTATGGCTCTTGGTTGCTCTTTGATGTGGCCTGCTCTTTGGCCGTTAGCCATAGCAGATTTGGGCAAATTCACAAAGGCAGGTTCATCCCTTTTGGTAATGGCCATTGCCGGTGGAGCAGTAATACCTACAATTTTTGGATTCCTTAAAGATGCCATAGGAGCCCAGAATTCATACTGGATTGCCCTCCCCTGCTTCCTGTTCATTCTATATTACGGAGTATCGGGATATAAAATCAGAATCAGCAAATAAAGATGTTTCTCAGAATGATTACTGTCAAGAAAATTGGGTTTCCTTGTAAAACGCCGCCAATTGCTCTGGTAGAAAAAATGCTCGATAGTTGTAAGATTGAATTTAATCAGATCGATCAATTGAACTGGTACGGATACTCTTATAAACCAGACGTAAAATTTAGAATAGCATATTCAAAGGATGAGATTTACCTGCAATATATTGTAAAAGAAAAATATATCAGAGCTTATTTTACAGAAGATAATGATTCTATGCCATATAAAGATTCTTGTGTGGAGTTTTTCATAATTCCGGCCCGTGACACAATATACTACAATTTGGAACTAAACTGCATTGGAATCGGCACATTTGCCGGCGGACCAAATCGTAAAGATAGAACCAGATTTGGATCAGAAGTAACCAGGCAAATAAGAAGATCTTCATCGTTAGGAAATGTTGGATTTGAAACAAAAGAGGGTGATTTTGAATGGGAAATCACAATAGCCATCCCAATTTCTCTTTTTTCATTGAGCCAAGTTCCTAAACTTGAAGGAAGAACAATAAAGGCTAATTTTTACAAGTGTGGAGATGATCTGCCCGAAAATCATTACCTCTCCTGGAATCCTATTTTATCAGAACGTCCGGATTTTCATTCCCCTGATTTTTTTGGAGATCTGTACTTCGAAAATTAAAATGGGTATCCGATCCCAAATTGCAGACTAAAGGTGTTAGGTTTAAACCAATCTTTGGTACCTACCCAGTATTTTAATGTAGGATCATATGCTATCATTCCTAAGTCTAGTCTAAGTATGACGAAATTCAGATTCAATCTTAGCCCTGTTCCCCAGTTAAATGCAATACTCTTATAAAAGTCTTTCATTCTAAACAGAGTTGTCTCCTTTCCCTCTTCTGCCCTCAGGTTCCAAATATTTCCGGCATCTGCAAACAGCGCACCTTCTACCTTCCAGAACAGGCCGAATCGGTACTCTGCATTCAATTCAAGTTTAAAGTCTCCAGTCTGATTCGGAATAGAAAAAGTAGTATCAATGGGAGCGGATCCTGGTCCGACTGACCTGGCCTGCCAACCTCTTAAACTATTGGCTCCACCTGCATAAAACAACTTTTCAAATGGAATAGTAGCTGAATTGCCATATGCGTGTCCTATCCCAAGATTGAACCTTGTAGCAAAGCTCGTCTTGTTTTCAAATTTCCAGGTATAAACCATGGTAAGATCAGTTCTGTAATATTGAGCATATGCAGTTCTCAATATTGTTCTGAACCCATTTGTGTCAGTAGGCATTGCTTTGTTAAAAAGACTAATCAGGTTTCCGGAAATATCGTTCACCCATCTCAGGTAAAAATATGATTTTTTTGGGTTTGGGGATGCATCTGTTGTGTATAATAACGTTGCACCGGATCCTAAATCAAAATTGTTTTTATATGAATTTCTAAGAAAAGGATCAGAAAGATTTTTATAAAACTGGGGGCTAAGATTGTACAGTTTTATTACATTCAATTGTATCGGATTTATCCTATAAAAAAATCTCTCGCCCCTTTTCCAGTTGTAGCCATAATTTAGCGACAATAAATTTCGGGTGAATTCGGTTCTGCTTTGAAAATTATAGCTTAAAACGATGTCTGTTCTGGGTATTGTTGTAGTAAATATTTTATCAGGCAATAAAAGAAAACCAGGTACAGATAATCCGGTAGAAACACCCAGCTCAGATGATCTGGCAGGGTCATTTAATTTAAACTGAAAATTACCCATAAACCCAAGAGAGAACCACTCACCTCCTCTGAAAATATTCTTATGATAGTATGATATTGCAGGTGATACTCCCAAAAGGTTGTTTGAGTTACTTGATACCTCGAGATTTATTTTGTACCCCTGTGATTTTGAAGGAGTAAGCCTTATTGTACAGTCAACTTCCCTCTTATCTGATTCATTCTCGTTATTTTTTTTAACCTCGTCAAACTGAAGATTGACCCCTGAAAAATATCTTAACGTGACAAATCTTTCATAAGTGTTGTTAGCCACGCTCTCATTGTAAAGATCCCCCGGAATTATTTTATTCATTTTTGCTAGCACAGATGGCTTAATATTCAGTTTACCATTGTAGTAAATACTAACATCTCCGTATTTGAGACTGTCGGGAAGTGCAAGTGTATCCAATCTACTTGTGGGATTATAATCTGATTGAATGATGACTTTCCTTATATAAAACTTATTATGAGGTTTCGCTTCTTTTGCAGTTTCATTTCTGGTATAATTTTTAATTTTTATTACCAGGTCTGAATTGCCATCATGTTTGAGCGTATCAGCTTCAAAAAACAGATAGTTTTTTGTGAAGTTATAGTAGCCTTTATTTCTCAAGATCGTTGTAATTCTGTCGCTCTCCTCAGAAAGGGTCATTTCTGACAAGTAGTCGTTCCGTTTAATTAAAGTATTTAAAGTGTCGGCAAATATGATTTTCTTTATTGCAGAGTCTTTTATGTCGTATCTTATTTGATTTAATTTATATCTGTTTCCCAGGGTAATTGCATATGTTACTGATGTTTTTTTAGATTTTGTAACTATTGATGGATCAACAATAGAGTGATAATATCCCAGATATTCCAGATGGTTGTTTAAGTTAATTTTGCTTTTGGAAACCATTGTACTGTCAAATATTACGGGCTGCTGACCGATACTTTTTACAAGCCGGTTCCATCCATTGTTTTTGCCATTGTTCCAGTTGTAAATATGTAAAAAGGGATTAATTCCAAACAGAAAAGTAGAATTTGGTTTTTGCCTTAAGTATGGCTCCAGAATAGAAGCCTTGATTTTTTTTGAGTTTTTGATTACAATTTTATTTTCCTTGAGTCTGCTCGAACCCTCCGGAACAACTCTCACGGTACTGCATGAAAAAATAAAAAGTGAGAATAAAACAATAACCAATATTTTATAAAGGGTGAACCTTCCCATGATTTTCTACATTTAATACAAATTTAATAATTTATCCATCGTTTTTTTAAATAAGATAAAAATAGCAATATATTTGTATTCAATAATAATTCGACTCACTCACATTTACGTAATGAAGAATAAATACATAGACTTGATTGAACAGTCATTTGAATTTCCACAAGACGAATTTAAGGTTGAAGAAGGGGAGTTGTATTTCCACAACATACCTGTAATGGACCTAATTGAACAATATGGTACTCCGTTAAAGATTACATATTTACCAAAAATATCGTCTCAGATTCAAAGAGCAAAGCGGATGTTTAACGTTGCAATGGCAAAAGTAGATTATGATGGAGATTACCACTACTGTTATTGTACAAAGAGTTCTCACTTCTCATTCGTACTAGAGGAGGCTCTTAAAAATGATATTCACATAGAAACATCTTCTGCTTTTGACCTAAATCTTATTGAATCAATGCAGGAACAAGGTATTGTGAATCAAGATCTTTATATTATTTGTAACGGGTTTAAGAAGGACATATACATAGAAAATATTGCCAACTTGATTAATAATGGATGGAAAAATACAATTCCGGTTTTAGATAACATGAAGGAGTTTGATGAGCTTGACTTGTGTATTAAAGAACCGTGCAAGATTGGGATCCGGATTGCTGCAGAAGAGGAACCAAAGTTTGAGTTTTATACTTCCCGGTTAGGTATCCGGTATAGTGATATTATTCCCTTTTTTGAAGAGAAAATTAAGCGCAACAAAAAGTTTTCTCTAAAAATGTTGCACTTCTTCATTAACACGGGAATAAGAGATAATGCCTACTACTGGAACGAGTTGAGTAAGTGTGTATCAGTCTATTGCGACCTTAAAGCTATCTGTCCGGAATTGGATTCATTGAATATCGGAGGGGGATTCCCAATTAAGAATTCTTTAGCATTCGACTATGATTACGAGTATATGGCAGAAGAGGTTATAGCTCAAATTAAAAGCATATGTACACAACGGGAAATTCCCGAACCTCACATCTTTACAGAGTTTGGCAGCTTTACTGTTGGTGAAAGCGGAGCAACTATATATCAGGTTTTGGATCAGAAGCAACAAAATGACCGGGAGAGATGGTATATGGTAGACAGTTCTTTTATGACAACTCTCCCCGATACATGGGGGATTAAGCAGAGATTTGTACTTCTTCCTATCAACAAGTGGAACGATGAATATCAAAGAGTATTTCTCGGTGGGTTAACTTGTGATAGTCAGGACTATTATAATGCAGAAGCTCATGCCAATGCAATATTTCTACCAACTATTAACGGAGGAGAACCTCTCTATATCGGATTCTTTCATACGGGAGCCTATCAGGAATCTATAGCCGGTTTTGGCGGAATTCAACATTGCCTTATGCCTGCTCCAAAGCACATTACTATTGACAGGGATGAGAATGGAGAATATGTCACCAGACTTTTTAGCAAAGAGCAGACATATAAATCAATGCTAAAAATTTTAGGCTACTAATGCTTTCTAAGTCAGATATAAAATTTTTAAGATCTCTCTCTCTAAAGAAAACAAGGGACGAATCCGGACTATTTATTGTCGAGGGAGAGAAGATGGTGGAGGAGGCAATTAAATCGGATTTTCAGGTTGATAGAGTGTTATATATGAAAGATATAGGAGAGAATGATATGTCAAAAATTACTCTCCTCTCCTCCCCTTCTCCTGCATTTGCCATTCTTAGAAGAAAGCAATACCCGAATAACATTTCGATTGACTCAGGAAAGTTGTATCTGGCACTTGATTCGATACGTGACCCCGGTAATCTGGGTACAATAATACGTTTATCCGACTGGTTCGGGATTGAGTCAATAATTGCTTCGGAAGATACTGTTGATATGTATAATCCAAAGGTAATTCAGGCCTCGATGGGGGCAATTTTCAGAATAAAGATGTATTATACAAACCTATATGATTTTATTGGCAAGAACCGTGCAGATACCGATGTTTACGGAACATTTCTGAATGCAGCCAACATATATAATGAAACTCTTTCCGGATGTGGAATAGTCGTAATGGGAAGTGAATCCAATGGAATATCCAAAGATATTGAGAGTCTGATAACAAAAAAATTATACATTCCTTCCTTTGCCGGAAAAGAAGATCGTAGTTCAGAATCTTTAAATGTGGCAATAGCAACAGCTATTGTATGCTCAGAATTCAGACGTTCTTCTGTCTGACAGCTTCAAACATAATAATCGAGGCTGCGATGGAAACATTGAGTGATCCTATTGCTCCCATAAGCGGAATTTTTGCTTTGTCGGTTGCTAAGGACAATACCAAATCAGAAATTCCTTTGTTCTCCGACCCCATTATGATGGCAGTGGGCTTTCTGAAATCAATTTCATATATGCTCTTCCCCGCCTTTTCGTCCGCAGCAATTATCTGGAATCCGGATTCTAGGAGATAATAAACAGCTACTCGCAGATTTGCTGCTTTGGAGGTTGCCACCCTTAGCAGTGCTCCTGCTGATGTCTTAATTGCGTCTGCATTTACTGCCGCACCACCCTTGGCTGGGAGTATAATTCCCGCAACCCCTGCACACTCTGCAGACCTGGCAATAGCACCAAAATTTCTGACATCACTAACTCCATCCAGCAAGATAAACAGAGGATTCTTGCTCTTGCCAAGGGCGTTCTCTACCATCTCTTCAATTGGTATATAATCTACCTGAGAGATAAATGCTATAACACCTTGGTGGTTGCCATTTGTAATGCTGTTAAGTCTCTCTGCTGGAGCAAATTGCAAAGGAATTTCTCTTTCCTGCAGTTTTTTCACCAACTGGCGGAACTGAACTCCTTCAAGACCTTGTTTAAATAGAACCTTTTCAATTCTTTTATTGCTTTCCAAAGCCTCCATTACAGAGTGAATACCATATAGATAGTGTGTTTTTTGCTCCATTTTTTATGTTTTATTTTTGTAAATATAAGCTTAATTTTAACTCTGTAGGCCGGCCCACTCCTCTAATTTTATATCCAACTCTTTTTTATAGCCATTGTAATCTGTCAAAAGATCTTCCAAAGATTTATTTTTGGGCGGGTTTGCCAGCGTTTTTTCAATTTCAACAATTTTCTTCTCCAAAGAATCTATTCTCTCCTCACAGCTCTCAATTGAATTTCTCTTTTTCCGCAATTCCCGTTCAATCTCCTTTTGCTCCTGATGCGATAATATCTCTTTCCTTTTCTCCTTAACAATTGAGAGATCTCTATTATCAGGAGAAGAAATTTCAAGTTCTCTGAGATGTTCTATCTTTTTCTTAGACAAAAATTCCATTACACCGCCAAGATGTTCTTTCACCCGTCCGTCCTTGAATTCATAAATTTTATTTACCAACCCGTCCAAAAAATCCCGGTCATGAGAAACCAATATTAAGGTTCCGTCATAATTGATCAGAGCCCGTTTTAAAACATCTTTCGATCGGATATCCATGTGATTGGTCGGCTCATCCAGCACTAATAAATTGTGAGGTTTAAGCATCAATTTTGCCATAGCCAGCCTCGCTCTTTCTCCTCCACTCAGTACTGCTACTTTTTTACTGATATCATCGCCTTTGAACAGAAACGCACCCAGAATATCTCTCAATTTTGTACGAACCACACCAACTGCAATCTTATCTAAAGTATCGAGCACTGTATCGTTCTTGTCAAGCAAGTCTTCCTGATTTTGAGCATAGTAACCCACTGAAACATTGTGTCCAAGTTCCAATAATCCGCTTTTTGGACTTATTTCATTAATAATAAGCCTTATCAGAGTCGTCTTTCCCTCACCATTCCTGCCTACCAATGCTACCTTTTCTCCTCTCTCGATAGTGATATTTGCTTTATCAAAAACTACCTTTTCTCCAAACTGCATTTTTAGATCAGTAGTATTCACAACAACTTGTCCTGATCTTGGAGAAGGTGGAAACTTTACGGTAAGAACAGATCTGTCCTCATCATCAATCTCAATTCTTTCAATTTTATCCAGTTGTTTAATCCGTGACTGTACCTGATTCGATTTTGTTGCTTTGTATCTGAACTTTTCGATAAATTCCTCTGTCTTCTCAATTTTTCTCAACTGATTATCATAGGCAGCTTTTTGTTGCTCAATTCTCTCTTTTCTAAGTTCAAGGTATTTTGAATACGAAACCTTGTAGTCATATGCTCTACCAAGCATAAGCTCCACAGTTCTGTTTGTTGCATTGTCAAGAAACTTTTTGTCGTGCGAAATCAAAACCAATGAGCCGTAATAATTTTCTAAATACTCCTCAAGCCATTGTATAGATTCAATGTCGAGGTGGTTTGTAGGTTCATCCAGTAGTAAAAGATCCGGTTTTTTTAACAATACCTTAGCCAGTTCTATCCGCATGTTCCATCCTTGGCTAAAAGTGTGAGTCTGCCTGTTTAATTCGTCACGGTTAAAGCCCAACCCAATAAGAGTTTTCTCAGCTAAACCCTCCGGATTTTCGGATCCGTAATAATGTATTCTATCGTTGATATCATTAAGGCTGACAATAAGTTTATGGTAATCGTTGCTTTCATAGTCATCCCTGCTGGAGAGTTCCATATTGATCCTCTCCATCTCTTTTTGCATATCAAAAAAACAGGAGAATGCTGTCAAAGCCTCCTCAAGCACAGTCTTGTCTTTCGCATGTTCCATTTGTTGAGGAAGATACCCGATTGTTAATCCGGAAGGTTTTAAAACAAGACCTTCTGTCGGTTTGTTTATTCCCAGGATCAGTTTTAACATGGTAGATTTTCCGGACCCGTTCTTTCCCACAAGCCCTATTCTGTCCTTCTCGCTTATGTGGAAATTAATGTCATTAAGGAGTGTAAATCCGCCAAAGGAAACGGTGAGGTTATTTATCGATATCACGACAGATCAGTATGCTAAATTCATATAGAAGGTATAAAGGAGTACTTACTACAAACAGGGTAAAAGCATCTCCGGTAGGTGTAATTACAGCAGCTAAAATCACCAGAAACACAAATGCATGCTTTCTGTATTTCTTCAAAAATGATTTGCTGATTATTCCCATTCGGGATAGAATGCTTGCCAGTGCCGGCATTTCAAAAACAACGCCCATTATGAGAATCAGCCATGTAAACATTGAGATGTAGGATTTCAGAGATATTTGGTTAACAACCCAGTCACTAACCTGATATGTTCCTAAAAATCTTAGTGTCAATGGAAAAACAAAAAAATATCCCACTAAAACTCCAATAAAAAAGAGAATTGACGCAAAACCAAAGGCTCTGTTTACAGCCTGTTTCTCTTTCTCATACAGTCCTGGTTTTACAAAGATCCAAAGCTGATATAATATAAATGGTACAGAGAGAATAAATGCAAGTGTCATAGAGACATTTACATGCGTAAAGAACTGGGAAGAAAGTTCTATATTTATTAAATCCAGATGGAAAGGTTCAGGCGCCATTGATGGGTACGCCAAAAATACAGATAGGTCAGTTAACCATCTGTAAATCAAAAAATCAGAGTTAATGGGAGCAAAGATGATTTTATTAAAAACAAAATTCTTATTTAGAAAAATGACAACCATCAGTGAAAAAAAGACAACGGCCGACCTGAACAAGACCTTTCTAAGCTCGTCCAAATGTTCCCAGAATGTCATTTCATTGCCCACTAGTTATTTTCCTCTTTCTCTTCCTGAGTGGCGTCTTTGATGTCATCTTCCACACCCTTTACTCCATCTTTGAAACTTTTCACACCTTTACCAATGCCCTTCATAAGTTCAGGAATTTTTTTTCCGCCAAAAAGAAGAAGCACTATAAGAGCAACAATGATTATTTCAGTAGCTCCAACTGTTCCAAAAAGCAATAGATGATTCATTATTAATTTATTAGATTATGATTATTTATTCTTAAAAAAGGGGGCAAATTTGTCTGCAAAATATTGCGGAACTCTTGTTGGTTTTCTGGTCTCTTTATGAATAAAGCCCAAGGTAACACTTCCTTCACAGACAATCTGATTATCTTCGTTGTAAATTACAGTGTCAACAACAATTCTCGCTTTTGGAGGGTTTGCAACAGTACTTATTATCCTTAGTTTGTCACCTTGCTTAGCAGGGGTTTTATAATTACAAACCACACTTATCACAGGCATCATTATTCCGGCCTCTTCTACCTTTCGAATAGGTAATCCAAGATTTACCAGAGCCTCATGCCTCCCGCATTCAAAATAGCGTATGTAGTTAGAATGATGTACTATCCCCATCAGATCTGTTTCATAGTATCTTACCTCCAAAATGGTCTCAGAGACATACATAATCTATTTTTTTAATTCCAATATTAATTGACTGAGCTTGGCAATTTTGGTCTGAGCATCACTCTGTTTCTTATATTCTAACTCAACAACTGCTTTTGGTGCACTGTTAACAAATTTTTCGTTTAATAATTTCTTGTTTACAGAAACAAGAAACCCCTCCAGATGTTTTATCTCTGATTTAATTCTGGTAATTTCTTCTTCAATGTTAACCAGATTATTGCCCAGTGGAAGGAAAAATTCGATAGTGTCAACCATAAAAGAAGCACCGGAAAGAGATTCGTTTTTTTGTGAGTATGGTTTAATCGCAGAAATATTTGCCATCTTTTGTATTATACAGTAAAGAGTCTCGGAAAAGTAGCCTTTAACATAAAGTTCCAGAGGTTTTTTGGGGGAAATACCTTTTGCTTGCCTGATGCTTCTTATATTGACAATTGCACTCTTAGCCTGTTCTACTCTGTTTATCAACTCTGCTGAATATTTTCCTGATTTCGGCTGCGCCAGAACCATGATACTCTCACCGTCCTTACGTTCTGCAAGATTTTGCCATAACTCTTCAGTAATAAACGGCATGAAAGGATGAAGCAACTTCAGCAATTTATCAAAAATTTCTATAGTGGCATTATATGTTGCAGCATCCATTGCTGCCCCACGCGAAGGTTTTATTATCTCCAGATACCATGCACAGAAATCGTCCCAGAAAAGCTTGTAAAGAAGCATTAGTGCATCAGATAACCGGAACTTCTCAAAATGCTCATTCATTGTCTCAACTGATTGAGAGACCAGATTATCAAACCACTCGACGGCTATTTCACTCTGAGTATTTGCTTTTGCAGTGGTATCTACGTGCCAGCCCCTAATTAGTCTGTAGGCGTTCCAAATTTTGTTTGAGAAGTTTCTTCCCTGTTTGACCTGGCTTTCATCAAACAATATATCATTGCCGGCACTGCTGCATAGCAACATCCCGATACGTACACCGTCTGCACCAAAATTTTCCATAAGTTTTATTGGATCCGGTGAGTTTCCCAGTGATTTTGACATTTTCCGTCCTGACTTGTCCCTTACGGTACCAGTAAGATATACATTTCTAAAAGGAAGATCGCCACAGAATTCATGTCCTGCCATTACCATTCTTGCAACCCAGAAAAAGAGAATTTCCGGAGCTGTTACTAAATCGTTTGTTGGATAGTAATAGGCTAATTCTTTGTTTGGTGCTTTGTCAGGAAATCCTGGTTTCTCAGTATCAAATACTGAAATAGGCCATAACCACGATGAGAACCAGGTGTCGAGTACATCTCCATCTTGTTTGAGATCAGAAAGTGTTAGTGACGGATCAATTCTCTGTGCAGCTTTAAGTGCGTCATTTTCGTTGGTCTCTACAACAAAATCACCATCAGGAAGGTACCAGGCAGGTATTCTCTGTCCCCACCAAAGTTGACGGGATATGCACCAGTCACGGACGCTCTCCATCCAGTGTTTGTATGTATTCTTATATTTATATGGAATCAATCTGATCTTGCCACTCTCTACATACTCCAAAGCATTTCCTGCCGCCTCACTCATCTTTAGAAACCACTGAAGAGACAGTCTGGGTTCAATTACTGCATTTGTCCTCTCGGAGTAGCCTACCTGAGAGATATACGGCTCCTCTTTCTCTAAATAGCAGTTCCCGGCGAGCATTTTAACAATTTTTTTTCTGGCAGAAAACCGATCCTCGCCAACAAGTATCTGTGCGTTTTCATTTAATCTGGCATACTGATCGAGGATATCAATAACTGGCAATTTATGTCTAAGGCCAATCTCATAGTCATTAATATCGTGAGCGGGCGTAATTTTCAAGCACCCAGTCCCAAAATCCATAGAGACATAGTCATCTTCAATTATGGGAATTTCTTTATTAATCAATGGTATCAGAACTTTTTTTCCTTTCAGGCTTTTATAGCGCTCATCCTCTGGATGAATACACACGGCAGTATCTGCCATTATTGTTTCCGGACGGGTGGTTGCTATGACAATAAATTCGCCGGTTGATTTGCCTTGGCTGGATAAGAAATATTTCAGATAGTAGAGTCTTGAAGGAGTCTCTTTGTGGATAACCTCCTCGTCGCTTACTGCTGTCTGGCTTTCCGGATCCCAGTTGACCATTCTCACTCCTCTGTATATCCATCCTTTCTTATAAAAATATACGAATGTGTTAATTACACTACGACTTAAATCAGGATCCATGGTAAATTTTGTTCTTTCCCAGTCACAGGAAGCACCCAATTTTCTGAGTTGCTCCAAAATGATTCCCCCGTGTTTCTCCTTCCATTCCCACGCGTGTTTCAAAAATTGATCCCTTGTAAGATCACTCTTCTCTATCCCCTCATTCTTTAATTTTGCTACAATTTTTGCTTCGGTAGCTATTGATGCATGGTCTGTACCCGGTACCCAGCAGGCATTTTTTCCCAACATTCTTGCACGTCTTATCAACACATCCTGTATGGTATTGTTTAGCATGTGTCCCATATGGAGAACTCCGGTAACATTTGGAGGCGGAATAACAATAGTATATGCTTCTCTTTCATCCGGTTCGGAATGAAAAAATCTGTTTTTTAACCAATAAGAATACCATTTGTCTTCTGTTAAAGAGGGGTCATATTTTGCAGGAATATCCATATTTTATTAACATACTTTTTAAAAGTAGTTGACAAAGTTAATCATTTATAAAACGCATACAAAATTCGCTTATAAGAAAAAATCTTATCTTTGCATGGGTTTAATACTAATAATACGCCATGAATACTGATAATGAATTGAATATAGAATTAAGTGGTGATGTTGCGCAAGGATCATACTCTAACTTGGCAATTATCACTCATTCGAGCAGTGAATTTATTCTTGACTTTATAAGGATGATGCCAGGGGTACCTAAACCTCAGGTAAACAATAGGATAATAATGACTGCCGAGCATGCAAAGAGACTATTTCTTGCACTACAAGATAATATTTCCAAATTTGAAAAGCAGTATGGAGAGATAGAGCTTCATAACGAACAAAAAAATGTGATTCCAATGGGCTTTGGGAGCAATTCTGCTGAAGCATAATAAAACTAATATGACTAAAACCTTTAAAATTGTTGTTCTGGCAAAGCAAGTGCCAGATACCCGTAATGTTGGAAAGAATGCAATGAAAGAGGATGGCACTGTAAACCGTGCTGCTCTTCCTGCAATTTTTAACCCTGAGGACATGAATGCTCTCGAGCAGGCATTGAGACTTAAAGATCGATTCCCGGGCAGTAAAGTTTTACTGCTTACTATGGGGCCACCTAGAGCAGCAGAGATAATAAGAGAGGGATTTTTCCGTGGTGCAGATGGCGGAATTCTGTTGACAGACAGAAAATTTGCAGGTGCAGACACTTTGGCTACTTCTTATGCT
The DNA here is from genome assembly GCA_039683455.1 of Rikenellaceae bacterium. GTDB lineage: Bacteria > Bacteroidota > Bacteroidia > Bacteroidales > UBA932 > Bact-08. The sequence goes on along the minus strand of JBDKRJ010000047.1, from coordinate 12,426 downwards.
CTGGCAATGGCAATCAAAAAGATGCAACCAGATATAATAATTGCCGGAAGGCAGGCAATTGACGGGGACACAGCTCAGGTAGGACCTCAGGTTGCTGAAAAATTAAATTTTCCTCAGGTAACCTATGCAGAAGACATTATGGACTTTGAGCATGACAGGTTAACCATAAAAAGAAGGCTGGAAAAAGGTGTTGAGTTGATAAAAACTCCAATTCCAGTTGTAATCACTGTAAATGCTACCGCGGCTCCGTGCAGGCCAAGAAATGCAAAGCAACTGATGAGGTATAAACATGCCAGAACATTAACAGAAGAGCAGGATAACGAACACAACTCATACCTTCCGATCTTTAGTCTCGAATCGTTAATAATCCCGGAATGGGGTGTTTTAGAGATAGGTGGAGATGAAACGAATTATGGACTCTCCGGCTCTCCTACTAAAGTTAAAAAGATTGAAAACATAGTTTTCCAGGCAAAGGAATCCAAAAAACTTACTTCTGGTGACCAGGATATTGATTCCCTTATTAAGGAACTAATCACTTCTCACACTATTGGCTAACAATCAAACAATTGAATAATGAACAATTTAATAGTATATATAGAGTCAGAAAACGGTAAAATTGGTGATGTGAGTTTAGAGATACTGACTAAAGCGCGCTCCCTCGCAAAAGAGCTCTCTTGTAACCTGGAGGCTCTCCTGATTGGACATAACGTTACTGAGCTTCAAAATGAATTATTCTCATATGGAGCTCAGAGAATTCATATAGCAGATGACCCTCGCCTTGTCAATTACCTTACACTCCCCTATTCAGCAATTACAACATCGCTGTTTAAAGCTGAAAAACCACAAGTCGCCCTGTTTGGGGCAACTAGCTTAGGAAGGGATCTTGCTCCGCGAGTATCAAGTGCATTAAAAAGCGGACTTACTGCCGATTGCACCTCTTTGGAGATAGGAGATCACACAGATGCAAAGTCCGGAATTATTTATAAGAATCTTCTTTATCAGATTCGTCCGGCATTTGGAGGAAATATCATCGCTACAATCATAAACCCTGAATGCAGACCTCAAATGGCAACAGTAAGAGAGGGAGTTATGAAGAAAGAACCACTGGAGGCACCTTTAAAAGGTGATGTAAACATTCTGGATGTTAATTCAATATTAAATGATGGAGACTTTATTGTTGAGATAATTGAAAGACATATAGAAGATAAAAAAATTGAGATTAAAGGTTCTCCTATTATTATTGCCGGGGGCTTTGGTGTTGGTTCAAAAGAGAATTTTCAACAACTGTTTGACCTAGCGCATCTGCTTGGTGCCGAGGTTGGCGCTTCCAGAGCAGCTGTTGATGCAGGTTTTGCCGAACATGCCAGGCAAGTTGGTCAGACAGGAGTTACTGTAAGGCCCAAACTTTTTATCTCTGTGGGAATTTCGGGACAGATTCAGCACACAGCCGGTATGGACGAATCTGCGATGATCATTTCCATTAACAACGATCCGGCTGCGCCAATCCATCAAATAGCAGACTATGCAATTGTTGGTGATTTAAATGAAGTTTTACCTAAGATGATTAAATCTTACAAAAAAAATAGCAAATAGTATGGCAAATTTTTATAAAGATAATAAAGATCTGAAATTTCAGTTTCAAAATCCGTTAATGAAGAAGATAGTACAACTGAAAGAGCAGGATTTTAAAGATGCCGGAAAATTCGATTACGCCCCTTGCACAGTAGATGATACTCTGGATTCCTACGAAAAAATCATGGAGATTCTGGGAGAGATATGTGGAGATGTTATTGCAGTTAATGCGGAAGAGGTTGATAAATGCGGCCCTCTATATGAAAATGGAAGAGTAACCTATGCTCCCGGTACCCAGCAGAATCAGGATGTATTAGTTCAAGCCGGGTTGTACGGAATGTCGCTTCCAAGAGAATTTGGCGGTCTTAATTTTTCAATGGTTCCCTATGTAATGGCTGCAGAATTGGTTGCTCGTGCAGACGCTGGATTTGCAAACATCTGGGGGCTTCAGGATTGTGCAGAAACAATTCATGAGTTCGCCTCGGAAGAGATAAAAAACGAATTTCTTCCAAAAATTAATCAAGGTCAGACATGTTCGATGGATCTTACAGAACCTGATGCTGGAAGTGATCTTCAGGCAGTTATGCTAAAAGCCTCTTACGATGAGAAGACTGAAATGTGGTATCTTAATGGAGTTAAAAGGTTTATTACAAACGGAGATGCTCAGATTAAACTAATACTGGCTCGCTCAGAAGAGAATACGACAGACGGCAGGGGTCTCTCATATTTTGTCTATGACAAAGATTGGGAGGGCGTTCAGGTCAGAAGAATTGAAAATAAACTGGGTATAAAGGGTTCTCCTACATGTGAACTTGTGTTCCACAACGCTCCTGCTAAATTGGTAGGAGAAAAAAAAATGGGGTTGATCAAATATGTAATGTCTTTGATGAACAGTGCCCGGTTAGGTGTTGCAGCACAGGCTGTGGGAATATCGGAAGCTGCCTACAGAGAAGCATTAAAATTTGCGCATGAAAGGGCACAGTTTGGTAAGCCTATAATTCAATTTCCTGCAGTTTATGAGATGTTGGCCGTAATTAAGGCAAAACTTCAGGCATCAAGGGCACTGCTTTATGAAACAACCAGATTTGTAGATATTTATAAGGCATATGGTTTTATTGGCCAAGAGCGCAAACTTTCACCAGATGAGAGACAGGAGGCTAAACAGTATCAGAGGCTGGCAGATATGTATACGCCAATAGTTAAAATGATGACCTCAGAATACTCTAATCAAAATGCTTATGACTCTCTTCAGGTTCATGGCGGATCTGGCTTTATGAAAGATTATCCTATTGAGAGAATTTTCAGAGACGCCCGTATTACAACAATATATGAAGGAACATCTCAGTTACAGGTAGTTGCTGCCCAAAGATATGTAACAAATGGAGCGTATCTTAACCAAATAAAGGAGTATGAAAAAATCGAGCTTAAACCTGCTTATTTTCAAATGAAAAAAGTGCTTGTTGAGATGACAGAACAGTATCATCAGGCTGTTGCCATAGTAGCTGGTTCAGATAAGGAAGTAATTGATTTCCACGCAAGAAGGCTTGTGGAGATGGCATCTCATATAATTATGTCATATTTGCTTATAATTGATTCTCAGTCAGATGATAGCTTTGACAACTCTGCATCAGTCTATCTTAATAAATCCAAAGCATGGAATGACGAAAGGTACTCTTACATAAAAGATTTCACCCCATCTGACATTAATCCATTTGTTTCCATAAAAGAGGAAGCTGTTCCTGAAGCGTAAGACAGAACTTCAAGCATGGATATGGACAACAAATCATACAGAGTCAAATTTGCGGGAGCCCCCGTGCTTTATCAGGTTAACGCATTTGGGCAGTTAAGATTTCTCAAGTCAGCATTTTCCATTATAACTACATCCACAAGATTCGTTACTGTTCTCAAATTCTATAGTAATGTGTCCGATGTTGTATCTCTCTCCTATTGACCGTATATCTTGCTTGTATTCAGTCATTTTTTCAAATGAACAGCGGTCATTTACAACAACATGAAGTGTTAGAATGTGATTTGCTCCATCCAGACTCCAAAGGTGGAGATCGTGTATGGATTCTACATCCTGTAACTGTAGTATCTCTTGTGTTACTTCATCAATTTTCACATCTCTGGGAACCTCCTGTAGCATGATTTTGAGGGTCTGGGACAAATTTTTATACACATTGGTTAAAACCCAGATAGTTATTCCAATGGAAAGTAACGGGTCAATTATGGGTATATCCACAAAAAGCATAACAATACTTGCAATCAAAACTGCTATCCATCCCAGAACATCCTCCATCATATGGATTAAAACAGCTTTTTCGTTTAAAGAGGTTCCTTTTTTTAGCTTTAAAACAGCAGCACCATTGACAATAATTCCGAGGATTGCCAGAAAAAGCATTCCTGAAGCATCTGCCTGTTCGGGGTTTATTATTCTTTTAACACTTTCTATTACGATAAATACAGAACTTACAGCCAGAATAGTCGAGATAAATATTGATCCTAAAAGAGAAAATCTTTTGTAACCATATGAATAGTATTCATCCCTTTTTTTATTAGATCGTTTTTGAAGATAAAATGCAACCCCTAAAGATATGCTGTCGCCAAAATCGTGAAGAGCATCAGAGAGAATTGCAACACTATTGGTAAACACTCCCCCAGCCAATTCAACAATTGCAAAAATGAAGTTCAGGACAAAAGCAATGCTTATATTTTTTGACGAGGATGAGTGATTGTTGCTGTGACGATGTTCTTTTAAATTCATATATTTGATTTTGTGATAAATGTTGCCGGCAAAATTACAAAGAAATTTATTGATCAAAAATATATACCTTTGTTTTTTAACAATAACATCAAAAACTTAAGTGTTTTTTTAAAACTTAATTGGTTGTGTTTATGGCAAATCACTTTTTAATAGCATATAAAACAATATTGTTTACGTTAATAACAACATTGTTATTAACGGTGAACCCTGTGTTTTCACAGCAAATTGATGTCAGGGACCATTCAATAAAAAAGGCTGTCTCAGAGATATCTTCAGACAGCATATTAATTAGAGAAACAGATAAATCTCAATGGGAAAGAAAGTTACTTGTTCAAGGAACCTCTGTCAAGGTACCTTTAAGCAGAGATAATTTCTTTTTTGGAGTTCAGTATGTTGACGAATCCGGGCATGAAAGCTTACCTGTTTTTGCAACTGGCATAAGATAATTTTAAATCATATGTATAGAATATCTTTTTGGGGTTCAGGAAATGTTGCTTACCGATTGTCTATGGCATTGAAGTCTGCCGGCTTTCCTATTCCATACATTTGTGGCCGGAACACAGAATCCGCAGTCAAACTTGTGCACATACTGAATAAGAGCGAAAATAATCCGCACCATGTATCTGAAAAAACAGCATTTACAGATGATTTTAAATTGCTTGTTGGTTCCGATATTGTCATTTTAGCTGTCTCAGATGACGCAATAGAAGAACTGTCTTTTAAATTCTCAACTATTGAATTTGCTGATGATAAAAAACCTGTTTTACTGCATACCAGTGGTGCCTCTCCTATGGATCTGCTATCTGGCAATGACTCCTATGGTGTTTTGTATCCATTAATGACACTAAGTAAAATTAAACCGGTTGACTTCAGGCAGGTTCCTTTTTTTATAGAATCTTCCAGCAAAAAGGTTAATAAGATACTGACCGATATTTTATTTTCTCTGGGAGCAGAGTACAGGATACTGAATTCTCACGAAAGGTTAAAGATTCATCTGGCGGCTGTTTATGTAAGTAATTTTGTAAACTACTTAACCGGCCTTGCATTCGATATTTCAAAACCAAACCATATGTTTCTTATGCCGCTTGCAGTTGAGACTGTGAGAAAGGCATTTCTTTATGAACATCCCTCTATTGTACAAACCGGACCTGCCAAACGAGGTGATATCAAGACAATTGAAAAACATCTTGAGTTGCTCTCAGAAATGAGCGAGCACAAAGAGGTATATGAAATTATATCAAAGCTGATTGCTAAACAAACAGTCAGAAAAACGAAACAATAATCATTTATGTCGAACTATAAAATTAAACTATCTAAAATTAAGGCATTTGCTTTTGATGTTGACGGAGTCTTTACAGATGGCACGGTGCTGGCTACCGATAATGGAGACCTTTTGCGATCTCACAACGCAAAAGATGGTTTTGCAGTAAGAAAGGCAATTATACAAGGGTTTCCCGTAGCGATCATTACAGGAGGTGCCTCAGAAAGCATCGTAAAAAGATTTGCTCAAATCGGTATGGATACAAACGACATCTATCTTCAATCTCATTATAAAATACCTGATTTTCAGGACTTTTGCAAAAGATATAAATTACAGCCAAGTGAGGTTCTGTTCATGGGTGACGATATTCCGGATATTGGCATTCTTAAAGAGTGTGGTTTGGCAGCTTGCCCTGCTGACGCTGTATCTGAAGTAAAAGAGGTATGTGAATACATATCCCTATATTCCGGGGGAAAAGGATGTGTAAGAGATGTAATTGAGCAGACTTTGAAAATTCACAATAAGTGGAATACTAATCCGGAAACATACTCCGGTTAATCGATTAAACTTAAAGAAATTTATGCTAAAAGATAAATTAAGAGGTTTGAATCTTATTCTGGCTTCTTCGTCTCCAAGACGGAAGCTTTTACTGGAGGGAATTGACCTCGATTTTAATATAGAAGTAGATGGAGATATACCGGAAGATTTTGATCCCTTAATGGATGTACAAATAGTTCCGGAATATTTAGCAGAGATAAAATCTACTAGTTTTTCCAGAAAACTGGGATATAACGAAATTTTGATAACTGCAGACACTATAGTACTATGTAACAACGAAATTCTTGGTAAACCTAAAGATAGAGAAGAAGCAATCAGTATGCTTATTAAACTCTCAGGAAAAAAACACCTTGTGTTGACTGGAGTATTTATCAGAAACAACTTTAAAAGAAGGTCATTTACTGTCACAACAGATGTCTATTTCAGAGATTTGTCAATAGAAGAGATTGAATACTATGTAGACAAGTATCATCCTTACGACAAAGCCGGCGCATATGGAGCCCAGGAGTGGATTGGATATATTGCAATCAGCAGAATTGATGGTTCTTATGTCAATGTGATGGGGTTGCCTGTACAACGCCTCTATCTGGAGCTGGATAAATTTTTAACTAACTAAAGTATACCGTTCATTATCAACGGTTACCCCTCCACGATCAACTAAATCCCTAAGAATTTGAATGTAAGTTTTTGTTTCATCCTCTAACAGTTCGGAAATCTCCTGAAGAGTTCTTGGTGCAGAGCCAAGAACTTCAATTAGTTTTTTCTCAATCTCATTTTCAAAGTTTCTCCCTTCTCTCTCTTTCCGCTTTCCGATGCAGACATCGCAGAAACCACAATTCCGGGAATCATCCTGGCCAAAATATTTTAGCAACTGAACAGATCTGCATACTTCATTATTTGAAACATAAGTAATTATACTATCTATTCTCGATTGATAAATACCCTTGCGCTCTTCATATTTTTTTGTAGAGATATAAAGGTTTTTATTGTCCAGCCTCTCTTCGTTTAAAATTAAAAGAGGAGATCTTACTCTAGGTATATAATTTATAATGTGCATCCTCGAGAGTGAAATCAGACTGGAGACAATAGATGCTTTGCTGTTTCTTGAAACTCTCGCTATGTACTCCTCGTCTATTGGGACAAAAGTAGAAAAAAGACCTGTATATATTCTTAGGACAATCTTTATAAATGAATCTAGCGAGCTGTTTTTTAACTGGACTTTATATAATTCGTCTCTGTTTACAATAAACATAATTCTGCTTGGATTATCAATCTCCTCTGTCAAATTCCAGTAACCCTCTGTTTGTATATATTTAATTGCATAGTAAGCAGACAGAGTGTGTAATTTCATATGTTGAGCGAAGTCGCTCAGGTTAAATTTTATTATCTCACCTTTACCGGAACCATATGCAAATTCAAGGTAAACGAAGAGCTTTTGATAAACATCTTTAATATAGTCAATTTTCGGAAATGTCAAATTTATAATTTGACGCAATCTGCTGATATCGTTTCCATTCCACAAAAGAATTGCATATGCTCTCTTTTCATCACGACCAGCCCTTCCTGCCTCCTGGAAATAAGCTTCTATAGATTCCGGCAGATCATAGTGACATACAAATCTGACATTGCTCTTATCAATTCCCATTCCGAAAGCATTAGTAGAGACTATTATCCTTGTCTCTCCTTTTTTCCAGTCATCCTGTTTTTTAGACCTTTCAGCCGGATTGAACCCTGCATGATAGGCCTCGGCATCTATTCCCTGAGATTGCAGAAAACCGGCCAGTTCTTCTGCACGCCTTCTCTCTCTCACATAAACAATCCCTGATCCTGGAACAGAATGAGCTATTTTTAGAATCTGACCATTTTTGTCTTCAACATTCCTTACGACATATGAAATATTTGATCTCTCAAATCCGGATTTAATCAGATTCGGCTTTTTAAACCCAAGCTGTTCCATGATATCATCAGCTACCACCGGAGTTGCCGTAGCAGTCAAAGCAATAATAGGAACATCCCCTATTATCTCCTTAATATCTTTTATCGAGAGATAGCTGGGTCTGAAATCATACCCCCATTGAGAGATGCAATGTGCTTCGTCAACCACCAGATAGTTGATTTTCATCTGAGCAATTCTCACTTTTAGCATTTCATTATGAAGTCTTTCCGGAGATATATACAAAAACTTGTAGTCTCCATATATAGCATTATCCAAAGCAATGTCTATCTCATTTTTGGTCATTCCGGAATGTACTGCAATTGCTTTGATGCCTTTCAATCTCAGATTTTCTACCTGATCTTTCATAAGCGCTATAAGAGGTGAAACGACAACACACACTCCCTCTTTAATCAGCGATGGTATTTGAAAACAAACAGACTTTCCTCCGCCTGTAGGCAACAATGCCAACGTGTCATAGCCATCCAACGCGGAATTTATGATTTCCTCCTGCATTGGCCTGAACGATTCATATGACCAGTAATTCTTCAGTATTTTGAGAGGAGTGTTCATGGTGATTCAGTATATAGCAAAATTAGTAATAATTGGGGGTTTATGGCAAGATTTTTGCTGATTTATCAGGCAACTTTATCGAATATCAAGATAATACCAAAGGTTTTAATAAAAAATTTAATATATGGCAAATTTAGATCTAACTAAATACGGCATTAAAAATGTCAAAAATGTAATTCACAACCCTTCTTATGAGGTTATGTTTCAGGCGGAAATGTCTGATAAAAATCAGGGATTTGAAAAGGGTATACTAACAAACACAGGAGCAGTAGCTGTTAAAACCGGAGTTTTCACTGGTCGGTCTCCAAAAGACAAATACATTGTAAAGGACTCAATAACCGAAAATACAATCTGGTGGGACGGCACTATTAACAAACCTATCGATCAAAATATATGGGAAGATTGTAAAGTTCTCGTTCAGAATCAACTTTCAGATAAAGACACTATTTATGTAGTAGATGCCTATTGTGGAACTAACGAGGATACTCGTATGAAAGTCCGTTTTATTGTAGAGGTAGCATGGCAGGCGCATTTTGTCACCAACATGTTCATAAGGCCATCAAAATATGAGCTGGAACATTACGGAGAACCTGATTTTGTATTTCTGAACGGATCAAAGGTTACAAATCCTAAATGGAAAGAACACAATTTACATTCCGATGTCTTTGTTCTATTTAATCTGACAGAGAAAATGTCTGTTTGTGGCGGTACATGGTATGGAGGAGAGATGAAAAAAGGAATTTTCTCGATGATGAACTATTACCTCCCTTTAAAAGGAATTGCAGCAATGCACTGCTCTGCTAATGTTGGTAATGATGGTGACGTTGCAATATTCTTTGGTCTTTCCGGTACAGGTAAAACCACACTTTCAGCAGATCCTAAACGATACCTTATTGGTGATGATGAACATGGTTGGGACGAACATGGTGTATTCAACTTCGAAGGTGGTTGCTATGCTAAAACAATTAACCTCAGCGAAGAGAATGAGCCAGATATCTGGAGAGCAATCAAAAGAGACGCCCTTCTTGAAAATGTTACAGTAAATGCAGATGGTTCTGTAGATTACTCAGATGGATCGATTACTGAAAACACCCGCGTCTCTTACCCTATCTATCATATTAACAAAATCGTTCTGCCATCAAAAGCAGGACATGCCAAAAAAATTATCTATCTTTCAGCGGATGCTTTCGGAGTACTTCCTCCAGTTTCAATTCTGGACAGAGATCAGGCACAATATCACTTTTTATGCGGTTATACATCTAAATTAGCCGGAACAGAAAGAGGTATTACTGAACCAGTGCCATCTTTCTCGCCTGCATTTGGAGAGGCATTTCTTACACTTCATCCAACCATATACGCAAAAACACTGGCTAAGAAAATGGAAGAGCACGGAGCTAAGGCGTATTTGGTAAATACAGGATGGAATGGTACAGGAAAACGCATCTCAATAAAAGATACACGCGCGATTATTGATGCAATTATTGAGGGAACAATTGATAAAGCTCCTACTGTTAAAATTCCTGTTCTAAATCTTACCGCACCTGCAAAATTAAAGAATGTATCGGAAGGGATCCTTGACCCAAGAGACACATATTCAAATAAAGAAGAGTGGACAGAAAAGGCAAAATCACTTGCTGCCAAATATATTAAAAACTTTGAGCAATATTGCGATAACGATGCTGCCAAAGCTCTTATTGCTTCAGGTCCTCAACTATAATCTTCTTTAGCTTTTTGTCATTGAATATAAAAAATCAGCTCTGCATGTAGGATAGCAGGAAGGTCTTTATATGTTGGTCTGAGACGTATATCTTGTATCAAATAAAGAAAAATATTCATAACTTTATGCTAATTATACTTCGCAATAACCTAAATTAATTATAAATGAAGAAAATAGCATTAATTTTAGCTGCCTGCTCATTGCTTTTGAGCTGCAGCAACGAGGATGAAATGAAATTAAAAGAAATTATTACTCAAACCGAAAGTACTGTTAAACCTTTAAGCAAAGATGCAAATCAAGCATATTGGAATGGCACAATTAGCGGTGATTCTGAAGAGTTCAAAAAATACTCGGATGCAAATATTAAAATCACTCATATCTATTCAAATCCCGAAACCTTCGCTTCTCTCAAAAAGATAAAAGAGGGTGGAAAGATTAAAGACTCATTGTTGAACAGACAGTTGACAATTCTTTATAACTTATATTTGGCGAATCAGACAGATACAGCACTATTAAATTCAATCATAAACAAGACTGCTGTTTTGGAACAAAAGTATGCAGAATACAGAGCTAATTTCAGAGGTAAAGAGATTTCCGACAATGAAGTTGAGAGTATCCTGCAAACATCTACCGACAATAAGGAACTGGAGGAAGTATGGCTTGCCCATAAAAGTATCGGTTCTTTTGTTGCAAATGATGTAATTGAATTGGTTAAACTCAGAAATATGGTTGCTATTTCATTGGGGTTTGACAATTACCACACTATGTCACTGGAGTTATCTGGTCAGAACCCAGAAGAAATTTCCGTGCTTTTTGATGAACTGGATTCTTTGACTAAAGGAGAATTTGCTCAATTAAAAGGCGAAATGGATTCAGCATTTGCAATCAGATACAAAATCAGCACAGAAAAGCTTATGCCCTGGCATTTTCAGGGAAGGTATTTTCAGGAGTCGCCCCGCCTTTATCCTGTAGATCTGAACAAATATTACAAGGGAAAGAATCTGGAACAACTGACCAAAGACTTCTACCTGAGCATTGGTCTTGATGTTAGCAAAATTATGTTCAACAGCGATTTATATGAGAAGCCAAAGAAGAATCAACACGCCTATTGCATAGACATAGATTCTGAAGGTGATGTAAGAGTATTGGCAAATATCAGTGATAATGAACAATGGATGGGAACAATGCTTCACGAATTTGGACATGGCGTCTATTCTCAGGGGCATGATCTGCCAGAGAACCCCTATTTTCTAAGAAACGCAGCACATACATTCACGACAGAGGCAGTTGCCATGTTATTTGGCCGCCTATCTCGTAATCCGGAGTGGATGAAACAAAGTCTTGGCCTGTCACAAGAAGAGACTGATAAAATAGCTGAAGATTGCTATAAATCGTCAAAATTACAACAATTGGTATTTAGCCGCTGGGTACAGGTTGTTTACCGGTTTGAAAAGGCCATGTACACAAATCCAGACCAGGATTTAAATAAACTTTGGTGGGATCTTGTTGAGAAATACCAGATGCTGAACCGCCCTGAAAACAGAAACTCTCCTGACTGGGCAAGCAAAATTCATCTTGCATTGTATCCATGCTACTATCATAACTACCAACTTGGAGAGCTATTCGCCTCTCAAATGCACTATTACATTGTAAACAACATTACTAAGTCCGGAGACTACAAGAAAGAATCTTATATTGGTAACAAAGAGATTGGCAACTGGATGACCAAAAATGTATTTAATGTTGGTATGAAGTATGAATGGAATGATATGATTGAGAGAGCTACAGGTGAAAAACTTACAGCAAAATATTTTGCCAGACAGTTTGTAGATTAATTTTTCGCAATAAATCAGATCATTTGCATAATTAATAAGCGGCTGTAAAACGCTGGTGGATGTGCTTTGGATTTTCAGCTTCATCTACAATAACCACAGCAAGGTCTTCTACGGAAAGGACGCTTCTATTATTGGCATCAAATACAGGGTTTTCCAAACCGGTTCTATATGTACCTTTTCTTTGGCCTGATGAACCTTGGTGCATTTCGATTG
>JBDKRJ010000046.1:0-2570 GCA_039683455.1 Rikenellaceae bacterium | reverse complement strand
CAATCGAAATGCACCAAGGTTCATCAGGCCAAAGAAAAGGTACATATAGAACCGGTTTGGAAAACCCTGTATTTGATGCCAATAATAGAAGCGTCCTTTCCGTAGAAGACCTTGCTGTGGTTATTGTGGATGAAGCAGAAAATCCAAAGCATATCCGCCAGCGTTTTACAGCAGCTTATTAACAATACAGAAATACTTTAAAAACTCATAGCACTCTGGTAATAAATTGAAAAAAACATAAACAATAAAAAGATATTATTATGATTAAGATTGCCATTATTATTGGAAGTACGAGACCCGGAAGGAACTGTGAAGCTGCAGGAGTGGATAAAATCAGACCATGGAATCTGATGATATCATATAGTATTGGGTTCTGAAGTAGCAACTACAGATACTTCTTAAGCACCTCTTTCCAGACCATGTAGCCATCGCCGTTCAGGTGCAGTCCGTCCTTTGTAAACTTAGGGTCCAGATTTTCGCTGTCCTTGCTCTTTAGTACAGGGTAAACATCAATATATGTGAGCCCTTTTTCGGCACACATTTCTTTAAGACCTTTGTTGAGCTCTATTATCTGTGGACCCCTTTTGGCATGCTTGAGATAGGTAGTTAATGTTTCATTTACCGGAAATACACTTTGTATGTAAAGTTTTGTGCGAGGAGATTCTGTTGAAATTTTGTCTGCAATCTTGACAATCCCATTTAAAACGGAATCTACTGAATAATTGCGTGAAAGATTATTTATTCCAATAAGCAGAAAAATCTTTTTGGGCTGTCCCTTTAGTATCGGGTCAAGTCTGTCATAGACACCCTCGACTATGTCGCCGCTTATGCCACGGTTCTTTACGTGTTTGTTGTTGAAAATCTCTGCCCACTCTCCATAATGCGTTATGCTGTTTCCCAGAAATATAATATCGGACTTATTTACTGGCAGTTTTTCAAAAAGTGAAGCTCTGTGATAATAAAGAGGAGTGTATTTGTCCGCCTGTTGTCCACTGAGAAAACCGGTCAATCCCAAAATAATGGCTAATGTAATAATGGCTCTTTTCATGTTTATGTAAATTAAAAATTATTTATAGTATGTAACAAAATCGGTGTGTAAAAATGGTCAGTATATAATAAATCCTGTAATGCCTGCGAGAATTATTACGAGTATGGGGTTGAGTTTTCCCCATTGTGTTGCAACAAATGCCAACCCGAAGATAACCCAACTTTTCCAGTCGATGAAATTGTCCGAAGTAACCAGAAGAATAGCAGCAGAGGCAATCAACCCGAGAACAACCGGACGGATGCCTTTGAGTGCTGCTTCGAACCACAAGTTCTTTTTAAATTGCTTGTAGAGGTATGCAATTAAAAGGATAATGATGAATGAAGGAAGACAAACCGCAAACGTTGCAACTGCAGCGCCCCAGACACTGTCTGTGACAGTATAACCCACATAGGTGGCACTGTTTATACCTATCGGGCCTGGAGTCATCTGAGAAATCGCTATGATATCTGTGAATGTAGAAGCATCTATCCACTGGTGTCTTACAACTACTTCGTTTTGAATAAGCGAAACCATAGCATATCCTCCCCCAAATGTGAAGAGACCTATTTCGAAAAATGTTATAAAAAGTTGCAGGTAAATCATCGTTTTATCAGATAAAAATAGAAGAGGCCAAGTATTGCCCCGGAGATAATCAAATAAACTGGAGAGATACCAAAAAGCACAATCAGGAGTACTGTTGTAACAGGAATTAGTGCTGAATATCTGTTAAGGTTGACGGTTTTTGACATACCGATAAGCGGAACAGCTATTAGTGCTACAACAGCCGGACGGATGCCCATGAAAATACTGCTTACCACAGCATTATTTTTAAATGAGGAGAAGAACATTGCAATCAGAAGGATTATCAAAAAAGAGGGTAGAGCGCTTCCAAGGGCTGCAACCACGCTTCCTTTAAAACCTTTGAGTCTTTCACCAATAAATATTGAAATGTTTATTGCAAAAACACCTGGTGCAGATTGAGAAATTGCAAGGATATCCAGAAAATCTTCTTTGCTTAACCACCTTTTTTTTTCTACTACTTCCTTTTGAATAAGAGGCAGCATAGCATAACCCCCGCCAATAGTGAAAGCACCTATTTTGGAAAATGTAGAAAATATCTCGATATATTGGTTCATATCACAAATGTAGCTCAATTTTTCAAGAGCGGGTAAAAAATGGCATCCAAATTTTTTATGACTGAAAATCAGTAAAATAATAGGGGGTGAAAATAATTTTTTAGAAAATTAAAAGAATAATTTTGTTTGATAAAAAAAGTCGCATATCTTTGCAGCCCGTTTCGAAAATGAAACGCTGAATAGAAAGTTCTTTGATAGCATTATAGAAAGAGTAACAAGGTAGAGGTTTATTATAAAAAACTTCGTCAAAACCTAATTATAAATGAGGTTTAAACTAGTTAGGACAGGCTAAACATTTAAAATTTTTACAATGAAGAGTTTGATCCTGGCTCAGGATGAACGCTAGCGGCAGGCTTAACACATGCAAGTCGAGGGGCATCACGTGTAGCAATACATGGTGGCGACCG
>JBDKRJ010000045.1:0-124551 GCA_039683455.1 Rikenellaceae bacterium | reverse complement strand
ATATGGCCAAAGCTGCTCAAAGTGGCCCTTCTGCCGGAACAGAGGCTGGATCATCTTCGGACAACGGCTCAGGTAACGGATCCGGAAACAACGGTTCAGATAAAGAGGTGACCGATGTAGACTTTGAAGAAGTAAAGTAAACACGAAAAACAAGGATTAATATTCATATTCAAACCGCTGTAAATATTTAGTTTACAGCGGTTTTTTATTTTGTTGTTTATGCTTACTTATTGATATATCCGATTATTTTCCGTATATTTGCTACATATTTGTTACGCGACTTAAATAACAGTAAGGTGCGACTAATAAATACTTATCACTACTTATTCATTCTTAAAACGATTGATATGCCAGGTAGCAAATTTATTCTTCCAAAGACTTGCGAAAACTGCGGTACTCAGTTCAATGCTAAAACTGTGTATTCAAAGTTTTGCTCAAAGAAATGTTCGGAGGCTGCAACTCGTAAAAAGAAGGCACAAGAAAAACAGGAAGAACAACGCAAACAGTTAGCCGAGCAAATTCCAACAGACCGCCCTTATATTTCCATATCTGAAGCTGTAGTTTTATTTGGCATTTCGAGAGATACCATTTACCGCCAAATCAAAAAAGGCAATATCCCGGCCATTAACCTTGGGGAGCGATTAACCCGCATTAGTCGGATTCACATAGAGGCTATGTTTCCAAAGGTTGAAATTGCCAAAGCAATTCAACCAACAATCACAACGCAGAAAATCAATTTCGACCCGGCTAATTGCTATACTATTGGAGAAATTTCTCAGAAATACGGTGTTTCACTTTCCACAGTTGATAAAACAATACGGAAGTGTAGTATTCCCAAAAAGCAGATAGGAAAATTCGTTTATATTCCTAAAGTAGAAATTGACCGATTGTTTGCTCACAAATAAAAAGTGGAACCATGAAAAAGAAACTCGCAAAAACCAAATGTACTGTAAAGCTCCGCAAATCGGAATATCACAACGAATGGTATTTGATACTCGAAAGCTATCCGGTTTTTAATAATGGTACGGATAAACCTCAACGAATCATTGAGGCACTCAACAGGACAATAACAAGCCCTATTTGGGATAAAACAAGAACAGCCCGCACTTCTGCCGATGGGGCAAAAACATTTAAACCGAAAAGGGATGTAAACGGTATCATTCAATGTAAAAGCACCATTGACCAGGAAGCTTGTGTTTTTGCCGATGGTGTCCGCAGTATTCGCCAAAAAGAATATGACAACGCCGATTTATATACCGAGAAAGAAGTTGAACTTGCAGTTCAGAACCAACGCCAGCAAATAGATTTCATTGAATACTTTCTGGAAGTTTCAAAGGATCGACACCGCAACAACTCCAAGTCAATTATAATAAACTGGAATCGTGTCGGGGAATTATTGAAACTCTTTAGCAATAATCAACCGCTTCCATTCTCTCAAATAAACCTGAGTAAAGCCGAAGAAATTCGCCGTTTTATGCTTACAGCTCCGTGTGGTGGCAACAAGAAAGGCACGGTTTCACACAACACCGCAGCCACTTACTACAGCATTTTTAAAGCCGGATTAAAACAAGCCTTTGTTGATGGTTACTTAACTGTAGATATTTCAGCAAAGATAAAAGGCATACAAGATCAGGAAAGCCGCAGAGAACACCTTTCGGTAGAAGAATTAAATATATTGGTCGAAACACCATGCGACCGTCCGATATTGAAGCGTGCAGCCCTTTTCTCTGCCCTAACAGGCGTTCGCCATTGCGATATTCAAAAACTCAAATGGAAAGAAATACAAGTTGTTGGCGAACAAGTCCGCCTCAACTTTACCCAGCAAAAAACAAAAGGCGTGGAATATATGCCAATTTCAGAACAAGCCTATCAGCTTTGCGGAGAACTTGGCAAGCCGGAGCAACTTGTTTTTGAAGATTTACCAGACCCCTCTTGGATTTCGGGACCATTAAAGCGTTGGATAAAATCCGCAGGCATTATCCGAAATATTACGTTTCATTGCTTCCGTCACACCTATGCAACCTTGCAGCTTGCGGGCGGTACAGATATTTACACCGTTTCCAAGATGTTAGGACACACCAATGTAAAAACAACACAGATTTATGCTAAAGTGGTTGATGAAAAGAAAGAAAAAGCGGCGAATACTATAAAATTGAATATCAGTAAATGAAATTCTTTTACTCAACGAAAAATTATATATCTTTGTAGCACTAAAACAATTGGATGTTTACTACTTTAGTTAAATCGGATTTGGTATTGTAAACAATCTGTATCTTCTACACAGATTGTCTTTTCGTTTGCTCTCGGATATTCCTTTCGAGAGTAGTTTTCTATTATTATAATTATAGTTTTTAATCTGCGTACAATGTTGATAGCATTGTTATGCCTTTACATGTATGCTATATACAGAATAAGATAATGAATAACGAAAATAAAACAATTCACGAATTCGAGTTTAATTTAATCTGCGAATATTTTTCCAGTTTGGAACGCCAGGGACCAGGCAGTCCTGAGGTAACGCTCCAAGCATTGAGCTTTATAGATAACCTTACCGACCGATCCCTTATTGCCGACATTGGTTGCGGAACAGGAGGTCAAACAATGGTGCTGGCACAGCATGCACCGGGACAAATTACCGGACTTGACTTATTTCCCGGCTTTATCAATATCTTCAATCGCAATGCAAGGCAGTTAAGCTTGCAAAACCGGGCAAAGGGTATTGTAGGGTCAATGGATAATCTTCCATTTCAAGAAGAAGAATTAGACCTGATTTGGTCGGAAGGTGCCATTTATCATATCGGCTTTGAACGAGGCTTGAACGAATGGCGTAAATACTTGAAAACAGGAGGCTATATTGCCGTTTCTGAGAGTTCGTGGTTTACCGAAAAACGTCCAGCAGAGATTCATGATTTCTGGATGGACATTTATCCTGAAATAGATACGATTCCCAACAAAGTAGCCCAAATACAAAAAGCAGGCTACATTCCTGTTGCTACATTTATTTTGCCTACAACTTGTTGGACGGAGCATTATCATATTCCACAGATTACAGTCCAGGAGACATTCCTGAGTAAATATCCGGGGGATAAAACCGTCGAAGAATTTATTGCGTTTCAACGTCGCGAAGCGGCATTATACAATAAGTATAAGGAATTTTATGGGTATGTATTTTTCATCGCAAAAAAGATAGAGCTATGATTAATCTAAATACCTATGGTTGGAATAACAAGTTAAACCAACTAAAACAAGAATCAGCGCATAAAGCTCTGTTTCATGGAAGAGTAGCCATCGTACATCGAACTTGCTATGAAGTTATTTCCGAAAATGGACTGTTTCAATGTGAGCTAACAGGAAATATGATGTTTGGCAAATCGGACTTTGAATTGCCTTGTACGGGCGATTGGGTAATTTTTCAATCATTCGATGAAAGTAAAGGAATTATTGTTGATTTGTTGCCCCGCGAACGCACATTGTATCGCAAGAAAAGTGGAACAGTTGCTGAGAAACAAACTATTGCTTCTTATGTCGATAAAGCATTTATTGTGCAAAGCCTTGATGATAATTTCAATGTTCGCAGAGCAGAACGTTTCATGGTTCAGATAGTAGAGTCTAACATCAAACCTGTATTAGTACTCAATAAAGCCGATTTAGGTTTTGATAGACAGAAAATTGAAGAACAAGTGAAACACATTACCTGCCAGATGCCGATAGTTTTTACAAGTATTCATCAACCTCAAACTATTTCCCGATTATGCGAATCCATATCGTATGGCGAGACGGTGGTGTTTGTCGGTTCATCGGGTGTCGGGAAAAGTTCGCTGGTGAATGCGCTTTGCGAGAAATCGGTGTTGCAGACCTCAGAAATAAGCCAGTCTACAGGAAAAGGGCGACACACTTCGACCCGTCGGGAAATGGTATTGATGGAAGGTTCAGGTGTTTTAATAGACACTCCGGGCGTTCGGGAATTTGGGTTGGCTATTGACGATACTGATTCACTTGCCGAAATGTTAGAGATTTCTGACTATGCAAAATTGTGTCGTTTCAAAGATTGCGAGCATATCAACGAACCTGATTGTGCCGTTTTAGAAGCTGTAAATAACGGCACATTAGATCGTAAAGTTTATGAAAGCTATTTGAAACTTAAACGGGAAGCACGACATTTTTCTACTTCTGAACATGAAAAACGTAAAAAGGATAAATCCTTTTCAAAACTCATAGACGAAGTAAAGAAACATCAAGCAAATTTCTAATTTCTATTTATAACAGTGTAGATATTCTTTTAGTAAGAGTATCTGCACTGTTGTTGTATATAACTAAGTGATAAACTAAAATTCAATAAACACAGTGATTGTCGTTCTCATAATTCAAATACAGAAGAAAACATATTAAACCGATTCTCATTGCAGACACAGGTCTTGAGAATGTTTCTTGTGTATTCAGTTATACAAGCATTAACCGTTATGTGTCAACGGTTGATGAAATATAAATTTCTGAAAATTAAAAATTATGAGAAGATTCATTGAAACAACATATTTTCGTTGTTTGTCAAATGGCTTCACAGAAAAAGATATTGAACTGGATGAAGCCTATGATGAATTTGTACATTATTTAGTTACGTTTTGCAAGAACGAACAAGACCCAATATTACTTTCCCTCACATTGAGCTACACAAAATCAGAATTTCAGTCATTAAAGCAACGGCTTATGGCATTACAGGGAGATGAGTTTCGCTTTCTATTTATAGATAAAAGTCTTGCTATGATTGATTCTGCCATCCATGTAGTTGATTTGCGAATAAATAACCCAACGATATTGGGACTGACGCAAGCAAAAAAAATACAAAAATTTCCACTATACCTTTCCGACAGCGAAGATTTTGAAAAATGGATGAAGCGACTATTTAAAAAACTGAATGAGATAGGTAAAGATATCAAATCGCTCGTCATCACCAATGAAGTTCTTTACAATATCGAAAAGAGCAGTACAAAACGCACACAAAAAGTTACTACCGATGTTTTAATGACGCTTTTGCAAAAGTTGGGCATTAGTTCTGCCTCTGATGACAAAGCAAAAATGGCTCGTCTGATTAGTTACCTGACTGCTTTTTCCGAAGAAAAAATCAGGCAACGCCTCTCAAATGCCGATGAGTTAACTTCGTACCACAGGGAAGAATTAGAAATTGTTAATAAAATATTCGCAGAATTAAACTGCGACATATCAATCAAATATAATAACAAACGATAATTTATAACCGGTTACAGCAACCGATTACACCCTCTTTTTAGCTACTCTTTTGTACCACGATTTCTATTGAAGTCGTGGTTTTCTTTTTATTGGCACAGAAGGAAATCCAACTGCCGAAAACAATAAAATTATGTTTTTCGAAGAAAAGCAAAGCGAAAAATCGTGCAGCCGAGGGCAGAACTCAAATTCATTTGAAGTTATGTCGAGTGCAGCCGATTTTGCACCAAGTGAACTTTCTTTTAATGATGTACCGAAAGCCGTAGCACATTTGATCAACAAGGTTGAACGAATAGAAACCTTGTTAAACACGAAACAACCACAAACGCAGGAGGGTGACCGTTGGCTGAATCTCGATGACCTCTGCAAGTACCACCCCGATCACCCCGCAAAACCTACGGTTTATGGGTGGATTGGTCAGCGTTCAATTCCTTATCACAAAAAAGGCAAAAAGTTGATGTTCTTGAAAAGCGAGATTGACAGCTGGCTCAAAGAGGGCAGGCGAAAAACTGCCGCCGAAATCCAGGCCGAAGCCGTACAGTTTATAACCGCCAACAAAAAAGGAGGTCTGAAATGAACGAACATAAGACCATTAGTGAAATTCTGATCGACTACTTTTTTTATAGTCAGGAAAACTTTGCGGTTGATCTCCGTAATTATTTTGCTTATAGCAAAAAACAGGCTAATCAGGAAGCAATGTCTCATGCCGGAGATTCTGCAAGTACAACCAACCCATTAATTGACAAGTTGGAAGATTGGCTCGACAATCAGGATGTGATGCTGGCATTGCATATTTCACCACGCACCTTGCAAACACTGCGTTCCAATGGCATACTCCCATTTTCACGCATTGGCAACAAGCTGTACTATCGCCGTCAGGATATTATAAAAATCCTATCCGACAATTATACAATGCGCAAAATTCGGAATTATGGAAGCGATAAGTAGAGAGTCTATATTATCCAAAACTCATTATGGCATTGGAATATACGCACATATTTTGAGGTTGTATTATCCGGGTGAAACAGTCCTTTCCCTTTCGGGGAGGACTTGTTCTCCAGCTAAAAACCCATTCAATGCCGATAAACCGACATTGAATATTTTCATTTACAAGGAGAAAAGTTTGGGCAACGCTTTAGATAAAGAACTTGCGCAACATTATGATGAGGAAAACGCTATCCCAATCGGTGATGCGTTCGACTTTGCCGAACTGTATTACAAACAGTCAGGCGATGAGTTACTGCAAACGCTGAATAAGGAAATGAACCTACATATTGGTGAACAGTGGAACTTTTACAGCAAAAATCAAAAGAATATTGAAATTTCTTCAAAGCATCAAGCTCAAAGTCCTCCTGTGGGGGAATCAATGGTCTTTCGACCACAGGAAGAAAAATTAGGGGACTGTTTCTTTTCATTTTTCAAAGCTCCTATTCGGAATACCATTCCTCACAAATCAATTTCCTTGCTCGATGCCTACAATTACATTGTCGGAGATTATGCCAAAGCTCGCACTGAGAAATTAAGAAGTATCAAAGACCCAAAACAAGCACGGCAGTACAAAGCCTCAACTTTCGATTATTGCACTTTTTCAGGAATGTTTAGAACCCGTAACGACAAAGCACTAATCAAACATTCCGGCTTACTCTGTGTCGATTTTGACCATTTGCAAAGCGTTGATCAGCTTCGTAACCAACTTTTGCAAGATGAATACTTTGACACACAAATGCTTTTCGTCAGTCCTTCCGGCGATGGTCTGAAATGGATTATTTCCATTGATACCAAACAAGCAACGCACAGCAATTATTTCGCGGCGGTTGCAAACTACATTCAACAAACCTACGGTGTTACTGTGGATAAATCAGGGCGGGACATATCCCGTGCCTGCTTTTTGCCATACGATTCACAGGTATTTATCAACCCTGTTTATTTGAAATAGATATGAGTAAGAAGACATTTAGTCCGGCAGAATGGCAACCGACAATTCAAAATACAGCAAAAAACGAAGTAGAGCCGTCATATATGACGGCTAATGATGATTTGGAATTGATTGTAAAACGTATTGAATCTTCGTCTATTGATATTGCCCCCAACTATGCCGATTGGCGTGACCTGGGCTTTGCTTTCGCTGACGCTTTGGGCGAAAGCGGTCGTAATTACTACCACCGATTAAGCCGATTTTATCCGTCTTATTCGGAAAGCGAAACCAACAAACAATATTCCGCCTGCCTTGCTTCGCACGGCCACGGAGTTACAATCAAAACCATCTACCACCTTGCAAAATTTTCAGGCGTTGATGTTTCTGTCAAAAATCAGGTCAATCAAAAGAATCATACAAATCATAGTTCAGACGATATTTCTCCAATTTCCCAAAATGGGGATTTGGAGAATATGGGGAATCCGGAAAAACAACTACCCACTTTCCCAAAAGAAATATTTGAGGCATTGCCCGGATTGCTACATGCAATCACTTCAAACGCTGATTCTCCCGAAGATGCCGATTTGCTTTTGTTGGGTTCGCTTACAGTGTTCAGTGCGTGTTTGCCTAACATATACGGGGTGTATGGTCAACATGAAGTATTTCCAAACTTGTTTCTCTTTGTTACTGCAAAGGCTTCGGCAGGGAAAGGCCGGCTTTCTCTCTGTCGGCGACTGGTAGAGCCAATTCACCAGATGCTACGTCAGCAATGTAAGGCTGAGCAGGAAGAATACAAACTGAAGCTTGCACAGTACAACGCCAGCAGCGATAAGGCACATGAGGAAAAACCGGAAGAACCACCTCTTAGGACGTTGATTATTCCGGCCAATAACAGTGCAACGGGCTTGTTTCAATTGCTCAAGGAGAATAACGAAAAAGGGTTGATTTTTGAAACAGAAGGAGACACACTTGCGCTGACATTCAAAAGTGAACACGGCAATTATTCCGATGGTTTCCGAAAAGCGTTTCATCACGAAACAATTTCTTACAACCGCCGAAAAGACAGAGAGTTCGTCGAACTTTCAAAACCTCAATTGTCTGCACTTCTATCAGGGACGCCCAAGCAGGTATCATCACTTATTCCGAATGCCGAAAACGGATTGTTCAGCCGTTTCATGTTCTATTTCATGAACCTTCGCCCGATATGGAAAGATGTGTTTGCCGGAGATGACGAGCAGCCGCTTGAACACAAATTTGATGATTACGGGAAAGAGTTTCTGGATTTTAATCTTTTTCTTAATCAGCAACCGAGTCGGTTTCGATTTGCATTTTCCAGCAGTCAACAAAAAGCATTCAATGCTTACTTTGAACAAACGCAGCTTCAATACCTCGAATTATGCGGAGATGATTATGTGGGCAGTATTCGCCGGCTGGGATTAATAGCATTTCGTTTGGCTATGATTATGACCGCTCTCAGAATTATAGATACCGGAGAAGTTTCGTCTGTACTTGTTTGCAATGACAGTGATTTTAATACGATAATGGAGATGGTAAAAGTGCTTGTTCTTCATGCTGCACACATTTTTGAGTTGTTACCCAAAGACAATACAACCCCACATCCATTAAATCACAAACGGCTGTTGTTGGATGCTTTGCCCTCTGAGTTTGACCGCCAAACCTACTTAAGTGTCGCCGAAAGATTGAAGATACCAGCCAAAACAGCCGAGAAACAAATCAGTCGATTTGTGGATGCCGGGCTATTGGTTAGGCCGTCACACGGCTGTTATTTGAAAAAAGAATGAAACACGGCGTTTATTGTTGATAACTAAATACTTCGTTTTCTTTATCAATTCCAAAAGATATTGTATTTTTGTCTGATATTGTCAAGTATAAAACAAACAAGAATGCTATTTGCAAATAAAATCAGAGAATTACGAGAAAACAAGCAAATGTTGCAACGTCACGTATCCGCTGCTCTTGATATGGATAATGCCATGTATTGTAAAATTGAAAAAGGAGACCGCCGGGCGAAACGGGAGCAAATCCCTTTGATAGCCGGGATTTTACAGACTGATGCCGAAGAATTGCTTACCCTTTGGCTGGCAGATAATATAATGGAGGTATTGGAAGGTGAAAAGGAATTGGCAGAGCAAACATTAAAAGTAGTTATAGAAAAGATAAACAGGTAACAGAATAACATACCTCATAACATAAAACAGCGAGAATAAAATTCTAAACTCAAAAAAACTTGAAGACGAATACAAACATCGAAGAGATTCTGAAAAGGAAATAGAGAATTAAAAAACATACTAATTTGATTTATGACAGCAACCAGATCGGCAAATGCAACAATTGCAGGGTATATTTATCAATTTGATTATACAATCAAGTGTTTATTAGATTTGACCAATGAATATGATTACGTAGATATTGAAAATATTGAGGATGTTGACATTCATTCTACCGCAGAAGATGCTGCAATTCAATGTAAATACTACGCAGGCACCGAATATAACCACTCAATAATTGCAAAACCAATACGCTTAATGCTAAAACATTATTCGAATGTAATAAAAGGGATTTTTCAGCCAATTAATTACAAATTATATGGGTTCTATCATTCTGGGCAAGATAAATTACCTCCTTCAATAACTGTCGATTTTCTGAAGACTCACTTCTTAACGTACACGGAAAAAGGAGTTCAATATAAATTGCATGAGATATTGGCTCTTTCTGATTCTGAATTAGAGAAATTTCTAACTTTTTTATCTATAAACATTAATGCTGAAGAAGACACAGTTCAATTTAAAAGGATCGTTAGTGATTTACAAGCTAAATTTGGGTGTGATGATTTTGAAGCAGAACACTACTATTATAATGGAGCCTTAAAAATAATAAGTCATGCTGCAAAACAAAATGATACGAGCCAGCGAAGAATTACAAAAAAAGAGTTTTTAGAACAAATTGACAAAAAAGAAATACTTTTCAATAAGTGGTTTCTTAAGTATAAAGGAGAAAAAGCATACTACACAGCTTTAAGAAAACAATATTTTTCGTCGATCAATATATCTGAACGATTCTTTTTAATTGATGTTGGAGATAGCTTCAATAAGGCTGAGTTGAAAGATTTATTGCTTACCATTTCTCGAAAATGGTCAAAGTTATCTAAATATGAGTCCAACCCATTTTGCCCGTATGTTTATATCAATAATCTAAACGATACCGATTTAATTGCACTCAAATTGGAATTGCAAGGTGATAATATAAATTTCATTGATGGTTATCCATTCAAAGGGTCGGCGTTTATTGGAACGGCAATTAATCAGGAGGCCAATATTACAAACCAAATAAAACTCAAATTAATTGACTCATTATCAAATTTGAATTCTACTCTTCAATCCCACACGAAAACAAAAGATATTTACCAGTTTTATTTGAATGAGCCATTCTGGGAGCCAGATAACTCTTTTACTAAGCATACGAAAATACAGATCAAAGACATAATATCAATAAAGGAAATCATATAAATCTAATGTTGTTATGGAATCAAATGTTATTAATGCTGAGGTTATCTCGGTCTATCCAAATAAGATAAAAGTTGCTGTTGATAATCTTGAAACTTTTAAAGTTGATGGCCAAGAATTGAAAGTTGGTTCTTATTTAAGAATTGCAGATAATGAAAATGCTATTTTAATTGCAATTATTGAAAATTTTTCAATTGAAGTTGGAGTTGATAAAGACCAAAAACCCACTCGGAAATATTTAATAGAAGCAAATCCTTTAGGTATTTTGCGTGGGGATGAATTTCAACGAGGCGGTGATTCTATAGCTATTCCTCCCAAAAAAGTTGAACCTGCAAAGTCTGAGGAAATAGATAAAATCTACCAAAACTCTATTGAGCAATCGGGAAAATTTATTTTTTCGTCATTGTCAAGTAATCCACATATTAAAATCCCTGTGAACGGGAATAAATTTTTCAACAAACACATTGCTATTGTAGGTTCGACTGGGTCAGGGAAATCACATACTGTAACAAAAATAATTCAGAAGGCGGTGGACGCGAAAAGTGGTGAATTTTCACTCAATAACTCACACATAATTATTTTCGACATTCATTCAGAATATAAATCTGCTTTCCCTAATGCTAACTACATTGACATTAGCAATCTTGTGTTGCCTTACTGGCTGTTAAATAGTGATGAGTTAGAAGAAATCTTATTAGATACAGGAGAACGAGATAATTATAATCAGGCTTCTGTCTTTCGGAAATTAGTAACAGCGAATAAAAAGAAACATAATCCTGAAGTTTCAAAAATCTTTTATGACACACCAGTTTTTTTTGATATAACAGAAGTGCAAAACGCATTATGTAATCTTAAAAATGAAACAAAAAATTCTAAGAATTCAAATAGGATAATGATTAATGACGGTAGTTATATATGCCCAGATAGTACTACTGTTGATACCGGTTTATTATTATCTGAAGAAGAGAAGATTGAGAAGTTTTTTGATACTGAATATGTTTTCTATCCCACAAAGAATCAGAATATTACAAAAGGTGATTATGCAGATGGAACTTTAGATAAATTTTATATTCGTTTTCATGAAAAAATAAATCAAGATAGACTGTCTTTCTTATTTGGAGAAAAATCTAAAACTATTTCATTTGAAGAAATATTAAAAAAGGTATTAGGTTATGTAGATGAAAAAAAATCTAATGTTTCAATTATTGATTTAAGTGGCGTTCCATTTGAAGTTTTAAGCATTACAGTCTCACTCATTTCAAGGATTATTTTTGAATATGGTTATTTCTATAAAAGATTGCGGTGTGAAAAAAATACTGATGAAAAGATAAATAATGACATTCCTATACTCTTGGTTTTTGAAGAAGCACACAAATATGTTCCAAATAGTGAACTTTCAAAGTTTAGAGCTTCAAAGAACTCAATTGAAAGAATAGCTAAGGAAGGACGTAAATATGGTGTAACCCTTTTATTAGCGAGCCAGAGACCTTCCGAAATATCGGAAACTATTTTTTCTCAGTGTAATAATTTTATTGCCATGAGGCTCACAAATCCCAATGACCAAAACTATGTCAAAAAATTGCTACCAGACACGTTAGGCAATATTATTGATGAACTACCAACACTTCGGGCGGGTGAAGCTTTACTTTTAGGTGAATCAGTTGTATTGCCCTCGATAGTCCAAATAGAAAAATGTGATTTAGCGCCTTCTTCGAATGATATTCCTTATTGGAATTTATGGAAAGAAGAATGGAAAAACTTGAATTTTGAAGAACTAAAAGCTGAATGGTACAAATAAAATCTAATAGACTACTATGCCCGAAACTCAAAACATAGAATACAAATCCGTTTGGAAAGATTAAGATCTGAAATGGGGATACGGCTCTACAATCTCAAGTGTCTTGAATTTTCAAATGAATAATTTAAAAATATGAACTCAAAACTAATAATGCTGGTACTAAATGCTATTTATTTAATAGCAACAATCATTTGGGCAATAATTGACCAATCCGCTGAATCATTTGTCGCTATTGTTGGAGGAGTTGTTTCGTTTGTAAGTTTTTTTGTTGCAAACGACAATTCGTTCTCAGTAAAACAAAAAATTGTTCAAAGTGGAGATAATGCTATTTCTATTGTAGGTGACGTAAAAGAAAGTCATATTGGACATACTACTAAATAAATAAACCATGAAATTATTTAGCAAATTGTTTGATAAAGAAAAGAAACCAGCAAAACCAAGTGCTTCTGTTGAACAGCAAGGGGAAAATTCCATATCTGTCATAGGCAATGTGGAAGATAGTTACATTGGATGTTCTATCACTATTAATGACATAGAACCTCAATGGCAAGATAGACTTAAATCATATACAGCTACATTACAACAATTTAAACCAAAAACTGCATTATCACTGCTGGAAAAATTGGAGGAAAGTTTTATAACCAGTTCTAAAAAACCTTCCCAGGAATTTTGTTCCTTAGTATCGTTTCAAAAAGGGATGTGTTATCGTTTCTTGGACGAAAGAAATAAGATGTGCGAATGTTTTATAGCCGCATACAGTGGAAATTCTTCAGTGCCTCAGTTTGAAGAGCAAGCGGCTCTATCGTATTTTAAAATAGAAGATACAACCAAGGCAAATGAGCTTGTTGATAAATTATTGCGCAAAAATGAATATAATCCAATTGCATGGTATATTAAATTTTTGAGTAATACGACTTATGATTTTAATTCTATACCAGCGTTTGTTCGGCAAAATGTCATGTTTCAACAGATGCTGTATAATTACTTCAATGTGAAAAATCTGTACGATTGTATTTCACGGATGAAAGAATTTTCAATGCTTCCCGATGTCAAAGATTATAATCCCCAAGATGTAACAATAACCAATTTTGACGAAAGCATATTTTATTCAAATGTGTTCTTTTCGGACTATTTACACGACTATTACTTTACTTTTCATTGCTTGAATGAGGGAAATATTGGGATTTTAAAAACATTAGATTTACTTCTAACAAAATTAGTATCTGTGCTCAATAGTTCTGAATTAGAAAAGAAATATGGTACATTATTTTTTCTTAATGCTTATGTCCAATATATACTCACAAAAGAATTGAGATATATTTCCGAAATGAGGAACCATTATCTCAAATTGGAGAGTAAGAACGACATTCTTGCTTTGCTCTGTGCGAATGTATTACAACTCAATGAACAAATAGATTTTGCTCTCGAAATCTTAAATGATTCCAAGTTAAATCAATCAAATATTTTTTTCTTGAAAGCATATTGTTTCCTGAAAAAAAACGATAAAATCAAGTACGGGGTGGCCATTAAAGATTGGGTTAATTCGATTGAGAAAATTGATAATAGTGTGGTCGACAGCTATCTTGCTTCAATTTTCACATTAAAGGGTATCGGCGAAACAGATGAATTAAAGCTATCAGATTTTATCCAAAACAAGAAGTTTGAAAATCAGGAATTGAAAACTTTGGTTGAAACTATTGTAAACTCGCTAATTAGCGGACTATTGGATTCTCAGCAACTATCCACTTTGGAAGGATTAGTATCTGATACCCAACAACCCAAATTGTTATTGTATATAGCTGATACTTACTATTATTGTAAGGTTTATGGGCTTGCTGTAGACTTGTATAAAAAATATGTTGATAGAGATATGGAAAATCGTGAATTATTTTTCTATATCAATTCATTATATGCGGCTAAAAAAGATTCTGACGAACTACTTGGATTATTAGAAAAGTGGCGATTAAATTTTTCAATTCAACCTGATTTATTAAGAATTGAAGCGGATTTGTGTGTTATTTTGCATAACTGGAATAGATGCTTGGAAATCTGCAACTGTTTCTTAAAAGAATACCCTCAAAGTGAAGCTTTTTTATCTCTGAAATTAAGATGTTTGGATGCTATAAACGAAGATTGGTGCGATAATGAAATCAAATCAATGGCAAAGACCTTCGTGGGTTATTCTTTTAAAATCACACAAAATATCCCCGTAGTAGCAACGATATTAGTTAATAGGGGATGTTTTATTGAGGGATTAGAAATCTTTTATATATACTCTGAGAACAAGGATGTACGCTCTTCATATTTGTTTGCAACACTTACATACTCACACAAATCACAGAATAAGGAGATTCTAAAAGAATTTGATGAAATTATAGATGGTTGTTTCGTGAAGTATGAGTTTAATGGTGAAATCAATTTTTTTGAAATGAATAAAAAAAACTCTGATAACTTATATGATAAGTTATTAGGGCACAAAGTAGGTGATATCATATCCATTAAACGAATGTCAAATAAAGATTATTCAATTCGTGTATTGCGAATAACGGATAAGTATCTTTATTTGCACGATAAAATTTTGGAAGAAGCAAAGCAACCTCTTTCAGGATTACCAATGGAATCTTTCAGCTTTACGAGCACAGAGCCAGATGGGATGAAACAAGATTTAATTGCTCTCTTCGGGCAACAAGGAGAAGAAGAGAAGATACGTAGAGAAACCGCAATAAAGAATTATTATAACAGAGAGTTGTCTTTTACTGAAGTTATAATACAGGCATTTAGAAATGAGTATTTAGGTGGTTATACAAGTTTGATTTATGAGCACAGCGGTATCTTAATACTTCCCCTGCCATTTTATGAATCATTACCTCAGCCTGTTAATCGAACGAATTTTGTTATCGATTTTTCTTCATTGGTTATTCTTTATCAAATAGCAAAAGAACACAATATAACATACCCTCATAAATTTCTAATTTCTGTTTTTACTATAGATATGATAAGACGGGAATTGCGAAAAATTCAATTAGAACCAAAATCTGAATTATCAGTTGTCGTAACAAATGAAGGAATTTCGAAATATCAAATTCCTGAAAATGCACAGCAAAATAACATTATATATTTAGAAGGCCTTTTAAAATGGATACAAGAGAATTGTGAATCAGCTGTTTCTTCAAGAGTAATTGATTTTAAAAGGAATATCCCGATAGATGATACACAAAATGATTTCATTGACTATATTTTGAATACCTTGTTGGTCTATGAAGATAAGCAAGGTATATTGTTGACAGATGACTTTGTTTATTTCAAATTCAAGTTGGCTCAAGTGCAATTTTCGATGAGTACTGAACAATATGTCAAAAGTGTTTTAGAAGATGAACACCCAGCGTTATTTGAGTTTATTAAAAATAAATACAAGAGTTTTACATTGAGTACAAAACAGTTATTGGATGAATTTAATAAGAAAATGAATTTTCAAGATAATTATTACGCTAATTGTTTGGAAAATATTAGTATGGCTTCTGCTATACCATGCACAAAATTAATAAATGCGGTTACACAATCACAGCTTGAAATTAATCAACAAGAAATAGAAATTAAAAACGTATTTGTCAATATGCTTAAAAGCAGTCCATTAAGTAATGCGATTATTCAAAATTTCGAGATGTTGATTTTCTTAGAATTAAAGTACTCGCAGGAAAAACTCAATTTTGTTGGTCGATGTTTAGAAGATGTATATCAAATGCTTGGAATAACTAAAAACGAATAATCATGCCCGAAACTCAAAATATAGAATACAAATCCGTTTGGAAAGACGAATACCTGAAATGGATATGTGGCTTTGCCAATGCTCAGGGTGGCACGCTCTACATTGGTAAAGACGATAACGGCAATGTGGTAGGGGTAAAGAATGCCAAGAAACTCTTGGAAGACCTCCCTAACAAGATAACCACCATTCTGGGCATTGTGGCAGCCGTAAACCTCCACGAAACACCGGAGGGAGATTATATCGAGATTGCGGTTGAGCCACACCCCAATCCGGTAAACTACAAGGGAGAGTACCATTTCCGCAGCGGTTCTACCAAGCAAGAGTTGAAAGGCACGGCATTGGACAAATTCTTGCTCCAAAAGCAAGGCAAGCATTGGGACGGTGTTTCAATACCCAATGTGTCGGTTGCCGACCTAAAACCCGAAACGTTTGACTTTTTCCGCAACAAAGGTATTAAGAGCAAAAGGCTTGATAGCGATGTATTGACAGATACAAACGAAGTGTTGCTGAACAATCTGAAACTTACAGATAACGGTTATTTGAAAAGGGCTGCAATTCTCCTTTTTCACCCCGACCCCGAAAAATTTGTATCCGGTGCCTATATCAAAATTGGCTTTTTCCGTACCGACAGCGATTTACTGTTTCAGGATGTGATTAACGGCAACCTGTTTGAGCAAGTCGAAAAAACAATGGATTTGTTGTTGACCAAATATACCAAGGCATTGATTTCTTATGAAGGGCTTACACGGGTTGAAACCTACGAATATCCAAAGGATGCTTTGCGTGAAGCACTGCTAAACGCGGTTGCACACAAAGACTATACGGGTCCGTATCCGATTCAAATCAGCGTTTATCCCGACAAGATTATGATTTGGAATTACGGGAAACTGCCTGAAAATTGGACGGTTGAAGATTTGCAGGACAAACATTCCTCACAACCTCGCAATCCCGATATTGCAACCGCCTTTTTCCGTAGCGGTTATGTCGAATCGTGGGGGCGTGGAATGGACAAAATGAAAAATCTGTGTCAGGAAGCCAAAATCCCCGCACCTCAATTCTCCTGCAAAGGCAATGATTTTTGGACAGTTTTCCGCAAAGACATTTACAACAAAGAGGATTTGAGTAAATTGGGGCTGAATGAAAGGCAGATTGATGCTTTGGTTTATTTCAAGTCTAAAGGCAGAGTTACAAGTACAGAATACGCTGAAAAATACAGTATTTCTGATAGAACGGCACGCAGGGATTTGTCCGAATTGACAGAAAAAAAACTTCTTAAAAATGAGGGAGATACAAATCTTTCCAAGTATATTTTTCTCTAAATGTCCGAAGCTTGTCCTTTGGCTGTCCGAAGTTGCCGAAGTTTGTCCGAAGTTGGATAAATTTTTTTTAGCAGGTAGCTATTTCGAACTTATTATTAGTCAATATGGTCAATTGGAAATAGCAGGCATACAACATATTAAAATTTAATTCCCCATATCCCCATTTTGGGGATATGGGGAATTTCCAATTTAAGCGGAAAAAGTAGTTGATAATCCTGCCCACACAGGATTTTAAACCGAACAGGTAAAAAGGTATTCGTTAATCACTCACTTTGTTCGCAAAAACATAGCTGCAAGGGTAAAACAAGCAGCCTGAAAAAATCTCCACACCTCCGTTTCACTTCGGGTAGTATTTTTCCATCTGCCCTTGACAGCTAACGCAGACACACAAAGCATTGCGCTCCAGTAGGTGCTCATGCTTGCGTGTGTAACCGGAAATCAAAAGTGCAATGATTTCGGAAATTAAGGATACAACAAAAATGGAAACAAGTGTACAATGGTTTGATTGAAGAAATAATAACCTTGTCATCGGGAATAAAACAAAAAACCTGGTGTCATGGAATTAAAGGAATTTTACAATCAATTAATCATGTATTACGAAATCCATCGATTTAAAGAAGAGGAAGGCTTTTCGATAAGCAGGATAGCCGAACACCTCAGGATTAACTTTAGGACAGTAAAGAAGTACCTGAAGATGTCTCCGAAGGAATTTGAGGAATTTCTTCAAAACAAGTCGGAACGCCGCTTATTGTTGTGCTCGCCTGCGGGTCGCTGCGGGCTAATCGGGCTGTCACAGTTTTTGTGGTCGCTCCCTTGTGTCTTTTGCCGTGTTCGTTCAGTCATTCCGCAAAGCTGCATTCCTTCATTCACACCGCAACGCCACCCCACGCAAGAGCTGCCCTTCAATCGTCCGTTTCGTTCCATTCCGCTCATTTCACTTTTAGGGACATTTGTCTTTTCCACCCACAATTCATGCGGTTGCAGCATAGTTCCGCTTCGCTCCACTAAGCTTCACCGCCCCACACAAAAGCCCCTAACCGTTCATTCTCTGCATTTCTCTTCACTTCCTCATTTCGTCCAGCACTTGCTTTTTCCAACGCACTCGCTCCCAAAACAAAAACTCCGCCAGCCCTGCCGTAAACGGCAGCCGTCCGCCGCCCTCACTATCGTTCCGGGCTTCTTGCTGCCAGCGCCCTTGCTCCACTCGCAGTCGGCTCGCGCCTCTCCACTACGCTGGCAAAAAAACAACTCCGCTATCGCTCCGCTTGTTTTTTACCGCTTCGTTCCGGCTCAAGGCTGCTTTACCTGTTTTCGGTTTAAATCCTGCTTCTCCCACGCCAACCCCCGACCACCCGCCCCTAAAGAAATGCAGTTGATGAAATTATTTCATTTGCGTTCCACGCAGGGTTTAACTGTAATCAAAGAGCGACAAAAAAATGTTCACAAAGATAACAGCAATAAAATGAGTCAGTAAAGGTCAAGCCCTTCGGGTTTTTGTCACAATCTCCACACCTCCCTTTGGTCGGGTAGTATTCTGCCAAAAAACCTTGACAGCCTCAACGCTGCATTTCATTCCGCTTTTTCTTGCAGTAATACGGCGTTTACATTTTCTTTTCCCTTTTCGTGTTTTTTCGCGAGGTAAACGGCAGGTTAAAGCAAAGAAAAGAATAAGAAACTAATGTGATATTCAGACAATTACCTGTAATTACATTTGCGTTCGGATAAGGTTTGAGCCGTATTTGCTTATTACCAAGTCCAAGTTAATTATTGAATCAATAACCCTTTAAAAAAGTTGTAAAATGGGAACAATCAAACAAGGTATTTTAGGTGGCTTTTCCGGCAAGGTCGGGACTGTCATAGGTGGAAGCTGGAAAGGAATTTCTTATATGCGAAGTATTCCACAAAGTGTAAAAAATCCCCGTACTGACGGGCAAGTAAGTCAGCGTACAAAATTTTCGGTTGCGTTGGAATTTCTTAAACCAATGACAAGCCTTTTACAAGTGGGTTACAAGTTGTATGCCCAACAGCAAACCGCTTTTAACGCTGCAATGTCTTACATTCTGAACAACGCAATCACAGGAACTTCGCCCGATTTTAGCGTTGATTACTCCAACGCTTTGGTTTCTCGTGGTAGCCTGACTGGAGCCGCAAATGCACAAGCAACTTCTACCGGAGGTACGGTCGTTCTTACTTGGAATGATAATTCAGGGAGTGGAACAGCCAGTCAAACCGATAAGGCTTTGATTGTTGTTTTGAATTCTACCCGTTCTGAAGCTATGTATGATACAGCTGGTGCTCAAAGGTCGGTAGCAACTGAAACTATTTCTGTTCCTTCTGATTGGGTAGGTGAAAGTGTTGAAGTGTTTTTGGGCTTTATTTCCGAAGATGGGAAAAGTGTTGCAAACAGTGTTTATGTTGGTTCTGTCACTGTTGCCTAATCGTAGGCGATTTTCTGTTTTCTTGCACTAAAAGCTGCTCATTCGGGCGGCTTTTTTTGAACAAACAATCCAATAACAAATTAAAATTCAAATAAATATGATACGATTAATAATAAATAAAGATTGGGCTGATTTCAATGCTCTCCTCACAGTATTGGCAGTCCTGTATACTTGTGTTCTTCTTTCTGTAATCATCGATCTGTTTTTCGGAGTAAGACGGGCAAAACGGCTGAAAATTGCCCGTACCAGTTTCGGCTACCGTCGTACCATTACCAAACTGACAAGTTATTTCGGTTTAATGATAATGCTTTCCATTGCCGATATTGTGGTGAGTGTCGTTTTTGATATGCCATACTTTACCGTAATCGGAGCTATTGGCATTGTCTTTGTCGAAGCGAAATCCGTTTTCGAGTTTAATACTTCCAGTTCTTAAACCACTGGGACTTGAAAATAAGTATAAAGTTAATCGTATTGTTCATTGATAAACCGTATAAATCAGAGTCAATCATGCCGCATATTCATACCACGATAACGGAGTCTGACCATCAAGGCTTCGATGCGGTTTCTTTCTGTTGTAATCATTGATATACCGTTTCAGGCCTTTGTAAAGGTCTTTCCCGTTGTCCATAGGGTTCAGGTAAATGTACCTTCTTTTAAGAGTTCTCCAAAATCTTTCTATGTAAATATTATCCAGGCAACGGCCTTTTCCGTCCATGCTAATGATTATATGATTGTCATCAAGATATTTACACCAGGCTTCACAAGTGAACTGCGATCCTTGGTCGGAGTTTATGATCTCCGGCTTTCCATGGGCGGCGATGGCTTCGTGCAGAACGTTCAGGGTATTTTCCGCATCCAGCGTATTATACAGACCCCAGCCTACGATATACCGGCTGTAAACATCAATGATTGCTGTCAGATACATGTGCCCACGAAGTAGAGGTATATAGGTCAGATCAATCTCCCATACGTGATTGGATCTACTTATTTCCAGCCCTTTAAGTTTATACGAATGAATATATTTTGCAAAGCCCTGTTTGCTCAGATTACGCCTCGGATAGATGGCTGTTATGTCCATCTTCCGCAGAAGCCTTCTCACGCGTTTGGGACCTACCAGAATGCCCATGAGACGAAGAAATTCGACCATGCCCAACACGCCGGTTGTGGGATGATCCAGATACTCTTCATCCATTATACGCATCAGCTTCAGATCCTCAGGTTTGTCGCCTGTAGGCTTGTAGTAAAGGCTGCTACGGTTCAATCCAAGCAATTGGCATTGCTGACGTTTGCTCATATCCTTCCGTGGAGAAACTATTTTTTTGAGGGCTTCAGTATCCCCAACTGTTCTGAGGCCCTCTTGCAAAAATCCACCTCGACCTCCAAACGGCCGATCTTTTCATAGAGGGCTTTCTCACGCCTGGCCGCTTCCTCGTCGGGGGCTTTCGTTGAAAAGATCTCTGTTCCGCGGGTAATGAACTCACGTTTCCAGTTTGAGATCATTTGAGGGTTCACTTCGAAACGTTTCGCAAGCTCGGCTAACGTTTGCTGTTCCTTGATTGCTTCAATAGCCACCTGGGCCTTGAAGGCTGCGCTGTGCTTTTTTCTTGTTGCTTTCATAATGGGTAAATTTAATAGTTTTTAATATATTTACCCAGTGGTCTAATTTTTCGGCAGTATTATAAAGAACCTGAAGCAGGAAAGCCAAAACGTGGACGAAATTCAAAAGGTATTGCTTAAACTCTTTGAGAACAAAGAGGAAATACAAACCCTCATTTCATTTTTAAACTCAAAAAAGCAGGAGGAATAAACATGAAATCAAGAGGGTTTCGGAATAACAATCCTTTGAATATCCGGCACAGTGCCGAACAGTTCCAGGGTGAGATCAATGGCAAGAACAAGAGTTTCAAAACATTCTCGTCACTGCCTTACGGCTATCGTGCCGGTTTTGTCATCCTCGGAACATATCTTTTGCGGGGATTAAGCACAATTGAAAAAATCATTACCCACTGGGCTCCACCAACCGAAAACAATACGGAAAGCTATATCTCCCATGTTGAAAGATGGTCGGGTATACCACGAAACAAGGAACTAACCGCCTGGGATGGTTCAGATTACATCTTGATTGTAGCCGCAATGAGTTTTGTCGAGAACGGGCAAAACGCTGATATTTCAGCAGTGCAAGCAGGATTCAATCTACAAACTAAAATCAAAATCCAATGAAAAAACTACTTTTCCTAGCAGTAATAGCAACGATGTTGTATTCCTGTAAATCGGTAAAATATATTCCGGTGGAAACTACAAAAATCGAATACCGGGATAATTTCGTCAGAGACTCAATTATCCGCTACGATTCTGTTTTTGTCAAAGATAGAGGCGATACTTTGGTTTTGGAACGATACAAGTATTTGTACAAAAACCACATTGTCAAAGATTCAATTTTTATCAATGATACAATCCGGGTTCCCTATCCGGTGGAAGTGGTCAAACAGGTAAAAGCTCTGCTTTCAGGTTGGCAGAATTTCCAAATATGGTGCGGTCGGCTTGCTCTCTTTGCTTCGCTGTGTGTGTGCATTTACTTTGTGTGGAAATTGAAATAGTTATGATATTAACTACAAATGAGATCCCGCCCGAAAGAGCGGGATTTTTTATAATCCAAGTATTCTATTCTGTCAAAAATGAAGTATATTTGTGTCTCCTTTATGTCGTTTATTAATGCTTATTAAGATGACTGTAAACGACTAACAATCAGTAATATAATTCTTATAATTACTGATTGTTTATTTGCTTCATATTTGCAACATGCAATTGTAATTTATTGATTATCATATATTATTACATTTGAAGAAGTAAAATAAATAACCCAATTTATATCAAAAAAAGCACATATCGTACTGTAAGATGTACTTTATGTGTTTTTTTTTATTTACACTATTGATTTTTTTATTCTAATTTTGTAAAAACCCTGAATTATGGAATTAAAATCAGTTTTGCCAAAAACAGCCATGTTTACTGGAATTTTTGCTTTTTTTTATCAACAATCGCCATAAGTGCCTACGGACAATCAATCATTACATCAAAGAATCAGTCTGATTCAATACTTCAAAAAGAAATTCAAAATCTTAAAAAACAGTTAGAAAATAATGAACA
The DNA here is from genome assembly GCA_039683455.1 of Rikenellaceae bacterium. Taxonomy (GTDB): domain Bacteria; phylum Bacteroidota; class Bacteroidia; order Bacteroidales; family UBA932; genus Bact-08. The sequence goes on along the minus strand of JBDKRJ010000045.1, from coordinate 101,403 downwards.
CACATATGACCTTATTATAAAAAAAATTGATGATATAATCTGGTATCAGAAGGTCGGCGATATTGCTTTTATAGACAAAGTCAGGCTTGCAGGCCCTCCGAGATGGAAACCTAAGAACAAGGATGACAAATTTGCAGCTAATCCTCTTCAGTTCTACTCCTATGTATTTATTCCGAAATTTGTTAATCTTTCTAAAAAGTATCCTCTGATTGTACTGCCGCACAGTGGAATACATGCCGACTTTTCTACCTACTATGCTCATATTGTGAGAGAGCTTATTTCACAAGGTTATATTGTGGTTTCAGCAGAATACAGGGGAAGCACAGGTTATGGCAAGGATACTTGGGAAAACATAGATTACGGAGGTCTGGAAAATGAAGACGTTATGGTTAGCAGAGATTATATGGTTGAAAATTATAGTTTTGTAGATGCCAACAATGTAGGCATCATAGGGTGGAGTCATGGAGGGATGATCTCATTAATGCATATTCTCAGATATCCCGAAAAATATAAATGTGCTTTTGCAGGAGTACCTGTCAGTGATCTTGCAAACAGGCTCGCTTCGCACCAAAAAGATTATAGCGATAATTTTGTTGCCTCTTATCATATTGGTCAATCGATTGCTGAGAATCCTCAGGAATACAAAAGAAGATCTCCTTCTTCATATGCATACAATCTGACAAAACCATTGCTGATTCATACAAATACCATCGATAATGACGTTTATGTAGAAGAGGTACTGCTTATGATTGACTCACTAAAAGCACACAAAAAAACCTTTGAATATAAGGTCTTTGAAGCAGCATCCGGCGGTCATGGATTTGACCGGATAGATAACAAGGAGGCTACAGATATAAGATTTACCATTTATAAATTTCTGGCACGATATCTTAATCCTGAAAAACCATTCAAAACTCCGGAAGAGATGAGAAAAGCAGCCTACTTCTTCAATTGAATATATTTTCTATCTTTGAAGAGATTTGAAAAATAAAACATGAAACAAATTGCAGCTTTTATTATCTCGCTTGTCTGCCTGTCATACGCTCATTCATTATATGCCCAGACTTCGCAACAAGGCAGTTATAAAAACATTTTTAAAGGAAAGACAACTGTCGGCATTCTTTACTCTTTCGGCGATAATAGTCTTAATAGTTCTCAGAATATTGTCGGTGGACCAGGATACTATGGCAAAGGGTTCTATGGAGTTGTAACTCGAGTTTCCGTGCAGGTTATAAATAATCTGGATATTGTGACTGGCCTTTCGATTATTGGAAACAAATTTGAAGTGACACCTGCACCTATCGGAACACCAGTGTTGACAAGGTCTCTTAATATTAACGTATTCTCCATACCCTTGTTTGCCAAGTATCACTTTCTTAAGTTTCTTTATGTTAGTGGTGGGCCTGTTTTTAATCTGAACGGGGGAGAAAGGGATCTGAATGGTATTGGAGCAGGAGCAGACTTTGGAGGGGAGTATTTGTTTAATAACGGTATGGTTCTTTCATTCGGCCCATTTATGAGAATCATAGGTATAGTTCCCTGGAAAACCTATAAGCTTACTAATACAGGAGTTAATTTTGGCATAAGCTACAGGTTCTGATGACACCATGATAGTAATTCAATACATCCTTTTTGCATTAACAACTACTCTTTTAGCTTTCGTTTATCCTATATCCGGATACTATCAACAGAAGAAGTTTGTAAAAGAGAATTCCAGAATCAGTAACAGTAAAATCTCCTGGTATAAAGAGTCTATGCTCTGGGCCTGGACACCCACAATTATAATCGTTACAGTAATCATTTTATGTGGCTTTGAATTACAAGACATAGGAATAAGGCCAATCAATCTAAGTGCCCATTCTTTAAGAGGTTGGATTGTGTATCCATCGGTTTTCATCTTTTTGATCTACTTTGGTTACAACATCTACTCGATAATTGTTCTAAAATTCAGTAAAGAGAGTCGTAAACATTCGTTAAAACAGCTGCCATGTAATTTAATTTCAATGTTACCCGTTACAAAAAAGGAAAAAAGAGTCTGGAGTTATGTTGCTGTTACCGCCGGAATTACTGAAGAAATTCAGTACAGAGGTTACATTTTCTTTGCAATTCCGCTGTTGTTTCCCGGTATCTCAGTTGCAATTGTATTAGCTATCTCTACCTTTCTGTTTGGAATAGGACACATTTATCAGGAGAAGAGTGCCATCAGACCAACATTAGCAGGATTACTCTTTGGATCTCTTTATATAGTTTTTGATTCAATTATTCCGATAATTCTACTTCATATCGTTCAGGACCTTGTCGTGAGAGACCTGCTGGATGAGTAAACAAACATTGTTGAAATATCAGTTTATAAATTTAGTATCTTTGCCTGGTAATAAATAAGGTTTTATGGACAAATTGAATATTTCATACTGCTCGGACAAGTATCAGTATACGATGGGCAAGACCTTTTATGATCTGAGCCTGCAAAGTAAAGTCGCAGTGTTTAACCTGTTTTACAGAAGCGCACCGGACAAAAATAACTGGGCAGTGGTAAGTGGTATTCGAGAGGCACTTGACATGATCTCCGGACTTGGAAGTGAAGATGTCTCATTTTTTGAAAAGTTTATCCCTGGCGAGGAGAACCAAGAGTACCGGAAATATCTTGCAAACATGAGGTTTACAGGAAACGTATATGCAATGCAGGAGGGAGAAATTGCATTTCCCACCCAGCCGGTTATTACAGTTGAGGGTCCATTAATTGAGGCACAGGTACTTGAAACCCCTTTGCTCTGCATAATGAATCATCAGATGGCTATTGCCACAAAGGCATCAAGGGTAACACGTGCTACATCTAAACCGATCAGTGAATTTGGCTCGAGAAGGGCTCATGGTCCATGGGCAGCAATATACGGAGCAAAAGCGGCATATATTGGCGGTTGTCTCAACTCTTCAAATATTTTTACTGCAGATATTTTTGGCGTTCCCGCGTCCGGAACTATGGCTCACAGCTTTGTAACTGCTTTTGGATGTACCATTGCAGGAGAACTCCATGCTTTTAATACCTACCTGAAATCCCATTACGGAGAGCCACTGATTCTTCTCGTTGATACTTACGATACGCTAAAATGCGGTCTTAAAAATGCCATCAATGCCTTTTTGAGTAATGGTGTAGATAACAATTATAGTCAAGGCTTTGGGATCCGGTTAGATAGCGGAGATCTTGCCTACCTCTCTGCAAAGTGTCGGGAGGAGCTGGATAAAGCAGGACTTACCAAGTGTAAAATTTTTGCAACAAACTCTCTGGATGAGTATATAATCTCAGACCTGGAACGTCAGAATGCAAAGATAGACGCTTATGGAGTGGGAGATGCAATTGCAACCAGCAAGCATAACCCATGCTTTGGAAATGTATATAAACTGGTACAAATAGATGGACAAGGAGTTTTGAAAAGATCTGAGGACAAAAGCAAAGCTATTAATCCGGGCTTTCAGATAACCTACAGAATAATCCAGGATGGAAGTTTTAAAGCAGATGTGACTTGCCTGAGGGGAGATAAGCTGTCACAACAGATTGAGCGCCGCGAGACCATTACCCTGAGAGATGAAAGAGACGACACCAAGGTAACCACGTTCAGAGAACAAACTTATAATTTTAAACCTCTTCAAATTCAGGTAATGAAAGACGGAGTCGTACTCCAACAAGAAAAACCGATACAGGAAAAAAGAAATTATTATCTTAGCAACCTGCAATGTCTTAATGAAACCGAAAAGAGAATAATTAACCCCCACTTTTATAAGGTTGATATATCTGACGATCTTTACGACCTGAAAGAACATCTGATTGACTCATTAGTTAAAGAAATAAGAGATTTCAATGAACCTGAACTCAAATAATATTATTCACATTGTTGTAGATATGCTCTACGATTTTATCGATGGTACTTTGGCCTGTAATAACGCAAGTTCTGCAGTCAGAAAATCTATCGACTACATAAACAAAAATCCCCTGCAAAAGGTATTGTATATATGTGATTGTCATCCCTCCAACCACATATCTTTTATTCAGAACGGTGGCACCTGGCCTCCTCATTGTATTGCAGGTACTCATGGACAACATATTCATGATGATTTTTTCACTAAAGTTGTTAATGAATCCTCCAGGCCGAATATAGGAAACATATTTACAAAAGGGGAATGCAGTACAGAGGAACAATATTCTGGGATTGAAGCTGTAAACAATTTTGGAGAGTATGTAGGCGAGTTTATAAAAAAAGCAAAACCCATCAACGGAGAAAATATATTGGTTATAAGCGGAATAGCTACTGAATTCTGCATTATGGAGAGCTCTTTGGACCTCCTGAGGGCCGGGAATAAACTTTATATTGTTGAAGAAGGTCTTGCATATGTAAACTACCATGGACATCTCGACACATTAAAAATACTAAAAGAGAATGGGGCAAAACTGATATAACAGTAGTTGCCTTATAATTATAAAATCCAAAAAATATGGTATATATCGGACTTGACCTCGGTGGCACTAAAATTTCCGGGGCTCTTTTTTCAGAAACTAACAATATCCTTTTGCAGGAGACCCTTCTTCTGGAAAGAAGAGAAGGCAAAGATGTGACAGAAATGATTTTTGCTCTCTGCAAAAAGTTATTTGAGCTTGGTTCCATTAAGGCAGAGGATGAAAAGAGCATTGGTATTTGCATTCCGGGTATTGCATATTCAAAAACCGGCAATGTTTGGGCACCCAATATAAACGGATGGGAGAACTACCCTTTGAGAGATGAATTAAAGAGACGCTTTCCCCGTTCTCAGGTAATTATAGAGAGTGACAGAACATGTTATATACTTGGAGAAACCAGTCAGGGGATAGCTAAAGGATGTAACAATGCAGTTTTCATGGCTGTAGGAACAGGTATAGGTGCAGGTATTTTAATTGATGGAAGGGTACTGCACGGTGCTTCAGATATTGTTGGAGCCACCGGCTGGATGGCACTCCAGCCACCCTACATAAGTGATTATGACCAATGCGGTTGTTTTGAAACATATGCGTCGGGAAAAGGTATAGCTCTTCAGGCAAAAAATCTTATAAAACAAAATTCGGGTTATAAAGGGGTGTTATCCGGAATCCCCGTTGATAATATTACTGCCCACGAAGTCTTTGATGCTTTAAAGAGTAAAGATCTTATTGCAGAACAGGTTGTAGATAAAGCAATCGAAATGTGGGGAATGGCATCAGCGAACTTTGTAAGCCTCTTTAATCCTGAGATGGTGGTATTTGGCGGCGGGGTATTTGGGCCTGCTGCCGGATTTATTGATAGAATATATCTGGAGGCCCGGAAATGGGCACAACCAATCGCTATAAAACAATGTAAATTTACTGTTACGCAATTGCCAAACCTTGCAGGACTGTACGGAGCAGGTGTAATTGCAATTCATAATAGTCAAAATAACGTGGGCATCAAGTAAAACGATTCAATAATCAATACAAAAATGAAAAGCAGAACAAACGGACCAGTATTGGCAGCAGGCTTTATAGGGATGTCATTTTTTGGAGTTGCCTTTGTAGTTATGGGAGCGGTACTCCCCTCTTTAATTGCACAATTTTCGTTAGACACAGCTCTGGCTTCTACCCTTGCAGGACTCCTTCCTCTTGGAGTTCTACTTGGATCAATGCTTTTTGGTCCTGTAATTGACAGATACGGCTATAAAAACCTGATTATTGCTGCCAGTATCATTGCAGTTATCGGTCTCGAAATGCTTGCATTCTGCTCTAGTATCGGTGAGGTAAGGCTCTCTATCTTCATCATCGGCTTAGGCGGAGGTATATTAAACGGACTCACAAACGCATTGGTCTCAGATGCATCATCGGATCACTCGAGGGCATCAAACCTAAGTATTCTTGGTGTTTTTTATACAATTGGAGCCATTGCAATTCCAATTCTATTTGCCTCGCTTTCCAAAACTTTCTCATACTCTCCTATTGTCTCTGCTGCAGGAATATTAATGGCTCTCTCTGTAATATATTACTTTTTTGTAGATTTTCCTGAAGCAAAATACAAACAGGGATTTCCCGTAAAGAAGATCTTGCTTATGGCAAAAGAACCCACAATACTAATATTAAGCTTTGTCTTGTTTTTTCAGAGCGGTCTTGAGGGAATCAGTAACACCTGGATTGCCAGCTATATGGAGATAGATAAGGGGTTTCCATCAGAAACTGCACTTTATGCACTTAGTTTCATCGTATTCGGCATGGGTTCCGGAAGGCTGCTTCTGAGTTTTCTTTTAAGGAGAATCCCAAAAATTACAATTCTGACAACCAGTATGATTATTGCCGCGACTGGCATGATAATTATAACTATTTTCAATACCAACTCATCTGCAATAGCCGGAACATTTCTTATGGGTTTTGGTTTTGCATCAACATTCCCAATTATTCTGGGAGAGATCGGAGAACGTTACAAAGAAATTTCAGGAACAGCTTTCAGCTTTGCTTTAGTTATTGCCTTAACCGGAAACACACTAATAAATCTGCTGGTTGGTGTAATTGACCTTGGTGCTTTTCCAGTATTAGTGGTAGCATGTACATTTATGATTACCCTGCTCTACTCTCTAAATCGTATGAGAATTAATAAAATAAGCAAAAAGCAAATTCAATTTAAAAACTAAATTAAAAATTAATTATGTTAGCATTAGAATGGTTAAAAAATGCAAGAGACGTGATGTCAACTATTGAGGATAGTCAGCTTGAAAACATTAAAAAAGCTGCTACTTTAATGGCGGATAGCATCGAGGCTAATAGATGGGTCCACACCTTTGGATGTGGTCACGCTACAATTCCAATTGAAGAGATGTATCCGAGAATTGGCGGGTTTGTCGGATTTCACCCTCTATGTGAGCTGCCTTTGACATTTTTTACAAGAATTACCGGAGAGATGGGTGTTCACCAGTTCCTTTTCCTCGAAAGAGCAGAAGGGTATGGTGATGCAATAATGAAATCCTACACTTTTGACAAAAGAGATACTATGTGGCTATTCTCGCATACTGGTATTAACAACGTAAATATCGATGTAGCTTTGAAAGCTAAGGAATTGGGCATGAATGTTATTGTGTTTGGTTCAGCTGCTCAATCTGTTGGGAAAAAGAGCCGTCATTCTTGTGGCAAAACTCTTTTTGAGCTGGCAGACATTGTGGTTGACTCCTGTGCACCGCTTGTTGATGCAAGTGTTCCTTTGAAAAATCACTTCGACAAAGTTGGTCCGGTATCTACCATGGCTTTTATAACCTTAGTGTGGATGACCGTAACTACAGTTGCTGAGATTCTTGCAGAGAGAGGCGTTAAGCTTTATATTCACCCTTCTCACAATGTACCTGGTGATACAACAGCTCATAACAGACTGGATGCATGCCTGGCAACATATAAAGAGAGGGTAGCAGGTATCTGACCCTTTTGTATATATATATTGTCCATTTTTTGTATGTTTGTATTTTATTATGCTTAGATACAAAAATATTAACAATAAAATTTCAGGTAGCATTGTAGCCGTTCTGGTTACAGTGCTCTCTTTTAATATTGCTAACAGTCAGGATATTCAGCAAGATTCTCTCCCCAAACAGATAGACTCGAATTTAATTAAAAAGGAGCTCCGTTATCAGTTAAAAGAGAGAGAGAAGATGCGGCGGGATAGCTTAAAAATGATCAAAGACAGCATCCGCTGGTCAAAACCCAGAATTCTGGAGACTTACATTCTTGAGGATAGCATGAAGTACAAAAGGATAATTCTTTGGACTCATAATCAATTCCTTAATAATATTGAACTAAAAAAACCAGACACTACATTCAATGATAATTTTAATGATTACCCATTTTTAAAAAAGGATGTCGGCGCAACCTATCTTGGAATTTCAGGTTCTGCCGTTCAGTTGCATAATTACTTTAAAAGAGAGAAACTGGATGTGTTTAACGACTTTTCTCCTTATCTGGTTTACGGATACACTCCAGAATCACTCCCTTTTTATAATACCAAAACCCCTCATACAGAAATGGCATACTGGGGAACAATGTTTGCAAACAGAGACAAAGATGAAACAAATATTAAGTTCCTTCATACTCAGAACATTTCGCCGGGATTCAATTTTGCCATAAATTACGAGAGGTTTGGAGCTGCAGGCCTTTTGGGGCAGGAGACTACAGACAACAGAAATTTTTCTATCAGCGTCAATTATTTGGGTAAAAAATATGTTTTGCATGCAGGATATATATACCAGGGAATTAAGCGAGACGAGAACGGAGGAGTAACTGACGATAGTCAGATAATAGACACACTCATCGATGTTAAGACAGTCTCATTCCAGTTGCTGGAAGCTAAAAATACCCTTAAGAGAAATACCTTGTTCCTCACACATTCATATGGCATACCAATCCGATTTTCTAAAAGAGACAGTACCCATAAAGATACTCTTGCAACCGGAGAAGGTACAATTACTTATTTTGGCCATTCTGCAGAGTTTTCTACCTACTACAGAGCTTATTATGACAAAATTGATGCTGAGGATACTATCGGAAGAAACTTTTATCATAATTGGTTCAACATCTATCCGACTAACAGCTACGACTCTACACGAGTAAACAGACTGGAAAACAAACTATTCATAAGATTGCAACCTTGGGCACAAGATGCAATAATTTCAAAACTGGATGGTGGTGTAGGGTATCAAATTTTAAGCGTATACAACTTCAGACCCGAATTTTATTTACAACCAGCCCGTAATATTAAGTACAATAACCTATATCTCTATTTTGGCGCTTCAGGACAGTTCAAAAAATATTTTCAATGGAATGCATTCTCAAAATATAACATAGCCGGTTATAATTCCGGTGACTTTAGTCTGGATGCCAAGGTAAAATTTTCTGCATATCCAATAGAAAAGGGAATTCATTTTATAGGCAAGTTAAAGCTATCTACCACATCACCCGATTGGTTTCAGAACTATCTCTATTCTAACCATTACTTCTGGGACAACAATTTTGGGAAAATAACAGAGACACGGGTCGAGGGGATAATTGATATTCCAAAGTATAAAATGCAAGCATTTCTCGGATATGCACTTGTGGATAATCTTATCTATTACGGCATTGATGGCGTTATTGGACAGCACAACCACCTTGAAAAAATATTATCAGCATACTTGCAGAAAGATTTAAAAGCATGGAAACTTCATTTCGATAATCGCATACTTTATCAATACACCTCAAACAGCGAGATTATGCCATTGCCAACCCTAAGTGCCAATCTCAGATATTACTTTGAGTTTGATGTTGTCAAAAATGTTATGAAAGCTCAAATTGGTGCAAATCTGATTTTTAATACAGAATATTACGCCCCATCATACAGCCCTGCTTTAGGTCAGTTCCATCTTCAGAATGACAGAAAAATCGGCAATTATCCGTATATCGATGCGTTTTTAAATATTCAGTGGAAACGTGCAAGCATATTTATTAAATATATTAATGCTACACAAGATTGGCCGGACGGAGATTATTTTTCTGCTAACCATTACATAAGGCCACAATCTGTCGTTAAAGTCGGCATACACTGGCCATTTTACATTAATTAAATAAGTTCTGAGCCTATGAAGGCCCCTCTCAAGTATTTTATAGTAATAACGATTATGGTTCTGCTCTTTTTGCTAAGTGCAACCAAGAGCATAGTGTTAGTAGATAAGGATGTGTCCTATCTTGAAAATGATACTCTTAAAGCACAGATTAATGTTAGAAACGGCATCTATCTTAAACAAGGTCACACAGTCGGTTTCCATTTTGACATCCTTAAACAATTTGCAAAACGTCAAAGGTGCAATATTAATATCAAGCCTGCTCAGAACTCCAACCCTTGGGAAGATCTGATGAACAATAATGTGGACATTTTGGTTGTAGATTCGCAAAATGACACAATTCCAGAGATCTACCAGGCAGATGTAATATCAAGTATTGAACTGAACAATTATAATCATGTATGGGTTGTATCAAAGAGCAATTACAATCTTCTACAGCATATTAACGATTGGCTTGGTCACTATAAACAGACTAAAGAGTATGAAATTCTTATAAATAAATACTTTAGCAGATACAGAGGATATTCCGTTTCCTCGTCAAAACCTGTGTCAATTCTCTCTCCTTATGACAACCTTATTAAGCAATATTCAAAAACAATTAATTGGGACTGGAGGCTTCTCGCTTCGCTCATTTTCCAGGAATCAAAATTTTCTATACGTGCAGAAAGCAGCAGAGGAGCGCATGGTCTAATGCAGATCAGGCACTCAACGGCTAATCAGTTTAACGTAGAAGACATCTACGATCCTGAACAAAATATTAAAGCAGGAACGCTTCTGATAAAACGCCTTCAAAAAATTTACGAAAAAGAGAATATGGACTCTGCTAATTCTGTAAAATTCGTTCTGGCAGCTTATAATGCAGGAGAAGGGAGGGTGGAGGATATCCGGAATTTTGCACAACATCTTGGGGCGAATCCTAACGATTGGAAGTCTGTCACAGGAGTAATTCCTTTGATGAGGAGCTTTGAGAATCTTCCGGCAGGTCTTATCCGGTTTGGCACATTCAATGGCAGGGAGACCATCAACTTTGTCAATATTGTTCTCTCCAGATTTGATGACTATAAAGTACTTGTAAAGCAGTAAAAGATTGAATATCTTTATTTTACTCTTATAGTCTTATCCGGGCTTATCTTGGAGATAAAAAGTGAAGGAATCATCAAAACCAGTATGATTATAATGAATGCTGCCATATTAAACAGAACAATTTTTGGAAAGTCAAGATGAATTGGTACAGATTTCACAAAGTAATTTGACGGGTCCAGGCTTATAAGTGCAAACCATTTTTGCAGGAGAGCAAGAATAATTGCTGACAAATTTCCAAATAACATACCCCAGAAGACGATATAAGACGCCCTGTAAAGAAATATCTTATGAATACCCGAATCTCTCATGCCAAGTGCTTTTAAGAGTCCGATCATGGATATTCTTTCAAAAAGAATTATCAACAAACTTGAGATCATATTGAAACCGGCAACAGTAATCATCAATATCAGAACTATAAGAACATTAAAATCCAGTAATTTGAGCCAGTCAAAAAGATGTGGAAAAACTTCATTGATTTTTGTTACAGCAACTGAAGGATCCTTTTCTGTAAATTTATCAAGTACTATCTTCTCTACCTTTTCCCCTGCTGCATCAATATTTTCTCCGTCGTTCAATAGTATTTCCATCCCTGAAACATCTTCCCCTGTCCATCCGTTAAGTCGTTGTACCTCTCTGATATCCGTAATAACAAGTGTTTTGTCAATATCTTCAAGTTGTGCATCGTAAAGACCAACCAATTCGTATTTTCCGACGCGAATGGTTTTGTCAATAAAATATATTTGAACAGCATCCCCCACTTTAAAACCCATCATTTTTGCCAGCCTTTCAGATACAATTATCTCTTTGCTCACAGTTGTATCTGAATAATCCGGCAATCTGCCCTGAGAAAGTGTAGAAGAGAAAAATTTCCAGTCATATCTGGCATCAATTCCCTTAAGAATTACGCCCTGAATCTCATCTCCACTTTTAAGCATTCCCGATCTGTAAGCAAAGTTCTGAATACATTTTACCTCAGGCAAAGATTTAATATCTTTCAGATAAGAGAGATTTTTTGTTATGGGGTAAACATTTGTTGTGGGTTCAACTCCCGGACTGTTCAGAATTACCTCTCCGGAGAACCCCGTTGCTTTTGTTCTGATCTCATATTTGAAACCATCTGATATTGCTATAGCCAAAACCATAACCAGAACACTTACTCCTACTGAAAATCCGGCAATTAGGGTACTGGAAGCGGCCAATCCCTTTTCTACCGACGCACCTTTCCTCCACAAATTTCTAGCAATAAACAGATTTGTATTCAATATTAAAATATTTTATTATATTTGCATATCATTAGTTATTAGCTATTACTTAACCTGATACTAAAAACTTCAAAACCTCCTTAATCTATATGATTACGGAGGTTTTTATGTCTAAAACACTACAGATACCTCCTCTCTCCAAAAACAGATAGAATTCTATCTATTCTCCCTGAAATTTTATTTCTGTTTTGAGATTTATAGAGATAGTTCAACAGCTCGGCATAAATGGAAACTAACGCTCCGTCCTGCTCAATTTTTAAACTATCTGTGCTGTAAACAAGTCCGATATCATCAAAAAATTGTTTTAGGCTATCCTCAAGAAAGATTGAACCACTCTTAAAAATATTCAGGTAGAAAAGTATTTTGTTTTCCGAATCCATATAGACAGGAACAAATCCGCCTGGAAAACACAAGGGGTATATGGGCAATCCCACTGATCTGGAGAGTAAAAAATATAGCAAGGATATTGCAACAGGATTGCCTCTTCTGGATTCTATCACTTTGTTGATAAGTGCATTCTTCTCTTCATGGATAAGTGTATCGCAATGTTTAAACCCAATTCTTCTAAAGAAGATATAGTTAAATATTTTCACATTCTCTATTGCAGTTTTCTCTTCCGACAACTCTATACCAATTTCATCTGTAAGTATCTCGATGGAACTATAAAAAGCATATTCATCCAGAGTGCTGTCCACTGCTTTTGAAATTAAGAAAAGCCCGTCCAGCAGCAGAGGATCCGGAGATTTCAGATAATTTATAATTCTCTCAATGATTATCTCCTCCTTTAAGTCTTCTATATATTCCAGATAAAACTCCCTTCTCTCTTCTGAAATTTCTTCTGTTACCAGGGTCTCAAGTTGCTCGACAGCAGACTCTCCCTTAGAAATAAATCTGCCTTTTACTGCTTTCCGGACAGTTGTATCCGGGTCGTCAATCAGAGTCATTAATGAGATTATTTCAGAATCTATCCTCATATTTCTATTATTAAAGCTTAATCAATCTTTCCAGAGATAATTCTACCAATTGCGTAATATATTGTTTATACTCAGGCTGACTGTCATGCAGATGTCTGTTTGCGATAATACAACAGACAGTTGCGGCGTCATGATCCAGGAGAGCAGATAAGCCTGCTAAAGCAGAACCCTCCATCTCAAAGTTCGTTATTTTATCTCCTTTATAGTTGAAAGACTCAAATCTACTCACCATATCAGGAATTGCCAGAGGAAGCCTCAATACCCTGCCCTGAGGACCGTAGAAGCCAGAAGCAGAAATTGTAACACCCTTTACAGTAAAGTCCTTCATCAAGTCAATTAATTTTTGACTTGCTTGAGCAAAATATGGTGCAGGTAGCTGGGGAAGCCAACCGGAATGTTTTACAAATGCCTCTTCCATATCCAAAAGAGATACCGAATCTCTGTTTTTATACCAGTTCAGAAGTCCGTCACAACCTATTGAAATATGAGACAAAACAAACGAACCCAGAGGAATTTCCGGTTGTATTGCACCAGATGTTCCAATTCTCAACAATGTGAGTCTTTTGTGTTCTTGTTTTGGTGTTCTGGTCTTAAGATCAATATTTGCCAGAGCATCAAGCTCGTTTACTACAATATCAATATTATCTGTTCCTATCCCTGTAGAGAGGACAGTAATCCTTTTACCCTTGTATGAACCAGTAATTGTTATAAACTCTCTGGAAGACCTGATAAACTCTTTTGAGTCGAAAAAAGAGGAAACCAGCTCAACTCTTCCCGGGTCACCAACAAGTATAATCGTGTCTGCCAGCTCTTCCGGTTTCAAATGCAGATGGAATATAGATCCGTCTTTATTGATTAACAGTTCAGATGGTGCAATAATATTCATGATTTTTAATTTAATTTACAAAAATAATCTTTATTTTATACTTTTGTGCAAAATTAACTTTCATGATACAACGAATTCAGACACTTTTCCTTCTGGCAGCCACACTCATGCTTGGGTCTCTTTTTTTCTCAACAATGGCTTATACAGCAACTGAGAGAGTAAAATACATCGAGATTTTACCATGCCTTATTTTTACCATTATAACAACTGCAATAGCCCTGACTTCAATATTCCTTTACAGACAGCGAGTTCTGCAGATAAGACTATCCATCATTAACTCTATAATACTGGTTGCTTATCAGGCATGGATTCTGTACTACTTCTTCTTCTCAAGACCGGAAAGTACTGCGTTTTCGATTACTGCTGTCTTTCCTATAGTTGCAGCCATTTTATCATTTATAGCAATGAGATATATTGCAAGAGATGAAGCAATGGTGTTATCGTCTGGCAGACTGAGAAAAACTAAATAATCGCTACTTTGACTCCTCTGTACAGTACTTTTTAATTACACTGTAGGCATCTGAGACTCCAAGCTCACCTGCTTTGCTGATATCAATACACCCCTTTTCTTTATCTTTTAAATAGATCAGAACCAATCCTCTGTTATAGTATGCTTCTCCAATATACGGGTACAACTCAAGAGCCTTACTATATTGAAGAATTGACTCCGGAAGGTCATTGGACATACAGTAAAGATTGCCAAGATTATAGTATATGTAAGGGAATTCAGGTGAAAGTTCAGCCGCTCTCTTCATATCGTGAATAGCAGCTGTGTAATCATAACTTCTGGTAGCCTGTTCCTGGACTTTTGCTTTTGTTGCCCCTGCGTTATCAAGAGTCAGAACCTGAACATTACTCTCTATGGATGAGATGAAATCTATCATTTCTGACTGAAGCGCACCACGGTTTATGTAGTAGAATGTCTGTTCAGGGTCCATGTCAATTGCCTGATTGTAGCACTCAAGAGCTGTGTTGAACTGGTTTATATTAGATTCAAGCAATGCCTTTGCAAACAGAGTTCTGGAGTCCTTTTCTTTTCTCAGGCTTCTGTCAATAGCATCAATAAAAATCTGCTGCTGATCTGCAGAGAGGTTTATTGGTTCTGATGAAAGCCTTATAGGGACTGGAACTTCCGAGATAAAGAGCTCTGATTTTTTATCTTCAAACTGTTTATCAAGCGCTAACAGATCTTTTTTTGTCTGATCCACACGGAATTTAAAGAGAGGTTTTAGTCTTATATCCACATCTTTATATTGCAAAAGATTATTGTTAAAATCTTTTTTGGCAAAATCTGCATCCAGTGCAAGCAGTCTGTCATATTTTTTGGTTGTATCTGCAAAAGCAGATACCTTTGTGGAATCACCTGCCCTTGTTTTATAATCGCGAATCTTCTTTTGGGCTATCTCATAATCGCTCTTTGCAGAGGTAAATTGTCCAAGCTGATTTTTAACATAGGACCTGTTCATGTATGCACTTGCAAAGTCGGGATAAAGATTTATTGCCTTGGAATAATCATCCATGGCATCTCTGTGTCTGCCCAGCTCCATAAATAGGGATGCTCTGTTGTAATATGCCAGTACATTGTTCGGGTTAATGGAGATAACCTTGTCATAATCGTCCAGAGCATTATTGTAATCTCCAATCTGCGATCTGATTAGTGCTCTGTTGTAGAGTGTTAAGGCATTCCCAGGATCCTCCTTAAGTACCTTTTCAAGGTCTGCCAAAGCACCCATAATATCCTTATTGTTATATCTTGCAAGTGCTCTGTTGAAATAGGCAAATGTGTTTGCAGAATCAAGGTTGATTGCCTTGTTCAAGTCTTCAATTGCATTGGAGAGGTTGTTCTGCATCATATATATCCTGGAACGTCTTACATAACCCTCTGGATCGAACCTGTCCAGATTAATTGCAGTATTATAGTCATTCAGAGCTTTTGTAGTATCGCCTAAAAAAAGAAATGAGGCACCTCTGTTGAGATAGGCATCTGCAACCTTGGGCTCATATCTGATAAATTTGTTGAAATCCTGAACTGCCTTGTCAAACTGCTGAGAAAGAAAATATGTAACTCCTCTGCTGAAATAAAGACCAGTGTAGCCGGGACGAAGATCTACTGCCTCCTCCAGATCTTTTAAGGCAAGGTCGTATTTGCCAATCCTGCTAAGGGTTATTGCCCTATAATGATAAGCAGGGGTATAAATCGGGTTAATTTTGAGTGTATGATCAAAATCGAGCTGTGCACCTAAAAAATCTCCAAGGTTATACTTGGCTATTCCCCGAAAAAAGTAAGCTTCATAGAGAGTAGAATCAAGATGTACCAGAATATTGAAATTTTCTATAGCCTGTGGATATTTCCCTTCTATCAGGAATTGTCTGCCTCTGAAGAAAAATTGTTGTTTGTCGTATTGAGAATAAGCAAAATCTGCCGTTACCAGACCAATTAGCAGGACTAAAAAAAACTTCCTTTTCATTTTTTTTCCTTTTTACTGTTTTTTAACCACTCCGGTACCTCTATCATCCCCATCAGAGCCTGAATATCTGAGGCTCTCGAGCTTACATATCCGGATGGGTTGCTTGCTTTTCGCTTCATTGGATTTGGGAGACACGCTGCTATAAGTGAGCTTTCTCTTGACGTCAATTTTTGTGCCGGTTTTTGAAAGAGCTGATTTGCGGCAGCTTCTGCACCATAAATACCTCTGCCCATTTCGGCAACATTGAGATAGACTTCAAGAATCCTCTTCTTTCCCCAAATCAGTTCAATTCCAACAGTAAAATAGGCTTCAAAACCCTTTCTTACCCAGGATCTGGAAGGGAATAAAAACACATTCTTTGCAGTTTGTTGGGAGATTGTACTGGCTCCGCGAAGTCTTCTGCCTCTTTTGCCTGCATCTAAAACATTATCGATCTCAACCCAGTCGAAACCCTTATGTTCCAGAAATCTGTTATCTTCGGATGCAATAACTGCCATCTGCAAATTTTCGGAGATATTCTCAATTGGCTTCCAGGTTTTGTATGTTTTAAATGTTTTGTCAGAAATATGGTCTGCACTTCTGATTACCATGAGCGGCGTACAGTAAACCGGCATCCACTTAAGTACAAGAACAGATAATAAGGAGATAACAATAAATGAGAGAGGTATATATATAAACAAGTATTTTAGAAATATTAATACCCTGTCTTTTAATTTTTTAGCGGGTTTAGCCCTTTTCCTTCCTCTTTTATTTTGCATAATTAAACACAAATAGATTATTTTTGACAAATATAATCAATTCTAAATGAAGAAATATTCTGCTCTTGTCATTATACTATATTTTCTTTTTTCCAGTGCTGCTCACACCTATTCTCAAGATTTAAACAGATATGCATCCAGGATAGATACTAAATCTCTGGAAGGTATCCTAACATTCCTTGCAAACGACAACACCTATGGAAGGAGCACCGGAGGAGTCGGAAATCAGATTGCAGGTGCAATGATAAGGGAAGAGTTTGAAAAATATGGATTGATCCCTTTTTATCATCAGACATTTACACAAAGTTTTAAGGTTAACTCAACTATTGGCAGAAATATAATAGGAGTAGTTCAGTCACAGTATTACTCCGAGCAATACATTGTAGTTTCTGCTCATTATGATCATTTGGGTGTACTTGGCGGAAAGATATATAACGGTGCCGATGATAATGCTTCAGGAGTTACAGCGCTACTTAATCTGGCCCGACTCTTCTCGGAGATGAGAGTTGCGAGGGAGGGACCAAGGAAAAACATCATTTTTGCTGCTTTCGACGGTAAAGAGATCAATATGGCCGGATCAGAAGAGTTTGTAAAAAACCTTCCTATACCTGAAAAAAATATAATCTGCAATATCAATCTTGATCAGATGGGTTCGATATTCGCTCCTCCGGGAGCAGACACAAACTACGTTCTGATTCTTGGAGCAAACAAATACAAAAATTTCAAAAAGGAAATTGATTCGGCGAACAAATTTAATAACCTAAAACTGGATATCAATTACGACTTTTACGGAAGTGCCACATTTGCAGAGATATTTTATAAATTTTCTGATCAATACTCTTTTGTAAAGAAAAATATACCCTCTCTGCTTATCACTTCTGGTATTCACATGCACACCTACAAACCTACAGATGACTTTTATTTTATAAATTACCCTGTTTTAGCCAACAGAACTAAGCTTGTATTTTATCTGATCCACCAGCTTACACTTTCCCAATAAGTGCCTTTGCTGTATAGTTGTTACTGATCTTCACCAGTTTCTCAGGTACCCCTTCAAAGACAACCTCCCCCCCTGCTTCGCCCCCTTCAGGACCCAGATCAATCACCCAGTCTGCACACTTTACCACATCCATGTTATGTTCTACAACAATAACTGTATGTCCTCTGTTAATCAAGGCATTAAATGAATCCAACAGCTTTCTGATGTCATAGAAGTGAAGACCTGTAGTAGGCTCATCAAAAATAAAGAGAATCGAACCGCTTCCTGAATCTTTACCCAAAAATGAGGCAAGTTTAACTCTCTGGCTTTCTCCGCCGCTCAAAGTACTGCTGCTCTGGCCAAGTTGCACATATGAGAGACCGACAGCCTTGAGAGGCATAAGTTTTTCTGCTACCCGCTTTGCAATTGGTTCCTTTTGTGACGAAAAAAATTCTATGGCTTCATCTACGCTCATGTTCAGGACATCATTGATGTTTTTGTCCTTGTATCTGACCTCAAGTATATCCTGTTTGAATCTTTTACCTCCGCATGATTCACAGACCATCTGAACATCTGCCATAAACTGCATCTCAATCTTAATAACTCCCTCTCCCTGACAATCGGGACATCTTCCCCCATCTATATTGAATGAAAAGTGTGAGTGTCCATATCCGTTTGCTTTGGCATAGGGCTGTTCAGAAAATAATTTTCTTATCTCATCATAAACCTTCAGGTAAGTCGCAGGGTTGGAGCGGGAAGATTTGCCAATAGGGTTCTGGTCTATGTATTCAACAGAGGTAATCTTGTTTATATCACCGGTGATATTTTTATGAGCTCCCGGTTTATCGCCAAACTGGTTCAATCTTCTGTTGAGAGCAGGGTACAATATATCTCTCACAAGAGTTGATTTACCTGAGCCACTTACACCTGTTACGGCTGTTAATACCCTTAACGGGAATTTAACGTTAATACATTTTAGATTATGTTCTACCGCACCATTCACTTCAATAAAGCTGCTCCAGTGCCTCCTCTCTTCAGGAAGTTCAATCTTTTCATGGCCGGACAAGAATGCCAGAGTCTGACTCCTCCCGCAATCCTCCTTAGTGAGGTTGTCCTCTATAATTCCCTGGTAAACAAGCTCTCCTCCATTATTACCGGCAAACGGGCCAATATCAATAAGTTGGTCTGATGCTCTGATTATCTCTTCGTCGTGCTCGACTATCAGTACACTGTTTCCCAGATCTCTCAGCTGTTTTAAAACCGATATCAATCTTTGAGTGTCTCTCGGGTGAAGGCCAATACTTGGCTCATCCAAAATATAGAGTGACCCCACAAGGCTGCTGCCTATTGAGCTGACAAGGTTTATTCTTTGACTCTCCCCACCGCTTAAAGTGCTTGATAATCTGTTAAGTGTCAGGTATGAGAGCCCAACTGACAACATGCATGCAAGTCGGTTCTCAAGTTCCTTTAAAACTCTGGAAGCAATCGTCCTGTCATAGTCTGACAATTCTATATTTTTCACGAAAGAGTAAAGTTTATCTATGCTCATCTCCAGCAGATCACTTATGTTCTTGCCAGCCACTTTTACATACAGAGCCTCTTTTTTCAACCTTTTGCCCTGACATCCGGAACAAATAGTCTTTCCTGAATACCTGCTGAAAAGATAACGAAACTGAATCTTGTACTTGTTTGCCTCAATTATTTTGAAGAATTCGTTCAAGCCTGTAAAATATTCGTTTCCGCTCCAAAGCAATAATTTTTGCTCAGCAGTCAGCTCATAAAATGGTCTATGAATAGGAAAATCAAATTTATTGGCAGAGAGGATCAGTTCGTTATAAAAGCTTTTCATTGTCTCTCCTCTCCAGCAAGCAATTGCCTCCTGATAGACAGAGAGCGAAGGATCAGGAATTACAAGACTCTCGTCAATTCCGATAATCCTGCCGTAACCTGAACAGACAGGACATGCACCTATCGGATTATTAAAGCTGAACATCAGTTCTGAAGGTTCTTCGAATTCTATGCCATCTGCCTCAAAAAGAGTAGAAAAGGCCTTGGGTTCTTCTCCTTTCTTGCCGTTTGAAATGAGAACCATTCCCCTTTCTGTGCCAAGCCCCCTTTTCACTTCTGTTGCAGTTTGCAGTGAATCCATCAACCTGTTTTTCTCTTCATCTCCCTCTTTCAGAATTACCCTGTCAACTAAAAGGTACACCGGATTTTCTGTTTCAAACTCTTTGTTGAGAGCACTTTCTATTCTCACAATCTCACCATCAGAGTAAAGTCTTGTAAATCCCTCCTCCTTTAAAATCAGTAGTCTCTCAACTCTTGTCTCCTTGCTCTCCCAGCCCATCGGAGCAAGAATAAAGATGGTGCTACCCACCGGATATGTGTAAATATGATTCAAGATATCATTTACAGTATGCCTTTTAACCATCTCGCCACTTATCGGTGAGAATGTTTTTCCAATTCTTGCATACAGGAGTCTTAGATAGTCATATATCTCGGTGCTTGTACCTACAGTAGAGCGTGGATTACTGGCATTTACTTTCTGCTCTATAGCTATTGCAGGAGGGATGCCTGTTATCTCCTCAACATCGGGTTTTGTCATTCTCCCCAAAAACTGACGGGCAAATGAGGAGAGGCTCTCAACAAAACGGCGTTGTCCCTCTGCAAATATCGTATCAAACGCAAGACTGGATTTTCCCGATCCCGAGATTCCGGAAATAACTACCATTTTATCACGTGGAATTTCCAGCGAAATATTTTTAAGGTTATTTAATTTTGCACCCTTTATCTTTATTGAATTATTATGCATTTGATATTCTGCTTACAGATTTTACTCCTTTAATTTTTTTGAGGTTAAAAATCAGTTTATCCAAAACTTGGTTATTAGAAATTGCTACCTGCATTTTTGTTTCGAACATTCCCTTATGTTCTGATATTGAAAAGAATCTGAGTGAAACGGAAAGTAAATTGATGATCTCCATTATTTGCTGACTTAACCCTCCATCTCCGTACGAACTTATTCTCAATGTTGTCTGGAAGTTTTGGCCGGTTGCAGACTCCCGCCATTTTACTTTTTGTATCCTGTACGGGTAATTATCCATTAGCCTCGCAGCATTAGGGCAGGTGATCCTGTGAATTTTAACACCTTCTCTTATTGTAACAAAACCAAACACTTCATCTCCCATAATAGGATTGCAACATTTGGACAATTTGAAACCAACGTTATTGAGTTTTTCATCGATTATTAAGTAGTCGGAACCTGCCGGCAAACCTTTTTGGAGATTTTTCTGCTGTGCTCCGGTAGTAATTATACCTTCTTTCCCCTCTGTTTGTTGCTCCTGCTTTTCTCTGGCTGTAAGCAGTCCCTTAATTTCCGAAATATCAACTTCTGAATCTGCAAGAGCAGCATAAAATTCACTTATTGTTTTAAATTTGTAGTACTTAATCAGGTAGTTGAGAATTTCATCGTTGAGCTCCATTTTCCAGTTTGTCATCCTGCGCTCAATAAGTTCTCTGCCTGTCTGAGCTCTCTTCCCCTCCTCCTCTTTCATTCTTTGCTTTATCTTGGCTCTCGCTTTTGAAGAGACAACAAAATTTAACCAATCAGACGATGGTTTTTGATTTTTGTTGCTCATTATCTCAACTACATCTCCGGTCTTAAGTTTCTCCCGGATAGAAACAGCTCTGCCGTTTATCTTTGCTCCGGCGCATTTCAAACCAAGATTTGAATGGATATCAAAAGCAAAATCCAATACGCTCGACCCAGCCTGTAGCCTTCTGAGATCTCCGTCAGGTGTGAACACAAATATTTCGTCCAAAACAAGATCCAAAAAAGGAGATCCCTGACGTTTACCTGTGGACTCAAGCAGTCTTTTAACTCCTCCTAGCCAAATGTTTAAACCCTGATCGTTTTTTACTCCTTTGTAGGCCCAGTGAGCTGCATGGCCATTCTCTGCTATATCATCCATTCTCTTGGTTCTTATCTGAACCTCTATTATCTGCCCCTCTCCTGTACTAACTGTTGTGTGAAGGGATTCGTAACCATTGGATTTGGGCACTGTTATCCAGTCCCTTAATCTGTTGGTATCCGGTACGTAATACTCAGTTACAAAAGAGTAAACCTGCCAGCAAAGATCCTTTTCCTTCTCCGGCAGAGAATCAACAATTATTCTGATTGCAAATATGTCTGCAACATCTTCAAAAGGGATCTGCTGAGCTTGCATTTTTTTCCAGATTGAGTAGGCTGTCTTTGTTCTGCTCTTGAGATTATACTTTATATGTGCCTTTTTAAGACTCAGCTCGATTGGCTTGACAAAAATATCCATGAGCCTCTTTCTGTCTTGCTCTCCTGCTTTTAACTTATTGGAAATAAACCTGTATTGGTCAGGATCTGTATGTTTGAAAGAGAGATCTTCCAGCTCGCTCTTTAAGTTGTACATTCCCAGTTGATGCGCAAGAGGTGCATAAAGAAGCAATGTTTCAGTAGATTTTCTTATCTGATTGGATTTTGTGAAAAAATCGAGGTTTCTCATAATTTCCAGTCTGTCTGCCAGTTTTATCAGACTAACCCGGGGATCACGCGAGTAAGAGACAATTAATTTTCTGTAGTTGTCTGCCTGCAAACCGGTATCCTTTGGTTTAATCTCAGATATTTTATTGAGACTCTGAACCATTGAAATAATCTCATCACCAAATTCCTTTCTGTATTCCTCAAGAAGTGAGTTGTTAGATCTTGAGGCTTCATGAAGAAATACAGCAGCTATTGCAGCAGGCATCAGCCCAATTTCAAAAGCCACAATCTCAGCAACTTCAACAGCGTGTTCAATAAAGGGGGTGCCATTACTCCGCACCAACCCATCGAGAGCCTCTCTGGCGATCTCAAAGGATCTTAAAAGCCATTTTTCCTCCTCTCCTATGCAGCTCTCTAAAACCTTATCCAGCTTTTCCGAAATCATAATCTATTTTTCCAAAAGTTTTTTTAGTGCATTCATCTCATCACGAAATTTTGCCGCCATTAAAAAGTCAAGATCGTATGCAGCCCTCTCCATCTCTGCCTTAGCAGCTGCAATCGCCTCCCTGATCTGATCCGGCTTAAGGAAAGCCATCACAGGATCTGCAAGAACCGGATTGACCTCTCCAACCTCCTGCTGAAACTCTTTTACTCTTCCCAAAACATTTCTAATCTGTTTCTCAATCTGTGTAGGTTTTATATTGTTTTCCCTGTTATACTCCTCCTGTTTTCTTCTTCTTCTGTTAGTCTCATCTATTGTCCTCTGCATAGAGCGGGTAATGGAATCTGCATACATAATTACCCTCCCGTTTACATTTCTCGCTGCTCTTCCCGCAGTCTGGGTCAAAGATCTCTCTGATCTCAGAAAACCCTCTTTGTCCGCGTCAAGTATTGCAACCAGAGAAACCTGAGGAAGATCCAGCCCCTCTCTGAGAAGGTTAACTCCAATCAAAACATCAAATCTTCCAGCCTGAAAATCCTCCAGAATCTCAATCCTTTCAAGGGTGTCCACGTCTGAGTGTATATATCTGCATCTTACATCTATGTGAGAAAAGTATTTGTCCAGCTCCTCGGCCATTCTTTTGGTAAGCGTCGTCACCAAAATTCTCTCATCTTTGACTGCCCTTATCCTTATCTCCTCGAGGAGATCATCAATCTGGTTTTTGGTTTGTCTGACCTCAATAGGAGGATCAAGCAACCCTGTGGGACGAACAACTTGTTCAACAATCAATCCTTCACATAAGTTCAGTTCATAGTCTGCAGGAGTTGCACTCACAAAAATCCTTTGCCCTATAATGTCCTCGAATTCGTTAAATTTAAGCGGCCTGTTGTCCGCTGCCGCAGGTAACCGGAATCCATACTCTATAAGAGTCTCTTTCCTTGAGCGGTCACCCCCGTACATGGCTCTTACCTGCGAAACTGTTACATGGCTCTCATCTATGAAGGTTATAAAATCCTTTGGAAAGTAGTCTATCAGGCAGAAGGGACGCATACCTGGGGCACGGCCGTCTAAATAGCGGGAATAATTCTCAATTCCAGGGCAGTATCCAATCTCTTTAATCATCTCTATATCAAACTCTACCCTCTGCTTTATTCTTTTTGCCTCCAAGTGCTTACCAATTTCCACAAAGTATGCATACTGCTTCATCATATCATCCTGTATCTGTACAATTGCACTTTTCATTCTTTCCTTTGTGGTAACAAAGATGTTTGCCGGATATATAGCTATTTCACTCAAATCACTTACATAGGCTCCGGTTAAGGGTTCAAAAAGTTCAATACTCTCAACCTCATCTCCAAAAAAGATTATTCTGCAGGCGGTATCTGAATATGCAAGATAGACATCCACTGTATCACCCTTTACACGAAATGTACCTCTTTTAAACTCCATTTCATTTCTGGAATAAAGGCTGTTCACCAGCGCATAGAGCAGCTTGCTCCTCGATATTTTCGTTCCTTTCTTAATGTTTATGGTGTTCGTATGAAAGTCAGCCGGATTTCCAATACCATAAAGGCATGATACACTTGATATTACTATAACGTCTCTCCTTCCGGAAAGTAAAGCACTCGACGCAGAGAGCCGGAGCTTCTCAATCTCATCGTTTATGCTCAGATCCTTCTCAATATAAATATCAGTGACAGGCATATATGCTTCAGGCTGATAGTAATCGTAATATGAGACAAAATACTCAACTGCATTATTAGGAAAAAAGGACTTAAACTCTCCGTAAAGCTGTGCAGCAAGGGTTTTGTTGTGGCTCAAGATCAGTGTTGGCCTCTGCAACCTTTGTATAACATTTGCCATAGTAAAGGTCTTTCCGGAGCCTGTAACGCCTAACAGTGTTACAGCACTTACCCCGTCGGAAACATGAGACACCAGTTGTTCAATTGCATCTGGCTGGTCACCCGTCGGCTTATAATTTGACTTAAGCTCAAAATCCATTAATTATTTCTGGTTCTTTATTTTGATTTTTTAACCTTTTTTAGATAATCCTGCAACCCTTTCACTACCTTCATCATCATCTCCTTCTGGAATTTTGCATCAGTTATTTTCTCTTCATCGGGCAAAGAACTCAAGAAAAGGGTCTCAACTAGAACAGAAGGGTAGTTTGTAGACGAGTTAAGGGAGAAGTTAAAATTTCCGATCAATCCAAAATTTTTAACATCCTCCAGTTCAGTCAATCTTTTAAGAATTGATTCTGCCAGATCTCTGTATTCTAAATGTTTATAATAAGTACTGGTACCTCCGTTTACAAGTGGGTTTCCTCCTGCATTGCAATGAATTGAAATAAGCAGATCAATATTTTCATTTTTAAAAATTGACTGTCTCTCAAACATGGAGAGATCCGAATCGTCAGTGCGGCTCAAAACGACTTTTGCACCTCTCTTCTCCAGCTCCTCTTTCAACATGTATGCCATAGCTAAATTTTGCACCTTTTCCTGATAACCCGCTGTGCTTACAGCACCGGAAGCAGAACCTCCGTGTCCGGCATCAACTCCTATAACCACACCTTTGATTGTCGGTTTAGGCGAATGTTTTATTGTAATATTCAGGCTATTGTCTGTATAATCTACACTATAGCCCCAACTGTATTTGTTTTTCAAATTGATGATAACTCTCAAAACATCCGGTTGAATTTGCTGAAAATCGACATAATCAATAACTTGAAGATCCAGATACTGAGTTATCCAGTTTGAATTACATGCTGTACCAAAAATATCTACAATAATCCTGTTGGGTTCGCGCTCCTGCTTTACTATATAGGGTTGGCGTTGTTCAAGCGACACTATAACTCTGTCTGCTTTTCCGATATTGGAAACGCTCCAGGATCCCGAAAGTGAGAATGGCGGCTTTGTTCCGGCAGGCATTTTCTCTACATAATCCTTTGGAATAAATGCGTAGTTGTTTTCAGAAAGTTTTACTCTATAAAGATTCCCTATAGAATCCAATAACTCCATTCTTATTCCTTCTGCCAGAAAGTTAATTTTTGCTCCTCCAAGCCTGTCCTGACCAGTACCATAATTGAGATAAGCCCCACGTTTAGTTATTACTACCGGAAATTTGTAGTCTCCGGGTACTTCTGCCTTTATTTCAGGCTGCCGGACCTTATAAAATACAGAGAATCTCTCCTCAATCTGACCACCCCCGTACAGAGCCTTTATGACAATTGGATTATCTCCCTCTTTCAGTTTCAGCTCACTTCCAAAAGAGCCTGTTTTATACTGCTTTACCTTGATGTCATTGATATAAATTTCCGACCCTGGGTTGGTCACTCCAACAATTGTGTGGCTGGCAGTTGTTACAGTGTCAACCTTGCCTCTTACAACCTTTATGCCGTTGATATTTTGAGCATTAACCGATATGAATGTAGTGAGACATATGGCAATGGTAAAGGCGATAGTAATTTTAGTTTTCATGGCTTGATATTTGTTGTTCTGGTTAAGACACAAATTTAGCTAAATTATGGAAAGTAATAGATCAAACAGGTTTAACTTTTTAGGACTATTTATAATGATAGGGCTGATTTCCCTTGGTCTTTTTATCAAAAGTTCCGTAATTGCTTTTAAATCATATGACAGGGTTATAATTGAATATTTATTAAAAGATTAACAACAATAAAATCAGTAAAAATTATGGAAATTTGCAATATCCACGCTCGTGAGATTTTAGATTCTCGCGGAAATCCAACAATAGAAGTAGATGTAGAACTTTTATCAGGTGCATTCGGAAGGGCAGCTGTCCCTTCAGGAGCCTCAACAGGCAGCAATGAAGCACTTGAATTAAGAGATGGCGACAAGTCACGTTATATGGGTAAAGGAGTATTACAGGCCGTTAAAAATGTAAATGAGGTTATCGCACCCCACATATTGGGTATGAGCGCGCTTAACCAGCCACTTATCGATAAGTCTCTTATAGAACTGGACGGTACCCCTACAAAATCCAGATTAGGAGCCAACGCAATTTTAGGTGTGTCCCTGGCTGTTGCAAGAGCTGCTGCCAACTATCTTCATATTCCCCTTTACAGGTATATTGGTGGTACAAATGCCGTAACCCTCCCTGTTCCAATGATGAACATTATCAACGGAGGTTCTCACTCTGACGCCCCTATCGCATTTCAGGAATTCATGATACGCCCCGTGGGAGCAGTAAGCTTCAAGGAGGGCCTCAGAATGGGTGCAGAAGTATTTCACAATCTCAAGAAGATTTTTCATGACAGGGGCCTCAGTACTGCAGTCGGTGATGAAGGTGGCTTTGCTCCTGTACTTAAAGGTACAGATGATGCACTGGAATCTATTCTGGCTGCAATTAAAAAAGCAGGTTATATAGCGGGTAAAGATGTGACAATTGCACTGGACTGTGCCGCATCTGAATTCTATAAAGATGGAATTTATGACTACAGCAAATTTGAAGGAGCAAATGGTGCAAAGAGAAACGCTGCTGAACAGGTTGCTTTTTTAAAATCCCTTGCAGATAAATATCCTATAGACTCTATCGAAGATGGTATGGCTGAGGATGACTGGAGTGGATGGAGGCTTCTGACAGACACTTTGAGTTCTAAAATTCAACTTGTGGGGGATGATATTTTTGTTACAAATGTAGAATTTCTGAAAAAAGGAATTGACACCGGTTGTGCAAATTCCATCTTGATTAAAGTTAATCAGATAGGTACTCTTACAGAAACTCTAAATGCAATCGAGCTGGCTCACCGAAACAAATATACAA
Organism: Rikenellaceae bacterium; assembly: GCA_039683455.1. Lineage (GTDB taxonomy): Bacteria > Bacteroidota > Bacteroidia > Bacteroidales > UBA932 > Bact-08. The sequence goes on along the minus strand of JBDKRJ010000045.1, from coordinate 73,653 downwards.
CCGTAACTTCTCACCGTTCAGGGGAAACAGAGGATTCAACTATAGCAGATATTGCAGTTGCAACTAATTCCGGTCAGATCAAGACAGGTTCACTGAGTCGTTCAGATAGAATGGCCAAGTACAACCAGCTTCTCAGAATTGAGGAAGAGTTAGGAGATCTCGCACAGTATGGCAGGAAATAAGGTACACGGGAAAGTGCACGGGGATATCAAGATGTGTCCCCAATGCTAACCAGGGTTCCCGACCTTGCCCATGAACAAAACGCAACCGGTAGATTTTTCACAAATTGCAAATACGAACGGACGGTTGGCAGTAAATGTTACAGGAGGAGTGTATGATGTTGCGCCGACACCAATTATTGTTACAGCTGCGGCCTCTGTTCCTTTCTCATTTACATCTATGTATGTGAATTGGTTTACTTTGGTTATGGATGTTTGGTAAAGAGGAAATATTTTTGAAAAATCTGCCTGATCGGGATCAAAAGCAATTGTCATTCCCATCTGCTTCAACACTTCAATTAAATCGCCGTTGTACTCCATCTTGAATTTAGGAATTTGAAGTGCAACCTCTTTTGAAATTCTGCCATTGATCATATTATGCCAGTATGATGGACTTTTTAGCTTTGCAACCATAGCCGGCATAGAGACATTTTCTTGTGGCAACATCAACATCATACTGAACGCTCCATTTCCATAAGGTAAATTGACGGCAGACAAGGTTTCGTCCGTATAATACAACATCTGAGCCTTGTTATTCATCATATTGACAGTAACACTCGTACCATCTTCCTTTCTAAATTCAGCCGGTTTTGTATCCGTCTCCTTGAATGCATATCCTTCTCCCCAGGTCCCTTTAAAATACAGCGCATTAAGCAGAAACATCATATCATAACGTGAAATCTCTTTAAGCACATCATTGATTAATCCATTTGTATTGTCCGAACACCACTCGTTGATAATACTTACAGCAGAGGGCAATGTGAAATCGATTGCTTCTACTTGTGCTTTGTACCATGTTTTGTTGGTTTGAATAAAATCATCGTTTACTGTGGTCCCTTTTCTGTACCATATAGAATTAGCTATGGCCAGTTTTACTGATGGATCTGTAGAAAGCAATGCATCCTTCATTTTCTTATAGTACCCGTTCAACTCGTTGTCGGTATAATTCTGAAAACCTAAGACATTTTGAATGGCTGTTTTAGTCTCTCCGTTTGCTCCGTTCCAAACCATAGCCAATGCTGTACTCAAGCTGAATGGAGAGATCATCATGTTTTCCTTTTTTGCCCCATTTGCGTTTTGTTCATACGCACGAGAGAAAAATTCCATAGCAAAATTCTTATCTGCCTCAGCCATTTTTGTTTCAGACGTATTAAGCTGAATTGTTATTGGATCTGTATGGGTGAGAATACAGATGGTTTCTTCAGATGGCGGATTGTTCTTGTCACAACTACTTAGCAGACAGAATCCGCACATTATTGCTATAATTCTTTTAGTACTATTCATTTGTATTTGATTTATTTAGATTGTTTTTAAAAAAATCTACTCATTTATATAAAGATGCAAATCAACATTAAAATGTTGCACCTATTTAAAAATTATATAATCTATGCCAACAAAACTGTTTTTCTGATCATTTGAATGAGGTCCCTCAGTTATGATTAAAGCGATTATCTTTTTCATCCGTAAATAATTTTTCAGATTTTTTGGTTTTTATAAAGACACAAAAAATTAGCGGGAATTTCTATCTTTGAATAAACAAACCAACAAATGAAAATCTATTCAAGATCTGTCAGGATCGCAATATCACTGTTCATAACGGTATTTATCTGCCAGTACATGACTGCTCAAAATACAAACTTAAAAGACCCCAGGTTCATTACCCATTATGAGAAAAACAATTTCAACAGAACACCGCGTTACGCAGAAACTGTTGAGTTTTGCAAACTTTTAGATGAAAACTCTCCAGTTGTGACATATACATCAATAGGAGTTTCTCCTCAGGGAAGAGAAATTCCACTTTTGATAGTAGATAAGGATGGGTTGACAACTCCGGATGTCATCCGTGCAAAAGGGAGATCGGTTGTATTGGTTGAGGCAGCTATTCATGCTGGTGAACCTGACGGTAAAGACGCAGGATTGATGCTGATAAGGGATATTGCAATTTATAAAAAGTTTCCGAGGCTTTTAGATAACGTTTCGCTACTTTTTATACCAATTATAAATGTAGACGGACACGAAGATTTCGGCAGTTTCTACCGAATTAACCAAAACGGACCGGAAGAGGTTGGAGCAAGATTTACTGCTCAGAGGCTTAATATGAACAGAGATTTCATAAAGGCAGACGCGCCTGAAACCCGCGCCTTTATAAAACTTTACAGAATCTGGATGCCAGAGCTATTCATGGATATTCATGTCACAAACGGGGCTGATTTTCAGTATGTATCCACATATGGGATGGATCATTGCGGATTCCTTAACGAGAATCTTCTTAATTGGACTAATAGTGTTTATGAGGTTCAACTAAAATCCAAAATGGCTGACTCCGGATTTCCTATCTTCCCCTACTTTGAGTTCAACAGCTATACAAATCAAAATGCTGGCGTTCTCCCCGACAATTTTCCCCCACAATATTCAAACGGGTATGCATCGGCAAATAACAGAATTGGAATTCTTATCGAAAATCATATTTATAAGCCATATAAACAGAGAGTTGAATCATCTTATAACGCAATTTTATACACATTGGAAATTGTTGGAGCGAACGGCCGTGAACTTCAAAAAGAAATTGCATTGGCAGATGAATATTCATCCTCAGATAAGTTCCGTATTGACTCTCTTCCACTTATGTTCAGTCACAACCTTAAGGATAGTGTATTAGTTGATTTTTTGACGTGGCAAACGAAAACTGAAAAAAGTGATCTGACTGGCGCTGAGTGGACATACTCAGACAGAACAGCACCCGTAACCATTAAGATGCCGCTATTTACATCCTATAAAAAGGATGTTATCATTAAACTTCCGGTGGCCTATATAGTTCCTCAGGAACAAATTGCCACCATAGAGCTTCTTGATATCCACGGAATCAAATATTCTAAACTTGAGAGAGATACAACCTTTGAGGTTGAGACCTACAGGTTTATCAATCCACGGTGGTCTGAATTCCCTTATGAAGGCAGAGTGACACTTACAACTGACTATACTACCCAAAAGGAGCTTGTACATTTTAACAAAGGAGACATAATTGTCGCTACCTCTCAACCAAAAGTAAAAATTATCGCTCATCTTCTTGAACCAAAATCACCCACATCACTTGTCTATTGGGGATTCTACAACCTGTATGCCCGTCCTGAAACAGAGTTCTGGATAAGACTGAGTTATATGGAAGTTAAAGGAAGGGAGATGCTTGCAAAGGATCCTGTTCTCAAAAGAGAGTTCGAAAACAAGAAAGCAACCGATCCTGCATTTGCAAATAATCCGCAGGCAATCCTGCAGTTCTTTATGTCTAAGGTAAGGGAAAAGGTTGAGCCAAATGTCAATCGTTATCCTGTAGGGCGTATTCTATAGTAATATATTACATTTAGTTTATAAGATCTATAATGACCACTATAAAATCCACATATATATAATTAGTAGATGTATTACTCAATTTTTTTGGTATTTAAAATAAATTACTAACCTTGCATTAGTAATCATATTACTTAGATAAAAATGAATAGAAAAATTAGAGAAATAGCAGATATTCAATCAGGCATTTACCTTAAAACAGTTCCTGATGGAGATGTGATATATTTGCAAATTAAAGATTTTAAAGCAAATAACAGTATTCACAGCAATCTTGAACCATCTATTAAAGATAATGGAAATATTTCAAATCATTTGCTTTTAGAGGGAGATCTGTTATTTGCAGCTAAGGGAACATCAAACTTTTGTTCTGTGTATAATACAACTATAGGAAAAGCAGTAGCTTCCTCCTCGTTTTTTGTAATAAGAATCAAGGAAACTGAGGTTTGCCCTTATTGTTTATGTTGGTTTCTTAACTCACATGATATATTGAAAACTCTAAAAAACAATGCCGTTGGGAGTTCTATTCCCTCAATCACAAAATCAATGATCGAAGAAATTGAATTTGAAATACCATCGATTGAAAAACAGCTGCTTATTATAGAAATTAGCAATTTGCAAAATAGAGAAGAAGAATTATACAGATCAATTTTTTCTCAAAAAAAAGCTTTAACAAACAAAATACTTACTGAAACAATAAAGTAATAAATATATGGCAACCAAGACAACACAGGCAGATATTAACAGAATTGTATGGAAAGCATGCGATACATTCAGAGGTGTTATTGATCCAAGTCAATACAAAGATTATATACTCACTATGCTATTCCTTAAATATGTAAGTGATGTTCATAAATCCAAATTTCACGAATATCTTCAAAAATACGAAGGGAATCTTGAAAGAGCAGAGAGAGCTATGAGACACGAACGATTCATAGTTCCAAAAACCAGCTCATTTGATTTTCTATATGAATTTAGAAATGAAAGTAACATCGGTGAATTAATCAACATAGCCCTTGCAGACCTTGAAGATGCCAACAGAGAAAAGATGAGCAGCGAAGATGGTAGTGGTATCTTTAGAAACATTGACTTCAATAGCAGCAACCTTGGAGATGCCAAAGATAAAAATACCCGCTTAAAAAACTTGATTCTGGATTTCTCCGATGAAAAAATGATTTTTGACGAATCCCATTTGGAGGGCAACGATATTATTGGAGATGCCTATATGTATCTTGTATCAACATTTGCAAGCGAATCCGGCAAAAAGGCAGGAGATTTCTTTACTCCTTCAGAAGTTTCCACTTTATTGGCAAAACTGACAAAAAGTAAACCGGGAGCAAGGATTTGCGATCCCACCTGTGGTTCCGGCTCACTACTTATTAAAGCAGGGATGGAGGTTGACGGAGACAACTTCTCATTATATGGTCAAGAGCTTAATGGAAGTACATGGGCCCTGGCAATGATGAACATGTTTTTGCACGGGTTTGACAGTGCAATAATTCGTTGGGGCGACACCCTTCGCACACCAAAACTAAAAGAAGGCTACCATCTTATGAAATTTGACACAGTTGTCGCAAATCCTCCTTTTTCCTTGGACAAATGGGGAGCAGATGAAGCGGAACACGATTCATATCAGCGTTTTTGGCGCGGTATTCCTCCAAAGAGCAAAGGAGACTGGGCATTCATAAGTCATATGATTGAGGTGGCTCACGAAAAAACAGGTAAAGTGGGAGTAGTTGTTCCACACGGTGTATTATTCAGAGGGTCAAGCGAAGGGAAAATCCGCAAACAAACTATAGAAGAGAATATATTGGAGGCAGTTATTGGATTGCCTGCAAACCTTTTCTTTGGCACAGGTATCCCTGCAGCTATTGTTATATTCAATAAAGGGAAAAAGGATAAAAGCGTACTTTTTATTGACGCAAGCAAAGAGTTTGAGAATGGCAAGAATCAAAACAAATTACGCCCTCAAGACATTGAACACATTGTTTCTACATACCGTAAGTTTTCAGCAGATGAGCTGAAAGAAGGAATAGCAGAAGATAAATACGCTTATGTTGCTACTCCTGCAGAAATAGCAGAAAATGACTATAATTTGAACATACCGCGTTATGTGGATACTTTCGAAGAGGAAGAGGAAATTGATATAGTTGCCGTCCAAAAAGAGATTGACACTCTCGAAATCGAGCTAAAAGAGGTACAGGCAAAAATGAAACAATACCTTGCCGAACTAGGATTTTAATATCAATTTAAATGAAAAATTCAGCAAAAACCAATAAATCAATCTTTGAAAATATTCGTAGGATTGATGATTTCGGAAAAGAGTTCTGGAACTCAAGAGACATGGCTAAAGCATTTGATTATTCAGATTATCGCAACTTTGAAAAAGTAATTGAAAGATCAAAGGAGGCATGTAATATTAATAATCAAAAAACAGAAGACCATTTCGTTGAGGTCAACGAAATGGTTACAATAGGCTCTGGAGCAAAAAGAGAATTAAATTCCACTAAATTAACTAAATACGCTTGTTATTTAATTTCGTTGAATGTTGACAGATCGAAAGCATCCAGAGAAGAGGCTGAAAGTTTTTTTATCGACAAATCTTTTAATAAATTAATAGATATTCCCTTTTCATTGAGGAAGTTATCTGTCAATGATGAGACAACTAACTTTTTATTATACACGGCTCCAAATGGAGATGTAAAGGTAGAGGCAATACTATCAGATGAGACGATATGGCTCACGCAAGAGCATATGAGTCTGGTGTTTGATGTTAATAAACCGGCAATTTCCAAACACTTAAAAAATATTTTTGACAGTAATGAGTTAGATGAAAATTCAGTTGTTTCCATTTTGGAAACAACTGCCTCTGATGGCAAAATTTATCAAGTAAATTATTACAATTTAGATGCAGTAATTTCCGTTGGTTACAGGGTAAATTCCACTCGTGCCACTCAGTTTAGGATATGGGCATCAAGTGTCTTGAAAGAGTATATTATCAAGGGATTTGCAATGGATGACGGGAGACTCAAGAATGGCAGGTTCTTTGGCAAGGATTATTTCAGAGAGTTACTCGAAAGAATCCGTTCAATCCGGGCAAGTGAGCGGCGGATTTATCAGAAAATAACAGACATATTTGCCGAATGCAGTATTGACTATGATTCAAAATCAAGTATTGCCCACGAGTTTTATGCCGAGGTGCAGAATAAATTCCATTATGCCATTACGGGCAAAACAGCTCCGGAAATTATCTATCTAAACGCCAAGGCAGACAACGAGTTTATGGGATTAAAAACATTCAAGAACGCGCCTACTGGAAGAGTACTTATAAGTGATGCGAAAATTGCGAAAAACTACCTTACTGAAGATCATATTAGGGTTTTAGAGCGAACTATTTCATCTTATTTCGATTATGTCGAAAGATTAATAGAAACAAGAACATATTTTACCATGGCAGAATTTGCCGGAAGCGTTAATAAGTTTCTGGAATTTAATGAGTTCAAGATCCTGAAAGGGAAAGGAACCATTAGTAGGCAGCAGGCCGATGAAAAAGCCGAAAATGAATATGAGTCATTCAATAAACGACAAAAAATTGAATCAGATTTCGATCGAATAGTAAAACAACTGGAGAACAAGAAAGATGAAACAAAATAAAGAGATTCCTGCAGGATATAAGGATAGTTCACTTGGAATAATCCCGGAGGACTGGGAGGTCAAAAAATTATCTCAAATATCTGAAATAGACAGTATTTCATTAGGCAGCAATACTCCTTGCGATTACGAATTTGAATATATCTCATTATCCGATGTTGACTCAGACGAATTTCAAATTGAAACGACAAAACAAGTTTTCAAATCAGCTCCTTCCCGTGCAAGAAGAGTTGTTTCAAAAGGTGATATATTAATGTCTACAGTACGACCAAATTTGCAGGAATTTTCAATTATAAAAAGCGAAGTTAAAAATCTTATTGCATCTACAGGTTTTGCAGTAATATCAGCAACAAAATGTAATAATGAGTATTTGTTTCACATGCTTTTTTCTAGTAGTATTTCCAAGCAGATATACCAAGTACTTGTAGGTTCAAACTATCCCGCAATAAACTCTTCCGATGTTAAAAATCTAAAATTTGCAATTCCACCATTGAAAGAACAAGATAAGATTGCAAAGATATTGGGAACTTGGGACGAGGCAATTGAAAAACAAAAAATATTGGTTGAGAAATTAGAAAAAAGAAAGCGAGGGTTGATGAGACCTATTTTAAAAGGAAAAATCCGTCGTCCCAAATTTATTGAAAAAAGGGAAGACACTGAATTAGGTGATTTACTCGATTATATGCAGCCAACTCCATATTTAGTGAGAGATACACTTTATGACAACACATACCCAGTACCTGTACTGACTGCGGGAAAGACATTTGTTCTTGGCTACACAAATGAGATTGATGGCGTTTTTGTTGATTTACCAGTTATAATTTTTGATGATTTTACTACAGCTTCCAAATTTGTAAATTTTCCATTTAAAGCGAAATCCTCAGCAATGAAATTATTAAAAACGAAAAGAGATGTTAATATAAAATTTGTTTATGAAGCTATGCAACAAATAAAATATGCAATTGGAGGACATGAAAGACATTGGATATCAAAATTTTCATTTATTACTATTCCTCTCCCTAGCATTGAGGAGCAAAATTCAATTGCAGAAGTAATTATATGCTTTGATAGAGAGATCGATCTGGCAAGAGATTTTCTTGCAACATTCCGTTCTCAGAAGCAAGGATTAATGCAACAACTATTAACAGGTAAAACTAGAGTTAAATTATGATTAATGTAAAAAAATTAATTGAAGAAGTCATCTCTGATTTAGCAAATAATGAATCAATATGTACGGTAAGCAACAAAGTACAAATAATATCTAGGCTACTTAAAAATAAAATATTTACTGATTGGGTAAATAGTGAATTCGTCAACGGATATGAGGATGAGGCAACTCTTCCAAAATACAGAAAAAGCACTATAACAGGAGTGTATGCAGACTATATTGTACCTCATGGTTTTGGAATGATGCAATATAAAAACACTGAAATACCAATTGCAAATTTGGGAAGTAAAAACTATGAGCAAATAACAATGGTTAAAATTAAAGATTCTCTGTCCATAATTCAAAATGTTCTAGGCGGAAAAAGAGAAGACATCGCTTATAGCTTGACTCCTTATGAAATTCAAATGATTCAATCGATATTACCAGATTGTCAAATAATGAGGATACACAAAATTGTATCTCGTCAATTTTTTGAGACAATCATACAGACAGCAAAGAACAAACTTATTGATGTATTTATGGAATTTAATGAGTCACTTTTTAATCAGGAAATAAATTTTGATGTAATGAATAAAAAGAAAGAGATTGCGTCTATTGTGAATAAAACTATAAATACTGGTGTATATATAGAAGATAAGGGAACTGCAAATATTTGTGATTCAACAATCATAGGAGGGAATAATAACAAAATTCATATCAATAGCCCAACTAAAGTAAAACTAATGGAGATTGTTGAAAAAGTCGAAAAACTTGCTCAAGACATTGAAGAAGATCGAGAAGATATCGTAGTAGAAATCGTAAAAATAAAGATGGAATTAGATAGTCAATACCAACAACCAAAAGTTATCAAATCAGCATTTAATGCGATTAAAGGAATTGCCATTGGTGTTGCAGCGAATAGAATCCCACCTCTTGTAGATTCCGCATTAGAAATATTAAAACAACAATTATAATATTCAATCGAATCATGAAGAAGAATTAATATCAAAATTATTTTAACATGCCATATCCTATTGAAAAAAAGCTCGTTATTGCAGTCGCTTCAAGTGCGCTGTTCGATTTAACAGAATCACACGCAATCTATAAGAATTATGGAGTTGAAGAGTATCGTAAATATCAGGAAAAGAATGTGAATAATCATTTCCAAAAAGGTGTTGCATTTCCTTTTATAAAAAGATTGTTACGATTAAATGAGGTGTTCTCAGAAGAACAGCCCGTTGAAGTGGTATTAATGTCCAGAAATAGTCCCGAAACAGGAATTCGTGCATTTAAAACGATTGAGCATTACGGGTTAAATATTACTCGAGCTGGATTTTTCTCTGGTACCTCTCCATACAAATACTTACCTGCTTTTAATGCATCGCTCTTTTTATCTGCAGATGAGAAAGATGTGCAGTCTGCATGCGATAATGGCATTGCTGCAGGACGGGTATTAGATTCAAGGATGCAGGATAATGATTCTGACAAAGATTATGAATTAAGGATTGCTTTCGACTTTGATGGAGTAATTGCAACAGATGAAGCAGAAAAAATCTATCAGAAGGAAGGTATGGAGGCATTTCATAATCATGAGAGAAGCTTTGCAAATACTCCATTAGAACCAGGATTATTGGGCGATTTATTCAAGAAAATTTCCTATTTCCAAAAAATGGAGGCAAAACGACAGCAAAAAGATCCAGATTATAAAAAAATCCTAAAAACATCAATAGTCACAGCAAGAAATGCTCCTTCCCATGAGAGATTAATTAACACATTAAAAAGTTGGGGTGTTGATGTAAATGAAGCTTTCTTTCTTGGTGGAATTGACAAATCAAGAGTTTTGGATATTATGCATCCACATATGTTTTTTGATGATCAAATGGGACATTTATCCAATTTAACAAACATCCCATCTGTACATATTCCTTTTGGAATTACAAATATTAAGAGCAAATAGAATCACTATGAACATCTCATTCAAAGAAGACCACATAAGCCAAATACCAGCCTTGCAATTATTGCAAAAACTGGGATATACATATCTTTCGCAAGAAGAGGCTTTTGATTTGCGAGATGGTAAAACAACAAATGTTTTGCTGGAACCAATCCTTCGGAAACAACTTGAAGAGATTAATTCTATTCAGGTTAGTAGTAATAAAACGGCACTGTTTTCTACACAGAATATTGAAAATGGCATAGTTGCCTTACGCAATGTACCATTGGAAGAAGGATACATTTCTGCCAATCAGTATGTGTATGATTTGTTGACATACGGAAAACCGTTGGAACAGAGTGTTGATGGAGATAAAAAAAGTTTTACTTTACGCTATATCGACTGGGAGAATCCTGAACGGAATGTTTTTCACGTTACTGAAGAGTTTGCTGTAAGCCGCACAGGTAAGTCTGACACATGCCGCCCGGATATTGTCTTGTTTGTAAATGGTATTCCTCTCTGCATAATTGAATGTAAACGCCCGGATGTCAAAGATTCTCTCCCGCAAGCAGTATCGCAGCATCTTAGGAATCAAAAAGAGGATGGTATCCGCGTATTATATCTTTATTCCTCATTGTTGTTAAGTATAGCAACCTCTTTCGCTTCCTATGCAACAACAGGGACTCCGGAGAAATTTTGGGGGAAATGGAAAGAACAATTTACATCAAAGGAAGAGGATGATGCTTATAATGAAAATCTTCGCAAAATTGTTAATACCGCTTTAAACCCCGAACAAAAACAAAAGCTTTTCCAAAGCAGGTACCATTATGTTGTTGGTCATTTCGATGAACTTGAAAAGCAGACGATAGAACCTTCTGAACAAGATGCCTACATATATAGTCTGTGTCGTCCGGAAAGGTTTCTCGATTTCATTTTCAGTTTTACAATCTATGACGATGGTATTAAGAAAATTGCTCGTTATCAACAATATTTTGCTGTTAAAAAAACTCTGGAACGAGTTCGAGTCGTAACTGAAGGAAAACGCAAAGGTGGCGTTATCTGGCACACACAGGGAAGTGGTAAATCATTGACTATGGTTTTTATTGCACAAGCAATTGTATTGGACAAAAGCATTAAAAATCCTAAAATAATTCTGGTAACCGACAGAACTGACCTTGACAGACAAATAACAGGGACTTTCAAAAAATGTGGAACTTATGTTGAGAATGCAAAAACAGGTACTCAGCTTGTAGAATTGCTTGAAAGCAAAACAGATGCTGTAATAACTACAGTAATTAATAAGTTTGAAACAGCTGTGAGCAAAATAAAACCACCTCTCGAAGATCCAAATATTTTTGTATTAATTGATGAAGCTCATAGGAGTCAGTATAAGGAGCGCAATATCCAGATGCAGAAGACACTGCCAAATGCATGCTTTATTGCAATGACAGGTACACCCCTTATGAAAAAAGAGAAGAGTACCGCTCAAAAATTCGGAGGGATAATACAACCTGTTTACACAGTAGATCAAGCGGTAAAAGATAAAGCAGTTGTGCCATTATTATATGAAGGGCGCATAGTTTCGCAGAAAGTACACGAAACAGCAATTGACAACTATTTCAATATGGTTTGTGATCCATTGAATGAGTTTCAGCGGTTGGATCTAAAAAAGAAGTTTAGCCGGGCCGATCAATTAAACCAGACAGAACAACGAGTATATGCTATTGCCTGGAACATCTCACAACACTACCGAGATAACTGGCAAGGCACTAAATTTAAAGGGCAGTTAGTATGTCCCAGAAAGCGCATTGCCATTAAATATAAAGAGTTTTTAGACGAAATAGGAATTGTATCCTCAGAAGTACTTATTACATCCCCGGATGACAGAGAGGGAGAAGATGCTGCATTCGGAGAAACAAGTAACACCGAAAAAGCTTTCTGGAAAAAAATGATGGACGAACATGGTACTGCAAAAAAATACGAAACCAATATTATCAGTAGGTTCAAGAATAGTGAACACCCAGAAATTATTATTGTTGTTGACAAATTACTAACCGGTTTTGATGAACCAAAAAACACCGTAATATATTTGGATCGAAAGCTCAGTGATCACAATCTTTTGCAGGCAATTGCCCGCGTGAACAGGGTTTGCGACGATAAAGAGTATGGCTTTATTATTGACTATTATGGTGTTTTGGGAGCTCTTAATGATGCATTGGACATCTATTCCGATTATGACCCTGAAGACCTTGAAGGGGTATTTGCAGATGTTAGCGAAGAGGTTAATAAACTTCCTCAGAAGTATTCGGAATTATGGAACCTTTTCAAAGAGATTTCCAATAAGAAAAATCTGGAGTCCTATGAACAACTCCTAAGACATGAAGATGTAAGGCAAAATTTTTATGATAAATTGGCCGGTTATGCCAGATGTCTTAAAATCGCACTCTCCTCAATTGATTTTCACAAACAAGTTCCTGAAAAAGATATCGCCCGATACAAAGAGGACTTGGCAATGTTTTTGAAATTAAGGAGCTCCGTACAAGAAAGGTATTCAGATAGTATAAATTACAAACAGTACGAGGGACAAATTCAGAAATTGATAGATACTCATATCGAAAGTGGAGCGGTAAAAACAATATCCGAACTGGTAAATATATTCGATAAAGACAGGTTTGCAGAAGAGGTAGAAAAAATTATCGGACAAGCTGCAAAAGCAGATACAATTGCATCGCGGACTACTAAGTATATCAATGAAAACATAGATACAGATCCCGCTTTTTATAAGAAATTCTCGGAATTACTTAAAGAAACAATTTCTGCATATGAACAAGGCCGTATTGATGAGGCTGAATATTTAAGAAGGGTAATAAATCATAGAGATTCCGTTTTATCTCATACAGATGATGAAATTCCGTCCGTTCTTTCCCGGAATAATGCAGGAAAAGCATATTTCGGTTTAAGTTTGGAGGTTTATAAAACGTTCTATAACGAGACAAATTTATTGGACACAAAACGGCTTGCACTTGAAACTGCTCTTGCATTTGATACAATCATACAACGATTTGTAAAGGAGAACGATAAAGTAATCGTAGACTGGCAGTCAAAAATTAATGTGATTGGTAAAATGAAGATAGAAATGGAAGATTTTCTTATTGACGAAATTAAAAGAACATGGGAGATTCCTATGACTTTTGAGGATATGGACTCAATAATTGACCGTTGTGTAGATGTTGCTAAATTATGGTTTAAGTAATGGAGAAAGAGATTATTTTTGGTTTAACAAAAATTAAATATTCCGTTATTTATGCGGAGAGAAAAACTCTTCGAATACAGGTGAGTCCGGACGGAACAATTACTGTTAAAGCACCACTTGATGCTTCAATTTCTTTAGTAGAAGAAAAAATAAAAAAAAGAGCGGGTTGGATATTAAAACAACAAAACTATTTCAAATCCTTAGGTATAAAAACCCCAAAACGAAGGTATATAAGCGGCGAATCTCATTTATATCTAGGAAAACAATATCTTTTACGAGTATCAGAAGGAAAACCAAATAGTGTAAAATATAAAGGCCGATATTTTGAGATAATCTGTTCTCCTAAATCAAAAGCCGAGGGGTTGATGAAAGAATGGTACAGAGACCATTCCAAAGTAAAATTTGCAGAAATTGCAGAACCAATTATCCAACGATTCAAAAAATACGATATCGAACCAACTTCTCTATTTATTCAAGAAATGGCAACAAGATGGGGTAGTTGTACAAATAAGGGGAAGATCATTTTGAACACCGAACTTATTAAAGCACCCCGCCCCTGTATTGAATATGTTATAACACATGAGCTTTGTCATCTATTGCATAGAAGCCATACAAGAGATTTTTACGACTTACTTTCAACAGAAATGCCCGATTGGAAAAAATGGAAAAATAAACTGGAAACATCTATGTATTAGTTATTAAGTTATCAGTTATCTGCCAAATCTTTGATCTTTTAGTATATTGTTGATTAACTGTTGTTTGCAAAAAGATTTTCATAAAATTCCAGAGGAAAATATTTCGTAATAATCTGAATATGTGCAAGATATTAAAAAATCTGGCAGATAAAACTGTGACACAGGATGTCCCAAATGGTAAAGACGGCAAAGATAACTGATGCAATACCATTGGAAGTGAAAAATGCAGCGTTAATTCGCGAAAGGTTTGTGGGTGATACAATCAAATGCTGATAGATAAGCAACACTGCAAAAATTGTAGCCCCCACCAGGTAAATTGTTCCCATGTCCGCCACCACATAGAACAGGTAAAGAAGAGGAATCACTAGTGCATGGCCGACGGCTGAGATTATCAGCCCAACCTTTTTACCATAAAGTTGAGGTACTGAATGAAGCATTTGCTCTTTATCGAACTCTTCATCTGCCAAAGAGTAGATTATGTCGAAACCACTGGCCCAGAGCAGCACTATCAACGATAAAATAATCGGTGCAAAATGGAATTCACCGGCAATGCTCAGGTATGCTCCAATCGGTGCTATTGCCAGAGCCAAACCTAGCACATAGTGGCAAAGTGAAGTAAATCTTTTCATGTAACTGTAAAGGAGCAGTATTGCCACAGCTGGAAATGCCAGGTAAAAACAGAGTGAATTTATCATAAAGGCCACTGCAAGAAAAAGTAGTATATTGATAATTACAAAATACTTCACAGCTCTCGGTGAGAGGTGTCCTGCAGGTATCTCACGGGAAGCAGTCCTCGGATTTTTTGCATCTATATCCCTGTCCAGGTATCTGTTAAAACCCATTGCTGAATTTCTGGCAAATACCATAGCCATTAATATCAAACCCAACAACCTCCATGAAAAGGCGTTACCGGTAAACCTGACCGCCAGAAAAAACCCTATCAAGGCAAACGGCAGAGCAAATATTGTGTGGGAGAATTTGACAAGCTTAAGAAATTTGTCTATCTCATCAAAAAATCTTTTGAACATTGGATATATAATATTCTAACTATCTGAGTGTGGCTCCAAAGCGATCCATAAATGCAGTAAGAAGTCTGTTCATTACCTCCTCTACATATTTGTCTGTTAAGGTTTTGGCCAAATCCTGAAGCGTAAAACTCAGTGCATATTGTTTTTTACCATCAGGGATTTTATCGCCCCTATAGACATCAAAAAGGGTTACCTGTTTGAGTATTTTCTTTTCAGTGCTAAAGGCCACTTTTCTCAACTCCGCAAATGAGACATTCTCATCTATAAGAAGAGCCAGATCTCTTCTCACTTCCGGAAATTTTGGAAGTTCACTAAACAGAACCTTTTGCTTCTTAACCTGATTGAAAAGTATGTTCCATGAAATTTCGGCTGCAAAAACCGGTTGTTTAATACCAAACTGTTTAAGCAATTGATTGCTTACAGTTCCCATAACTGCGAGTTCCTTGCCTCCCGACGTTTTATAAACAAGCCCTTCTGCAAAGATATCTGCCGCGGCCACATTGTATTCCAACTCATATAGGTTAATCCCAAACCTTTTGAAAAGAAGTTCCAGATATCCTTTTATTGAAAAATAACTTGCTGGTTTTGCATTTGTCCTCCAGGAAGAATTGCCGGGCCCTGTTATAAATATTGAAAGTTTTGGCGCTTCTGAGTAAGAATTTAAATCATTATTATCCAGCCCGTTCTCAACAGAATAAACATTACCCATTTCAAAGAGTTTAAGATCTGGATGTTGGCGGTTAATATTGTATGAAACAACCTCTAATCCGTTAAGAATTAATGTCTGACGCATAGAATTAAGATCAGAACTAAGCGGATTAATTATGCGTACAAGCTTCTCCTCTGGAAATGTTTTGAGTTTGGAATAATACTCACTCTTTGTGAGAGAGTTATTCATCATCTCAAAGAACCCGTTATTGGCAAGAAAATCTGCAGCAAGTGTCCTGACCTTTTCCGGGTCGGGTTTTGGAGTAGCGTTGATGGATGCGTGAACACTTCCAGGAAGCTCTATATTGTTGTATCCGTATATCCTCAGCACCTCCTCCACAACATCACACTCTCTTGTAACATCTACCCTGTATAATGGAACAAAAACTTCTGCACCCAAATCATCGCTGCTTATAACTTCAAAGTCCATATAGCTCAATATCTTCATGATAGTTTCGGAACCAATTTTTTTGCCTATAAACTCTTCAATTCTCATAAAATTCAGAGAAATTTTTACCCTTTCTATTGGTTTTGGATATACCTCCATAATATCTCCAACAACGTTTGCTCCTGCAATCTCCTGCAAAAGAACAGCTGCTCTCTTTAAAGCATAAGGAACATTAGCAGGGTCTGCACCCCTCTCGTATCTGAATGAAGCGTCTGTCTGAAGAGAGTGTCTTTTGGATGTTTTTCTGATTGATACCGGATTAAAATAGGCACTCTCAAGGAAGATAGCAGTAGTTTCATTGGAAACTCCGGAGTGAAGTCCTCCGAAAACACCCCCTATACACATAGGAGAGTTTACATTGCAGATCATAAGATCTTCTGTTGACAGCACTCTTTCAACTCCGTCTAAAGTAACAAAATGTTCTCCCTTCCTTGCCTCGCGCACAACAATTTTTCCACCTTCAATTTTACTGTAATCAAAAGCATGTAGCGGTTGACCTGTCTCCTGCAAAATATAATTTGTAATATCCACTACATTGTTAATCGGTCTTAAGCCGACCGACTTAAGTGCAGTTTGAAGCCACTCAGGAGAGGGAGCAATTTTAATATTGTCAAATGTCAAACCGGAATACCTTGGAGCCCCATCTTTGCTTTCAACCACAATATCTATCGGTTTTGTCGATAGTGCAGACCTTGTAAGCATGTCAAATTCTTTAACAGACGGGAGTTTCATTTCACCGCCCTTTCCGTAAAATCTGAGATACGCAGAAAGGTCCCTGGCTACTCCAATATGAGATGCTGCATCAACCCTGTTCGGAGTCAATCCTATTTCAAAAATTGTATCACTCTTCAAATTCAAATACTCTCTTGCAGCAATACCTACTTTGGTTTCTGCAGGCAGTACCATGATTCCGTCGTGAGAAGTACCAATCCCCAACTCATCCTCAGCGCAGATCATTCCCATGCTTTCTACTCCGCGTATTTTTGATCTCTTTATCTTTATCTGCTCACCATTGTTAAACGTCAGATTTGTCCCTACAGTAGCAACCAAAACCTTTTGACCGGCAGCCACATTCGGTGCCCCGCAAACAATTTGCAACAACTCTTCTGCCCCGACATTTACCGTTGTAACACTTAACTTATCTGCATCAGGGTGTCTAATGCATTCTACCACCTCCCCAACAACAACCCCCTTCAATCCACCTGGTATCTGTTCTACACTCTTCATTGCCTCAACCTCAAGACCAATTGAACTAAGTATTGTATCAATTTCCTGAAGCTCAATATTCAGATTTATATAATTTTTTAACCAATTGTATGAGATCTTCATTTTCGATTATATTTTTTCAATTATACTCTATTAGTAACTGGTTCTGCAAATTCGTTTTAAAAGAGTGACTCAACAAACTCTTTTTTATTAAAAATCTGCAAATCCTCAATTTTTTCTCCCACTCCAATAAATTTTACGGGAATCTTAAACTGGTCGGAAATCCCGATAACAACACCGCCTTTGGCAGTTCCATCGAGCTTTGTAACCGCAATCGCTGTAACATCGGTTGCTCGGGTAAACTCTTTTGCCTGCTGGTAGGCGTTCTGTCCCGTAGATCCGTCCAAAACCAAAAGTACTTCGTGAGGCGCATCAGGAATAAGCTTACGCATAACATTTCTTATCTTTGTGAGCTCATTCATCAGGTTAACCTTATTATGGAGTCGACCTGCCGTATCAATAAGTACTACATCCGCACCCTGGTTAATTGCTGAGGCGATAGTGTCATAGGCCACAGATGCAGGATCGGACCCCATTTGCTGTTTGATAACCGGAACACCTGCCCTCTCGCTCCAGATTGTAAGCTGTTCAACAGCTGCCGCACGAAAGGTATCTGCTGCACCAAGCACTACCTTTTTGTCAGATGCTTTAAGTCGCGCTGCCAGCTTTCCAATAGTAGTTGTTTTGCCAACCCCGTTAACCCCCACAACCATTATTACATATGGTTTTTTTGTGAAATCAAAAGGAATCTCTCCCTCATAATTATCGTCAATATTTAACAGTCCCTCAATTTCTTCTCTTAGAATAGCATTCAACTCATTTATATTCATAAACTTGTCTCTCGCTACTCTGCTTTCCAGCCGCTCAATTATTCTTAATGTAGTTTCAACTCCAATATCAGAAGCTATTAGTGCGTCTTCAATTCCGTCAAGGGTCTCGTCATCAACCTTGGATTTCCCCACAATGGCACGCGATAATTTCTCAAAAATCCCAACCTTGGTCTTTTTAAGTCCCTCACCTAGTGCTTGTTTCTCTTCTTTAGTCTTAGAACCAAATAATGCCATTTCAAATTTTTTAGTTTTCAAAGATACAAAATAAAAACTGCTTCAAAGTGGCACTAAAAAAATGAGGACACAATATGCGTCCCCATGTACCCCTATATCACCAAAAAATTACTTCTTCCCGAAGAACTCCTTTACTGCTTCAGTAGGAACCATCTCCTCCTGGAAAGCATAAGAACCACTACGCTCAGAGCGAACCATACGAATGCACTTAACATTATTCTTGCCTGAACCTTTTGCACTACTAAATGTAGCTACTACTTTCTTTGCCATGGTATATTTTTATTTTTTCTAATTACTTAATCTCACGATGAACTGTAACCTTTTTAAGAAAAGGATTGTACTTTTTACGTTCTAAACGCTGAGTCGTGTTCTTTTTATTTTTTGTGGTGATGTATCTTGAAACTCCTGGAACGCCACTCTCTCTCTGTTCGGTACACTCCAGAATAACCTGAACTCTATTACCTTTCTTTGCCATATTCTATTATATTATACCAAATTAAGTAAACCTTTAGCCTGTGCTTTTTTTATTACAGCACTAAGGCCATTTTTATTAATTGTGCGCATCCCTGCGCAAGAAACTTTAAGGCTGATGAATCTCTTCTCCTCTTCTAACCAGAAACGCTTATTCTGCAAATTTGGTGCAAATTCACGCTTGGTACGGCGCTTTGAGTGAGAAACATTATTCCCAATCATCCTTTTTTTACCTGTAACTTGACAAACTCGTGACATCGTATAAACTATTGTTTGTTATTATCTTTTAAGTACCCTTTTAAGGGTTGCAAATATCAAGATTTTTTTTGTATTATCCAAATATTTACACAATTTTAAAAATCCTTTTCCACCTGATGTTGTTAGGGAAGGAGTTATATTGGTCTTTTGAAAACCAGACAATGGATGGCGTTCCAACTACATGAGACTCCGGAACAAATCCCCAGTAGCGGGAATCAAGCGAGTTATGTCTGTTGTCACCCATCATAAAGTAATAATCCATTTTAAATGTGTAGCTGCTCACTGCTTCTCCATTTATGAAGATCAGAGAATCTTTTATCTCCAGTTTGTTCTTCTCATAAGACGTAATGATTCTACTGTACAAAGGAAGGTTTTCCAATGTAAGCTCAATATTTCTGCCAGCTGCAGGTATCCACAATGGGCCAAAATTGTCTCTTGTCCATTTAAAGTTCGCCGAAAATGGGAAAATCATTAGTTCAGAGTCAGGAAAATCCGGCGGGTATGTATCAATATTTTGACGGATTTCAACTATGTTTCCTAAAGATTTTATTTTGGCTACCTCTTCCTCATTAAGAGGGAAAGCCTGATAACCAGGAAGATTTGCATCGTAGAATATTTCCGCTGGGTTCAAACCCATATCCTCAATAATTTTATAATTGACAGGGGTTCCTTTCGTATAAACAGTGTATGTATTTTGAATTCCCGAATAATTCTTTTGAGCATTACCATTCACAAATACCTTTCCGTTAATAATCTCCAGAGTGTCTCCTGCAATTGCAACACATCTTTTTACATAGTTATCCTTTTTATCATCCGGTCTTACAACAACGGGACCATAGGTTTTCTGAGTATACTCCCGTCCGTACAGTCTTACATAAGTGTAGTAATCCGCTGTGGGGTCCGCCTTGAGAACAGTATCTCCATGAGGGAAGTTGAATACAACTATATCATCTCTTTTTACCTTTGAAAAGCCAGCCATTCTCCTGTATGGATTCTTAATCCATGTGAGGTAGGACTCACCTCCAGTAATAGGCAGCACATTGTGAACCAGAGGAAATGAGATTGGAGTCTGAGAAACCTTAGGCCCATATGCCATCTTGCTTACAAAAAGATAGTCACCGGTCATAAGAGTTCTCTCCATTGATGAAGTAGGGATCATATAAGCTTCAAAAAAGAATGCCTTGATAAACGTTGAGGCTATCAGTGCAAAAATAATTGCATCCAACCAGTCCAGCCATGCATTTCTCTTCTCCCCTTTCTTATATTTCTTTTTCCAAAATGCCCACTTTACTATCTTTGTTATATACAGGTCGAAGATAATAAGAAGACCAAAAAGGAACCACCAGTTACCGAACCATATTACCCAAAGTAAGTACAAAATGGCCCAAACTGAAAATTTGAACCACTTGTTACCTGATATTCGGAGATTATTCAAATTAATCTATTTTACTGAATTAATAATCGCGTCGAAAGCAGCAGGATTGTTCATTGCCAGATCTGCAAGTACCTTGCGGTTCAGGCCAATGTTGTTTTTTGCCAGCTTGCCAATGAACTGTGAATAGTTCATTCCATGTTGTCTTGCCGCTGCGTTTATTCTTTGAATCCAAAGAGCACGGAAAAGACGTTTTTTGGTTTTACGGTCGCGATATGCGTAAGTAAGACCTTTTTCATAGGTGTTTTTCGCTACTGTCCAGACATTTGCACGAGCAAGAAAATTTCCTTTTGTGAGTTTTAGAATTTTTTTACGGCGGGCTCTTGAAGCTACCGAATTTACCGATCTTGGCATTTTAATTTGTTTTTAAGAATGTCAGCGTTCCCCTCCATAGAGAATCTTTTCTGCTGTTCATTCAGGTTAATAAATAGTTAAGCAACTAACATGGCTTTCACTCTTTTCTCATCTACAGATGAAACTAAAGATGAATAGGTCAGATTTCTCTTTTGCTTAGTTGTCTTCTTTGTTAGAATGTGACTTTTGAAAGCATGCTTTCTTTTCACTTTCCCCGATCCGGTAAGCTCGAAACGCTTTTTAGCACCGGAGATGGTCTTAATTTTGGGCATTTGTACTTATTTTAAATAGTTAAAATTATTTTTTCTTTACTGGCGAAAGCATCATTATCATACGCTTACCCTCTAACTTTGGCATCTGGTCTGCTTTCCCGAACTCTTCCAGTTCCAGGGCAAAACGTAGCAGCAATTTTTCTCCCTGCTGAGAGAATAGAATAGATCTTCCTTTGAAAAACACGAAAGCCTTTACTTTTGAACCCTCCTGAAGGAAAGATTGCGCATGTTTAAGCTTAAACTGAAAATCGTGCTCATCTGTATTAGGCCCGAATCTTATCTCCTTAATAATAACCTTACTGGCATTGGCTTTCATCTCCTTTGCCTTCTTTTTCTGCTGATAGATAAACTTCTGATAGTCAATTATCTTACATACTGGCGGGTCAACATTCGGAGATATCTCTACCAGGTCCAATTCTAACGCCTCTGCCATCTTGATGGCCTCAAACAGAGAGTAAACTCCAGGGTTTGGGACATTTTCACCAACTACTCTGACACGAGCAGCTGTTATCTCATTATTCATTCTAGGACCTTCATCTTTGTTAGAACCGCCTGCATATTGCCTGTTTTGCGTTGAGGTTCGGTTCTGACTGGGTGTCCGTTTGATAAATCCTCCCGGGCGAGGTTTAAAAGGTGTAGCGATAAGTAAATCCTCCTATTTTTTAAATTATTAATCTGTTAATTTATCTGTCGTTTAATCTCTTTTTCAATATACTTAATGAACTCATCAATTGTCATCATCTGACCCTTGTCTCCTTCTCCCTGTTTACGTACAGAAAGCATTTCTGAATCAGCCTCTTTTTCGCCAACAATTAAGAGGAATGGAATTCTTTTGAGTTCATTCTCCCTTATTTTCTTACCGATTGTTTCGTTCCGGTTGTCAATTGAGGCGCGAATATCGTTATTATTAAGTAAATCTACAACTTTTTTTGCATAATCATTGTATTTTTCACTTACCGGAATTATGACCGCTTGCTCCGGAGCCAGCCATAGCGGAAACTTTCCGCCTGTATGCTCCAGCAAAACTGCCACAAATCTCTCCATAGATCCGAAAGGAGCTCTGTGGATCATTACCGGACGATATCTCTTGTCATCTGCACCTACATATTCTAGATCAAACCTCTCAGGAAGATTATAATCAACCTGAATTGTACCTAACTGCCATTTTCTTCCGATAGCATCTTTAACCATAAAGTCAAGCTTTGGACCATAAAAAGCTGCCTCTCCTAACACCACATTTGTCTTAAGACCCTTCTCGGCAGAAGCTTCAATTATGGCACTCTCTGCCTTTTTCCAATTTTCATCTGTACCAATATATTTCTCTCTGTCATTAGGGTCCCTTAGCGAAATCTGCGCTGTGTAATCTTTGAAATCCAGTGTCTTAAAGATATATAGAACAATATCAATAACCTTGAGAAATTCCTCTTTAAGCTGATCGGGTCTACAGAAAATATGTGCATCATCCTGAGTAAATCCTCTTACCCTTGTCAATCCGTGAAGTTCTCCGCTCTGCTCATAACGATAAACAGTTCCAAACTCAGCCAGTCTTAATGGCATATCTTTATAAGAGCGTGGTTTTGTCTTATAAATTTCACAATGGTGAGGACAGTTCATTGGTTTAAGCAAAAATTCCTCACCCTCTTGTGGTGTGTGTATCGGCTGGAATGAGTCTTTCCCGTATTTTGCGTAGTGACCGGAAGTTACATAAAGCTCTTTTTGCCCAATATGCGGAGTTATAACGGGTAAATATCCACCTTTCTTTTGAACATCCTTAAGAAAATTCTCCAATCTCTCTCTGAGCTGGGCACCTCTTGGCAGCCACAAAGGCAGTCCCTGACCAACTCTTTGAGAAAATGCAAAAAGTTCAAGTTCCTTGCCCAATTTTCTGTGGTCACGCTTTTTTGCTTCTTCAAGCATAACAAGATACTCATCCAGCAACTTCTTCTGAGGGAATGTGACACCATATATACGGGTCAACATCTTGTTTTTCTCGTTTCCTCTCCAGTATGCTCCTGCAATAGATGTCAGTTTAACTGCTTTTATCACAGATGTATCTACAAGGTGCGGCCCTCTGCAAAGATCAGTAAAAGAGCCTATTGTATAGAAAGAAATAGTTCCGTCAACTAAATCTCTGATTAACTCACATTTATATTCATCACCTTTTTTTGTATATGTAGCCATAGCCTCCTCTTTGCTGACATCTTTTCTTATAAAAGATTGTTTTTCACGGGCAAGCTCAAGCATTTTATTCTCTATCTTCTGTAAATCTGACTCAGTTATAGTCTTCTCTCCAAGATCGACGTCGTAATAGAAACCAACTTCAATTGCAGGTCCAATCCCGAATTTAATCCCTGGATAAAGAATTTCAAGTGCCTCTGCCATAAGGTGAGATGATGAGTGCCAGAATGTACTTTTTGCCTCCTGATCGTCCCATTTATGAAGTTTTATTGTTGAATCTTCATTTATTGGCCTGTTAAGCTCAAAAATTGTTGAATTTACCGAAGCCGCTAAAACTTCCTGAGCAAGTCTAGAACTAATACTGTTTGCAACTTCATATGCAGTTACTCCTTTGTCAAAGGCACGGACACTACCATCCGGAAAAGTAATATTGATCATATTTGTTTACTGAATTCAATTGAGTTGCAAAGGTAACTAATTTTTATTAATCTTTAATTTTTGGTTAGTTTACATTTTTAGTTAAATTTGATAAACTTAAATTTTATCGATAAACTTATAAATCAAATTATTATGCAAACAAATAAATGGAGTATAGCAGCACTTGACGGTTTGTTGTTGGCGCTTGTAACGATAACAGTAACATTAATTCAAACTGTTTTTGAGCCCGGAACTGCAATTGTATGGTTTCTTTGGCTGGTTAAGTTTGCAGGAAGCTTAGGCCTTTTATACTATTTCATTAAAGATTATGGCAAAACACAGGAGTTATTTACGTACAAAGACGGGTTCCGTTTTGGGTTCATGATCTGCGTTCTCTCTTCTCTTATTTGTGCTGGTTATATGTTTTTTCATTATGCTGTAATTTTTCCGGACAGCGTTGCAGCAACGCTTGAACAGGCTTCTGCTGCTTTACAATCCAGCAATCCTCAAGGTGTTGATATGTTAGACAAAGTTGGAGGAAAACTTCCTCAGATAATATTTATAGCATCGCTCATATATTACACCCTCTTTGGCGCATTGGCCTCATCTATTATTGCAAACTATACTAAAAAAGGCGACATTTTTACTGAATAATCCCTTGAAAATTTAATTTAAATC
Organism: Rikenellaceae bacterium; assembly: GCA_039683455.1. GTDB lineage: Bacteria > Bacteroidota > Bacteroidia > Bacteroidales > UBA932 > Bact-08. The sequence goes on along the minus strand of JBDKRJ010000045.1, from coordinate 48,840 downwards.
TGATGGATCTCTCAATAATAATTTCCCTTTTTAATGAAGAGGAGTCTGTTCCATATCTATTATCATGGATAGATCAATCACTCGCCAGTCAGTATCTTAAATATGAGGTGATATTAGTCGATGATGGCAGCACAGACTCATCATGGAGTGTGGTAAAAGCACAGTCTGAAAAGTATCCTGGAATTATCCGAGGTATAAGATTCAGAAGAAATTACGGAAAATCAGCAGCCCTTTTTTGTGGATTTGAGGCTGCACAAGGTAATATTGTGGTTACAATGGATGCAGATCTCCAGGATAGTCCTGAAGAGATTCCTGCCCTCATTGATATGATAAATTCCGGCGATTATGACCTTGTTTCCGGCTGGAAAAAGAAAAGAAAAGACAATATGTTCGCAAAGAACATTCCTTCTAAAATTTACAACTCCACAGCAAGAAAGGTAACAGGTATAAAGCTTCACGATATGAACTGCGGGTTGAAAGCTTACAGAAAAGAGGTTGTAAAAAATATTGAGGTGTATGGAGAAATGCACAGATATATCCCATATATCGCCAAAAATGCCGGATTTATCAGAATCGGAGAAAAAATTGTTAAACATCAGCCCCGCAAGTTTGGAAAGAGTAAATTTGGAATGAATCGCTTTATGAATGGTTTTCTGGATCTTCTCTCATTATGGTTCCTTACCAGGTTTGGCAAAAAACCTATGCATTTTTTTGGACTGATAGGCAGTCTTACATTTTTTATAGGAGCAATGACCTCCTTATATCTTATTATTGTTAAAATTATTGCTCAGTCTCATGGACTTAAGTATCGGGCGGTTACAGATCAGCCTTTATTCTATATCTCTCTCGTTGCCTTAATAATTGGTATGCAACTCTTTTTATCTGGGTTCATAGGAGAACTGATCTCAAGAAACAGCAATGAAAGAAATAGCTACAAAGTCAAGGAAAAAATTGATTAACTAAGTTGATCTCTATCCTTGTCATCCCTTTTCTCAGATGCATTTACCTTTGAAATTATCTGGTTATACTCTTCCTCTGTGATCATTTTGCAGGTACCGTTGAATTGTGCACCCTCTTCAATAAAAATTTTGTGACACTGAAGAGTACCACTAAAAATTGCTTTACTCTTAAACCCCGACTGATTACCGGAGAAGATATTACCCTCCATTTTGCCCCAGATATCCGAATTGGAACAGTAAAGGTCACCAATAAATTGTGCAGTTTCTCCTATCACAACCTTGCCTTTAGTCTGAATTTTCCCAACAAAAAAACCATCTATTCTAATATCACAGCTTGAAATCAAAGTGCCTCTGAACTCTGTGCCGCTTGAAATTCTATTTACCTCATTAATCTGAGGAATGATCTCATTTTTAGACATTTTTATAATATTTAAATATGAATAACTTCTCCGTGAGCTGCCGCAGCAGCTTCCATAATTGCCTCACTCATAGTTGGATGAGGATGAATTGAATGAATAATATCTTTTGCCGTCACGCCCAAATTTCGTGCCACTACCAAACCTGAAATCATCTCCGTTACATTAGCCCCGATAAGGTGAGCGCCCAATACTTCATCGGTATTTGGGTCAATAATCAGCTTTACAAAGCCATCTTTCTCTCCAGCCGCCGCCGCTTTACCAGAAGCAGTAAAAGGGAATTTTCCAATTTTGTATTCAATACCTCGCTCTTTTACTATTTTTTCCGTCATTCCAACAGAACCAATCTCCGGAGAAGTGTAGGTACAACCAGGAAAATTGTTGTAATTAAGAGGTTTCGGATCCAGTCCGGCAATTTTCTCTACACAACATATACCTTCTGCAGATGAGATGTGTGCAAGTGCTGGAGTGGCAATTACATCTCCGATTGCATAGATACCTTTTACACTTGTTGAGTAAAATTCATCAACCTTGATTTTCCCTTTTTCAATTTCTATCCCCAGCTCATCAAGTCCAATATTTTCTATATTCGCAATAATGCCCACTGCAGACAACACTTTCTCAGCCTCGATTATTTCTTCGCCCTTTTTGGTCTGAACAGTGAGTTTGCAAATCTCACCGGATGTATTGACACTTTTTACCTGAGCAGAGACCATCACCTTCATTCCCATTTTTCTGAACGAACGACTTAGTTGAGCCGAGACATCTTCATCTTCCAAAGGAACAATATTATCCAGATATTCAATGAGATAAACATCAACGCCAATAGAGCGGTAGAAATATGCAAACTCACTTCCAATCGCTCCGGACCCAATCACAGCCATACTTTTAGGAAGAGAAGAAGGCACAAGTGCCTGGCGGTACGATATTATTTTTTCTCCATCTATCGGCGCAAACGGCAAAGAGTTAGCTCTTGCACCGGTTGCTATAATAATATTTTTGGCCTCTATTATGGATTTGGCTTGATCAGATGCTGTAACTTCTACTTTGCCTGTTCCTGTCAATTTTGCATTTCCGCTAATAATAGTTACTCTGTTTTTTTTCAAGAGGTAATCAACCCCTTTACTCATACTGGCAGCAACTCCTCTGCTTCTTGCTACTATTTTTTCAATGTCAGGTTTTATTTTCCCCTCAATTTCAAAACCATAATCACTGGAATGTTGCACATATTGAAGAATCTGAGCACTTTTTAACAGAGCCTTTGTGGGTATGCATCCCCAGTTTAAACAAATACCGCCAAGTTCTGCTCTCTCGATAACAGCCGTATTCAAACCAAGTTGAGATGCGCGGATAGCCGCAACATATCCTCCCGGTCCAGACCCAATTACAATCAAATCAAACATTATTTATTTCTCCTCCTAGTTTGCTCCGTGGCAATTTTTATATTTTTTTCCACTACCGCAAGGGCAAGGATCATTTCTGCCTACCTTTTTCTCTACATGCACAGGTCCCTGAGATTTAGGTTCTCCTGATGAAGTAAGCAAATCTTGTCTTGAGGTCTGCATATTGCTTAAATCTGTCTTCTTACGTTGTTCCTTTCTTACACTTACAGGTGCTTGCTGAGACTCTCTCAATGGGATATGAGCCCTCAATAAGAATGAGAGAACATCTTTGCTTACCTTCTCCAGTACATCTTTAAAAAGCTGGAAACTTTCAAATTTGTAAATCAAAAGAGGATCCTTTTGCTCATATGTGGCATTTTGTACAGACTGCTTAAGTTCGTCCATCTCTCTTAAGTGTTCTTTCCAGTGCTCATCTATCATCATAAGAGTAATAGATTTATTGAGAGCTCTCACCACCTCTCTTCCTTGACTCTCATATGCTTTTTTCAGATTCACAACCAGTTGCATCATCTTTACTCCATCACTGACAGGAATGGCAATATTCTCATATGTCGCACTCTGAGTCTCGTATATTTGTTTCATTATAGGCCATGACTGCTGCACAAGAACATCTGTTCTTCTCTTGTATGCAGCCTGTACGTTATTGTAGAAGAGTTCTGACACTTCGTCCAGCGTTCCTTTCTCATAAATTTCCTTATCCATTCCTGGTTCTAAAGACAAGTTTCGAATGGTTTCATACGAGAATTGCTCAAAATCTGCAGATCCGTGATTGGCAGCAACCAGATTGTCACAATAGTCAGATATCATATTCCGAACATCAACGTCCACTCTCTCTCCATAAAGAGCATTTCTTCTGCGATTATAGATTACCTCCCTCTGAGAGTTCATAACGTCATCATATTCAAGCAGACGCTTACGTATGCCAAAATTATTTTCCTCCACCTTTCTTTGAGCTCTTTCAATTGATTTAGAAAGCATCGAGTGTTGCAGAATTTCACCCTCTTTCATGCCCATTTTATCTACAAGTCCGGCAATACGTTCAGATCCGAATAGCCTCATAAGATCATCTTCAAGCGAGACGAAGAAACTGGAAGAGCCAGGGTCACCCTGACGACCGGCACGACCTCTCAGTTGCCTGTCCACCCGCCTCGAATCGTGTCTCTCAGTGCCAAGGATTGCCAGACCTCCAGCCTCCTTTACTCCGGGACCCAGTTTAATGTCGGTTCCACGACCAGCCATATTGGTTGCTATGGTTACAGATCCTGCCTGACCAGCCTCTGCAACTATGTCCGCCTCTTTTGCGTGCTGCTTGGCATTCAATACATTATGTTTTATACTCCGAATTTTCAACATTCTGCTCAGGAGTTCAGATATCTCCACAGATGTTGTGCCAACCAAAACCGGACGTCCGGCCTTTGTGAGTTTAACTATCTCCTCTATAACTGCATTGAACTTCTCTCTCTTTGTTTTAAAGATAAGATCTTCCATATCTTTCCTTACAACTGGCCTGTTAGTAGGAATAACAACGACATCCAGTTTGTAAATAGACCAGAACTCACCAGCTTCTGTCTCTGCAGTACCTGTCATACCGGACAGCTTATGATACATTCTAAAAAAATTCTGCAGTGTAATCGTAGCAAAGGTCTGAGTAGCAGCCTCAACTTTAACCATCTCTTTTGCTTCAATTGCCTGATGAAGACCATCTGAGTACCTTCTTCCTTCAAGTATACGACCAGTTTGTTCATCTACAATCTTTATCTTGTTATCCAAAACAACATATTCAACGTCTTTTTCGAACATTGTATATGCCTTTAGAAGCTGATTGACTGTGTGTACACGCTCACTCTTTAGCGCATAATCACTTAGGAGGGCATCTTTTGCAATAACCTTCTCTTCCGGCTTGATATCTTGCTTTTCCATTTCGGAAATTTCAGATCCGATATCCGGCAGAATAAAGAATTTAGGGTCACTCACACTTTTGGCAATGAGCTCATGTCCTTTATCTGTCAGTTCTACTGATTTCTGTGCCTCTTCAATAACAAAGTAGAGATCATCTGTTATTTTATGCATCTGCTTATTATTATCCTGCATATAGAAGTTCTCGGTCTTGTTGAGAATCTGTTTCTTGCCAGGTTCACTCAGATATTTGATAAGCGGATTGTACCTTGGCAGTCCTTTATGGGCTCTAAGCAGTAGTACCCCTCCCTCCTCTTCATTACCCTCTGATATCTTCTTTTTTGCATCGTTGAGTAGCTGGGTTACCACTGCTCTTTGTGCAGAATAGATTCTCTCAACAAACGGTTTATATTCGTTGAACTGCTGGTCGTCTCCCTTTGGAACCGGACCAGAGATAATCAATGGAGTTCTTGCATCATCAATCAACACTGAGTCAACCTCATCCACAATTGCATAGTGGTGCTTTCTTTGAACCAGATCTTCCTGATTAATTGCCATATTATCACGTAAATAGTCAAAACCGAACTCATTATTTGTACCAAATGTAATATCAGCTTTGTAAGCAGCTTTTCTCGCTTCTGAGTTGGGTTCATGCTTATCTATACAGTCCACTTTTAATCCATGAAACTGGTAAAGAGGTCCCATCCATTCGGAGTCACGCTTAGATAGGTAATCGTTGACAGTAACAATGTGAACACCTTTTCCTGCTAATGCATTCAGGAAAACAGGGAGTGTTGCTACCAGAGTTTTTCCTTCTCCTGTCGCCATCTCTGCTATTTTCCCCTGATGCAGTGCAACACCGCCTATAAGTTGGACATCGTAGTGAATCATGTCCCAGGTTATTGTGTTTCCTCCTGCCACCCAACTGTTTTTCCATATAGCAGTATCACCGTCAATAGTGACAAAATCGCGTTTTGCTGCTAGGTCACGGTCGTTTTCAGTAGCTTTAACCCGAATCTCACTATTCTCTTTAAAACGTCTTGCTGTAGACTTCATAATCGCAAAAGCTTCCGGAAGAACCTCAAGAAGAATTTCCTCGATCTCTTCATCAATTTTCTTGGTAAGTTTGTCAACTTCAGTAGCTAGTGCCTCTTTTTCTCCAACATCAATCATCACATCTTCCAATTTATTTCTGAGCTCTGTTTTCTTTGTTTCGTTCTCAGCTATCCTCTCTGTTATTTTTATCTTAAGTTCTATGCTCTCTGCTCTAAGTTCATCATGAGAAAGTAAATCTATTCTTTTGTAGGCCTCTATTGTTTTATCAACATAAGGTTGTATCACTTTCAGATCTCTGTCAGCTTTGGTGCCAAAAAATTTCTTTAAAAGGCTTGTAATAAATGACATTTTATATTCTTTAAAATAAAACTCCGTGATTATATTTACAAAGATAAAAAAATAGATCTAAACTTCTAAATTTGTACAAATGAAACGAGCATTAATCAGGAGTGCAGATGGCTCATTAACTTTGAAACTTGCAGAGTATGATGAGTCTTACCATTCTATAAACGGAGCATTGTCCGAAAGTAGCTACATTTATATCAAATGTGGGCTGGCTTACTATGCAGAAAATAAAAAAGAGATAAATATTTTTGAAGTTGGATTGGGAACAGGGTTAAACTGTTTGCTCTCTGCAATATTTGCACTAAAAAATCAGTCTGTAAACATCAATTATTCTTGTATAGAAAAATATCCAGTTACAAACGAAGAGTTTTTGTCTCTGGACCATATAAAGTCAATATTGAAACAACCTTGCAATTACTCTGCACACGAGATTTCTGAAATCAAAAATCTCCATGAAAAAATCCAGTACTCAGGCTGGGAAGAGAGAACAGAACTCCTGTCAAATTTCACTCTTAAAAAGATCAACTCAGACCTCCTTATTTATAAAGCTAAACGACAGGTAAATGATATCGTATTTTTTGATGCATTTTCACCCAATACTCAGCCTGAACTATGGACAAAAGCAGTTTTTGAAAAGATGTATAAATCATTGAAGTCCGGAGGTATCCTGCTCACTTACTCATCAAAAGGAATTGTAAAGCAAGCCTTAAGAGAATCCGGTTTCGATGTATGCAGACTTAAAGGTCCAATAGGGAAAAGACATATTGTAAGGGCAACGCACCTCTCCTAGTTTGTTATCTGAATCCTGTACATTTGGGGCCATAACTTACCGGTAATGTAGATTTGTCTGCGAACTGGATCATATGCTATTCCGTTCAACACATCTGTTTTTTCTGTCCGCAGATTTGCGGGAAGCAGATTTCTGCAATCTACCGTAGCTTTTACAACTCCATTTGTAGGATCGATGATAAGTATAACATCGGACCCGTAAACATTTGCCCAGATGTCTCCATCTATATACTCCAGCTCATTGAGTTGCCCCTGACTTTTTCCTTTTAACTTTACCTCAATTTTTGATTTTTCCTGAAAATTTGCCGGATCGAGAAAATAGATGTTAGACGATCCGTCACTCATAATAAGCATTTTCCCATCTGTAGTAAGCCCCCACCCCTCCCTGGGATTAAAAAGTGTCGCAATCGGTTTGAATGTATTGATATCATAAACAAAGACAACCCTCTCCATCCAGGTTAATATATAGAGTTTTTCTCCTATAACAGTGGATCCTTCTGCAAAATATTCTTTTGGAAAACTTATACTTTTAATAGTAGTTCCCTTTTTCAGATCCACTTTTCTGAATTTCGATTCTCCATATTGACCTGCGCTCTCATAAAGATGCTGGTTATAAAAGAAGAGACCTTGTGTGTATGAGCTTGCATCATGCGGCAAAGTTTCCAAAACCCTTATTCTGAAATTTTTAGGTTTAGTGGAAGCTGCATTGCTTTTCTGAGCAAAAGACAACTGAACCACAGCAAGTATAAGTGTAGCTGAAGCCATTAAAATTCTGGTCAGATATTTAAACCTCTTTATTAGCATTTTTATAATCAAGTGATGCTTTTACGAAAGCTACAAAAATTGGTTGAGGTCTCTCAGGGGTACTCTTAAGTTCAGGGTGAAACTGTACGCCTATAAAGAAAGGATGTTCTGGTATCTCCATAATTTCTACCAGACCGGTTTCTGCATTTCTTCCACTTGGTACTAATCCCCCGTTTGCCAATGCCTCCACATATGCTTCATTAACCTCATAGCGGTGCCTGTGTCTTTCTACAATCTCTTCCTTTCCGTAAATTTTACTGGCAAGTGAACCTTCCTTTAACTCACAGGAGTAGGCTCCAAGCCTCATTGTTCCACCTTTTATTGTAAGACTCTTTTGATCTTCCATAAGGTCTATAACAGGATACCTTGCGTTTTGTTTAATCTCTGTTGTCATTGCGTCTTCCATGCCAAGAACATTACGTGCATACTCTATTACTGCCATTTGCAGACCAAGACAGATTCCAAAAAACGGAACTTTGTGCTCTCTGGCGAATTTAACAGCAATAATTTTCCCTTCTATACCTCTCTCTCCAAATCCTGGAGCAACTAAAATGCCATCCATTCCTTTTAGTTTTTCAGCAACATTGTTCTCCGTAATATATTCACTATGAATACAAAGAACATTCACCTGGCATTCATTTTCTGCTCCGGCATGAATAAATGATTCTAAAATGGACTTATATGCATCCTGTAGCTCCACGTACTTTCCGACCAGAGCAATATCTACAACATATTTTGGATTATAGAGTTTTTTCAGGAACACATTCCACTTAGTCATATCAGGAAGATTATTGATAGCTTCAAGCTGGAATTTTTTCAGCACAATCTCATCCAGTTTCTCTCTGTACATATTAAGAGGCACCTCGTATATACTCTTAGCATCTAACGATTCAATAACTGCATTTGGCCTTACATTACAGAAGAGAGCCACCTTTCTTCTGATATCCGCAGGTAGTGGATGTTCTGTTCTGCAAACGATAATGTCCGGATGAACTCCATTCTGCTGCAACATTCTCACAGAGTGCTGAGTCGGTTTTGTTTTAAGCTCCTTGGCTGCACTTAAATAAGGAACCAGCGTCAAGTGGATGACAAGGCAATCCTCTTCCGGAAGTTCCCATTGAAGCTGACGAACAGCTTCTATAAACGGAAGGGACTCCATATCTCCGACTGTTCCCCCCAGTTCAGTGACAATCACATCATACTTACCTGATTTACCTATAAGAAGCATTCTTCTCTTGATTTCATCAGTAATATGTGGTATGATCTGGACAGTTTTGCCAAGGTATGCTCCCTGACGCTCTTTGTCAATTACAGTTCTGTATATTTTTCCGGTGGTGACATTGTTCGCCTTTGACGTAAAGACGTTTAAGAATCTTTCATAATGGCCCAGATCCAGATCTGTTTCAGCACCATCTTCCGTAACAAAACACTCTCCATGTTCATATGGGTTGAGTGTGCCGGGGTCAACATTAATATAGGGATCAAATTTTTGGATTGTTACTGATAGCCCTCTGGCTTGTAACAACTTCGCTAAGGATGACGCTATAATACCTTTCCCCAGGGAAGAGGTAACCCCTCCCAAAACAAATACATACTTGGTGCTCATAAATTTTAATATGAATTGTAATTCAGGGATACAAAGTTAAATCAAAATTAATCTTTATCCCAATTTAATCTCTACTTTTGTAGTTAAATATGTATTGAAGATTTTATTATATGATCTGCTATAAAGAGAACCTGAAAGTAAAGAGTTACGAAACAGATATTAATGCAAATCTAAAACTCTATTCATTTTTGAATTTTGCTCAGGAGATAGCCGGTCTGCATGCCGACTCTCTTGGTTTTGGTTACGACAACTTAATTAAATCTGATATTGTCTGGGTTCTCTCGAGGATGCACGTAAAATTCTTAAGATTGCCTAAGTGGAAAGAAGAGATTACGTTAGAGACGTGGCACAAGGGAACGGACAGGTTGTTCGGATTCAGAGATTTTGAAGTTTCCGATAGTGCGGGTAAAAAAATCATTCTGGCTACATCTTCTTGGCTGATAATCAATACCAATACAAGAAAGTTGCAAAGAATGGATAACATGATGGGGGAGAATTTTAAGGTCAGCGACACCAGGCACGCAATTGAAAAGATTGCAGAAAAACTTGTATCTCCTCCAAACATGGAGTTTGTCCGCAAAAGGGTGGTCGCTTTCAGTGATGTTGATATAAACACTCATACAAACAACGCCAAATACATTGAGTGGGCATTGGATTGTTTAGAAACAGATGTGATTATAAAAATAAAAATTTCCGATCTTGTTATCAACTTTAATACAGAAAGCAGACTCGGCGATGAGGTTGAGTTCTATAAAGCAGAAGGTGCTGAAACGATATTTATCGAAGGAAAACGGGGAGATCACTCAATTTTTCAGGTTAAACTAAGCATTTAAAGATCAATCGATCTTCCAAGATAGTCGGAGAAACTCTCCTTTTTTGGCGTGTAGTCGCTTTCAAAAAGCGGAGATGATATTAAAAAATCTGCTGTTGAGCGATTGGTAGCTGTGGGTATATTATAGAGGCTCGATATCCTCAGGAGAGCCTTCACATCTACATCGTGAGGCTGGGGTTGCATAGGGTCCCACAAGAAGAACAGCATATCGATCTTCCCTTCGGAGATAAGAGCTCCAAGTTGCTGATCTCCACCGAGAGGGCCAGATTTAAGAAGAGTTATGTCAATATTGGAATCATCCTTTTTACGATTTTGATTAAGAGCTGCTTCTACCATTCTGCCGGTAGTTCCGGTACAGACAAGCTTGTGATTTGCAAGGGAACCCTTATTGAATTCCACCCACTCTATAAGATCTTTTTTTCGGTTATCGTGGGCGACAAGTGCAATAGTTAATATCCTCATTTTATAATGTTATTTATAATTATCATTTGTTAAATTTCTGAGAGAATCACCGGTAAGCCTGTAAACCGTCCAGTCATCCATAGGGATAGCACCCAATTTTTTATAAAATTTAATTGACGGTTCATTCCAGTCTAAAACTGACCAGTCAAATCTGTCGCAATTTCTTTGAACTGCTATTTTTGCGAGCTTCTTAAACATCTCTTTTCCAAATCCTCTCCCACGAAATTCGGGCTTTACGTAGAGATCTTCCAGATAGAGACAAGCCCTGCCCTTGAAGGTAGAAAAATTGTGAAAAAAAAGAGCAAAACCCACGGGAACACCATCCATATCTGCTATCAGAACCTCTGCCTGTTTTTTGACAAACAGGCTTTCATAAAGAATTTCTTCAGTAGCTGTAACATCATGACTTAGTTTTTCATAATCTGCTAATTCGCAGATAAAGTTGAAAATTATCTTAATATCATTCTCGTGAGCTTCTCTTATTTGAAAACTCATATTCATATTTTTTATAGTTTGTGAGTCCCCTTTCCAATTTGAATCCCAATAACTTCCGGGTGCTTACCGAGTTTATTATAAAATGTTTTGGTTATCTTATTAATAAATACTTCTTCAATATCTGGCCTTATAAAGTTAATAGTACATCCTCCAAAACCACCACCCATCATTCTCGCTCCATAGCACCCATCAACATTTTTCGTAGCATATACTAATGTATCAAGCTCTATGCAGCTAACCTCATATTTATGTTGTAAACCCGAATGTGATCTATAAATTTGGGTGCCAAATGTTTTCAGATCATTTTTTTCCAAGGCCTCACAGGCTTTGAATAATCTCATATTCTCTTCTACTACATAAGAACATCTGTCATATTCTTTCCCAGACAGGAGCTCTCTGTGTTTGTCAATTTGATCTATAGTTACATCTCTTAAAGAAGTTATCTTTGGATAAAACTTCTTCATTTTTTCTACTCCTTGTTCGCATTCTGTCCTTCTCACATTATATTCAGAAGAAGCCAGACTGTGTTTAACCTTTGTGTCAAACAAAATTATTTTCATATTTTCCTGAATAAAAGGAAAATATGAATAATCTAAATTTCTACAATCCAGCTTAATAACCTTTGACTCTTCTCCCATCATAGAAGCAAATTGATCCATAATTCCGCATTTTACTCCAACATAATTATGTTCACAAGCTTGCCCAATTTTTGCCAATTCCTCTTTTATTAGGCCGAGATGGTATATTTCATTTAATGCAAAAGAAAATAAATTTTCAAGGGCCGCCGAGGATGAAAGCCCGGCACCCAAAGGAATATCTCCGCCAAAAACACAATCAAAAGAAATTTTTGAAAACTCATCCCTACTTTTTATTCCCTTTAATATCTCCTGAGTTATTCCATAGACATATTTTGCCCATTGCTGTTTTGGAGCCTCAATATCAGAAACTTTGAACTCGCAAAATTCCTGATAGTTATAAGAATAGATCCTGATTGAACCATTGGTTTTCTTTGCAAATGATCCGTAGATACATTTGTCAATTGCCGCCGGAAGAACAAAACCCATATTATAATCTGTGTGCTCTCCTATTATATTTATTCTACCGGGAGAAGCAAATGTTTGCTCAAACCCATACTCAAACACTTCTGTGAACTTTTTTTCAATAATACTTTTCATATCTTTCAAATAATTATTTGATAACTATTGCAAAGCACACTCCCCAAACCATCTCCCGCCTCAATTTAGTTTTGTTATTTACATATCTAATCTAGCAAAACGAGACTAAAATTCTTATACAACTTTGCCATGATAAAAATGAATTAGTCATATAGTTAATAATAAATATTGTAAGGAAAATTAACAATAGTGGTTTTTGCTGATGTAAAATCACTTCTAAAACTCTGATTTGAATCTTTTCTGTGACCTTGAGAAAACCCAAAAAGTACTTAAATTAAGGTACTTAGAGGATTTTAGTAGCGGAGGTAGGACTCGAACCTACGACCTTTGGGTTATGAGCCCAACGAGCTACCAACTGCTCCACTCCGCGGTATATTTGATTTGCAAAGATAGTGCAATCTATAGGATAATACAAATTTATTTTTAAATTAAGCCTGTTTATGTCTTAGTTATCAGTATTTCAAGAAGCTGTTCTTTTGATAATGTCTGTTGTTCTCCGGAAATAAGATTTTTAAGGCTAAGGCAGTTTTTGCTGATCTCCTCTTCTCCAACTATAACTATAAATGGGATAGATCTCTTATCTGCATAGTCAAACTGCTTTCTGAGCTTCGATTTTTCTATGTAAATTTCTGCAACAACTTCAGCTTCCCTAAGGGCTTTTAAAATTGGAAGTGAATAAAGAACCTCATTTTCTCCTAGATTGGTAAACAGAGCTTTAGTGCCCTCTACAGCTTCTGATGGAAACTTATTCAATGAAAGTAGCACGTCGTAAATTCTATCTGCTCCAAAAGAGATTCCAACTCCCGACATATCCGGAAGTCCGAAAATCCCTGTAAGGTCATCGTAACGACCTCCTCCGCAAATGCTTCCCATTTCTGTATCTTTAGCCTTTACCTCAAATATCGCCCCGGTATAGTAGTTAAGACCTCTTGCAAGAGAGAGATCAAGCTCCACCTCCTGACTTATACCCACATTTTCTATAAGTTCAAATACCTTTTCAAGTTCATTAAGCCCTATAGTACCAATCTGAGATGAAGCCAGAATCGGTCTCATTGCCGAAAGTTTTTCCAGAGTCGTTCCTTTCAGATTGAGTATAGGTTCAATAGTGCATATTGCATTTTCGTCAAGTCCTTTTGATCTGAGGTCCTCTTTTACAGCTTCAATTCCGGTTTTATCAATCTTGTCAATAGCTACTGTTATGTCAACCAGCTTGTCCGGATGACCAATTATCTCGGATATACCTGAAAGCACTTTGCGGTTATTGATTTTAATACACACTTTAATGTCAAATTTGCGGAAAACACTGTCCACAATCTGGACCAACTCCAGCTCATTAATTAACGATTTGCTTCCGATAACATCTACATCACATTGGTAAAATTCGCGATAGCGGCCCTTCTGAGGTCTGTCTGCGCGCCATACAGGTTGTATCTGGTATCTTTTGAAAGGGAACACAAGCTCGTTCTGGTGCTGAACGACAAATCGGGCAAAGGGTACTGTCAGATCATATCTCAACCCCTTCTCGCAAACCTTAAGCGAGAGAGCATTGCTGTTGTTAAGCATTGATGGTTCAACCCCTGCAAAAGCATCTCCTGAGTTTAATACTTTGAAAAGAAGCTTGTCTCCCTCCTCCCCATACTTGCCAAGCAGAACGGACAGATTTTCCATTGCAGGTGTCTCGATTGGCGAATATCCGTACAGCTTGAAAATACTTCTTATTGAGTTGAAAATATAGTCTCTTCTGGCCATTTCTGCCGGGCCAAAATCTCTTGTTCCTTTTGGTATTGATGGTTTCTGTGACATGATGTTTAAGTTTTTGTTAGGTAATTGTCTATCGCCGCCGCCGCTTTGCGTCCTGCACCCATAGCAAGTATTACTGTCGCTGCTCCGGTGACTGCATCTCCCCCGGCAAAAATTCCAGGACGAGTAGTGGCTCCATCTTCGGAGGCAACCAATCCGTTCCATCTGTTAGTTTCAAGACCAGGTGTGGTAGAGGCTATCAGAGGATTTGGTGAAGTTCCAAGCGACATTATTACAACATCTGTTTCTATATCGAAGAGTGAATCCGGAATCGGTACCGGAGAACGTCGGCCACTTTGATCCGGTTCTCCAAGTTCCATTTTTATACATTTTAAACCAGTAACCCATCCTCTTTCATCTCCAAGCACTTCCACAGGATTTGTGAGCATCCGGAAAACTATCCCTTCCTGTTTTGCGTGGTGGACCTCCTCTACTCGCGCAGGAAGTTCAACTTCTGTCCTCCTGTAAACAACGGTCACCTCTGCCCCGAGACGCAATGCAGAGCGGGCAGCATCCATTGCAACGTTTCCTCCGCCCACAACGGCCACTCTTTTGCCTACATAAATTGGAGTGTCATAGGATGGATCGTACGCCCTCATGAGATTATTTCTGGTAAGGAATTCATTTGCAGATAAAACTCCATTGAGATTTTCTCCGGGAATGCCCATAAATTTTGGAAGCCCTGCTCCAGAGCCAATAAAAACAGCAGAAAACCCCTCATTATTCATAAGGGAGTCTATTGTAACGGTCCTTCCGACAACAATATTCGTTTCAATTTTTACACCCAGAGCACGGACATTGTCAATTTCATATTTTACAACGCTCTCTTTTGGCAGACGAAACTCCGGAATTCCATACTGTAAAACTCCGCCTGCTTCATGAAGAACTTCAAAAATCGTAACATCGTAACCCATCTTTGCAAGGTCGGTAGAGCAGGCCAAACCTGCCGGTCCACTCCCTACAACAGCAACTTTTTTCCCATTTGACGGAGCTTTTTCTATAAATTTCACTCCTCTCTCCCTGCTCCAGTCTGCCACAAAGCGTTCCAGTTTTCCAATTGAAACAGGTTCTCCTTTAACGCCTAAAATGCAAGCACCTTCACATTGGCCCTCCTGAGGACAGACTCTCCCGCATACTGCAGGCAATGAGCTGTCTCTTGCAATAATACGAGCAGCCTCCTCAATATTTCCATTTTCAACTGCAGCAATAAATTGCGGAATCTGAATGCTTACGGGGCAAGCGGGAACACAGGAGGGCTTTTTGCAGCCCAGACAGCGCGAAGCTTCAAGAATAGCTTCAGACTCGTTGTAACCATATGAAACCTCAGCAAAATTTTTTGCCCGAACAGCGGGATCCTGCTCTCTTACTGGAACTCTTGGAATTTTGTTTCTCATTTGTAAGCTCAAATTAAATTTTACTTTTGGTCCAGTCCGATATTACATTTATGATCGGCCTCAATTTCGATATTTTTATACATACCCTGACGACGCATTGCCTCATTGAAATCGACAAGATAAGCGTCAAATTCAGGTCCGTCCACACAGGCAAATTTTGTCTTTCCGCCAATAGTCACTCTGCAGGCACCACACATTCCGGTTCCATCAACCATGAGAGTATTCAGACTAACTATCAAAGGCAATCCGTATGGTTTTGAAGTAAGAGTGACAAACTTCATCATTATCATAGGACCAATTGCAACTGCCTGATCATATTTGATTCCTCCGTTTACAGTCCCGGCCTCTATGCCATCTAAAAGTTCTTTAAGCATTTCGGTAACAAGACCTTTGCGCCCTGCAGACCCGTCATCTGTGCAAATATATAATTTGTCACAGATTGCTTTCATCTCCTCTTCGAAAATTATCATCTCCTTGTTTTTGGCACCAATGATGACATCTACCTTTGCTCCTCTTCCGTGAAGGTATTTAACCTGCGGATATACAGGGGCTGTGCCCAGGCCTCCGGCAATAAAAATAAATCGCTTGTCTTTGAGTTTCTGATCGCTCATATGAATAAATTCTGATGGGAGGCCCAACGGACCAACAAAGTCTACAAATGATTCCCCCTCTTTCAAATGACAAATCTGACGACTTGATGCGCCAACAATTTGTGTTACTATAGTAACCGTACCTTTCTCTGAATCGTAATCGCAAATTGTCAGGGGAATTCTTTCCCCTTTTTCATGTGCACGAACTATCAGAAACTGACCCGGTTTTGCCGATTTTGCCATCCGGGGAGCCTCTACTTCCATAAGACATATTATGGGGGTAAGAAACCTCTTGGAAAGTATTTTGTACATATTTTTAATTAATTATTGCCGGAATTGACCGTAAAGTTAAGAAATGTGGGGGAAAATCAGTATAAACGTTCAAAAGAGTAACCAAGCTTTCTGAGACGTTTAATAATTTCGTCCAGTCTATCATACAGTTTGTCGGGACGTTCCTTAACCACACCGGGGTGAATCAGAATTAAAGCTCCGTTTAATCCATCTGATTTTTCAAAGCTGAACAGATTATCTATAAGCTCCTGACTTGTGTGATAATTTTTCATTGAGGGATCGGTATAGTCTGCCGGAGTGGTAGTTCCAGGAGTATAGTTTATGGTTGTGAGTCCCAGACACGAAGCTATATTTACAACCTCTTTATTGTACCACTCGTATGGGGGCAGAAACCATGTAGCATCAGAGGCTTTAATGCCGAATTTAGCCATCTCTGCAAAATTCTGTCTTAAGTCATTTGCCACACTGTCCTGACTAAGAAGTGACTCTGCCCTGTTGCCCCACGGAGCATAAAGAAGATGCTTGTCCGAATGTCCTCCCACATAGTGACCCTCTTCTATTATTTTTCCTATAATGAATCTCTGCGGTTCAAGCCTGAAAAAATTTCCTGTAAAGAAGAAAGAACCTTTTATTTTGTTTTTTGCCAGCGCTGATAGTATTTTCTCTCCGCCTTGGAACATAGAATCAGCCGAAAATATGAGGTAGATAACTTTTTTAGCCGGATTTACTCTGACAATAGCACCTTGTGAATCTTTTACAACAGATGACACAATGTTTTTTGCAGCACTCGATTCTTTTCCCTCGTTTTCCATTGATGCAAAGTAGTAACTTAGTCCGGCAGTACCATCCATAGTCGGCTCATTTGATGAGTAATCGCCCATATCATCGTGATATACTGCTCTTCCATTATTAAAAGTAGCATAGATATCTTTTTTCGTCAAAGCACCACCTGCCCTTGTCCGGAACAGATCATAATAAATAGGACCGTCCACCAATCCGCCGTAGGTAAGGTCTCCCTTGACTTTTGTATACGAAGAGTGAGGAGAATCAGGATAATCACCACCCTCCGGGAATCCCACAATCATTGACGTACCCCATGGATTACAGCCAAAAAGCCAGTCTCTGAGAGCCATCTCCATTTCCAGATATGTGCTGTCTCCCGATGCTTTTCTGTACAGGTGTGCCTGTGTTATGGCTGCAGAAACCAGATTATTTGAACACCACAAGAATGGAATACCATATATGAACGGATCATCTGCTGCCCTGTTTTTTAAATCTTCCAACCCTTGTTTCATGAAGCCCAAATATTTTTCTCTTATATCTGTATCGTCAGATGTTGCCAGGTAGTAGTGGCCAAGGTTTATGAAAGGATAAAACTGATAATGTCTCCCTCTGCCAAGTTCCATCCATGGAGTAACTGGCTCCAGTTCTCCCCAGTAGTCAGCTTTTTTTTTCCATGAATCATCCTTTTCGTAATTGTAAAATGTTGCAGCCGCAAGTTCAATATCATCTACATAGGTATCTTCTTCATAAAAATATGGTGATGCTATACATGCTGTTTGAGTATTCCCTGGTTTTTCCAAAGCAAAAACAAAAGCCTGTTCTGCCTTTATCTTCATAGCTTCGGAAAATTTTGGGTCAATCTTTTTAAATATCTCTGATCCAAGAGCAAAACTTGATGCGAATTTCCCGGCTGTTGAGGCAACTCCGGTTGTACGATTAATATATTTACCCAAACCCTGTGGTTTTCCTGTAACAAAATATACTGGTCTTCCAGTGCCAGGACCCCATCCATAATCCACTTTGTCATTCTGAGGAAGACGGAATCCTGCATGGTCACGGTCGTCTGCAATCTGGTTGAACATGACCTTGTCCTCGGGATTCATTCTCATCAGCCAGTCTAGCCCCCATTTTATTTCGTCCAGTATATCAGGAATTCCATTTGACCCTTTTCTTCCTCTTGCGTCATATAGATCCTTAAATACGGATTTATCCTTTTGCTGTTCCCATGCAAACATAAGATGATATACTGCAGTAGCAGAGGTTGTCTGATATTGTAGATAATCAGTTGCATCATGCCACCCACCCCGGACGTCGATTTTTTCTCCGGTTCTTGTTGGATGGTCAACAATAAAGCCATCATCCTGGTGACACAACTCTCCGGTATAAGGGTTGTCACCGCATCTCTGCTGACGCATGTAAACTAACAGATAGTCTGCCAGACCATCATACGCATCTGCAGAAATTCTGAAATTTTGGGACTTAATTCCATTAGACACTATGTAATATCCTCCTTGAATATCCATTTTAGAAAAATCAAATCTATAGGCACTCTTCATTCCCCATGAAGAAGCATTTACAATTTTTCCAATTCCTTTAAACACACTCTCACCGGTGAGGGCATTAAAGAGTTCAAACTCCGGAGTTGACTTTTGTTCAAGTGAAATAAAGACAGCAACCTTAATATCTTTCGGCAGATACCCAGCCTGATTTACTCTTATCCAAGACTGTGGTGATGAAGCAAAACAGAATGCAGCAACCAGCATAGAAATCATTATCAGCGTGATTCTCTTCATATTTGTATGAGATTAAAATAGTTATCAATGATCTATTTATCTATCTAAATAAGATGTCTTTTGCAGAGGCTCCGGCTCATCGCTCAATAAAGAGTGAAGTACAGGATCTTTAAGAACATCTCTGTAGTTATATTCTTTACCGTCTATCAAAACTCTGTTGGAAACAAGACGCACCCCGTGACTATAATCCACATATGTTTCTAAATGTGCATTGTAAACAGGCTGAATAGCTTTTCCGTCCAGCTTATGCCAACCATATATGGTTACGTTTCTGGTTCTTTTTGGATCGCTCAGTTTTGATGATATTACAATATCTTTTTTGGTGCCGGCCACAAAAACACCTGGCTTGTAACCAGCTGCTTTTATTTGAGCAAAAATTACTCTTGAATGGTCATTAAGAATGTCCGGAGTCTCATTTCTGTTTCCGCGCGGGATAAAATTGAATGGTTCAAGCTTAAGCTTTGAATGCTCATAAATAATATCAACAACCTTTGGAGTCGGAAGCGAACAGTTCAATGTGTCAGCAATCCTTTGCGCTGTAATTGGCCCCATTGGTATTATGAAAGAACAACTGTCGTTGCCAACAGAAAGATAATCGGGCTTTACAAAAAGTGTAACCCTGTGTTTGTCTCCTTTTGTGTCTCTCTGAACACTCTTTACAGTTACAAAGCTCTTGAGGTAACCGGGAATATTGCCCGAGGTAATCTCTTTATAAGTAAGCGCCTCTCTCTCTTCAAAAGAGAGCGTTCTCATCTGTTCATAAAAAGGAGAATCACCTTTGGTCACCTGAGAAAACAGGGGTCCAAAGGTGATTACAACTAATACTGTAAAAGACAAAAGTCTTTGCATCTTATCTATTTTTTTATTTCGACCTCTTTGGCAGGATAGCCGAGCTTATCGAGAGCTTTGGCTAACTTCTCTTTACTGGTCTTGTCTTTCTGAAATTTGAACCAAACTGTTTTTGTGGCCAGATCTACCTTAAGATCTTTAACCCCCTCTTCATGAGGCAGTTTAGCCTCCAGCTTTTTTACACAATTGGGACAGTCAATCTCAACAGAGAAAGTAACTTGAGCCTCTTTCTTATTTTTTTTATCTTGAGCATCTGAGTTGTTTGTAAACAGGAAAAGTGCTACCAGTACTAAAGTGAAAAATTTTATAAATGTTTTCATTTTTTTGATTTGTTTGTAAAAGTAAATAAAAGTTTCAATAAAAAATTGTTTATTTCCAAATAGTGAATCTAAGGCCTGCATAGATTTTAACGCCCATAAGTGGTCCCCAGATTACAGTTGAATTAAAGTTTGGTGAATACGGGTTTTGAGCATCAATAATAGGATTATGCTGACGGTAGTTTGTAAGGTTTTCTCCTCCGATATACACATCAAGGTCTTTGAACTTTTTGGTAACCTGAGCATAAAGCATAGCATAGACAGGGGACTTATCCATATCTGCAAAGTAGTAAAGTCTGCTTGGTCCGTTGAGCTGAGCAGTAATATCAAATGTCCACATGTTCATTCTGGTTGCATACTGAAGATTCAACACTCCCTTGTACTTGCTGGTAAGAGGTTTTTCAACCAGACCCTGCCCATTTAGAGTAACTTTTGCGTCTGTGTATCTGAAGGTTGCCAAAACAGTAAACCTCTCGATTGGCTCAACTGTAAAGTCCATCTGGTAAGTATTGGTGAATGACCTGCCGCTCAGGTTATAAAGCCAGATATAGGAAAGATCTCTCTCCTGATCAACAATTATTTGCTTGTTGAAATCGGTTCTGAAGTAATCGAAACTTAGCGAGGCGTCCTTTCCAAAACCTAATGGAAAATAGCCTGTTAAGTTCGCACCGTATGTCCAGGCATCTTCTATGTTAAGATTGTCGTCAATTCTGATCTCTCTGCCCGTAGAGAGCATTCCAAGGTTGTCAGCTATGACATTGGAAGATCTGAATCCCCTGCCGCCTGAAGCTCTCAGAACAAGTTTCTCTACAAAAGCATATTTTAGATTCATTCTTGGGGCAAACAGCCATCCGTGGAGGTTGTTGTTGTCTAATCTCAACCCTGCTACTAATGTGAATTTCGTGCCATTGGTATATGTATATTCTCCGTAGCCACCTAAAGATCTCTCCTCTCTGCTAGGATCCACAATATTGCCCATAGGATTCTTAACAAGTTCATCAAAATTATCATACTGTCCACTAAGGCCTATTATGTATTTGTGATTTTCGTTAATATTATTCATGAACATAAGGTTCATAAATGCCGAATTCTGTTCTGCATTATAGTCTTTCATTCCAAAGTACGAATCCAGCTTATGGAAAGTATAGTCAATGACTGTGGCAATATTCTTGCTATTTTCTTTATTAAGTGGCACTCCAACTTTCAGAAATCCGTTTACTCCCTTATTTTTGATTCTCGACCCCCATATTGTTAGGTCTCTTGGGGAATTTTTTTTAAAATCATTCTGACCAGCCAGTCTGTCGTCCGAAAGTGCCTTAAAACCAAATCGTATCTGAGTTCCATTTCCTGCAACATAGAGCCAGCGATTAGCAAGGTTAAACTGCATAGAAACCGGCTCATCTTTAAAACCATCGTGATTCCCGTCGTGTCCCATAGGATCTGTTGAGAAGTGACCAAAAATTACCGTACTTAGCCTTGGACCAAGTTGCAGGGATGAAGCTATATTTGCCTCCGATCTTAAGGAATTGCTCAAAAACAGGTTAACAAAGAGAGGTTGTTCTGTTGTGGGTTTCCTGTGTTCGAGGTTTATCTGACCAGTTATGGCCTCTAAACCATTTACAACAGACGATGGTCCTTTTGCAATTTGAATGCTTTCCAGCCATTGCCCGGGAATATAAGACAACCCAAATGGAGAAGCAATTCCCCTCATAACGGGACGATTTTCATCCAACATTTGAGTATACTGGCCTGATAGCCCGAGTAATCTGATCTGCCTGGCACCGGTAATGGCATCTGCATATCCTACAGTTACACTTGCTGAATTTTCAAAACTCTCGGCCAGATTGCAACAGGCCATCTTGCACAGACCCGCAGCAGAGATAACCTCTGTTTTAACAGGAGTTACCTTTGACAGATAATTCCCTTGTTGTCTGCCAATAACTTTAACTTCATTAAGGTTATTACTCTCTTTTAGAATGAATTCAACGTTATTCTGACCATTTTCAAGAATTATCGTGTCTTTTGTATAGCCAATATATGCTGCTATTAATGAGATGTTTTCAGATTTGTTACTGTTAAAAGAAAAGTGGCCATCATCATTGGACACAAATGAAACTTTTCCTTCTAACCAGTAAATAGAAGCATAAGCCAATGGTTCGACCTCGCCGTTAGCTCTTTGTACCTTAACTACACCGTTAATCGTTTGGGCATTAAGGAATGAAGCTATAGAAATAAAAAATAAAATTGATATAATTGTTTTTTTCATATTCATATTAATTGTATAAGATAACTATTCTGTTCTGAATAGAATCTCTACAATCTCCACTGAGAGTGGTATGAATATGTACTATGTTTTAATGATGGAGGATGATCATAATAAAGAATGATTGAGCCGTTGTAATTTTCCATCAATAAATCACAATCGGAAAAATCTGTTGAATATAAATTTGCTGTTAGTGACTGATAAATTAGTTGTGAAAGCAGGTTTGATTGACTTAACTCATAATCACAACCCAAATGATGAAATTCCGTTTCACAGCATTTTTTGGAATGTTTTATATTGTGACAGTCATGAGAACCGCAACAGCAATGATTATGTAAGGACTCACAAGAGTTGTCGCTAAAAAAAAACAAAACACTTTTAGTACCGGCTGCAGAGCATTTATGGACACCTATACCCACGCTTGCCACCAAATACGTCAATGTTAATACTATAGAAATTGTATATTTTAAGACTATCTTCACTGTGCACAAAGGTATGAATTTAACGTTATTTTACAAGATCTTCGTCATAAAACTTAGCATATGCTACAGCCTGGCTAATCATTCTCAGAACACAAGTAACAACAAAGGAACCGATAATAAACGTTATTGACATATAGTTTGGCTCACATATCAAATATTTAAAAAATAAACTGATAATGAATGAGTTTATCATTAATTCTCTAAGAAAAGAGAACGAGCTGTAAAAATGGTTGTTAAACTGATAAAAGCTGCTCAGAAATAAATTCACATTCTTCCACTTAGATTTTTTCACAGACTTGTGCCAGCTCATCTTATTATGGAGGAAAGATGCGATAAGACTTGTGCATATTGCCGAAGTTATACTAATTGATAATATTATGATAGAAATACTCATAGCAATTTCTTTACAACCTGCTTTTTAAAATGTGTTTAAAAGGGAATAAAATTCGCTGCAACAAACTAAGGTCCTCTGTAATTATCTCTGCAACACCCTGCATCTCCTCTGTAAAAATCAGATCTGAACCATAGTTTGTCTTTAATCTGTCCGGAAAATTTACCCCGACTATGTAAACTTTATTTTCATTAATATCTGTGGGCACCATTGAGATACTCCCCACTTTAACCTGAACCATCCCAAACTCCATATAAGGATAGTTATCCAGCTTAATATTAACTTTCTGACCCACCTTAACCTTTCCGGCTCCAGCCAAAGGGAGATAAATTTTACCGGTAATCCTTGCCTCTTGCAATGGGATTATAGTAAATACTACATCTCCAACAGATACATTCTGATTCTCCTGCCAGAATTTTGTAAAAGAGACTTTACCGTTCACCGGGCTTACCAGAAGGTAATTCTGTTCCCACTGCTTAACCTCAGCCCGTAAATTGTCGTAATTACCCATAAGAGATCTCTCAAGCAGACTGAGTTGCTCCTCTCTGTCCAGTTCCAGATCAAAAACACTCTGTTCTGCCTGTAAAATATTTATTTTCATATTATTCAGATCTGACTGAGCAGCTTCATATTGCTGTCCGGTGGATAGTTGGGTGCTTTTGGTTTTCTCAAGATCAAATTGTGAAATTACCTTTTGGTTATAGAGAGCTAAATCTCTTTTGTAAATTTTATCTGAGATCTCCATCTGCTCTTTGGACAGAGAAACCTGCTTTTCACTCAACGACTGAAGTGATTTTTGTGTCTCAATCTGACGTTTGAGTATCGCAATTTTTTTTCTATGATAGTTAATTTCTATGAAATTTTTATACTCTTTAAAGCTTTTAAGAAATTGAGTATATACGCTTTGCAGTTCACCTAACTGGAGATTGGAGAGGAATAAGCAACTGCTGATGTTTCCATTATCGGCAAGTGAATCTGAAAATTGTGAAGTTATAGATTTGAGTTCCAGATAATTCTCATATGATGTTGGGTTCTCAATAATTGCAATAAGTTCTCCATTTGAAACCAACTCTCCTTCTCCTTTAAAGATTTTTTGCAGTCTGCCTGTCGTCTTGGCAACAAGTTGTGCAGGAAGATTTTCTGAAGTCACCAATACCGGAGCAACCAATCTGTCCGGATATTTGAATATGGCACTACCAATCAAAAGAAGAACAACAATAGAGAGAATAATAACAGTCCCCCACCTGAGAATCCATCCGGGTGGCCTTGAGAGAATATCATTCACATCCTCAGATCTAAGTTCTATCTTTTTTTTCTCTTCAGACATATAGCTGATTTTTTACAAGCTGATAATAAGCCCCCCGTTTTTCAATCAATGCTTCATGGTTACCCATCTCAATTATCTCTCCTTTTTCAAGCACAATTATGTTATCTGCGTTTCTTACTGTACTCAGTCTATGGGCAACAATCAAAACTGTCTTACCTATGAAGAACTCATTGAGGTTATCCATTATTTGTTTCTCGTTATTGGCATCAAGTGCATTAGTAGCTTCGTCAAACATAATAAACTGCGGATTTTTATATACCGCTCTTGCAATAAGAAGTCTCTGCTTTTGTCCCTGACTCAGGCCGTGTCCCTCCTGGCCAATTTTTGTATTGTATGAAAGAGGCAGGCTCTCCACAAACTCTCTGATATTTGCAATCTCAACTGCCTTTGAAAGTCTCTCTTTATCGATAATTTCTGCACCAGGTGCAATGTTGTTTGCAATAGTATCTGAGAATATAAAACCGTCCTGCATTACCACTCCACACTCTTTTCTCCAGGCACCCATACTAAGTGAAGAGAGGCTATGTTCTCCGTACATTATGGAACCTTTAACAGGAGGATAAAAACCAAGAAGTAGCTTGACAAGTGTCGTTTTGCCACTGCCGCTGGTACCAACCAGGGCGGTTATTTTTGCATTATCGATAGTGAGGTTGATATTTTTCAAAACCAGTTCTGCTCCTGCACCCTCATATTTGAATGAAAGATTTTCTACAGATATCGGTTTGTCCTTGGGAATATCTGCAAGTAGTTCAAAATCTTTGTTCTCTTCATCTTTTTTATCGTGAATCTCAGAAAGTCTTTCCAAACTCAGTTTTGCATCCTGAGAAGATTGCATAAAGCTTATTATTTGCGATATGGGAGAGTTAAGCTGCCCGTTTATAAACTGCACGGACAGCATCATACCAAGTGTTAATTCCCCGTTAAGAACGGAGCTGGCAGCAACTATTGTTATAAATATGTTTTTCAGTTGATTAATGAGAGTAGCGCCAGCCTCCTGATATTGACCCAGAGCAAGTCCTTTTATATTTACCTTAAAAAGTTTTGCCTGTATCCTCTCCCACTCCCATCTTTTTTGTCTTTCACAGGAGTTAAGTTTTATCTCCTGCATTCCGGTTATTAGCTGTATTACAGAATTCTGATTAGCTGCATTTTGAGTAAACGCTTTGTTATCCAGTTCTCTGCGCCTCTTCATAAAGAGCATCACCCACAACACATATATAATGGATGCAAAAATGAATATTGTAAAAATTATTGTACTATAGTAAAGCAAAACGACTCCAAAGATTACAATATTGAACAAAGAAAAGAGAATATTGAGCGATGAACCGGTAAGAAATGTTTGAATTCGTTTGTGATCTCCAATCCTCTGCAGCAAATCACCAGTCATTTTGGTGTCAAAAAAGCCGATTGGCAAATTCATGAGTTTTGCAAGGAAGTCTGAGATCAGTGAAATATTTACTCTTGTCCCCAAATGGAGAAGTATCCACCCCCGGATAAAATCCACTGAGGCCATACTTATGGTAAGCATTAGCTGGGCTATTAAAACAAGCCAGATGAAGCTTAAGTCTTGTGATCCGATGCCTATATCAACTATGCTCTGTGTAAGAAATGGCAGAATCAGTTGAAGCAAACTGCCTACAAGCAGTCCGAGAAAAAGCTGAATTATAAGTTTCTTGTAGGGTCTAATGTATGAATATAAAAATCCAAATCCTCTTCTGTTTATACTTTCTCCCTCATTTGCATAAAATTGCGGGGTTGGATCGAGAAAGAGAGCAATTCCTCTTCCCTCTCCGTTACTTACGGTGCTGAACCATGCTTTTTTGAATTCGTCTTCTGTGAGTTTTACTAACCCTGTGGCAGGATCTGCAACAAGCAATCTAAAATCTTTGCCGCTACCTTTTGTTCCGTACAGAACCACGAAGTGTCGCTGATTCCAATGGACAATACAAGGCAACGAGGCTTTACAAAGTTCTTCGAACGATAATTTTGCACCAAGAGACCTAAAGCCAATACTTTCCGCAGCTTGTGATATCCCAAAAAGATTTACGCCTTCTCTTGTATATTCACATTTTTTCCGTAACGTATCGAGAGAAAAATGGCGTCCATAGTGCATCGCAACCATTCTAAGCGATGCCGGTCCACAATCTGTAGAGTCTAACTGGGAAAAATGTTTAAATTTTTTCAAAAGTTTTACGTCCTTATTAAGGGATAAAAATTACCCATACATAATTAAAATTATGTTGAAACGAAGCAATGTCATTTGCTGAAAATCAGCAAGTTGTCATTAAAATTTCATTATGGCTGAACAGTTCCTGATCCTAGACCGTCTTCAATAACGATGTAATATACGTTGCCGTTCTTGTCAGTAAATTTGAGTATTGTGTCACCACCTGTTACATTAATCATCTCTTGTTCATTCAGTTTTTCAAATGTTGTTTTCATGGCTTTATTGTTTTTTTGTTGTACAAATAAATTAATAATAATTGTTACATTTGCATACAGAATGCTGATTAATTACTGACAGTTTGCTGAATATGTTAAACCGGGCCCTATCTATCTCCATAATTGCAATTTTATTTTTATTGTCACTCCAGGGAGTGTGGCTATTTAGAATTATTGATAATGAGAAAATTACATTCAGGAAGCAGACTGAGCAGGTGCTCAGGGATGCAATTAATAAGGAACTGAACTCCAGACTGGAAAAGATAAATAAAAGCAATAAAATTAATGTTACTCTTTTAAATTCTCTTCCCCCAGACGCTAAATATCACGCTAATCAGATTAAATCTATCGATTTAAAAAAAGAAAATAAAGATTTCACCAAAGTATCATTAGAAGAAGCTCTTCAAGAAGCATATAAAAACACATTTCCTCTAAATATTGATTCTTTGTCCAATTTTTTTTCAATAATGTTGTCTAGTTTTGATAAATCGACTAATTTCATTTTGACCTATACAGCATCTGGTTCGTCTCAGGTAACAGAGTTTAATTGTAGTCGGACAGATATTCCATTGTTCCATCCTTTTTTTGAATTAAGCATTCCACTCTCTTTTTCAAATGAACTAATGGTAGATGCAAAAATATTTTATCCAGATTCCGTATTTAAGGGAGACCTTCTCTTTATCTTATCTTTGTCTCTTGTCCTGACAATTTTTATTCTGGCAAGCATTATCATGCAGACCAGAATGTTGTACAAACAGGTTTCTTTGGCAATGTTAAAGGAGAATATTACACACTTCCTCACTCACGAACTCCGTTCACCTCTGCAGGCATCCATCACAAATCTCGAAGTTGGAGAAATGGCAGAGCGCAAGGTAGCACCCTATTTTTTTGGAAAGGCTAAAGAGCAGCTCTATTTTCTCAATGGCTTGATCGAAAACATCCTTGATATCAATAAGTTTGAGAAACGTCAGGCCCCGCTCAACAAAACGCTGTTTAATATTAATGAGGCAATTGAACCTCATATAGCCCGCCACAACGTGGAGTCCAAAAAGAGTGTGACAATTACTACCGATATCACTGCCGGCCAAGAAGATATTTTTGGCGATAAGCTTCATCTATCAAATGCAATTGGTAACCTTATAGATAATGCAATTAAATATTCTAACGAATCTGTCATAATAAAAATATCAACCCGAATAGCAGGTAAATTCTTCTATATATCCGTTGAAGACAACGGTATAGGAATACCCAAAGATGAACAGTCAAAAATATTTGAGAAGTTCTACAGGGTAAACAAAAAAGAACATTCACAAAAGGGAAAAGGCTTTGGACTGGGGTTAAATTATGTAATGTGGGTTGTAAAGTCTCATAAAGGAAAAATCTTGCTGACCAGTGAAGTTGGAAAAGGAAGTAAGTTTACACTATTAATCAATAACAAACATGGGAAAGAAAATTCTGTTAGCCGATGACGAGATCAACTTCGGCTATGCGATGTGTGAGTTTTTGAAAATGAGTGGATATGAACTCACTTTTGTAAATGATGGCCGCACCGCGCTGGAACAGTATAATATTTTCCACCCCGATCTCTGTCTTTTTGATATTAATATGCCGGAAATTGACGGATTTGAACTCGCCAGACTTATCAGGTCAACAGATAAAAATATCCCTATAATATTCATAACCTCAATCAGCGACGACAGCAGTGTTGCAAACGGATTTGAAATTGGCTGCAGTGACTATCTCAAAAAACCTTTCGGACTAAGAGAGCTTCTGATAAGAGTGCAGAAGTGTTTGCAAATTTCAACCAAAAACAACGACATTTTTACCTTGGGAAATATGAATTACTCTCCGGAAGACAGATGTCTTATTAAACAGGATGGTTCGTCAATAACTCTCTCCTTCTATGAAAACAGACTGCTTCAGATTCTTTGCAACAATTATAACCAGGTATGCAAGGTAAATGACCTTGTGGTTGCTCTATGGGACGATAAGGATATTGACACCAAGAAGTCACTTGAAGCGCTTGCCTCACATCTAAGAAAAAAACTTGACACCACATCTGTAAATGTTGAGAATATCCGTAGCGTCGGATACAGGCTCAGAAAAGAGCAGTAATTTTTCTTTGTAAATTTTCTATACCAGCTTTCAAAAACAGATAAATACAAGGGCTTCCTTAGTCACATTCAGGAAGTTAAAATTTAATCTGGTACATCTTTTGAGAGCGATTCCGGTATTATATCTTCCATATTTACATCTTGTGTTAAACTTCTTATATTTATTAAAATGTCGACAATTCAATTTTCGAAAAGACGATTATTGCCAGTCTGTCTATTTATGTTTTGGACATCTGCCATTCAGGCTCAAAAGCCAGAAAATGAAAAAATCACAATCATTGGAATGGTTGTTGATTCTGTGTCTGGCAAGAGTATAGAGTATCCTACGGTGGCGCTCTTTACAGACTCGTTGAAACTGTTAAAAGCCATTGCAGGAGGGGCAGACGGAAAATTCATATTGGAAGCGCCGGGGAAAGGGAAATATTTTTTGTCGGCATCTATGTTGGGATATACCAATTCTAAAAGCGAGATAAACCTGGACGGAATATCTAAGTGCCTCGATGTTGGCAAAATATCTTTAATTGAGGGTTTGCAACTTGCAGAGGTTACTGTTGTGGGAGTAAAACCCCTGATCAAAAACGATCCCGATAAACTGACCTACAACCTCGAAGCCGATCCTCAAACAGCTTCGAGCACAGTTTCAGAGATTTTAAGAAAGGTGCCGATGCTGAGTGTGGACGGTGAGGGCACCGTAAGGATGAATGGCGAGACAAATTTCAAAGTGCTCGTGAATGGCAAATCTTCTGGCATTCTGGTTAAAAATTTTAAAGATGTAATTAAGGCTATGCCTGCAAGTGCCATAAAATCTGTTGAGGTAATCACAAACCCACCGGCAAAATATGATGCGGAGGGTATAGGAGGTATCATAAATATCATAACCAACAAGAAAACAACCAATGGTTACAGCGGCAGTATGAATTTCGGTCTAAATACATTAGGCGGATATAATGACGGTGGTTATATCTCAGCACAAGTTGGCAAATTTGCACTTAGTACCAATATATACAATGGCAAGAATGTGTCAAACAAAAGCAGCTATTTCTCGGAGACAGAGAATTTTGTGAGTGATGATTACCGGTTCTCCAGAAGTGAAAGAAAGTATAATTCAGATAACAATTTTACCATGTTTGGAATAGATGCAAGTTATGAGATAGACTCTTTAAATCTGATTACTCTTTCCGGCTCCGGATATTTTGGCACTTCAAGCAGTGATGGAAAATCGACTTATACTGCAATGAATATCAGTAATATCCTAACCAGAAAATATCTTAACACCTCTAACTCTGAGTATGGATACGGCTCTGGTTCCGGCAGTGTCTCATACCAGCGCACTTTTAAAAAGCCCGATCAAAATCTAACGATAAGTTATTCGCTTGATGCAAACCCGGTATCAACTGATGTAACTAATACTATCGATCCGGAACTGAATTATATCTCTTATTCTCAACATTCAAAGAATGAAGCGTCGGCTTATGAACATACAGCACAGGTTGATTATTACGACCCTATCTCAAATAAACATCAAATAGAAACCGGGGTAAAATATATATTGCGTCAAAATGTCTCAAATACTAAAATAAAGCGTTACGATGAGGCAACAGGAAATTGGGTCGATGATATGTCGAGGGTCAACGACCTTGATTACGATCAACATATCGGGAGCATATATGGAGGATATGTTTTTAAGCATAAATCTCTGACTGCAAAGGCAGGTTTCCGTATGGAGTATACATTTAACGATGGAGTATCTAAGAGCAGTTCCGGGGATATTCAGTTTAACAACAAGCAATTCGACGTGGTTCCGTATATAAATTTCTCCTATCTGTTAAAAAAGGGAAGTGTTCTGTCGTTAGCATTTACTCAACGTTTGAACCGTCCTGGTATATGGTATCTGAATCCATATGTAAACGACTCCGACCCGATGAATATCTCGTTCGGCAACCCCGACTTAAAGACCGTCAGACGTAATTCAATAAATGCCGGATTCAGAAAATCGTCACAGAGGTGGAACCTCGGATTGAATATTATGGCCAACTTCACTAAAAATAATGTTGAAAGCATTACGAGAGTAGAACCTTCGGGTGCAAGAATCACTACTTATGACAATATTGGTGTTAACAACAGTTACAGGTTAAATACAAATTATTCATATCGTTATGATACCAAGTTCAACTTTAACCTTAACTTCTCGATGGCATATACCACAGTTTCAACATATAATTCAGATTTGAAAAACAGTGGGTTCAGCTTTAACGGAGGTTTTGGAAGTTCTGCCGGTTTATGGAAAAAAGCTACATTTGATTGCGGGGTCTATTTATTCGGAGGGAACATTACACTTCAGTCCAAGAACCCTTTAATTTACATGGCATCTATGGGTATAAGTCAGAAATTTTTAAAAGATAAGCTGACGCTATCTTTGTATGTAAACGAGCCTTTTGAAAACAAGAAAGTTTACAAATACGATTCGAAGGACGTTAACTACAGAACACACTCAGAAAGTGCTTCTTTCCAAAGAAGTGCAAGCTTTAGCCTACTCTGGCGCTTTGGCAAGTTTAATGCTAATGTTAAAAAAGCCCGTAAATCTGTTATAGACGATAAAATGAGCGGAGGCAGTCCAGCTTCTGGTGGAAAATAGTGATAAGAAAGTTGGAACAAGTTTTAAGTCTGGTAATTTATAAACAGTGTCGTTGAAATAGTTGTACAGCCTATCGATTGTTATCTTATTTTAATCTGGCAATTACTGCTACAGGATTATCTTCCTCTGTCAAGGTTTTAGCGATCTCTTTCATGGCTGGTGAAGAGGTTTCCGGTTTTTGTACCAGTTCAAGAAATTCAGGTGCGGTAAAAATTTTAATCATTCGTTTGTCACTGGAAATATAATTTGGCCAGAAAACAAGTCCCCCGTCAAGATCATTCTTAAAACCTAATTGCTCCTTTATGGGTTGTTTCATAAGAGTCAGTTTGCTGTTTATTTTGTCAAAAATTGCATACTCAGTCTGATTCTGTGTCTCTGATTTTACGCCGGTTCTAGTAATTGGATAGAATGGCTCGGCTGCATGATTTCTCATATAGAGCTTAAATAATACAAAACCATCCGATTCCATAGGGTTGCCGGAAATGCTAATTCTGCTCATGTCTGTAATCAGATCATAAGTCTCCTTCAAAGGCACTCCAAATTCGCCAAAATCATATATATAAGGAATTGTTACATTCATGTTCTTATCAATTGATCTGACTGTGTCTCCTCCAAAATACAATCTTAGATTATCGCTGTATCTGAATGTTTTGGCGGCAACAATGACTCTCATTACACCTGGGATTAATATCAACTGTGAAGAGTCCAAACCATTAACATCACTATTTGGAATCTTCTTTTCAATATTCGACAATGAATCATATAACACAAATGTAAATCTTGGCAACTTTCCATTTTCAGTCAGACTACTTATGTATAGTTCATCAGATAATTTAAAATTATCAAAAGTCTGACAATCATCAATTTTTGGAGGTTCAATTTTTCTTATAAAGTTCCCTAAAGAATCATATTCGTTTAAAGATTGTATCAAATTTTGAATTAGAATATTTCCAGTTTCAGGAGAAACTTCAAATCTTTTAATCTGAAGGTATTCCTGAGGTCCTCTACCCTTCCTGTCTATCTTTCTGATAAACTTTCCATTGCTGTCGAATATCATCAACCCATATTTGTTCAGAATATATATCTTTCCATTCTCATAGCAGTAAGATAAAGGATTGTTAAGTAATGAACTGTTTTTTGTTTCTAAAGGAATATAAGAGATGCTGTCTGCTACAGAACTCAGATTAACAACAGCTTCATTCCCTATCTCTGAGGCAAATGAAATTACAGGATAATCACTTATCTGCTTCTTTTGAGAGCACGAGAACATAATACATGTTGCAAACAATATTGCAAAATATGATTTGGGCATTTTCATAAAAGTTATTTTTCGTTGAAATTGTTTCAATATAGTACAATTTTAGAGATAATTAACGACAATCGCAAGCGTAACCACTCTTTATTTGTTTTTTCCATATTTTTGTTTAATTTTGTCGATATCAAATTGATTACTAAAACACTAATAGATTATATAACCATTATGAAAAATTTTTTAAAAATTATAGCGGGCACATTCGTGGGTTCTCTTTTGGCAATGGTACTGGGAATATTTATCCTGATAGGCATAATTGGCTCCTTTGCTTCTCTTGCAGAGAAAAGCACTCCAACCGTTCCATCTTCTGCCATTCTGGGATTAAATTTCGGCAACACTATTACTGAGCAGGCCATTGACGATCCGTTTGCCAACATGGACCCACTGGCCGATATTTCTAACAAAACTGTCGGAATTCTGGATTTTATTCAAACTATAGAGAGAGCAGCCTCAGACCCGTCAATTAAGTTTATCTACATGAACTTAGACAAACTTCAGGCAGGAATAAGTCATATAGAAGAGATCCGCGCAGCTCTTGTACGCTTCCGTGAGAGTGGAAAACCTATAATCTCATATGCAGATAACTATTCTCAAGCCGGTTACTATTTAGCTTCGGTTTCAGATAAAATTTATCTTAACCCTGCCGGTTCTGCAACATTAACTGGGTTGAGTATTAATACTATTTTCTTCAAAGATCTTCTCGACAAAATGGGAATAGAAGTGCAACTGATTCGCCACGGCAAGTTTAAAGCTGCTGCTGAACAGCTCATAAGTAACAAAATGAGTGCAGAAAACCGCGAGCAGCTTCAGTCTTATCTGGATGCAGTATGGAATACATGGGTTACAGATATATCCGCTTCCAGAAGAATTCCTGAAGAGAGAATAAACGAAATGACCAACAATCTTGAACTTAACTCTGCACAAAAGTCGTTTGAGGCCGGTTTGGTGGATGGTTTGCTCTACAAGGATGAACTCAGTGATACATTAGCACATCTGTTTGGAGTAAAAGATGAGAAAGGCCTTAAGTTTATTTCAAATACAAGTTACTCAAAGGCTACAGCAAAAATTAATTTTAAGGAAAAAAACAAGATTGCCATAGTCTATGCAGATGGCGATATTATTATGGGCAAGAGTGACAACAATGTAGCTTCAGATTCCTATGTTTCTATCTTATCTAAAATAAGAAAAGACAGCACAATAAAGGCAGTCGTTTTCAGAGTAAACTCACCCGGAGGTTCTGCACAAAGCTCAGAGATTATCGACAGGGAACTTGCTCTTATCCGCGAGCATAAGCCGGTAATAGTAAGTATGGGAGACTATGCAGCTTCCGGAGGATACTGGATCTCCGCCAATGCAGACAAAATCATTACAAACAACACCACGCTCACAGGTTCCATAGGAGTTTTCAGCATGGCAATAAATGCTCAGAAAGCCATGAACAAGCATCTATCGATAAATACAGCGACGGTTATCACCAATAAGCACAGCGATATTATGTCCGGCTACAGACCTTTGGATAACCAAGAGATTACCTTTGTTCAATCTTCTGTAGAGATCATTTACAATCAATTTCTGGAGTTGGTTGCTGAGGGCAGGGGACTATCTGCAACTGATGTTGATTCAATAGCACAAGGAAGAATCTGGTCTGGCTGTGATGCAATAAAAATCGGACTTGCAGATGAGAAAGGTGGTTTGCATGAAGCAATAAACTCAGCTGCTGCTATGAGCAAACTAAGTTCTTACAGGCTTGTTGAATACCCCGTTAAGAAATCGCAGATTGAAAAACTTATTGAACAGTTGACTGAAACAGGAGAGAGTGCAAAAGCTTTGGCAAATCCAGAACTTATTTTTGAGCAGGCATACTCAAAACTAAAAAATGAGGTTGGTATAAAAACCTATGCACGTCTTCCATTCAATGTTATTTTTAATTAATCTGAACTTCAAGAATATTATTGGTTAGTTCTGTTATCTTGCATCGGTCATCAATTCGGTGACCGAGCAGGCAGATAATGGACCCCTCAGACACCAGTATTGTCTGATTTTCTTTGCTTTTGATGTCAATTTTTTCATCTATGAAAAAATCACTCAGTTTTTTATACCCGCTCATTCCCAGAGGGATGAAACGATCTCCCTCCTGCCAGAACCTGCATATCAGCGGAAATCTGATTTTATCCGCATCCATGTAAAAAGTAGTCTTGGAAGGAAGTGGTTTAAAACCGAAATATTTTGGATAGATTTTAAGCCGCAGCTCTTTTCCTTTGAATCCTGTTGTAAAACCATGAATATCCGGCATTTTAATATAAACCTCGTGGTTATTCTTATTTTCAGATAAATGCAGATGCTTTCCTTTGGAATAGATAAGCAGGTATTCCCTGTCTCTTATGAGTAAATGACTTAGAGAATGAAACTCTTTCCCCGGCTGTCCCTTGAGAGATTCATAAACTTGATCTATCTGAGAAGAGTTGAAGCCATATTCACAGAGCAACATGAAAAGCCAGTATTTAGAGTGCCTTTCTGCTTTTAGGGCAGAGATATTTATTTTTGCCGTTATTCTTCCCTGATTTAACTCTACCAGCTTCTCTCTCTTCTCGATAAATTGTTCTTTTATAATCTCCCCGGCTGAATTGAAATATTCTATGTCACGTTCTATTGTACGCAGGAAAGAGGGATTGATTACTTCAAATTCCGGGAAAACCCTGTTTCTGATACGGTTTCTGGAATAGTGACTCTCTATGTTGGTCCGGTCATTCCTGAAAGGTATCTCTTCGAGTGCAGCATAGTCCAGAATCTCTTGTCTGGAAAATTTCAATAAAGGCCGGATAATTTTTCCGTTTTTTTCTCTTATGCCACTCAGTCCGTCTATTCCAGTGCCCCTTAAAATATTTAAGAAAAGAGTCTCAACAGAGTCGTTGAGATTGTGTGCTATGGCGAGGAATTCATATCCATCCTTCTCCATTATCTCGAAAAACCATGAGTACCGAAGATCACGTGCAGCCATTTGTGTGGATATCCCCTCTCTCTTTGCATAACTCTCCGTGTCAAATGAGCGGGAGAAAAATTTTATATCCCTCTCTCCTGCCCATTTGCTCACCATTGCTTCATCTGCATCACTCTCTTCTCCCCTAAGTCTGAAGTTTATAGTAGCGATTGCAAAATTATGATAGCTACAACTGTAGAAAAGTGATGCCATTGTCATTGAGTCCACACCACCACTCACAGCCACTAAAATTTTCGGGTTTGCACCTGAGGTGCCGGAGTAACCTTTTTCAATTAAAGAAAAGAGGTTCTCCTTAAATTCGCTTAACATTATTTTTTAAACTCCCCAAAAGTATATGAAAAACCTACCGAGAGTATCTCTTTAAACTGTATCCTCGGAGAAAGGTCACCATCATTGTCTGCTATTAGAACATCATCATCATAGATGAGATTTGTCCTGATATTAGTAGAGAAAAATTTATTGATCTTGGCATCAATAAAGAGGTCCCAGTTTACCTTAATGTTTTCAGGCTCTTCAAGGAAATCGGAGAAGAATGTTGCCGAAGTTACCAGATTAACATTCTTCATAAGATTCTTACCATAGTCCATTTTCAACTGAGCACCCAGTTTAAACGATGCAGCCTGATCTATTGGATTTCCATATTTTTTTCTCAGCTCTTCTCTTTGAACAATTACTACATTTCCTGCCAAGGGAGAAAATGTAATTGAAAGATTTTTAGTTGATTTATAATCTACTCCCAGACCTAAAGACAAATAAGCAGGTGAGAAAGGACCGGATGTAAGTCTCGGATCTGTATTTTTTGGATAATCGAACCCATTGGACATCTGTGTTCTGAAATTAAAAACAGCAGAGGCAAAAACATTCTCCCAGGCTTTGTATCCGAATTTTGAGTCTATAATAAATTTATCGTCGCTTTTCTTGTATCTATCTCCGAATGATTGAATAAAACCATAAGCAACTTGTAGCCTGCTCTCCCAGAAAAAAGTTTTTACACTGTAGTTGGCGTAAGTATTTATGTATGCATTGAGTGCCACAGAGGAATAGCCTCCTGATGACCAATTGGAAAGAGCCATCTGAGAAAAGCCCGACTGAAAAAAAGTTCCTCTTTTCCAGTAGTTTGGCGGCGGCGATGGAACCAGTTTAGGTATTTTGAACTTTGAAGCAATAATCACACCGAGTTCATGACCGACACTTAACTCATTTTCCTGAGCGGACAGGGTACAAATAGAGAGCAGAGATAACGAAAGGATGCATAAAAAAATTCTGTTGATCGTTCTCATTGCATTATTTCTACTTAATCCTCCAATACATCGTCTGAGTTATACTTATATCCCATTCTCTTACCGGTTTGCAATTTGGCGCTTTCTATCTTATCGTTCATCTGCTCCACACTTGCAACCTTTACCAAGTCAAACGGAGGAACAAGCAAGTCAAATGAAAGGGCATAAAGGATTGCTGTTTCAACTATTGAAATTATCTCCTCTTTTCCTAAATGTTTTTTCCCAAAAGTGCTGACAACTTTATTTTTTTGTCTTTTTCCCTCTACCAAAAAGAACTTGTCTTTGTTCACAAATATTCTGGCTACGAGATAACCCAAATCGTCAATCCTGTTGTATTTGAGCGAGTCAGACAAAAAGTTGTATACGCTTATAACTCCACAATAGGAACCATTTATATCATTCTTAATAAAATCTGTTTTCCATATAGCATGATCTCTGTCGAACTGGAAGATATCTGAGTGCATACTAAAGATGAGAACATCATCTGCAAATTTTAATTCAGCCTCAAATTTTCCCCGATCCCTGTACTCAAGCCTAACTCTCCGGTCATTTGTATTGTCCAAAAGATCATTCAGATCGTTGCT
Source organism: Rikenellaceae bacterium (assembly GCA_039683455.1). Classification (GTDB taxonomy): domain Bacteria; phylum Bacteroidota; class Bacteroidia; order Bacteroidales; family UBA932; genus Bact-08. The sequence goes on along the minus strand of JBDKRJ010000045.1, from coordinate 10,957 downwards.
CATCTCATTCAATATATCCTTCAACTGGTTGAAAATCTCCATTGTCTGGTTATATACTCTTAGCTTAGTATGAGCTTTATTATTTAATCCGTCTAAAATATCCTGCTGTCGGGACGGTAAATCTGCTGCCATTCTTGAAAGAAATTAATGTTATTATTCTGTAAAGTTATAAAAAAAATATAAAACTAGTAAGCCCTTGCAAAGATTACTCTCTGCTTAGAAGGTTTCCCGCTGTAAACACAAAAACCCTCCTCCGGTTCTACATCCTCCAACGGAATACAACGTATTGTTGCTTTTGTCTCATTCTTAATCTTCGCCTCTGTTTCTGCAGTACCATCCCAATGACAAAGCAAAAAGCCCCCCTCTTCTATTTTTTTCCTGAACGTCTCAAAGTCGTCAACCTTAAATGTGCTGGCCGCTCTAAAATCCAGTGCTTTTTTATAAATATTGGCCTGGATTTCATCAAGCAGTTTCTCAATATGGGTTTCAATACCCTCCTGAGAAACAAATTCTTTTGTAAAAGTATCTCTTCTGGCCAACTCTACCGTGCTTTTCTCCAGATCTCTCGGGCCTATCGCAATTCTAACCGGAACTCCCTTAAGTTCCCACTCGGCAAATTTAAATCCTGAACGAAGGTTATCTCTGTCATCTATCTTTGAACTGATATCTATTTTTGTCAACTTTGATTTTATCTCTGCCATTTTGTCTAATATCTTCTCATGCTCCTCGTCTGTTTTGAATATAGGAACCATTACAACCTGAATTGGGGCCAGTTTTGGAGGAAGCACCAGGCCGCTGTTGTCGCTGTGAGCCATGACCAATGCACCCATCAGCCTTGTAGATACTCCCCATGAGGTTGCCCATACATATTCCAGACCACCCTCTTTGTTTGCAAATTGAACATCAAATGCCTTTGCAAAATTTTGTCCCAAAAAGTGAGATGTTCCGGCCTGAAGGGCTTTACCATCCTGCATCAATGCCTCTATGCAAAGCGTGTCCAACGCTCCGGCAAATCTTTCACTCTCAGATTTTTTACCAACAATAACAGGCATTGACATGTATTCACGGGCAAATTTCGCATAAATCTGAACCATACGTTCTGTCTCTTCAATTGCTTCTGCCTTTGTTGCATGTGCAGTATGTCCCTCTTGCCACAGGAACTCTGTTGTCCTGAGAAAAAGACGGGTTCTCATCTCCCATCGAACCACATTTGCCCACTGATTAATCAGAACAGGAAGATCTCTGTACGATTTTATCCAGTTTTTATATGTGCTCCAGATTATTGTCTCAGAAGTGGGTCTTACAACCAGCTCCTCTTCAAGTTTAGCATCCGGATCTACTACTACACCGGTACCGTTTGGATTTGCCATCAGCCTGTGATGAGTGACAACCGCGCACTCCTTTGCGAATCCCTCAACATGCTCAGCCTCTTTACTTAAAAAGGATTTTGGGATAAACAGCGGAAAATAGGCATTAACGTGACCGGTCTCTTTGAACATTTTATCAAGCTGGGCTTGTATTTTCTCCCATATTGCGTATCCATAGGGCTTGATAACCATACAGCCTCTCACAGCCGAATTTTCTGCCAGATCTGCCTTAATTACCAGATTGTTATACCATAATGAATAGTTTTCCTCCCTGTTACTTATCTCTTTTGCCATCTCTATTATGAAAATTTATTTTTAAATGGTATGATTTTTGACTATATTTGCATTAAAACGGCACAAAAGTACAAATAATATTAATACACAGGAGGTGTGCAATGAAAAACCAAATTATTATCCTATTATTTTTAGGAACGCTCTTTAGCTCTTGTGGAACTACAACCCATTATTTATCATCGTCTTACGATGATGCTATCTACTACAATGCGGATAAAGACCAACCGCTGATAATCAATTCTGCTACAAGCGATGTATTAACTGTCCTAAAAAACAAGACATGGGAAGCTGCCCGGTCTAATAACAATATTAATATCCAGGAGATCATTTATGTAGATGATCAGGATAGTGCAGTAATTATTCCTGAAGAGTCTTACGAAGAGATTCTTACCAAATTTGACTCTCCGTATTATGTCATTAATGTTAATGTCGCAAATGACCGGGATAGATATAATTACTGGGATGACCCCTGGTATGATGGTTATTATAATCCATGGTATTTCAGACACAGTATCTTCGGCCCGTGGAGTATAGGGTATAGCTGGTATGGTCCTTACGACTGGTTCTACTCTCCATACTACAGTTACTGGAGTTCTCCATGGTATAACCCATGGTACGGCGGATATTACGGATTAAGCATTTATTACGGACACTATGGATATTATGATCCATATGATTCATGGTATTATAATGGCTGGTCCGGTTCTCACTTCTACAATCCAAGACAAAGGTATTATGGAAGAAGGGATGACAATGTGAATAATAGCGGCAGAGGTTCAGCAATATCTGGCGGCAGTTATGTAAGAAGAGAGGCAGTTGTAGAGCAGACAAGAGGTGGCAGACTCAACAAAAACCACTCAGAGAGTACTATTCCGGAGCGGAGTGAGAGTGTTTACAGAAGGGAAACAAGAACCACCAGTTCGGGGGCAATCCACAACACTGACGTAGTAAACGGTAATACAAACAGGAGAGAAACAAGTTATCAAAGGAGCAATTCAACTTACAGACAACCTGCAACTACAAACCAAAGTCAGTCTGTGAAGAAAAAAACTGAACCTGTTTACCGCAGAAGCACTCAGCAATCAGCCAGCACAAAAAAAGAGAGTGCAAGCACAATCAAGTCGGCTACTACCGCAACCAGAAGCACTACTTATGAAAGAAGCAGTACTTCGAGGACTTATACTACTCCACCTGCAAGTTCCGGTAATAGCAGTAGCAGTAGCAGTAGCAGTAGCAGCAGAAGCAGTAGCAGTAGCAGCAGCGGATCTACTTATCGCAGATAAAAATTCTAAGGATGAAAAGAACAATTTTAATTATATCGGCAGTTTTACTTACAACTGTGATCTCGGCGCAGAACAGGTTTGATGCTCTCAGGTATTCTCAGAATTTCTACGAGGGTAGTGCCAGAAGTATTGCTATGGGCAATGCATTCACGTCTCTTGGTGGTGATTTGGGCGCTCTTTGCATCAATCCTGCCAGTTCTGCTGTATATAAATACTCTGAATTTATTTTTACTCCTTCTGTTTTACTCGCAAATAGCAATTCTACTTATCAGGGTAACAATTCAAGCGAGTCAATGACAAGGTTTGGAGTATCTTCTCTGGGTTATGTAAATTCATTCAACACATCAAGGAGGAGCAACAAACTATTGAATCTGAATCTCACGTTTGCTATCAATAAATTAAATAATTACAATAGCAGATTTGCCGCAAGAGGCAGAACATCCAATTCAAGTTGGCTTTCAGATGTAGCAAATAGTGCAGGTGGCATAAACTCTTCTGAACTTGATATTCAAAGTGTGGATGATACATATCCATATTATAATAGCGGAGCTTCCTGGAAAGCAATTCTTGCATGGAACTCAAACTTGTTAGATCTTTTACCTGATTCAGATCAGGATTATATCGCAGCAACAGAGAATCTTTCCGGCAACTTAATTGTTGTGCCCGGGCAGCTTGATCAGGAGTTTTTTAGAGAAACCAAAGGCGGATCATCGGAATTTATTTTAAATCTTGGGGGAAATATCTCCAATAAATTTTACTTTGGAGCCAGCTTAGGCATTCAGACGTTAGATTATTCTGACTATCAAAGATATTCTGAAAAAGCAGTCAATCCTTCTCTGTTTGATGCCGGATTTGATAATTTTTCTCATACATTCAAACTCAATACATCCGGAACCGGAGTTAATGCAAAAATCGGTCTGATATATATTCCTTTAAACGGACTCAGACTTGGTGCATCTATTTCCACTCCTACTTATATGACCCTTACTGATGAGTGGTACGAGAGAGTCCAATCTAATTTCAGTGATGGTTACAGTCAGTCAATTATCTCTCCGCTTGGTGAGTATGAGTATGTTGTTGTTTCTCCTATGCGTATTAATTTAGGTATCTCTTATGTATTCGGAAAATATGGAGCAATCAGTGCAGATTACGAAGGAGTTGACTATTCTTCAGTAAAATTGAAAGAGCATAACTCTCACGAATACGCCTTTGATTCAGAAAATGACAGAATTTCTCAGGACTTCATTTATGCAAACAACTTCCGTTTAGGTTTAGAGATGAGACCTGTTGCCAATTTTGCACTGAGAGCCGGTTATTCTTTCTATCAGAATCCTGAAAGAGATTTGGGCTTTGATACCCAGTATATTTCGTTTGGTGCTGGTTTCCGAACTAAAACAGGAATTTTTGCGGATCTTGGTGTTCAGCACAAACTTACTGAGGACGAGAATTTCTCACTTTACAATGATATACCGGATCATTTAGCCCCAAGAGGTCAGTCTGACTATTCGGGTTGGAAGTTCCTGCTTAGTGTAGGATTCAGGTTCTAAAGAAAGGATATTGCATTTGGACCTTCATTAAAAAGGAGGTCAATAATTGAAAGGTTTGGAATAAAACCATGTTTGTGGGCGAATACCTGGTGGTATCGCTCATTCTCATTTATATTAAGACCGGTTCGTTTAGGGTGAATCAACTCTCTGTAATCTCCATCAGGATATTCATGCATATAACTTTTCGTTATTTCAAGCCTATAATCTACTCCGATCAGGTCCAGTATTGTTTTAAGCAAATTATAATTAAAGTCAAAAAGGGAGCTCGTCTGCATCTGATAAAAACCAAAGAGGTCATCCTGGTAATAGTCAAAAAATGGAGAAGATTTGTATGCAGATACTATTGCCCCCCAATGCTGCTTCTGCCATTCTTTAGAGTAATCAATCTTTATATCTGATATCTTAACTGAGTGGTCATTGTCTCTTAACACAGGTATTATTAAAGGCAAAAGACCGTTGGCACTGTAAATATGACAACGGCTTCTGTATGATTGTTTCTGATAATTTTCACATCTTTCAATAAATGAGCTTTCAGATACCGAAACTAATCTGATGTAGTCTATCGGCGGTAAATAGGCTGATGAAAGAACACAAAATTCCAGGTTACTCATCATCGGATTGAGAACTTCTAACTCTCTTTACAATACCTCTTTTTGAAGATTTTACAAAATCGAGGATTGCATGTTTCTCAGGACTTTCTTCTATCTCCTCTTCAATTTTTTTGCATGCATCTGCAATATTCAGCCCACATCTGTAGATAATCCGGTATATTTCACTAATTCTGTCAATTTGCTCATTTGTGAAACCATTCCTTCTGAGCCCAATAAGATTCAGGTTAAAGAACGCTATGGGTCTGTGACCGATAAGAGAGTACGGTGGAATATCCTTGGAGACCATTGAGCCTCCTGAAACCATTGAATATGCTCCTATTCTGCAGAATTGATGTACTGCAGTATGTCCTCCTATGTTTGCATATTCACCAATCTCACTATAGCCGCTAAGACCTACATAACTTACCAGAATTGCATTGTTGCCGATTATACAGTCATGCGCAATATGGGTATATGCCATTATCATACAATTATCGCCAACAACGGTTTTGCCTCTGCCGGCAGCCGTTCCTCTGTTGACTGTAACGCACTCTCTTATGACAGTGTTATCTCCGATCTCCACATATGTGGTTTCGTCTCCAAATTTATAATCCTGAGGGGTTCCACCAAGAATTGCCCCGGGAAATATTTTACAATTCATCCCGATTTTTACATAGTCCAGGATTGTAACGTGAGGCCCAATCCATGTTCCTACTCCGATTTCGACATTTTCAGCTATGTATGAAAATAGTTCAATCTTAACATCTGCCCCGATTTTGGCTCCCGGGTGAACATGTATATTGTCCATAAATGATTCGTTTTAAATCTCTCTACTTATTTTTTACCACCTGAGCGATCAACTCCCCTTCACACGCCAGTTTATCTCCCACATATGCCTCTCCTCTCATGCAGACGATGGACCTTCTGAGCGGGATAGTGAGAACCATTTTTATAACCAGTACATCGCCCGGGACAACTTTGCGTTTGAATTTTACGCCATTAATTTTTGCAAGGTATGTCGAATGTCTTTCAGGTTCTTCCAATCCGGAAAGCACCAGTATTCCGCCTACCTGAGCCATTGCCTCAATAATCAGAACTCCCGGCATAACAGGTTCATCAGGAAAGTGTCCGATGAAATAACCTTCATTAACTCCTATGTTCTTTATACCGACAACTCTCTCAGGCGAGAGTTCAATGATTCTGTCAACCATCAAAAATGGAGGGCGATGAGGCAAAAGCCTCTTAATTCCATTGATATCAATTATGGGCTCTTTATTAGGGTCAAATTTCGGAATTTCATTTTTAAAATTTTCCATTGCTTCGTTTCTCATAATTTTTGCTACTATACTATTAATTTTATGTCCGGATTTATTTGCGATGATTTTCGCTTTGACAGGGAATCCTACCAGTGAAAAATCTCCGATTACATCAAGGAGCTTATGTCTGGCACACTCGTTTGGGAACCTGAGTTGAAGATGGTTGAGATATCCAACTTCAATACTCTCTATCTTAGGCAATTTGAACTCCCCGGAAATTGTATCGATATCCTCCTGAGAAATAGGTTTTTCTACAATAACAATTGCATTTTGGAGATCTCCCCCTTTAATAAGATTATTTTTAAGGAGTGGTAAAACATCATGTAAAAACACAAAAGTTCTGGAGGAAGCAACTTCATGTGCATAATCCATATTTGAATTGAATGATGCATACTGGCTGCCCAGAACCTTTGAGTTAAAGTCTATCATAAGGTCTATTGAAAAATCCTCGTCTGGCAGAACTGTTATCTCTGCTCCACTAGCTTCGTCTTTGTAATAGATCTTTTTTTTGGGCGTAAAGTATATTTTTTCTGCACTCTGCTCTTTTAAACCACACTTTAAAATCTCTTCTGCATATTGCTTTGAACTTCCATCCAAAATCGGCACCTCAGGACCATCAAGCCTGATCAAAACATTGTCTACGCCAAGGCCGTAAAGAGCAGAAAGAATATGCTCAATTGTGGAGACAGAAACTTCTCCAGATTGCAAAGTTGTACCCCTTTGGGTAGCCGTTACATAATCTGCCAGTGCACAAATAATTGGTTCACCGGCAATATCTGTTCTCTGAAATTTTACACCGTGATTTTCAGGTGCAGGATTTAACTTCATTGTTACGTTCTGTCCGGTATGAAGACCTCTCCCTAAAAAAACAATCGACTGATTTATAGTTTTTTGTTTGATATGCTGCATATCTTTATTGCTTATGTAACCTTCGGAAGACAGAATAGGCCTTGATGTAGTCTTTGTAATCAATTGCCGGCGAGCCTGCAATTACTCTTCCCACCTCTTTTATACTACCCATAACTCCTGCCTGAGAGACAATTATTGTGTTATCTGCAATTGTTATATGATCTGCAATTCCTACCTGACCTCCAATCCGGCAGTTCTTTCCAATTTTTGTAGAACCTGCAACTCCTACTTGTGCAGCCATTACGGTATTTTCCCCAACCTCAACATTGTGGGCAATTTGGATGAGATTATCCAATTTTACCCCTTTTCTTATTATAGTTGAGCCCATTGTTGCCCTGTCTATGGTTGTGCTGGCACCAATTTCGCAATTATCCTCAATAATGACATTTCCAATCTGAGGAATTTTTTTATAAACACCGTCTTCAGTAGGTGCAAAACCGAACCCATCCGCTCCAATTACCACGTTCGCATGAATAATGCAATTAGACCCAATCTTACATGCAGGATAGATCTTTACTCCGGGATTAATTATTGTGTTGTCTCCAATAATCACATTATCACCAATATATGAATGAGGATAAATTTGTGATCCGTTTCCGATTACTGTCTTTTTGCCAATATAGGAATGAGATCCCACATAGGCTCCCTTTCCGATTTTTGCAGACCATGAAATTTTTGTAAAAAATCCTCTGCCTCTTTTGCTTTTAGCTTTTACCGTATTAAACAGATCCAATAACAGTGGCATCGCCTGGTAAGCATTATCTACCTTGATGATGCAAGGTGCCGGTAGTTTTGAAGAAGGTTCGAAATCCCGGTTTATAAGAATTATGCTTGCTTTTGAAATATACAGATATTTCTCGTATTGAGGATTCGCATAAAAACAGATGGAACCTCTCTTCCCCTGCTCAATTTTTGTAATGGAGCTCACCTTTGTTTCAGGATCTCCGACAATCTCTCCATTTAAAAGGTCCGCTATTGTTTGTGCTGTAATTTCCATATATTATATTAAATTTTTGCTGTGCAAAGAAAATATTTTTTTGTGATCTGAGAAAACGCTTTAGCCGATAACATATCAGATATCAGATAAACATTTTGAACACTTCCGTCCTTTGAGAGTATTTTTATCTCCTCTTCCTGAGTATCATACCCGCTATTTCTCACCTCGCCGCTCTGCACAAAATAATCTATATCCATATCATTTATCTGATCATACTTAAGGACAATATCTTTTGCCTTTTCTATATCACTTTTTTCAAAAGGATCTGCTGATAGCACAATCTTAGGCAATCTCCTATTAATAAGCATTTTGCACAAGAAAGAAAGCGTCATGTCATCTGAGAACTGCCATTGTTTTATGGCAGACATGATATCTGTATCATCCAAAAGAATAAATTTATTCAATATATCCTTATTTTCAAGATTATCGGCAGAAAAACTGTTTTTTAAAAAGAAGTTGATTGCTGGTGACCCTGGTAAAATGGCAGAGTTTATAGTCAATAATCGTGCCCGCTTTAATATTTGTATTAGCAACTGTCCTGCTGCAATGACAGTCTTGTGAAGATAGACCTGCCAGTACATCAGCCTTCTTGAAATTAAAAACTTCTCTATAGAATATATCCCTTTTTGCTCAACTACCAAGGAGTTGTTATCTACATGCAGCATCTTGATTATTCTTTCCAGTCCAATCATCCCCTCTGCAACTCCGGAAAAGAAACTGTCTCTCTTAAGGTAATCCAATCGATCTACATCCAACTGACTGGAAACTAATTGGTGCAGAAAATGTTTAGGGTATTTGTCTTCAAATATTTCGATAGCAGTGTTTAATCTTCCTCCCTTTTCTTTGTTGATTGCACTCATGAGTGCCAGGGAAATTTCTTCGTGCGATACCCCCTGTATTATATTGTTTTCGAGTGCATGGCTGAATGGTCCATGGCCAATATCATGAAGAAGTATGGCGGCCAGTGATGCCTCTTCTTCTGCCTCTGTAATAACTACCCCTTTGGATTGCAAACTTGTGATAGCCTCCTTCATCAGATGCATCGCCCCCAATGCATGCAACAGTCTTGAGTGGGTAGCTCCAGGATAGACCAGATTTGTAAGCCCCAACTGCTTAATATCTCTCAATCTCTGAAAATACGGGTGCTCTATGATTTCAAGAATTAATCCAGAGGGGATATTTACAAATCCATGTACGGGATCATTAATTATTTTATAACTCTTTATCATGACGTAAAGTTACAAATTATTAAAATATTTTGATATAAATAATAAAATAACTACATTTGCGACGGTTTAGGGCAAAAGATTTAAGGGGACGGCAGTCCCCTTATTTTATAAAATAACTATTATGATACACAAAGAGACTATACTTAATCTTATTGATAATTACCTCAATGACAATTCTCTTTTCTTAGTTGACATTAAAATCAATTCAGAAAACGACATTGAGATAACCATTGATTCATCAGAAGTAGTAGATATAAGTAATTGTGTAGACATCAGTAAAATAATAGGAGGAGGATTAGACAGGGAGATTGAAGATTACTCTCTGACAGTTACTTCTGCCGGATTGGATCAACCCTTTAAGATTTTAAGGCAATACCTTAAATTTGTTGGAAAAGAGGTTGAGGTTGTATTCAAAAACGGGACTAAGCAGATAGGGACACTGTCCGATGCTCAGGAAGACAAAATTGAGCTGATCTTCTTCAAAATGGAGAAAGTGGAAGAAAAGAAAAAGAGAGAGAAAATTGAGATAAGAGAGCATTACAGTATGACTGAAATAAAATCGACTAAGCCATTTATTAATTTTAGATAATATTTAAATCAATTTACCTATATGGAAGGGTTAAATTTAATTAGCACATTTGCTGAATTTAAGGAACTGAAAAACATCGACCGTCCCACAATGATGAGCGTTTTAGAAGACATATTCCGCAACCAGCTCGTAAAGATGTACGGAACGGCAGACAACTTTGACATTATTATCAATATCGACAAAGGAGATTTTGAAATATGGAGAAACAGGGAAGTTGTGGAGGTTGTGGAAGACCCCGGTACTCAAATCTCACTGGAAGAGGTCTCTAAAATAGATAATTCATACGAAATTGGAGAACAATTTACTGAGGAGGTAAAACTTGCCAGCTTTGGAAGAAGGGGAATTTTAAACCTGCGTCAAAATTTATCAGGCAGAATCATGGATATAGAAAAAGCCAATCTATATAACAAATACAAAGACAGGATAGGTGAAATTATTGTTGGAGAGGTTTATCAGGTTTGGAAGAAGGAGGTTTTGGTTATGGACGAAGAGGGAAACGAACTTTTGCTTCCTAAAACTGAGCAGATCCCTTCTGATTTCTTTAGAAAAGGCGACTCTGTTAGAGCTGTCGTTTCCAGAGTTGATATGAAGAACAACAACCCCGTTATTATACTTTCACGAACTGCGGCTGTCTTTTTGGAAAGACTCTTTGAACAGGAGGTTCCTGAGATCTTTGATGGTCTAATTACAATAAAGAAGATTGTGCGTATGCCCGGGGAGAGAGCAAAGGTGGCTGTTGAGTCGTATGATGAGAGGATAGATCCTGTTGGAGCATGCGTCGGTGTAAAAGGTTCAAGGATACATGGTATTGTGAGAGAACTCAGAAATGAGAATAT
>JBDKRJ010000044.1:0-5550 GCA_039683455.1 Rikenellaceae bacterium | reverse complement strand
TGGCTCTTGTCAATTACCTGGATACTCGTTGTTCCTGTCTTGTTTTGTTTCCTGCGGACGAACATGACACAAATTTAGCTCCGGGACACCTAAAAAGCAAATTTCCGCATCGTATACCGCTGTTTTTCAGAAATATATTTTTTTAACTGAAAAAAGTGACGAAAACAGGAAAGAGGGGCCAAAAATTACTTTTTGGACACCCTCTTAAAAAATTTTAGAACCGAGCATCTTTTAGATACTACCAACCGGGATTTTGAGGAAAAGTAATTCCATTTAGCTCATAAAGAGTTTTTTGACCTGTAGGTATAGCATCCAGATAGTGTTTCGGTGCTGTCACAACCCTGCTTGTAAGAGTTGCATAAGGTTGAATATACATGTTTTGGTCTACAATTAATCCCGCTGTTTGAGCTGGAACTTTTGCCCCCTTGAAGATATCTGGTTTTACTAAATAGTTCAGATAATCTATTTTTTTCCAGCGACGTAAGTCCCAATAACGGAATCCATCAAATGCAAGTTCTGTCCGTCTCTCTCTTCTAATCTCCCATAACAGAGCACTCACATCTGCATCCTTTTTAGGATCTGCAGCAATATTTGAAATATTCAAGGCTGCAACGCCGCCCCGAGCCCTGAGTTTGTTAATTGTATTATCGGCATCGGCCTGAGTAATAGTTCCAAGTTCAGCCGCTGCTTCTGCATAGTTCAGATAGACTTCGGCCAGCCAGAACAGCGGGGCATTTGTAAAGTTGGCATTAATTTGGGTACGGTCATTGCCAGTAATAGCCGGATTAGTATACTTAGTAATCAAATACCCTGTAGATGAGATCAACCCTCCAACAGCGTTTCCTCTATATGCCAAAGTTGTTCCGATAGAGGCGGTAAGACGTGTATCCCTGTTTGCGAGAGTTTTTGACAAATTCGCATCTCCCTGGTATAACGGAGATGTTCCGATAGCTTTTCCATCTGTGCACAGATAGGATTCAACCAAATCTTTTGTGGCTCCGCTGATAGGAGTTGTAGAGTTGAGGTAGGCAGTCATACTGTGCATAAAGGTACCTTTCACATAATATTTATATAAAATTGCTTCAGTATTGGTTGCTAATGCTATACTTATATAAATATCATTGTAGTTTGTACTCAGTTTATAGTTTTGAGACATTACTGCAGCAGCTGCATTTTTAGCTTTTGTAAACAAAGCGTTTGCCCTTGTTGCATCGCTGTTGTGATATTTAGCGACAGAGGCCTCATAAAGAGCCACTCTTGAAAGCAACGCGTTTGCGACATCGACATTTACAGAATTTGCATCGGCTGCAGCTTTAGTTCTAAGGTTAGAAACAGCAAACTCCAAATCGGCGATAATATTATCTACAATGGTATTTCTTGCGGTTCGGGCAGTATATATCAAATCTGTCTGTGTCTGATCGAGAAACTTATCAATATAAGGAACATCACCAAATCTCTTAATCAAATTTGCATATTCATATGCTCTAAAGAATTTGGCAACACCCCTATAATGTTTTTTTGCTTCCTCTGTCATGGGTACATTATCTACCCTCTCCAGCAAAAGATTTGCTTTTCTTATGTATATATATGCATTATCCCAATTTGTGGTAGAAGCAGGAGCTGCGGTCGGGAAGTTATCAATACCGGATTGCAATGCCTGGTCATCTGAGAATGTAGACCAATAAAAATCTCCATTAGTAGAAGAGCCATTACCATATCCCATAAACCTGTCATAAAAACCCATTGCAAAAGTTTTAACATTACTCTCATTTGTCCAATAGTTGTCATCTGTAAATTTAACCAATGAACCTTTCTCCAGATAATCTGAGCATGATGCCAGTATAATTATACCCAGAGATAATATTATAGTTTTTAATTTATAATTTTTCATATCCTTTCTCCTTTAAAATGAAATTTGAACTCCAAAAGACAATGTTCTGGTAAACGGCATTGTTCTTCCGTAATATGTTCTTTGTGTTGGTGATCCAGAAGTAATTTCGGGGTCTATCGGAACATCTGTTGCCTTAAATTCAAATAGATTCTGACCGCTAAAGTAGATTCTGACCTTATCTATCGAAGCTTTTTGCGTTAAACTTGCAGGAATGGTATATCCAACTGTAAGATTTTTAAGTCTTAAATAAGCTAAGTTTAGCAAATATTTATCTTGTGGATAGAAGTTCCTGCCTGTTGCTGCGGCTGAGTTCGAAAGACCAGCCATATTTGAAATTGTGGATGCCGATTCACTGGCTACAGCCGGCTTAGGATAAAAGGCATCCTGATTGCTTTCAGTCCAGAAATCCATCTGATGCTCATACATTGTGTTATTTGCAGCGTTATATAGTGGAATTACCATACTACCTGTGCCCCATAAGTCTCTTTTACCAACACCTTGAAAGAAAACATCAATGTCAAATCCTTTCCAACCACCGCCTAACCTAAAGCTGTATTGGTATCTTGGAGTAGTATTACCAATTTTTACAAGGTCACCATGGTCATCAAGAGTCTGTGTTCCACCATTGATTTCTCCGTCTGGGTCCATGTCGGCATATTTAACATCGCCCTGACCATATACAAAGGATCCATTTTGGAGTTTAACCTGACTGGGAGAGCTTGCAACATCAGCTGCATCTTTAAAGTAACCGGCATTTTTGAACCCCCATATTTCACCAATGGTCTTGCCTTCATAATTTGTATATAATAATTTAGAGTCATTACCAGTCCACTCTGTTATTTTACTGGTATAGTCCGATAATGTTGCGTTTCCATAAAAATAAGCATCTTTTCCAATACTATGATTGTAGCTCAAAACAAGCTCCCAGCCAGATGTTCTCAACGAACCTGTGTTTACGACAGCTGCTCCTACTCCAAATGCACTTGGAAGAGTAGCTCCCGGGGCAATCATATTTTTATTATCCCTTTGGAACCAATCAAATGAAACGCCCAACTCATTTTTAAGAAATTTCAAATCGAGACCAAGGTTTAAAGTATTTATTTTTTCCCATTTTAGTGATGAAGAGACATTTGCCGGATTGTTTGTATAGATAGGCCTTGTTCCTGCAGGAACCAGCCAGTTTAGAGTTGCAGATGTGGTCATTGTCGGGATAAATTTGTCTGCCCCCACGTTTTGATTACCGATACTGCCATAAGAGACTCTTACTTTAATATCGTTCAGAATATTCTTGACATTTACCATCCATGGCTCCTCGGTTATTCTGTAACCCGCAGAGAAAGATGGGAAAAATGCCCATCTCGAAGATGAAGGGAAGTTAGACGAACCATCATAACGACCATTCACCTCAAGTAAATATTTCCCTTTGTAATCATAGTTTATCCTTCCGAAAACACCAGCAACAGCCCACTCAGTATGATCTCCACTAACATACTGATCTCCTGTAGCCAAAGGTATCTCACCCCTTCCCGGGTCCATCAATGTTCTCCTTTGACTGGTATGGTAGATATAGTCCCCGTTTTCAACGTTCACACCTGCTATAACTTTAATGTTATGATTACCAAATGTTTCATTATATGTCGCGTAGGTGTTCGAGGTTAATTGAGTATTTCTGCTCGAATTATATTCAACACGGTCATTGGCTCCGGCTCCGATTGCATTCATTACAAGAGGTGGTGTTGCTCCCCAAAAATCCCACAAATTAATCAGACCTCCGTTTATGTTTGTCAAACCGTTAGTTGTACTATATGCAAATTCAGATTTGATATTTAATGTCTTTGCAAGTTTAATGGTTGCACTAATCCCCAAAGTAGTATATGTCTCCTTGTATGAATTCATATTAGCCATTGCCAGATGTCCCTGAGCCGCCCTGAAATAACCGGTAGTTCCATTTTCGCTTGTATAACTCCCGTATGGCATATAAGCGCCCCAACGCCACATGGTATAATATGGGTCCATATAATCGGTAAATGGATAGTCATATTTATATTGACGGGTCATGATTTTGGCATCCATATCCAACCACTTATTTACATTTGCATTAACTCCAACAGTCATATTAAATCTGTTGATTTTATCGGTATTAATGTTTAGCACACCTTCCTGATAGTTATATGCTCCAGACAGGTAAAAGTTTATCTTCTCTGTACCTCCCGAAATCTGAATATTATGGTTTTGCTGAGGAATCCAGTCCTGATACATCACCTTTACAGGATCCCAGATTCTAAAGAAGTTAATTCTGCCGTTAACAATATCAAAATCTTCTCCCATTATCATCTTATTGCCATCGCGATTATTTTTATAGGTGCTTAACCACTTCTCTATACCAGGAATAAGAGTGCTGGCAGTCATCCCGAATATTTCCATTCCGGTTCCTCCAAATCTGGAGAGAGCTGCATCAGTAGCTCTGATTTCAGCTACAGGATCATCCGCGAATTCCGGTAACAGGGTTGGAGTACTAAAAGCAAAGTTGTTTGAATATGTTATTTTAAATTTTTCTCCCTTTTCTCCCGATTTTGTCTTGATTAACAAGACTCCGAAAGCAGCTCTGGCTCCATAGATAGAAGTAGATGCCGCATCTTTCAATACAGATATACTTTCAATATCCTCAGGATTAACGAGTGAAATATCACTAACAACAACATTGTCTACAACAATAAGTGGAGATCCCCCTACCTCTGGAGGGTTTCCCCCGTTGGTTGCGTTCAAAGAACCCATACCACGGATATTAATTACAGGGGCACTGGCGCTGGTGGTACCTCCAATCGCGCTAGTGTTGATACCTCCATTTAAGTAAGTAATGGTAAGACCTGGAACAACACCCTGAAGTCCTTTACCTACATCAACAATTGGTTTCCCTTGTAATGATTTTGATACATCAACAGTAGTAACAGCTCCTGTCAGGTTTTCTTTTTTTTGTGTACCAAACCCGACAACAACCAACTCTTCCAAAAGAACGGCATCTTCTTGAATAACAATGTCAATTTTTGAACGATTGTTTACAGGGATTTCTTGCGTTTTCATACCTATTGCAGAGAATACAAGGGTTCCTCTTGCAGGTGCTGAAATTTCGTACGCGCCATTCAAATCTGTAGATACACCGGTTCTTGTTCCTGCAATGACAACGGCAACACCAATTTGTGGTTCGCCCTTATTATCCTTGACAATACCGGTAACCTTGATGTTCTGTGCCCACATCGTTCCTGTGATTAGCAGGAGGGCAACAACCGATAGTACATTTCGTACTACACGGTCTCTTTTTTTTGAAACATGCATGAGTTTTAAATTTAGGTTATAATTTTAGTTTACAAAAAAGGTTTTTATTGTTATATGTATAATATAATATGTGATAAATATTTCATTTTACAATAAAAATCAACAACTGAATTATATAAGCAGCAAAACATTAATATTAACTAAGATCTTTACAGGTGTAAAGATATAACAATTTTTAATAGCGACATATTTTTTATTAAGAAACTGTTTAAATTTTATTAATTAATTCTGTTAAGCATCAGTTTAATCATCGCCAACTGTATCATCGCTTCACTTGTGTCCGGGTTGAATTCAAAATCCTTGCTCAATCTTCTGTAACTTTCAAA
>JBDKRJ010000043.1:0-37508 GCA_039683455.1 Rikenellaceae bacterium | reverse complement strand
CGGTCGCCACCATGTATTGCTACACGTGATGCCCCTCGACTTGCATGTGTTAAGCCTGCCGCTAGCGTTCATCCTGAGCCAGGATCAAACTCTTCATTGTAAAAATTTTAAATGTTTAGCCTGTCCTGTTACTCTTTATTTAATTTCAAAAAAATTAACGCTCTACTCTTTATTGTACTTTTTAAGTTGTACTTGTCTTCCAAATTTTCAAAGAACTCCTCCCAATTAAAAAACTTCTGAAAGCCTTTGTTCGATTGGGGAGTGCAAAGGTAACCATCTTTTTTAATTTAACAAATTTATTTTATTGTTAAAAAAATAATATTTCTTGAAGTTATATGCGAAGCAACTTTCCAAAACGGCCCCAATTATTAAAGAATTATTTATAAATTTGTCAGATATTTAAAAAATCAAAATGGTATCAAATAAGATAGTCATCATCCCTACCTACAATGAGAGCGAGAATATAGAGAAGATAATAAAAGCAATCTTTGCAATTGAAGAGAGTTTTCATATTCTCATTGTAGATGATGGTTCACCTGATGGTACTGCTGAAATTGTTAAAAAACTTCAAAAAAGCTACTCTGACTCACTCTTTCTTATCCAGAGGAGCGGCAAACTTGGATTAGGCACTGCTTACATGACTGGTTTCGATTGGTCGATAAAACATAAATATGACTATATATTTGAGATGGATGCAGATTTCTCTCATAATCCGGATGATTTACCAAGACTTTACAAAGTCTGTTCTGAGGGAGTAGATTTAGCTATTGGCTCACGATATTGTAATGGGATAAGTGTAATCAACTGGCCGATCGGAAGGGTAATAATGTCTTATTGTGCTTCTATGTATGTAAGAAAAATTTTGGGTATCAAGGTGTTCGACACTACATCCGGCTTTAAGTGTTATACAAGAGAGGTTTTAGAAAGAATAGATTTATCAAAAATCCGAATGAAGGGTTACGGCTTTCAGATTGAGATGAAGTATAATACCTATAAGCTGGGATATACAATAAAGGAGGTGCCGATTATATTTGTAGACAGGAAAGAGGGGACATCCAAGATGAGCAGTGGAATCTTCGGTGAAGCCTTTTGGGGTGTAATCAAAATGAAGTTCAGAAAAATCAGGCCAAGATAACCTATGTCTATACTTATCAAAAATGGCATGATCATTAATGAAGGGCTATCATTTACAGGTAGTCTGTTGCTGGTCAATGACAGAATCTCCGCTATATACAATGAAAACGACTCTCTCCCCGTTGCTGATGAGACCATCGATGCAGAAGGTCTTATTGTAGTTCCGGGTGTTATAGACGACCAGGTACATTTCAGGGAACCAGGCAATGCTAACAAGGGCAATATTAATAGTGAAAGTGCTGCAGCTGTGCTGGGTGGAGTAACTTCATACATGGATATGCCCAACAATATTCCTCCGGCCACTACAAAAAGTGCATTGGAGATCAAAAATTGCATAGCCAGTAAATCATCCTATGCAAACTGGTCGTTTTATTTAGGTGCGAATAACGACAACTACAGCGATTATATAGATGCAAATCCACGTGAAATATGTGGTTTAAAAGTTTTTATGGGCTCTTCTACCGGCAATTTGCTTGTGGATAATCCTGATTCACTTGAGAAGATTTTTTCTGATTCCCCTCTTTTGATAGCTACCCATTGTGAAGAAGAATCTGTGATTCAGAACAATCTGGCAAAAGCAGTTGAGAAATTCGGAGATGAGATACCATTTGTAGAACACAAAAATATCAGAAGTAGAGAGGCATGTATACTCTCTACAAAGAAAGCAATAAACCTGGCTCTCAAATACAATTCAAGATTACATATATTGCATATAAGCACCGCAGAGGAGATCGAACTTATTCGTGAAGCACAAAAATTTAACCCGAAAATTACAGGAGAGGCTTGCGTTCACTATATGCTGCTGGACAGTGATTCATATTCTATTATGGGAGGCAAAATGAAGTGCAACCCTTCAATTAAAGAGAAAAGTGACAAAGAAGCGATAATAAGAGCTGTAAAGGAGGGGGTAATACGAGTTGTAGCTACAGACCATGCTCCTCATACACTTGAAGAGAAAAGCAGAAACTATAAAAACACCCCTTCGGGATTACCTCTGATACAACATAGTTTCCAAATTATGTGGGATTTGCATAAAGCTGGTTATTTTTCTCAATTTGACATAGTTGACAGAATGTCTCATTCACCTGCAGAAAATTTCAAAGTGATAGAAAGAGGATTTCTCAGAGTGGGATATTTCGCAGATATACTGATTTTCAATCCGAAAAAACCCGATAACAGAACCACCAAAAATCCCGCTTATTATTGTGGTTGGTCTCCATTTAGCGACAAATCCTTTACCTCTTCAATAATTCATACTTTTGTCAATGGCGTTCAGGTTGTAAAAGACGGAGCACTCACCGGCCAAAAAGGTGGAATGAAATTACAGTTTGACTATTCAACGTAGCTCTGCAGTTCTAATGTACATCTCAAGCTGTAATTTTTATCCTTGCTTAAGACTGAGCTGCACTCTTCCTCTCTTAAGATCGACTTCTATTACCCTTACGCTTACATGCTGCTGTAGCTTAACCACCTCAGACGGGTTGGATATATATTTATCTGCCATTTGAGAAATGTGTATCAGTCCATCTTGCTTAATACCTATATCCACAAAGGCTCCAAAGTTGGTTATATTTGTGACTATCCCCGGGACAATCATCCCAATCTTAAGATCTTCAATGGTTTGCACATCTGCGGCAAATTCTAAAACCTTGGCTGTCTGACGGGGATCCCGTCCTGGTTTAGCCAGTTCCTCCATTATATCGTTAAGAGTTGGCAAACCAACTTCCTGAGATACGTATTTTTTAATATCAAGTTCTTTTCTTTTAGTCTCATCTCTGATAATTTCGGAAACAGACCGGTTTATCTCTTTTGCCATCTTCTCTACCAACTCATATCTTTCAGGATGGACCGCAGAGTTGTCCAGCGGATTTACTGCGTCAGGAATTCTCAGAAAACCGGCACACTGCTCGAACACTTTCCCTCCCAGTCTTTTTACCTTAAGCAACTCCTGTCGTGATTTAAATGCTCCCTTTTCATTCCTGTATTCAACAATATTTTGTGCGATTGCAGGACCGATGCCGGAAACATAGCTTAAAAGATGCTTGCTTGCCGTATTCAGGTTTACTCCAACCCTGTTTACGCAACTGACAACTGTATCATCAAGCATCTCTTTCAACAGCGTTTTATCGACGTCATGCTGATATTGACCTATCCCTAATGACTTAGGGTCTATCTTTACCAATTCTGCAAGAGGGTCCATTACCCTTCTGCCGATGGAGACAGCACCTCTGACTGTAACATCATAATTCGGAAACTCTTCCCTGGCAATAGGTGAAGCTGAATAGATGGAGGCCCCGTCTTCACTGACCGAGAAAACCTGAATATCCTTTGGCAAAGGGACTTTTTTTATAAAAGCTTCGGTTTCTCTGCTTGCTGTCCCATCTCCAATTGCAATTATCTCAATCTTATACGATTCGACAAGATTGGATATCTTCTTTATTGAGTTAATCTTATCGTTTACCGGAGGATGCGGAAATATTGTATCATTGTGAAGAAGTGCTCCCTGAGAATCAAGACAAACTACTTTACATCCTGTTCTAAATCCTGGATCAATTGCCAGTACTCTCTTTTGACCAATTGGAGGAGCAAGCAACAGAGCAGTCAGGTTTTCTCCGAATACTTTTACAGACTCAAGATCTGCCCTCTCTTTTGCTATTCTGATGGTCTCATTCTCTATTGAAGGGTTCAACAACCTTTTATAAGAGTCCTGTATTGCCATTTCTATCTGCTCTCCATTGCTCCTGCTCACAGTCTTATCATTTGGAAGTACTCTTCTTCTAATTATACTTGTAGAATAATCGGAATCAACCTCCAGTTTAACTGAAAGATGTCCCTCTTTTACCCCTCTGAGTATCGCCAGTAATCTATGTGATGGAATGTTGCTTATGTTACCGGTAAAATCAAAGTAATTTTTATACTTGCTTGCATCCTCTTCTTCTATTCCTTTCTGTCGTTTAGAGACAATTTTAGCTCTTCTAAGATACTCATTTCTAAGATATTCTCGTATTTCTGGTGTTTCACTGATCCACTCCGCAATTATATCCCTTGCACCGGAAAGAGCATCTTCTGTGCTCTTTACCTCATCATTAACAAAAGAAGCAGCCTCTTTCTCGCAGTTGATCAAAGAGAATCTATAAATTTTTTCTGCCAATGGTTCCAGCCCTTTCATTTTTGCTATGCTTGCTTTAGTTTTGCGTTTTGGTTTAAATGGCAGATAAATATCTTCAAGTTTGTTGGGATCAAGACAAAATTCTATCTCATTTTTTAAGTCTAAGGTCAATTTATTCTGCTCATCAATACTCTTGATTACAGCAGTTTTTCTCTTTTCCAGATCTTCGAATTTCTGGTAATAATGTTTGATTTCAGTAACCTGAACCTCGTCCAAACCCCCGGTTCTCTCTTTTCTGTATCTGGACACAAAGGGAATTGTAGAACCATCTTCAAAAAGTTCAACACAGTGCTCCACCTGCCAGGCATAGACTCTCAGATTATTGCTGATGAAATCAATATAAAGTTTATTCATGCGACACTTGTTGTAATTGTACTCTATAGGCAGAAAATATTTTGGACTTTGACACAAATCCTTTGTATTTTCCATTTTTATCCAGAACCGGTAAGTTCCATGCTTCACTCTTTTCAAATTTTCTCATAACAGAATCCATCTTTTCATCTTCATAGACAACATCCGGAGGATCTTTCATAATCGCTGCAACCTCAAGGCGATGATATTGTTCTCTGTCAAACATTATATGACGGATGTCGTCAAGTGAAATAATCCCTTGCAGCTTTCCATCTTCGTCCACAGCCGGAAATAAATTTCGTTTAGAGCGAGATATTATTTCTACAAGATCTCCCAGAAATTTTTTTGGATCAATACAGATAAAGTCACTTTCTACGAGATCCGATGTTTTTAACAGGGTCAAAACTGCCTTATCGCTGTCATGCGTCAGAAGATCTCCCTGCTTTGCAATTCTTTTTGTATATATCGAATATGTTTCAAATGTTCTGATAGTTGCAAAAGAGGCCACAGAGGTAATAATTAAAGGCATCAGCAGCACATAGCCACCCGTAATCTCTGCAATAAGAAATATTGCTGTAAGAGGTGCTTGCATAACCCCGGCCATCAGCCCGGCCATACCAACAAGTGCAAAATTCGCTTCAGATACTACGTGTATTCCGGATAGATTTATCACCCTGCTCAGGACAAAACCCATTATTCCGCCTATAACCAGTGTAGGTCCAAAAGTACCCCCGACTCCTCCTCCTGCATTAGTTAAAGACATTGCGAGAACTTTTAGTATGACTACCATAAAAAAGAAAACAGGTATAGTCCATGGGTTTGTAAAAAGGCCAGAAAAAATTGAAGGTCCTATAGCCTTTTCAACATCATTGTTTAACAAAGCTGTCAAGGAGTCATATCCCTCTCCATATAGAGGGGGAAAAAGAAATATGAGAACGCCAAGTGAAAGCGCAGAGATTAGCCATCTTTTGTATGGGTGGACGATTCCGTTGATCTTGTCTTCCAGCATTAGTGTTGCTCTTATAAAATAAAGCGATATAAAACCACATACGACTCCTAAAACAATGTAATAAGGAATATTTCCCATCTTAAATTGTTCAATGCTATTGGTAAAAACGACAGCGTCACCCATAAAGAAAAAAGATACAAAAGCTGCTGTTACTGCGGAAGTCAATAAAGGAACAATTGATGTAACGGAGATATTGAACATCAGAATTTCCAGAGTAAACAGAATCCCTGCAAGCGGAGCCTTGAAAATACCGGCAATTGCTCCTGCTGCTCCGCAACCCAACAGGATTGTCATGTGTTTATAAGGTAGTCCAAGAATTCTGGCCAGATTGGATCCGATTGCTGCTCCGGTATATACAATCGGAGCCTCTGCCCCTACTGAGCCCCCAAAACCAATTGTAACAGAACTTGTTGCAATGGAAGACCATATGTTGTGTTTCTTTATTTTAGAGTCATTTTTAGCTACAGCATAGAGCACTTTTGTTACTCCATGTCCGATGTTATCCTTAATAACATATCGCAATAAAAGGAGAGACAATAACATCCCTGCTCCCGGGTACAGAAGATAGAGGGAACTTTCTGCCGGCGTGTTAAACCATCCCTTTAGAATCCAGGAAAAAAAGTGAATAGAATATTTCAGTAAGACAGCCGCCAATCCACTGCACAGACCAACAAAAAATGATAGAAAAAGTAACATTCTGCTCTCCGGCAGACTCTTTAACCATCGGGAAATATATAAAACAAATCTCTTCATGTCATATTATCAACAGACGAAAGTACAAAAAAAGGCTGAATTAGAACCCAGCCTGATATAATCTTTGAAGCACACAAAAATTATTCGTCCGATTCTTCTTCTTCTTCTGAAAACGCAGATCCCGTATCGTCATCCGGAAATTCATCCGGTCCATCTCCATCTTCATCAGTGGTTCCTCCCCCAAACAATCCTTGTTCAGCATCCTCATAGTCATCAATTTTTACATCAATTTTCACAAGATATATTGCATCAGGAACTTCTAATGAAATCGCGTAAAAAAATGTACCATCAGGTTTATCAACTTTGAATATTTCGCCCATGTAGTCTGCATAACCCTTGGGATATCTCTCCTTAAAAGCAGCCATAAGCTCAGGGGTCAGGTTGGCATAACTAACAACGGCTCTGCGCTTAGCTTTATTCGGTGATGCAGTTAGTTTTTCTTTTAAATTATTTGTCTTCTTCTCCATAACTAAAATCTGTTCTGAATATGATTTTGGGCTGCAATTATAATGCAATTTTTTTTTAATTACTTACCTTTTTTTACTTTTTGTTGAAAAAAAATTGTTTTTGCTTTTGCTTGCTGATAGGATCTGTTTCTATAAATATGGTTTTCAACGTTTTGGGATCTTTGCCTGAGTAAAAAGCAACAGAGGATCTTGTCATAGGGGTGGGTGTAAAATCCTGAACCTGTTCCAGATTTATCCCATTTAAACCGTGATTTAAAGAAAGAGCTTTCATATCTGACAGGGTACATCCAGGATGACTGGAGATAAAGTACGGTACCAACTGATATTTTAGCCCTTCATCTCTGTTTATTCGCTCAAATTCTTCCTTTAAAAACAGGAATGATTTGAAGGATGGTTTGCCCATCGCCTTTAATACATGATCTTCTGTATGCTCGGGAGCAACCTTTAACCTTCCGGAAGTATGGTTAACTATCACCTCCCATAAATACGATCTGCCCGATTCATCATGATATCCACTCTCGTTCAGAAACAGATCATATCTGATTCCGCTTCCGATAAATGCCTTTTTTACTTTTGGCATTCTTCCTATTTTCTTATACAGATCAAGCAGTTCATCATGTGATCTGTTAAGATTGAGACAGATTTTCGGGAAAATGCAGCTATCCTTTTTACATTTTTTGCACAATTCCATATCTTTTCCACTCATTGAGAACATATTTGCAGTAGGGCCTCCAATATCGGAAACGTACCCTTTAAATTCATCCATTTCACAAAGACCAGCTATCTCTTTTAATATGGACTCTTTTGAACGGGATAGGACAAATTTTCCCTGATGTGCTGATATTGTACAGAAACTGCATGATCCGAAACATCCTCTGTGAGTATTTATAGAAAATTTTATCATTTCATATGCCGGAATATGCTTTCCTTTATACCTCGGATGTGGAAGTTTTGTGAACGGAAGATCAAAATATGAATCCATCTCCTGAGTAGTTGGCATCTCATAAGGAGAATTTACATGAACGTACCTATCCATATAAGGTTCAATAAGGTGCCTGGCAATGTATGAATTTGACTCTCTTTCAATTATGTTAAAATTCTCAATAAATGCCATTTTATCCTTGAGGCATTTTTCATAGGAGTGCAATAAAATTCTGTCTTTTAAACCATTATCTTCATAATTTGCAATGTACGCTATTTGTGGAGTTAACTTTACCTCCTCCAGAGTTGCTCCCTGGTCTATCAACCTTGCAATTTCAATAACTGGCTTTTCACCCATGCCGTAAACCAGGATGTCGGCATTTGAATCTACAAGAACAGAAGGCATTAGTTTGTTCTGCCAGTAGTCATAATGGGTAAATCTTCTCAAAGATGCCTCAATTCCGCCAATTATCACCGGGATATCCGGATAGAGTTCTTTCAGGATTTTTGAATATACCTTAACGGCATAGTCCGGCCTTTGGGATGCTCTTCCGTCAGGGGTATAAGCATCATTGCTTCTAAGACGTTTATTGGCAGTATAATGATTTACCATTGAGTCCATAACACCTGCATTGACCCCGAAAAACAATCTTGGTGCACCAAGTTTTTTGAAATCTCTTAAATCATCTCTCCAGTTAGGTTGAGCAACAATGGCCACTCTGTACCCCTCTCTTTCCAGAACTCTGGCAATTACAGCTGTTCCAAAAGAAGGATGATCCACATAAGCATCTCCGGTAAACAGGATTATATCGATATAATCCCATCCGAGTGCTTCAACCTCTTTTTTGGAAGTAGGAATAAAGCTATCTGATTTTTTTCCCATTTTTACATTCTCTCAGGTAGGGTAATACCCAGTATTCCCATAGCCTTTGATAAAACTTTTGCTATTGAATCAATTAATACCAGCCTTTGTGAACGGATGTCAACATTTTCTTCTTTTAAAATGGAAACTTCATGATAATACTGATTAAATTCTTTAGCCAATTCGTATCCATAATTGGCAATAATAGCAGGAGAGTGATCTTTTCCACCTTCTAAAATTTTATCCGGAAAAGTATTCAGGAGTTTAATGATTTCAATCTCCCTGTCATTTAGTGTTGAATTGTTTAATGATGGCTGTATCCCCTGTTCATTTGCCTTCCTCAGAATTGATTTAATCCTTGCATGAGTGTACTGAATAAACGGGCCTGTATTGCCGTTGAAATCTATAGACTCCTTAGGATCAAAAAGCATCGTCTTCTTAGGGTCTACTTTGATAATAAAATATTTTAAAGCTCCCAGACCTATCATTTCAAAGATCTGATTTTGTTCTTCAGTGGTCATGTTGTCCAATTTTCCAAGTTCCAGCGAAGTCTCCCTTGCGGTGGTTATCATATCATCAATGAGGTCGTCTGCATCCACTACTGTACCCTCTCTTGATTTCATTTTACCCTGGGGCAATTCAACCATCCCGTATGAGAGATGATAAATAGAGTCTGCCCAGTTGAAACCAAGTTTTTTAAGAATCAGTTTCAACACTTGAAAATGGTAATTCTGCTCATTCCCTACAACATAAATATGTTCATCAAATTTGTATTCAGAAAATCTTTGATTAGCCGTTCCAAGGTCCTGAGTTATGTAAACAGATGTTCCATCTGCTCTCAAGAGTAATTTTTCATCCAGGCCATCACCAGTTAAGTCGCACCATACAGAACCATTATTCTTTTTATAGAAAACTCCGCTTTCCAGGCCTTCATTTACAAGAGCCTTGCCTAAAAGATAAGTCTGGGATTCATAATAAGTTTTGTCGAATGAAACACCCAGTTTTTTATAGGTAACATCAAATCCGTCATAAACCCAGGAATTCATCATTTTCCAAAGTTCCACAACATCCTTGTCTCCCTTCTCCCATTTAACCAGCATCTCTTGTGCCTTTTTAAGGATTGGCGCATTTTTTTCTGCCTCATCCTCCGGCATCCCATTTTGCTTCAGCTCCTCGATCTCTCTCTTTAAAGCGTTATTAAATGCTACATAGTATTTTCCAACCAGGTGATCTCCCTTTATTCCTGAGTTTGCTGGTGTCTCTCCGTTAGCCTCTCTTAGCCAGGCAAGCATAGATTTGCAAATATGGATTCCCCTGTCGTTTACAAGATTAACAGTGATGACCTTATGGCCGTTTGCCTCCAGCAATTTTGCCACTGAGCTTCCTAAAAGGTTATTTCTTATATGACCAAGGTGTAATGGTTTATTTGTATTTGGAGAAGAGAATTCGACCATCACGCATTTTCCGGACGGAGGAGCCTGCCCGTAATCCGGAGAAGAGGCGATTGTTTTAAAGATGGTTACCCAAAACTCATTTGAAAGTTTAATATTCAGAAACCCTTTTACTACATTAAATGATTTAGTGTCAATATCTTTACTTAAAATATAATTACCAATTTCCTTACCTGTATCTTCAGGTGATTTTTTTGAAAATTTTAAAAGAGGAAACATCATAGCTGTAATATCTCCTTCAAACTCTTTTCTAGTTGCTTGTGTCTGAAAAAATTTTAATTCCAGCTCAACACCATAAAGGCTAAAAACAGCCTCTTTTAATTTAACCGATATTAATTGTTCCGGGTTCATTCATTCTCTTTTTTTGAAAAATATTTTTTCATCTCTCTTTTTACATTAGGAGCTAATATGATAAGTGTTAACATCGTGGGTATAGCCATTAAAGCGTAAGCACTATCAATAACGCCTACAACAACGTCAAGTGATATAACTGAACCTACAACCAACATCAAAAGAAAGAAGTAGTTGTAATAGTGAGCATATTTTGCGCCAAATAAAAAGTTAGTGCACTTTACTCCATAATATGAGTATGAAAACATAGTTGAAAAAGCAAAAACTACAGCCATAAACATTAACAGGTAGTGTCCTACACCCGGAATTGAAGCTTGAAAAGAGTTCAAAGCCATCTGAATTCCCTGCAGTTGTGATACTTCGTACTGCCCATTTATTAGTATTGCCAGAGCGGTAAGTGTGCAAACCAATCCTGAGTCTATTGACGGCCCTATCATTGCAACCAATCCCTCTCTGATAGGTTC
Source organism: Rikenellaceae bacterium (assembly GCA_039683455.1). GTDB lineage: Bacteria > Bacteroidota > Bacteroidia > Bacteroidales > UBA932 > Bact-08. Next base: position 26,576 of record JBDKRJ010000043.1, on the reverse strand, counting down.
TGTATTTTTAGAAGCTCCATGCATCATTGAGGCTGTTCCTACGCCAGCTTCATTGACAAAAGCGGCTCTTCTTGCACCAATTACAATTGCAGAGCCTGCAAGACCTCCAAGACCTGCCTTAAACTCAAATGCCTGGGAAAAAATTGAAGCAAAAACTGCCGGAACTGCCGGTAAATTTGTGACAATTATGTAAGCAACCAGAACAAAATAGAAAGCAACCATAGTAGGCACCAGTCTGGCTGAAACCTTGGAAATTCTTTGAATGCCACCAAGTACAACAACTGATACCAACACACAGATCAATATTCCAATTATAAGTTTAATTGTAAATGAGCTTTCAATTCCCATCGGAGTAACAAATACGGTTATTAAAGCCTCTGTCAATTGATTCGCCTGCATAAGACACAAAGTTCCTATGAGTCCAAATACTGAAAAGAAAATTGCAAAAGGTTTCCATTTCTTTCCTAACCCTTCTGTGATCATGTACATAGGGCCTCCCTGCATCTCGCCTGCCGAGTCCTTTCCTTTGTACATTATAGTTAAACTACCTTCAAAAAATTTTGTAGCCATACCAACGATTGCACTCACCCACATCCAGAAAATTGTTCCGGGCCCTCCCATTGTGATTGCTACTGCCACTCCTGAAATATTGCCCATTCCTACTGTAGCTGCAATTGCACTTGTTAAAGCTTCAAATGAACTAATCTGACCTGGTGCATCGTCTTCCTTTGTTTTTAATGACCTTAGTGCTCTGCCATAGTACCTGAACGGAACAAATCCGGAATATATCAGGAAACCAAGTCCTCCCCCGATCAATAAAATAAAAAGGGGCATTCCCCAAATCCAGTTGCTAAAATCAACAATCAGTTTACCGATCATTTGCCAGAAGTCAGTCATATAATCAAATTTAATTTTATATTAGTCGCAAAGATAGTATTTAGAATCAAATCAATCCTAAACTAATCCGGATGCTGTGCCAAATTTAACCTTTGAGCCACAAAATTCACAGAAGTTCCCTGTACCAGCAGCGATATAATTGTAACAAAAAAGACGATGTTAAACATCAGTTGAGAATTTTCCAGACCAGCCATCAGTGGATAAGTTGCAAAGATTATGGGAACGGCTCCTCTCAATCCAACCCAGGAGATATAATGTTTTGCTTTGTTATCCAACGATCTGAATGGCAATAAACACAGAAAAACGGTAACAGGCCTCGCAACTGTTATCATAATAAATGATATAACAAGACCAATAACTGCCACAGGAAGGAGTTCACTAGGATTAACCAGAAGACCCAGTGTTAGAAACATTACCAATTGAGCCAGCCAGGCAATGCTATCAAAAAATGAGGCACTTCCTTCTTCAAGTTTAAGGTTGCTGTTCCCGACGATTAACCCTGCGATGTAAACTGCAAGAAATCCATTTCCAGAAAAAAGTTCTGTGCAGGAATAGACGAAGAAAACAGAGACCAGTAAAAGAATATGGTAGTGAGATTTTGAGGGCAGTTTTATCTTGTTTATTATTAAACAGAAAGCCTTGCCCAACAGGTATCCACTTATAGCGCCAATACCCATTTGGATAAGAAGATCTGAAATGAATTTCAAAGTATCCATTTTTCCCTCCTGAACCACTCCTATTAAAAGCAGAGTGAGCATATATGCCATCGGATCGTTACTTCCGCTCTCAAGTTCCAAAAGAGGTCGAATATTTTGTTTAAGTCTTAATCCTCTGGAGCGAAGTATAGAAAAGACAGCGGCTGAATCTGTAGAAGACATTACAGCGGCCAATAGCATGGATTCTGCTAAAGTTAATGTGACAAATTTTGCTACTAATCCTGTCAGGTAAAAGATAAAAAATCCAGTGATTATTGTTGTCAGGAGTACACCCAGAGATGCTAAAACAATACCCTGACCAACAATCGGTTTTATTTCTGAAAATTTAGTATCCATTCCGCCAGAGAAGAGGATCATACACAAAGCAGTAATTCCTATAAATTGTGCTATTGCAGCACTGTTGAACTGGATTCCCAATCCGTCACTGCCAAATAACATTCCAACCCCAAGAAAAAGCAATAGTACAGGAACACCAAAACGGTGAGCAGCTCTGCTGGCAATAATGCTGATAAAAAGAAGAATTGAGCCGATAAATAAAATATTCTGGGCGTTTATAACCATTTATCTAATTTAACAATGCCTATTTCAATCCTCTGTTTTTTAACAAAGGGTCTATTCCCGGCTCTTTACCACGGAAGTTAACATATAATGTCATTGCATCATCCTGTCCTGCTCTTTCCAATATCTCCTTTCTGAATTTTGTGGCAACCTCTTTATTGAAAATATTTCCGGTTTCAACAAAGGCCTGATATGCGTCGCTGTCCAGAACTTCTGCCCAGATATATGAGTAATATCCTGCTGTATATCCTCCGGTAAAAGTGTGACTAAAGTAAGTGCTTCTGTAACGAGGAGGAATTTGTAAGATCAGCCCTCTGTTCCCAAGGACCTTAGCTTCAAATGCAAGAACATCAAAATTCTCTGGAATATCCTTTAAAACATGGTAATCCATATCAAGAAATGCTGCTGCAAGGTATTCTGTAGTAGCAAAACCTTGCCCGTACTTGCCGGCACTAACCATTTTATCAACAAGCGTCTGCGGAATTACTTCGCCCGTTTTGTAATGTTTTGCATAAATTTTGAGAACTTGCGGTTCGAATGCCCAATGTTCCATAATTTGTGAAGGCAGTTCAACAAAATCTCTTGTCATTCCACCAACGCCATTGTAATGAACATTTTTAAGAAGGCTGGCAAGTGCATGTCCGAACTCATGGAAATATGTTTCGGTTTCGTCAATACTTAAAAGAGCTGGTTCATCACCTATTGGCCTTGTAAAATTAGCTACAATTGTAACAAGTGGAGCAACTCTGTTTCCTTCTTTATAGGTTTGCGAGCGGAAACCACTGCACCATGCCCCCCCTCTTTTTGCACCTGGCCGGGCAAACATATCCATGAACAGAATACCTAAATGAGAACCATCCGAATCTTTACACTCAAATGCAGTAGCCTCCGGATTAGGAAGTGGAACATTATTTATCTGGGTGAATGTTATTCCGTACAGCTGATTTGCAACATAGAAAATGCCCTCTCTTACGTTTTCAAGTTGAAAATATGGACGCAACTGAGCATCGCTCAAATCATACTTTTTGGACATTGCTTTTTCAAAGTAGAATCTCCAGTCGGCGGCTTCCAGGCTGATATTTTGTCCCTCAGAGTTTGCTATAGTATTCATATCTGAAAGCTCTTTTTTTGCAGAAGCCAATGCAGGAGTCCAAAGCTTATTCAAAAGATTATAAACAGCCTCAGGAATTTTTGCCATCCTGTCTTCAAGCTGATACTGGGCAAAATTTTCGAACCCCATTATTCTGGCTTTTTTTAAACGAAGATCAATAAGCTTTTTGATTATCTCTTTGTTATCTTCTTTATTACCATTGTTGCATCTGGTAAGGTATGCGTTCAGTATTTCTTTTCTCAGCTCTCTCTTTTCTGACTGCTGCAGAAAAGGAATAATACTCGGATTATCAAGTCCGAAAACCCATTTTCCTTTAGTTGTGCTATCTTTCTCTGCCTTTTTTGCAGCTGTGGCAATAAGTGATTCTGAGAGACCTGCAAGGTTTTCTTTATTGTCTATCACCAATTTGTATGCATCAGTTTCTGCAAGAAGATTCTGGCCGAACGCAAGCTGAAGATCAGAAATCTCTGAATTGATTTTCTTTAACTCTTCTTTCTTATCACCAGGAAGATTCGCTCCTGCCCTCTCGAAACCTTTGTAAGTCTCAGTGAGCAGTCTCATCTGTTCCGGATTTATACCCAATGAATCTCTCATATCATAAACAGCTTTAACCCTTAGAAAAAGAGCGGGATTAAGGCTTATTTCGTTAAAGTGTTTACTGATTAAAGGAGAGAGTTCCTTTGCAAGTGCTATAACCTCTGGATTTGAATCTATCCCGCTCAAACTTGAGAAAACCGGAGATACTCTGTCTAAAAGAGCACCGGAGTTATCATAAGCTACTATGGTATTTTCAAATGAAGGAGCTTCCGGATTATTTACAATGGAATCAATTTCTGCGTTGTGCTGAGCCATTGCCTCAATATATGCAGGCATAAAATGCTCAATTTTTATTTGTTCAAACGGGGGAATTCCAAAAGGGGTGCTCCATTCCGCCAAAAGAGGATTCTCAACTGCATTCTGCTGGGAACAAGAAGCTAAAACAGCACAGGCTGCTAACATCATAATTAGTAGTTTTTTCATGAGTTTGTAATATTGTGATTAAGATTTATCCTAAGTAAGTTTTGAGTAATTTGCTTCTTGCACTGTGTCTTAATCTTCTGATAGCTTTCTCTTTTATCTGCCTTACTCTCTCTCTGGTAAGTCCGAAAAATTCACCTATCTCCTCAAGGGTCATTTCACTTGCCCCAATTCCAAAAAAGTATTTTACAATATCCCTCTCCCTTTCTGTTAAAGTAGAGAGTGCCCTTTCTATCTCCTTGTTCAAAGACTCATTAACCAAACCCCTGTCTGCATTTGGAGAATCGTTGTTCACCAGAACATCGAGAAGATTGTTATCTTCTCCATCTACAAAAGGTGCATCAACAGAGACATGCCTGCCTGATACCCTGAGGGTGTCTGCAATTTTCTCTCTGGGAATATCGAGAATTTCCGCAAGTTCTTCAGGCGATGGCATTCTCTCATTCTCCTGCTCAAATTTTGAAAGTGCTTTGTTTATCTTATTGAGAGATCCCACCTGATTAAGAGGCAACCTCACAATTCTGGACTGTTCGGCTAAAGCCTGCAATATGGATTGACGGATCCACCAAACAGCATAAGATATAAATTTAAACCCTCTTGTTTCATCAAATTTTTCAGCAGCTTTAATTAAACCAAGGTTACCTTCATTAATTAAATCCGGCAAACTTAATCCTTGATTCTGATACTGCTTTGCAACTGAAACTACAAATCTCAGGTTGGCTCTTGTCAACTTTTCCAAAGCCTCTTGGTCACCTTTTTTTATTCTCTGAGCTAATTCTACCTCTTCTTCTACTGTTATAAGTTCTTCTCTGCCAATCTCCTGGAGATATTTATCAAGAGAGGCACTCTCTCTATTTGTAATTGATTTGGTTATCTTAAGCTGTCTCATGTATATATAATATCTTACAAAACTAATACAAATTAGTGGAAGCTACAAAAATTAGATACCCATACCATAGTAAACAATAGTACCATCTGAATATACCCCCTCTATGAGTAAAGACCTGGTGCTTCTCTGCACTATGCTCTCAATATCTGGAAGATCTTCTACAGGAAACTGGTTGATATGTGTAATTATAAAACCTGCTTTAATTCCTGCATTTTTAAATTTGCCTTCTTGTACCGATACAACTTCTACCCCCGATCTTACACCTAGTTTTTTAAGACTCTCTTTGGATGCTTTCTTTAGCGTTGCGCCAAATAGTTGAGAGAGACCGGAGTTTTCTTCTTTATTTATTGCAAAGGATCCACCTTTGCTCTCTAAGACAACTGAAAACTCTTTTTGTTTACCATCTCTTAAGATTCCAATTTTAATTTTGTCCAGAGGCCTATACTTGCTTATTTGTTCCTGCACAGCCGGGCCGGAATTTACCTCAATGTCATTTATGGAAAACAATATATCAGAGGCCTTTAAACCCGCCTTATCTGCAGCTCCACCTTTTGATACCTCTGCAATGTAAACACCTTTAATCTCTTTTAAATTTTTTTCTTTGGCAAGATCACTATTAATTTCCTGCATAGAAATACCCAGCAACGCCCTTTTAACTGACCCGAAATCGATCAGATCTTCTACCACTTTTCTGGTAATTGATGAAGGTACTGCAAAAGAATACCCTGTAAAGGTTCCGGTTCTGGAAGCAATGGCGGTATTAATTCCAATGAGCTCTCCTCTGGTATTGACAAGAGCTCCTCCACTGTTTCCGGAATTTACCGCTGCATCTGTCTGGATGAATGATTCAATTTTGAATTCTCCCGATGTAGAAGGCATACTCCTGGCTTTTGCGCTCACAATGCCTGCGGTGATTGTAGATCTGAGGTTATACGGATTTCCAATTGCAATTACCCATTCGCCAAGTCTTAATGCATCTGAATCGCCAAAAATGAGAAAAGGCAGATTTTGTGCTTCAATTTTCAGAAGGGCTATATCGGTAACCGGATCTGCTCCAATAAGTCTGGCTTTATATGAACTATTATCCTCCAATGTAACAGATATCTCATCCGACTCTTCAATCACGTGATTGCTTGTTACAATGTAACCATCTGGTTTAATTATAACACCGGAACCGGCACTTGTTTCATCTCTTGGAATTGTATTTGGCGAACGGTATCCAAAGAAAAAGTCAAAAAAAGAGTAAGCCTGTTCACCTCCTCTTTTAACAGTTTTTACATGAACAACAGCTTTAACGGCAGTTTCAGCCGCAAATGTAAAATCGGGATAGAGTTGTTCTGACAAATTCACTTTTTGAATAGGAGAATCCACACCTGAAGAATAATACTTAATTGAATTTGATTCTGTGATTTTAACTACTGCGAATGCTGTAAAACCACTAACTAAAACAGATGAAAATAAAATAAGCAGATACTTTTTCATAACAACTATAATTAATAATTTTTATAAATGAAAGTTATTTCATGGAGACAAAGAAATCAAATTATATGCCATAACGTATTTTTTTTATCTTTGTAAAAAATATAAGAATATGAAGTTTGTAGTTTCAAGCACAGAATTATTAGCCCGTTTACTTTCGGTTTCCCGGGTCATATCATCTAAAAACACAATTCCGATTTTAGACAACTTTCTCTTTGTGTTAAAAGAGGGCTATCTTAGTATAACAGCTTCCGATTTAGAGACAAGTCTCAAAGCTGGAATGACTATTAGCAATGTTATAGAAGAAGGAGAAATTACTATTCCCGCAAGATTATTGGTTGACTCTTTAAAAGAATTTCCTGACCAGCCTCTTGAATTTAAAACAAATGAGTCCTCTACTTTAATCGAAATTACCTGGGTAAATGGAAATTCAAAACTTCCATGTACGCTTTCAGATGATTATCCTAACATTGCCGAATTATCAGAAGAGAGTAAGGAGATTATAATACCTTCGTCAGCTCTTTTAGAGGGGATAAACCGCATATTGTATGCTACGGCAGAAGAGGAACTCAGACCTGTTATGAATGGCGTATTTTTTGACATTGATACAGAGGAAATTACTCTGGTTGCATCAGACGCTCACAAACTTGTTTGTTACACCAGACATGACATAAAGTCATATCAGAAATCGTCTTTCATTCTCCCTAAGAAACCTGCTTCAATTCTAAAAAACATACTGTCAAAAATAGATCAGGAAGTTAAGATGCGGTTTGATATAAAAAACGCATATTTTGAATTTGAATCATTTGTTCTGGTCTGTCGTCTTGTAGAAGGTAATTACCCTGCATATCGTTCTGTAATACCAAAAAATAATCAGAACAAACTGGTCATTAATCGTCAGGACTTTCTAAACAGCACAAAAAGAGTTGCTGTTTGCTCAAACCAGGCAAGCAGTCAGGTTAAGCTTAAACTATCGTATAATCAACTGGTTATTTCTGCTCAGGATCTGGACTTTTCAATATCTGCACATGAGAGGCTAAGTTGTCAATACGAAGGTGACTCTATGGAGATTGGGTTCAAGTCTACTTTTCTTATAGATATTTTAAACAATCTTCCTTACACAGATATCTCACTGGAACTTGCAGACCCAACCAGGGCTGCACTAATCCTTCCATCCGGCCAGACAGATTCTAATGAAGACATTATAGCTCTTATTATGCCTATGATGGTTAGTGCATAATCCAGACATTTTCAATTAATTATGAAATTAAATTTAAAAAATCCTATCCTCTTTTTTGATATTGAGAGTACTGGATTGAATGTTGCTACAGACAGAATTGTAGAGATCAGTGCACTAAAAGTAATGCCTAATGGAGATCAGGAAATCAAAACCAGAAGGATTAATCCAACGATACCGATTTCTCCCGAAGCCAGTAGGATCCATGGGATATCAAATGAAGATGTAGCAGATTGTCCTACTTTTAAGGAGCTGGCAAAGAGCCTGGCAAACTGGATGTCCGGTTGTGACTTTGCCGGATATAACTCCACCCGTTTTGATGTTCCCATGCTTGCAGAAGAGTTTCTTCGTGCCGGGGTGGACTTCAACTTCAGAAAAAGAAAACTTATTGATGTCCAGAATATTTTTCATAAAATGGAACAAAGGACACTCGGTGCTGCTTATAAGTTTTATTGCGAAAAAGAGCTGGAAAATGCTCACTCTGCAGAAGCAGACACTATTGCCACATTTGAAATACTGGAGGCGCAGCTGGATAAATACAGCATACTGGAGAATGACATAAAATTTTTGGCAGACTTTTCTACAAAGTCGCGTTTTATAGACTATGCAGGCAGAATAATACTAAATGACAAGGATGAGCCCGCTTTCAACTTTGGAAAATACAAAGGGCGAACAGTAGAAAGTGTTTTCAAAAGTGATCCGAGTTATTACTCATGGATGATGAACGGAGATTTTACCCTTGACACAAAGCAGGTAATTACGGAACTTAAACTGAGTTATGAAAATAAATCGACCAAGTGAACATAATTGTCTTTCCGCATAAAATTCAAGAGTTCTTCTTTAAACCAGACAGTTCTCTGGTAAGGGGTTCGGAAGATTATTTCCCACCTGATATTGTAAAAGAGATGAGTGTTGCACTCTCCGTTGTCGTTAAGATTGCAAAGTCGGCTAAGTGTATTTCCGGTGGATTTGCAGCAAGATATTACAACGAGTATGGATTGGGCATAACCATTTATCCCGACAATCTTATCAACTCTGCTTTAAACACTATTTTTTCTTCGGGGAAAGCACTCTCTTCAGATAATACTGCATATGTAACAGAGAAGTTCTTCTCCATTGATAATATCAGAAATGGAGGTTGTCTTGTTTTTATGATAAATGAAAAAGTTATTTTTAATAGTTCATTCGGTTCGGAACTTAAGGCAGATATTGACAAATCACTCGAAGATGCCACACAATACATAACTCTTAAAAGAGGCGATCTGCTTTTCCTTGAGCTGACAGAAAGAGAACCTGTAAATATTGGAGATAATCTAAAACTTAGTTATTCCCGTCAAAATTATCTGGATTTTTGTATCAGGTGAGCCGCTTCCTTTCCTGCCATATACCCTGTCGAAAATGCTATCTGCAAATTATACCCGCCTGTATCTGCATCCAAGTCAATCACTTCACCTGCAAAAAAGAGATTACTGCACAACTTCGATGACATATTTTTTGAGACAATTTCATCAAGTGAAACTCCTCCAGCTGTAACGACAGCTCTCTCGTACGATGTATATTTATCAATATCAAGTTTCCAGTATTTCAAAGTCTTTGCAAGAAGGTTCACCATTTTATCATCGTTAACACTGACATATTTTTCGACTTTGATTTTATTGGAAATCAGGAATGGAGATACTAGTTGTTTTGGCAGCAAAAGATTGAGAAGATTCCAGGTTCTTAATACACCATTCTCCTTTAACTCCCTTTTTATTCTATTGGTTACCTGTTCTTCTGTAAGTGCAGGTTTTAAATCAATAACAGTATAAATTTTCTCTCCATTTTTCATTGCCTTTACTGCTTTTCTGCTTATCTTAAAACCTATGGGGCCTTCAATCCCATTATTTGTAAACTCGAGATCTCCTCTTTCCGATTGAGCAGGGTTTCCTCCGATATAGAGTTCTATCTCAACATTTTTAAGTTTAAGTCCTTCCAGCTCCGTATTGTAATTTCCTGGCATCAATGCTGTCAGAGATGGCCAGCACTCGGTAACATTATGGCCAAGCCTTTTCGCAAATAAATAGCCATCACCATCTGAACCTGTCGAGGGGTAAGAAAGCCCTCCTGTTGCTACAATAACAGCTTTTGTCTCCTCAGCATGTTTTGTCCCATTTTTCGACCATACCACCCGCTCAACTTTATTGTTATTACATTGAATATCAATTACTTTTGAATTATACAAAATCTCTACTCCAAGAGATAAAAGGTGCTTAACTAAATACTCAACCACATCCTTGGATTGACCGGATCGCGGATATACTCTGTCTCCTCTCTCAATGACAGTAGATAAGCCAATACTTTCAAAAAACCTGACTGTTTCTGAACTGGAAAAATTATAAAATGCAGGCTTAAAAAAGAGGCTTTTCGGGTGAATATGGCTGGAGAATTCATTCCAGTCTTTCATATTTGTTATATTGCATCTGCCCTTTCCGGTAATTCTGATTTTTCTGCCGGCTTTTTCCATCTTTTCAAGCAAGAGAACCGAAACTCCGTTTTGTGCCGCAGAAACTGCAGCAAACATACCGGCAGCACCTGCTCCGATAATTATCAGCTCTCTTTTACCCATACTGCAAAGTAAGTTAAATTTGCTAAATTTGTAGCAAATTTCTAAGATGAGTCATTTTAAAACAATTATATTTCTTCTGATTTTATTTCTGACCCTTTCTGCCTGCAAGAGAAGAGGTAATGAAGTGATATACGGAAAAAGTGGCAATGGTAATGAATATGCAAAATATTTCAGAGTCTCTGGCCAGGAAGGACAAATTGAGTTTGACATCATTGACTCATGGAGTTCCGGAAAGGAAAATATTTGCAGGTACTCCATTACTAAAGCACCTGATGACAGTACGGAGGCTGGAAAGATAACCAGAATAGAGTATCCGATAAAAAGGGTAGTATGTATGTCCACCAGTCATATTGCCTATATGAGAGCTCTTGGACTGGAGAACCTGATTGTCGGGGTGTCAGGCAAACAATATATATCAGACCAAAAGATATTAAACAGTATTGAGAGAGGCGAAATTTCTGATGTTGGCTATGAAGGATCTCTGAATTATGAGCTTTTGCTGAGATTAAAGCCAGATGTAGTGTTCACTTACGGGATTTTGGGTGAGAACAATGTCTATATAGATAAAATCAAAGAGTTAGGAATAGATGTTATCGCACTTGGCGATTATCTGGAAGATCATCCTATAGGGAAACTGGAGTATTTAAAGTTATTCGGCAAACTTTTCAATTGCAGCCGTAGTGCAGATTCAATTTACAACTCCGTTAAAGAGAGGTATTTTTCTCTTAACGAGGTTGTGAGTAATGCAGATTTCAGGCCAAAGGTACTCCTGAATGCACCATGGAAAGAGGTCTGGTATATACCTGGTAACAATAACTATATGAGTGTGTTGATAAAAGATGCTGGTGGAGACCCGGTATTAAGCAAAGATGGAGAATCCAAATCAATATCCTATAATCTTGAAGAGGTTTATCAGAAAGCTATGATTGCTGACTTCTGGCTGAATCCCAATAATTTCTCCACTATAGACGAACTTAAAAACAGCAATCCACTCTTTAAAAATATTCCTTCATTAAAGAGCGGAAAAGTCTATAATAACACTAAAAAAGAGACGCTCCAGGGCGGAAGCGATTTTTGGGAAAAGGGTGTAATTGAACCTGATGTCATTCTCAATGACCTGATCAACATCTTGCACCCGGAAATCTGCTCAAACAGAGAATTAATCTACTATAAGAAACTGAATTAAGCTCTCACTATTTAGTATTCCAAAACCTTTTCTCTGCCGGTAAGAACTGCAAGACCATTCATCGCCAGCGCAGTCATTTCGTCCTCTCCAGGATAAATTTTAACAGGAGCTATAAATTTGACCATTCCGGTAATTTTGTCCATCAGTTTCTTGTTGTGAGCAACACCGCCAGTAATTAAAATAGCATCAACACTTCCGGAAAGTACAGCGGCACACCCTCCGATTGCTTTTGCAACATTGTATGCAAATGCATCCGAGATAAGAGTAAATTTTTCATCTCCGGTTTCCACCTTTTTCTCTACATGTTTAAATGAGTTTGTACCAAGATGGGCAACAAGACCACCCTCTCCGGTAATCATTTTTTTAACCTGCGATAGTGTGTAATTTCCGGAGAAGCAAAGTTCTGTAAGAGCCAGCGCAGGCAATGTACCTGATCTTTCAGGAGAAAAAGGACCCTCGCCGTGCAAGGCATTATTTACATCTACAACTCTGCCCTTAAGGTGTACTCCCACAGAGACACCTCCTCCAAGATGAGCAACAATAAGATTCAACTCATGGTAATCTTTACCAACGGAGGCTGCATAAGTCTTTGCAATTGCCTTATGGTTTAATGCATGAAATATAGATATTCTATGGAATAACGGGTGTCCGGATATTCTTGCGACCGGAGATAATTCATCTACTACAACAGGGTCTGCGATATAGGCTTTACATCCTTTGGACTCCCTGGCAAGGTTTGCTGCAATCAAACCTCCGAGATTACTGGCATGCTCTCCTCTCGTTTCCTCTAAAAGATCGGAAATCATTTTTTCGTTTACCTCGTAAACACCAGATTCTACTGGTCTTAGGAGACCTCCCCTGCCAACAATAACAGAGATGGATGAAAGAGGGATATCATTATTCTTTAAAGCTTTTAAGATTGCGTTTTTCCTGAATTCATACTGATCGGTCACTTTATCGAAGCTAGATAATTCATAACTTGAATGTCTTAGTGTCTCCACAAACAATTCCTTATCATTATCAAACACAGCAATTTTCGTAGATGTGGAACCTGGGTTAATGGCCAATATTCTATATGTCATAAATTTATTTTGCCGTTAATGCAGCAAGTGCAATAGAGTTAAGTTTGGTGTCGATACTGTCAGATCTGCTTGATAGTACACATGGGGCTGTTGCTCCTGCTACTATTGCAGCAATCTTTGTATCTACACATAATTGAGTATTCACCTTGTAGAAAACGTTTGCCGATTCAATGTTGGGGAATACCAGACAATCCGCATCTCCGGCAACAGGACTGACCAGTTTTTTTACTGCGGCAGCTTCTGTAGAAAGAGCTACATCCAAGGCTAAAGGACCATCTACTATACAGCCTGTAATCTGACCTCTGTCAGCCATCTTTGAAATAATCGCAGCATCAATACATGCTTGCATTCCCGGCAATAACTGTTCAGTTGCAGCAATAATTGCAACTTTTGGCTTAGAAACACCTAATGCTTTTGCTGTTTTTACAACATAGTTGGTTATTGCTATCTTTTGAGTGAGATCCGGTGCAGGAATTACTGCAATATCTCCAATGACTAATAATTTGTGATACCGTGGGTGTGAGACAACTGTAACATGGCTTAAAACAGCTTTTGGAGGCAGCAATCCTTTCTCTTTGTTAAGTATGGCTCTCATATATTTGTCTGTCGAACACAGCCCCTTCATTAGAATATCACCTTCTCCTCCATTAATCAGGTCAACAGCCATAGAAACCGATCTTATTTCATCTTCATTAGGTACAATACTAAAAATAGAAGGGTCAATTTTCTCCTTCGCACAGACCTGGCGAATCATTCTTTCATCTCCCACAAGAGTTGCTTCTACAATGCCTGCTTCAACAGCGAGACGAACTGCATTTATTGTATGATCATCTACAGCCCATGCTGCAATCAGACGTTTTCTTGGTTTACTCCTTAGTTTTTCAAAAATTTGTTCAAAAGATGTTATCATAACTATTATTTTTTTATTTAACTATTTATTATTTACCAGCAGCAATGACAGACATGGTATCCTGAGCTATTACAAGCTCTTCATTAGTGGTAATCGCAGACATCATAACCTTAGAGTATGGTTTTGTTAAAATAACATCTTTTCCCCTTACCCCTTTGTTTGCATTTACATCAAAATCAACCCCGATGAACTGAAGGTGAGTTCCGACCATTTCTCTGATATGCGGGTCATTTTCTCCAATCCCACCTGTAAACACTATCATATCAACTCCGTTCATCACAGCAGTATAGGCGCCAATGTATTTTAGAACTCTGTAGTACAGGATGTTTAATGCCAAAATGGCTCTCTCGTCTCCCTTTGCAGCAGCATTTTCAATATCCCTTACATCTGAAGATTTACCGTATATCCCAATAAATCCGCTTTTCTTATTCAATATTGCATTTATGCCTGCTGCATTTAGTCCCTCTTTCTCCTGAATATAGGTGACAATACCTGCGTCAAGATCTCCACTGCGAGTACCCATGATCACACCTTCAAGAGGAGTGAATCCCATAGAGGTATCAACTGATTTTCCATCTTTGATAGCAGCTATCGAGCCCCCGTTTCCAAGGTGGCAAGTTATCACCTTAGATTTTTCAAAATCCAGTCCTCCAAGGTCGCATGCTTTCTTGGCCACAAACTTGTGACTTGTACCATGAAAACCATATCTGCGAATTTTATATTTTGTGTAATACTCATAAGGTATGGCATACATATATGCATAATTTGGCATCGTTTGGTGGAATGAAGTATCAAAAACAGCTACCTGTGAAATTCCCGGAAGAAGGGTTTCAATAGCGTTTATGCCCAGGAGATTAGCAGGATTGTGAAGTGGTGCCTGTTCACATAATTTTTCTATGCCAGCAATAACGTCTTTATCAACTAATCTGCTGCTGTTAAAAAATTCACCGCCATGAGCTACCCTGTGTCCTACTGCCTGAATTTCTGTGAGGGATTTTAGTACTCCAAACTCAGGATTAACTAATATGTCAAGGACCTTTTTGATGCCATCTGTATGATTTTGTACAGGACATTCAGTCTCGTATTTTTCTTTACCATCTGCTCTGTGTGACAAAACGCCGGTTTCCTGCCCGATTCTTTCAACTAAACCCTTTGCCAATAGTAAGTAATCTGAATTTGTCCTCATGTTAAGGACTTGATATTTTATTGAGGAACTTCCACAATTCAATACTAAAATAATCATATGTATATGTTTGTTTATAATTGCAACAAGAAAATGAGAAAATGAGGTACAAAAGTAATAAAAAAAGAGCTTTAATGTTATATTTATTAAAGAATATTTCTAATTTTACATCAAAGTGAGAGGAGAAGGATTACGTGAGAAGAGAATTCACATATAAAAGCGCCATTTTTGACAATTCCCCGCTACTGAAATATACAGTAGCTTATCTGTCGGGAGTTCTGATTGGTAACAAATATCCATTACCGTTCCTTCCACTGTCTTTCTGTACCGTCGGATTATCAATTCTCTCCTATCTTATCTACCATTTTTGTTTCAAAAACAGATCATCCCTTCTGGAATATTCTTTTTCTCTCTTTTCTATCTCAACATTTGTCTTTCTTGGATGGCTAAATATTTGTATGTCTCCTTATTCCGGCCTAAAAATTAAAAACTCAAAACTACTTGAAAACATCGAAATTCGTGCGGAGTGCATAATAAAGGAGAGGCCAGTAATCAAAGCAAAGTGGACAAAAGTAGAGGTTTCTCTCCCTGCTTTAGGAGAAGGTATGATGCTCTACATAGATAAGAGTTTCCCCCATTCAGTACTGGAGGTTGGTGATACAATCGTTGCAAAATTATCTCCTGAAATAGTAAAAAATTTTGACGGTTTGGGTTTTAACTATTCAAAATATCTGGCAAAGAGAGGTATATATACAACATCTTATGTGAGAACAGATGAGATTGTGCTTCGTAAATTGACTAAATTTACTGCAAAGGACCGGATATACAGAGTCAGGGAGAGGTATATAAGCAAAATTACTGACCTGATTGGTTCGGGTGATGCTTCAGCTACTCTTATTGCAATCACTATCGGTGACAAGAGCTATCTGGATCCGGATACCAAAAATGCCTACTCCGCCTCTGGCACAATGCATCTGTTAGCTGTATCCGGGCTTCACGTTGGATTCATTTACTCATTTCTGTCGTTTTTTCTGTTGATACTTGGAAATTTCAGTTATTCAAAATTTTTAAGATTAATAATAATAGTTGCCTTTTTGTGGATTTATGTAATTATCGTTGGATTCGCCCCTTCTGTTACGAGAGCCGTAATTATGGCTACAATATATGAGATCTGCAAAAACATTGAGCGAGAAAGAATTGGATTAAACACATTAGCTCTTAGCGCATTGGTTATTACCTTAGTCAAACCACAGGCTATATTCGAAATAGGGTTTCAACTCTCTTTTGCTGCTCTTCTTTCTATAATTACAATCCATCCAAAGATTAATAAATATTATTTACCTGGCAATATCTTTGCTAAATATATATGGTCAACCATGTCGATTTCAATTGCATGTCAGGTTGGGACTTTCATGATCACACTCTGCGCATTCGGATTTTTTCCCACCTATTTTTTACTTGCGAATCTACTGGCAATACCTTTATCTGCTATAATCCTGTATATTGCATTAGGTCAGCTTCTGTTTCTGAATCATTCAGTAATATCCAAAATTATTACAGGCGTTTTAAGAATATTTTTGGAACTATTAAACAGTTGCGTCACAAGAATAGAATCTCTTCCATATTCCAGTATCGTCTTAACACTCAATAACGGACAGATTATCTTATTATTAGTACTGATAATTATATATACATTTGATATTATAGACGATAGTCTTTATAAGAGGTATGTATGTCTTGGCCTTGTTGCCAGTTTTATAATGTGCTCGCTATGAGGACCACTGAAATTACAGCAAGAGCAATTCCTGTTAATTTCAAAACTTTAATGGTACTAGATACGGCAGATTTTTTTAAAAAGAGCCTGGAAAATTTTCATGTTTAAGATTTTTCTATAACTTTGTATTGTTAATTAAACATTTACTAAATTTTATTATTGTCCCTATGAACATCTTTGTTTCAAGTTTAAGTTTCCGTGCTAAGAAAGAAGATTTAGCCGAACTATTCACACCTTATGGAGAAGTTACTTCTGCCAGAATTATTATCAATAGAGACACACGCCGATCAAAAGGCTACGGTTTTGTTGAGATGCCTAATGATAACGAAGGTATCGCAGCCATTACAGCACTTAATGGAGCAGAACACATGGGCCGTACTATTAATGTTGCTCAAGCGAACGAACGTCCGGCCAGAGAAGAATAAGAGATTACATTTTATAGTATAACTAAAAAGAGAGCCTCAATACCGTGGCTCTCTTTTTAGTTATACTATTCTAAAATTCAATAATAATTTATAAGTGTAACAAACTTACAAAAAATTCTTACTTTTGAGAACTAAACTGAACTACCCATGAATAAATTAGCCAAATATATCGTTGGAATAACAATAACTCTTGTTATTGCCTTTTTAGCCTGGTATTTTAGTAATATACTGATATACATATTAATCTCAGCAGTTCTCTCTCTTATAGGCAAACCTCTTAAGAGTAAATTGCTTAGTTTCAGGTTTCGTAAGTTTTCTATTCCTAATGGACTTGCTGCAGGAATAACTCTGGTTTTACTTTTATCAATATTTTTCAGCATATTTATCTTTGTTACACCTCTTATAGGAAAGCTTTTATCAAATTTAAGTACAATAAATTTTGTTTCTTTAGGAGATCAGATCTCCATCCCTCTTACTAACTTCAATAAAATGCTCCATGAGTGGTTTCCCGCTTTGGACCCATCGTTTAAAATTGAGGAGATTTTCATTAATCAATTCGAGGAGCTGCTTAATATCTCATTTATCTCAGAATTATTCAATTCAATTGCAAGTGTTATAATAGAGTTCGGCATAGCTCTCTTTGTTATTATTTTCATCACATACTTTTTCCTAAAGGAGGAAAACATGTTCAACGATATGGTTTTAGCTCTTTTCCCGGATAAGTATGTAATGAATGTTTCACGTGCTCTCAGCTCAATCAACAGATTGCTTGCAAGATATTTTATTGGGATATCAATTGAAGCCATCGCGATAACGATTATCAATAGTTTTGGGCTGTACATAATTGCCGGAGTAGATATCTCTCTCGCAATAGCATTATCGTTTTTAGCAGGAATAATTAATGTCATTCCTTATATCGGGCCTATTACCGGAGGTGTTTTCGGGGCAGTAATAAGCCTTGTTAATCACGGCATTGACCAGCCGGAAGCCGGCATTTTTATCCTGACTGTTGGCGGAATATTTTTGGCCACACACATGATAGATATCTTTGTATTCCAACCATATATATATTCTAACAGCGTTAAGGCACACCCTCTCGAGATATTTCTGGTAATTCTTATCGCAGGAAGCATTGGCGGAATCATAGGTATGCTGGTAGCAATTCCGGCTTATACTGTAATAAGGGTTTTTGCCCGGGAGTTTCTATCTCACTTTAAATTAGTTCAAAAGCTCACAGACAACTTCTGATTCACATTATTTTTTCGATTCAAGATAACTGTTGTACTTCTCGTATCCTGCTTTAAACGTTTCGCTCTTTTCGCGGAAACGGAAGTAGATATTTTTAAGATATTCAGCAACTACTGCCTTTACCTCGTCATCAGTAGAAGTTGCAAAACAAGCTTCAAAAGGGTTGATAGCAGCGTTAAGATTTTCCTCTAATTGCTTAACAAGAATCTCATATTTGGTGTCGTCAATCTCTTCTGATGCTTTGACTTGAATTTCGACAGCTCTGTCATAATATGCAGCTCCCATCGCAAATGTTCCAAAATAATAGTTTGGATCAATTTCTACAGATTTGCTGTAGCAGGCAATAGCCTTATCAACATCTTTAAGGTTTTTCCAGACATTTCCTTCTGCGTAATAAAGACTTGCATTTGTTGGTTCATTTTCCTGTGCCTTTTTAATAAGATCCAGAATCTTATTTGGATCATCATTAGACTCCAGATAGATATTGATTAGTGAAACAAGAATGCTTTGATTTGTAGGATATTTTTCGAAGCCTGCACTTAAAGCCTCTTTGGCTTTATCCATATCTTTAAGTCCTTTATAAGCTTCTGTAAGGTATGAATATGCATCGCCTTTGGCATCATAACCATTATCAATTGCCTTTTTAAAATATTCTACAGCTCTGTCATAATCTTTAGACATATTGGCAGTTAATCCTGTATAGTACATAATAACAGTATCTACCTGCTTAACCAGATTGTGAGAGCTTACGTTGAGAGATGCTGCAAAGTTGTCTGTTGCCATTTTATAATCACCCAATGCATAAGCAGACATTGCACTGTTTTGATAGCGATTCTTTAAGGCAATAAGCTGATCGGAAATCTCTTTTGTTTTAGCAGATTTGGTGTCCACTTCGGCAGCTTTGTTAAGTGCAGAAAAAGCTTCACCCAGTGGGTCACCTTCGTAATATTTTTTTGTAACTATCCAGCTTGCCAATGTTCCGTCCTGTGAATAGAAAAGATCTTTATCTTCATATGAATCAACAGAAAAGTCCTGGTCAAGAATTTTCCTGGTCTCTGTGTTGATAATTCTTTGATCTTTTAAAAGTACTTTAAGTTCCAGCCTTGAAGCTCCCAGCCAGAGTGACTTGATTGGAGCATCATAAACTGCAGTGTATGCTTCTGACAGTTTTAACCAGGTAGCAGGATTTGTTGTTTTTTTGACATTTTCAGACTCCTTTTTTGCCTTTTCCAATGCCTTGAGAGCATCTGTTACCTCCTTTGGTTGAGCAGCTAATTGTATTGAAAATAGTAGTGCTAGTGCAATAAATAGATTTTTCATTGTAATTATTAAAATTTAAAGATTATTTAACATCTCTTTTTACTCTTCAACTGTACCATTGTTGTCTGCAGGCTTTCCCTCGCTTTTGTTAACTCTGCAAACCGCTGCTATCATATCCCCCTCCCTTATATTTATCAACCTCACACCTTGCGTTGCTCTCCCTGCTACTCTGACACTTGAAACTTCCAGCCTGATTGTTATGCCGGATTTATTGATTATCATAAGGTCATTTTCATCCGTAACATCCTTCAGAGCAATAAGTGAGCCAGTTTTCTCAGTTATATTAAGGGTCTTCACACCCTTACCTCCCCTGTTTGTAACTCTGTAGTCTTCCAGACAGGATCTCTTACCATAGCCGTTCTCACTAACAACAAGAACATGGTGAGATTCACTGCCTTCTGCAGTAGGATCTACACAAATCATACCAATCATCTCATCATCTTCCCTGATATTTATGCCTCTGACTCCTGCACCTGTCCTTCCAATAGCTCTAACGTTCTCCTCATTAAAGCGTACACACTTTCCATCTCTGCCCGCAAGCAGTATCTCATTATGTCCGCTTGTAAGAACAGCTTCAAGAAGTTCGTCATTTTCCCTGATTGTAATGGCATTTACGCCATTAGCTCTCGGGCGTGAATAGGCCTCGAGTGAAGTCTTTTTAACAGTTCCTCTTTTTGTTGCCAGAACAATAAAGTTGTTATTAATATACTCCTGATCATTTAAGTTTCTGACATTTATGTACGCACATACTTTATCTTCCGGCTCAATGTTCAATACATTTTGAATGGCTCTTCCTTTGGATGCTTTCGATCCTTCAGGGACTTCGTATACTTTTAACCAAAAGCATTTTCCTTTTTGAGTAAAGAACAGCATTGTACTGTGCATGTTTGCAACATAAATATGCTGAATGAAATCTTCATCTCTGGTAGTACTCCCCTTGGCACCAACCCCGCCCCTGTTTTGAGTTTTGTACTCTATCAGAGGAGTTCTCTTCATGTAACCTAAGTGAGATATTGTAATAACAACATCTTCGTCCGGATAAAAATCTTCCGGATTAAAATCTTCGGCTGAGAGTTCAATCGTCGTACGCCTGTCATCTCCATACTTCTCCTTTAACTCATTAAGTTCGTCTTTGATAATCTTCATTTGAAGAACCAAATCTGACAACACCTCTTTTATGTAAGAAATCAGTTTCATAAGTTCGTCATACTCTGCCTGAAGCTTAGCTCTCTCCAAACCGGTAAGCTGACGGAGCCTCATCTCAACGATAGCATTAGCCTGTGCTTCTGAAAATTCAAACCTTTCCATCAAATTTGAACGAGCATCATCTACAGTTTTTGAACCTCTTATGATTGCAATAACTTCGTCGATGTAATCCAATGCCTTAAGGAGTGCCTCTAAAATATGAGCTCTCTTTTCTGCCTGGTCAAGCTCAAAGCGTGCTCTGCGAATAATCACATCATGTCTATGGCGAACAAAATATTTTATCAGTTGCTTAAGATTAAGTAATCTGGGTCTGCCGTCCACAAGTGCAATGTTGTTTACAGAGAAACTGGACTGGAGCTGAGAATATTTATAGAGCATATTCAGAATTACATTTGCAACAGCACCCATCTTTAATCTTATAACAATGCGCATACCATTACGATCACTCTCATCGTTTATGTAGGCGATGCCCTCAACCTTTTTCTCCTCAACCAACTCTGCTATTTTTTCAATAAGCTCCCGCTTGTTTACCATGTATGGTATTTCAGTAACAACAATAGTCTCTCTTCCGCTATCACTAACCTCAATATCTGTTTTGGAACGGATAACTATCCTGCCTTTTCCCGTTTCAAAAGCGTCTTTGATACCTTGTATTCCCTGTATTGTACCACCGGTGGGAAAATCAGGTCCTTTAATATAACGGAAGAGCTCTTCAGTAGAAATATCATTATTATCTATATAGGCACAAATTGCATCTACGACCTCTCTCAGATTGTGAGGAGGCATATTGGTAGCCATGCCAACAGCTATTCCGGAAGCTCCATTAAGAAGCAACAACGGAGCTTTGGCAGGCATAACGGTAGGTTCAAGAAGGGATTCATCAAAATTTGGTTTAAAGTCTACTGTATTTTTTTCAAGATCTTGCAAAACTTCCTCCGCAATTTTTCTGAAACGTGCCTCAGTATAACGCATAGCCGCTGCAGAGTCGCCATCAATAGAACCAAAGTTTCCCTGTCCGTCAACCAACATGTATCTCATGCTCCAGTCCTGAGCCATTCTTACCATTGCTTCGTAAACGCTTGAATCTCCGTGTGGATGATATTTACCAAGAACCTCTCCCACAATACGGGCAGACTTTTTAAACCCTGCTCCGGCAGTCAGCCCCAGTTCAGACATTCCATAAAGGACTCTTCTGTGAACAGGTTTAAGTCCATCCCTCACATCAGGAAGTGCACGTGAAACAATTACAGACATCGAATAATCGATGTAAGCACTTTTCATCTCGTCCTCTATGTTAATTTTGATTATTCTTGCGTTATTATCAGCTTCTTGAATCATTTTGTTCCTTACTTTTTGTTTATAAAAAGAGGCGTAAAAATATAAAAAAAATATCTTATGAACAAATTGTATTGCTAATTGTCTTTAATTAGATTTGCATCAAATTTAAAAGTAACGATGAATTTACAATTATCAAATGAACTAAATGAGATTATCTCATACAGCAAAGAAGAGGCGATGAGACTGGGAAGTTATACTATTGGGTCTGATCACCTTGTTCTAGGCATAATCAGGCACCAGGATAACTCTGCATTTGAGGCACTTATAGGCTTTGGAATAGATTATAAGGTATTAAAAACAAAAATTGAAGAGCAGGTGAAAGTAGGCGAAATTGTGCCTTTTGAACAGGCTGACAAGCTGAATTTATCAAAAGGAGCAGAAAATTCACTAAAGGTTATGTATCTGGAGGCAAGATCTTTAAAAGAGGCAACACCAGGCCCTGTTCATCTTTTTCTTGCAATTTTAAGAGGAGATGAGGGGGTATCAGTATCAATATTAAAGGAATATAAAATTACATATGACAGTGTTAGAGCAACGTTCAAAGGTAAAGAGATATCAAAGCCTTTGAATAGTTCCACATATGATGACGAAATGGAAAGAGGGGTAAAATCTTCCGGCGGGGACAGTACAGTAAGAGGTACTAAAAGTGCAAAACTGTCCAGTGACACACCTGTAATTGACAGTTTTGGTTTCGATCTGACAAATGCAGCGCATGAAGGAAAATTGGATCCTGTTGTAGGAAGAGACAAAGAGATTGAGAGACTGGCCCAGATTCTGGGAAGAAGAAAGAAAAACAATCCTGTAATAATTGGCGAACCCGGCGTTGGAAAATCTGCAATAGCAGAGGGTCTTGCAATTAGAATTGCACAAAAAAGAGTGTCGCGGATACTGTTAAATAAAAGAGTAATATCGTTAGACATCGGTTCAATTGTTGCGGGCACAAAGTACAGAGGACAGTTTGAAGAGAGAATTAAAGCTATTCTTAATGAACTTACAAAAAATTCCAATATTATTCTGTTTATAGACGAACTTCATACCTTGGTCGGAGCTGGTGGAGCATCCGGTTCGCTTGATGCAGCCAACATGTTAAAGCCTGCACTGGCAAGAGGAGAAATACAGTGCATTGGCGCAACCACACTTGATGAATACAGAGAATATATAGAAAAAGATGGTGCTCTGGAAAGAAGGTTTCAGAAGATAATGGTAGAACCTACCAGTTACGATGAAACTTTGAACATCCTTCAAAATATTAAAGAAAAATATGAACAACATCATAATGTGGTCTATACAAACGAAGCGCTGATCGCTTGTATTAGATTATCACAGAGGTATATCACAGACAGATGTCTTCCGGATAAAGCCATAGACGCCTTGGATGAGACAGGGTCAAGAGTCCACCTGAAACACCTGAATGTTCCAGACTCAATTTTAGCTATTGAAAGTGAAATTGATCCTATAAGGAATGAGAAGAGACTTGCAGTAAGCAATAACCAGTTTGAAAAGGCAGCAGAACTCAGAGATCTGGAAAAACAGAAAACTGAAGAGCTGGAGCTTGCCCAGCAACGCTGGAATGAAGAACAGAATCTTAATCCTCAGGAGGTAAACGCAAATGATGTAGCAGAAGTTCTTTCTATGATTACAAATGTGCCTATACACAGACTTGCGGAGAAAGAAGGTGATCGACTTTCTAAAATGGGAGAGAGTATCAGAAAAAAAATTGTTGGTCAGGATGAAGCTGTAGACAAAGTTGTGAGGGCAATTCAAAGAAACAGGGCCGGGCTTAAGGATCCGAATAAGCCTATTGGAACATTCATATTTTTAGGCCCTACAGGAGTTGGCAAAACCCATCTTGCAAAGATTCTGACTGAATATCTTTTTGATTCCGTAGACAATCTGATTAGAATCGATATGAGTGAATATATGGAGAAGTTTTCCTTAAGCAGATTAATAGGAGCTCCTCCGGGATACGTTGGCTATGAAGAGGGTGGGCAGCTGAGCGAAAAGGTCAGAAGAAAACCCTACTCAGTAATTCTTCTGGACGAAATAGAGAAAGCTCATCCGGACATATTTAATCTCCTGCTGCAGGTTTTTGATGAGGGAAGGCTCACTGATAGTAACGGAAGACACATAGACTTCAGAAATACTCTTCTGATAATGACATCTAACATTGGAAGC
This sequence comes from Rikenellaceae bacterium, assembly GCA_039683455.1. GTDB lineage: Bacteria > Bacteroidota > Bacteroidia > Bacteroidales > UBA932 > Bact-08. The sequence continues at coordinate 2,220 of JBDKRJ010000043.1, read as the reverse complement.
AGAGAGATAAAGGATTACGGCAGCGGTATGGGATTTTCCAATGTTACCAAGCGCAATATCAGTGATAATACCAAGCATATAATCGAAAAAGCTCTTAAGAAAACTTTTACGCCTGAGTTTCTTAACCGGCTGGATGAACAGATTCTTTTTAATGCGCTTACCAAAGATGACATTTGTAAAATAATTGACATAGAGCTTGATGATTTATACAAAAGGATTGAAAACACAGGATACAAGCTCTCAATAGATGAAAAAGCAAAGATGTTTGTTGCCGATCATGGCTACGATCCTCAATTTGGTGCAAGACCATTAAAAAGGGCCATCCAAAAATTGATTGAAGATCCTTTGGCCGAGGCTATTGTTGCCGGAAAGTTTAAACTTGGAGACGAACTTCATATGAAAATTGACAATGAATCAATTGGTGAGGGGGAATCTCCAGAGAAACTTAAGGTTACCTTGATTTCTTAGAAGAACATATTCTTTGGTTATTTGCTCCTGAGTGTTGCATTTTTGTGCACTCAGAAGTTTTTTTATTGATACTCTTTCATATGATGACCTGTTTACAAAAAACTCAATTGGTTCTGTTTCGCATTGATAAACAAAACCAAGCTTCCTGTAAACATCTCCGTTACCCCAGTCTTTGTCTGCGTATGTCATTATTTCATCCGGAGATTGACTTTCCACAAAATAACTCATCAGCTTACCCATACCTCCGACTACTCTGTAATTGGCGATACTTGCATACCTGACCCATTCATAAGATTGAACAGTAAGCCCCTCCCTCTCCATTGGGCGGGGAGCAGAAAACATTGCAACTGCTACCATTTCACCATTTTTCATGTCTCCTATCCTTTTTGTTGTGAAAAGCCCGTATTTATAATGACTTTTAGTGAATCCAAGAATATGATTTCTATCTAAAAAGCACCTTGCCTCCCCTGCCGAAACCTGCTGTATTGTACAATTTCTAGCGAAAATAGTATTTTGTCTGCCTAAATTTGCCAGCAATCTGTTGGAAATAAGGGGAAATTTTGTGTACCATTCATCTTCGTATAAAGTTATGTTTGCACGTTCAACTGTACTTTCTGAAGCATTGTTTAACTTAATCAGTCTGACAGAAATTGCCGGCTTGGAAATATTGAAGAGAGAATTCTTTTCTGAGTACTCAATGTTTAGATTATCAAGAAATTTCCTGAATTCAGAAGAAAAATCGAAGTGCATTTCCGGACATTTTGCTATTAATGAATATTCACCACAAATATAAGGGTAATTTTCTCAAATAATTTGGAAATAAAAGATAGTTGCCATATCTTTGCGCTCCCTAAAAGGAAAGATTCAGTAGCTCAGCAGGTAGAGCACAACACTTTTAATGTTGGGGTCCTGGGTTCGAGCCCCAGCTGGATCACAAAAACAGAAGCCAAGCAACAGCTTGGCTTCTGTTTTTATGATCCAGCGCGACAAGCTTGCTTGGAGCGATGGAGAATGAAAACAAAGGAATTTTTGAGCGTAAGCGAAAAAACTGTTTTTGTGTGGGTAAGTAAAAAGACATTGGGTCCGACGAAGCAGCCCGCAGGGCTGCGAGTCACGACAGCTGGATCACAAAAACAGAAGTCAAGCTTGCTTGAATGCGATGGAGAATAAAAACAAAGGATTTTTTGAGCGGAGCGAAAAAACTGTTTTTGTGTGGGTAAGTAAAAAGACCCCGGGTCCGACGCAGCAGCCCTCAGGCTGCAAGTCACGACAGCTGGATCACAAAAACAGAAGCCAAGCTTGCTTGAAGTTGAAAATTAGGTGGAGCAATAAATTTTAGGCATAAATTTTACAAAGGCTGAACAGGAAGAAATTTACATCCCTGACTCCTCTTTGAGTAGCCCTGAAAGCCTTGATCTTTGCATTGAATGATTCTGCGGAAGCATTTGTACTTCTATTGTTGAAGAAGTTTAGGATTTTATCGTAGTGGGCATAGATAGTTGCAGAGATGGTATTAAATGATTTGAAGCCGGAGTCTGTAACTTTATTGAACCAAAGAGCCAGCTTGGCAATAACTACGTTTTTAGGATGTTTTTTATTGTATATACATCTAAGGCTGTGTACCAGAGAGAATGCCTGTTTGATATCGGGATACATTTTGAATAATATTCTGGCTCTTATTTTCTGGGATTGAGACCACTTGTCAGGGGATTTGAACAACAGGTAACGGCTTCTGAAGAGTAGCTGTTTTTT
>JBDKRJ010000042.1:0-68073 GCA_039683455.1 Rikenellaceae bacterium | reverse complement strand
TTTGAAAGTTACAGAAGATTGAGCAAGGATTTTGAATTCAACCCGGACACAAGTGAAGCGATGATACAGTTGGCGATGATTAAACTGATGCTTAACAGAATTAATTAATAAAATTTAAACAGTTTCTGATTATAAGAATAATTAAATTTTGTATATTTGGACTAAGAATTACTAACAGCTTAAATTATCAACTATGGAAAGAGATGAGATTATTACAAAATTAAAAAAACTTTATGAAATTGAGCACATAGCCCCTAAAAAGGAGTTTAATTGCAAAAAGAAGGACGTATGCAATGTAATTGGAAACGATCTTGCACTTGGGATGCAATGTCATGTTGGCACCAAATATGGGCAGGGTAAGCATAAATTACTAGTTGTTTCACTAGACTGTGGAAATGGTGGAGCAGATAATATTGATGACCGAACAAATGACGTTGAATCATGTAAATTTTCAAATCCTCATATGAGGGGCACTGGGAAAATAATCAGTGACTTCTATGGCATCGATAGAGCTGAAGCTTTGAAATATTTTGCAATGACAAATTCTTGCAAATGTTCTAGGAAGGATTCCCCTAACCAACTAGAGTACAGATTTCATTTTAATTGTGCAGATTATAAACAAAAAGAAATTGAGATTCTTGATCCTGATGTAATTTATTTTCAAGGAGTGAATTCTAGAGCAGGTTTTGAGGGAAAATTTAAAGAGATGAACAACATACGAAAGGAATTATCAGAATTTATTAAACAAATAGATATTAATGGTAAAAATTATCCTGCAATTATTTGTATACACCCATCTGCAAGAGGTAGACATAGTAAGGTCGCCAAGAAATTTTACGATGAAACAATTCATGAGATAAATAAATACATAAAAGAAAACATAATCAAGCGTTAAATTGATTCGGTAAAAAGCTATATTGAAGTCTTGATTTGCACCCAAAGTGATTTGTTTGTTAATCCCGGAATAAATACGCTATCAGCTGACATATATCTATTATTGGTTTTAGAGAAGGATTAAAGTTTTTAAGAGTTTTTGACAACCCCTCCTTTCAACATACTCACAAGTGGTGCTAAATATGATTTCAAAAAAACACTATTACTATTCTCTACCGTGACGGAAGATATTACTGGACAAATTACAAATACAAATTTGTCCGCAAAGCCTCAGACACCTCTAAGTTCGACTTCTACTTAAAAGAGCTTTTAGACTGCGATTACCCAACGATGTCTATATATCTTTACAATTCAAAAGGAGCACTGATAAGTGAGAAGCATGAGTTTATACCTGAATAAAATTTTAAATAAATTTATAAAACAATATTAATCTTAACATCCACCGGTATTGTTCCAGTTACAGCATACCCCCCAGCAAAAGCTACAGTAGGTTTCCAGTCATGAAAATTTACCCCATCGTTCAATGGCAAATTTCAATGGCAAAAAATAAAAGAGAGTTAGCAAATAAATGCTAACTCTCTGAGTTTGAAGTGGGCCCAGTTGGGCTTGAACCAACGACCCCCTGATTATGAGTCAGGTGCTACTAACCAACTGAGCTATGGGCCCGGGAAACGCCGGCAAAATTAGAAAAATTTGCCGGTTATATAGTTATCAGACTTTGATCTCTACTTCTACTCCGCTTGGAAGTTCAAGCTTCATCAAAGCGTCTACTGTCTTTGGAGTAGAGCTGTAGATGTCCAGAAGACGGCGGAAGGAGTTCAGTTCGAACTGCTCACGTGCTTTCTTGTTAACGAATGTTGCACGGTTTACTGTAAAGATCTTCTTGTCGGTTGGGAGTGGAATAGGGCCACTAACAACCGCTCCTGTTGCCTTAACTGTTTTTACAATCTTGTCGGCTGATTTATCTACCAACATATAATCGTAAGATTTTAACTTTATTCTGATTTTTTGGCTCATTTTATTTTATATTAACCAATTTTATTTTTCTATAAATATAAACTATTCGTCATCACTATCGAACTTCTTGCCGCTTGCTTTTTCGATAACCTCTTTTGCAAGATTGGCTGGAAGTTCCGTGTAATGTGAAAATTCCATTGTACTGGTAGCTCTTCCAGAAGAGAGGGTACGTAAAACTGTTACATAACCAAACTGCTCCGATAGTGGAACCTTGGCTTTAACAATTCTGGCCTTTCCTTTAGAATCCATTGAAGTAATCTGACCGCGGCGTTTGTTAAGGTCCCCAATAACATCTCCCATATACTCTTCCGGAGTAACAACCTCCAGTGACATAATAGGCTCTTGAATTATAGGGCTTGCTTTAGGACAAGCTTTGCGGAAAGCCTGTCTTGCACAGATTTCGAAAGACAAAGCATCTGAATCTACAGGGTGGAACGAACCATCTTTGAGAACTACTTTGAGAGAGGGCACCTCGTAACCTGCAAGAACACCATTGGCCATTGCTGCCTTGAATCCCTTCTCAACAGATGGAACATATTCTTTTGGAATATTACCACCTTTTACCTCGTCAACGAACTGTAACCCGGTTACTCCTTCGTCTGCCGGACCTAATTCGAATATAATATCGGCAAATTTACCACGTCCGCCGGTTTGTTTCTTGAATACCTCTCTGTGCTGAACTGTTGCGCGTATAGCCTCTTTGTAATTAACCTGAGGTGCTCCCTGATTAATCTCTACATTAAATTCACGTCTGAGACGGTCTACAATAATCTCAAGGTGAAGTTCACCCATACCGCTTATGACAGTCTGACCTGTATCATGGTCTGAACGAACGGTAAATGTAGGGTCCTCTTCAGACAGCTTGGAAAGTGCCATACCAAGCTTGTCAAGATCTTTCTGAGTCTTTGGTTCTACAGCCAGTCCTATAACCGGATCGGGGAAAGTAATAGACTCAAGAACAATAGGGTGAGACTCAACACAGACAGTGTCTCCTGTACGGAGTTCTTTAAAACCTACTGCAGCGCAGATATCACCGGCTTCAACGAAATCGATTGGATTCTGCTTATTCGAGTGCATCTGGTAAAGCCTTGCAACACGTTCTTTTTTACCTGAACGGGTATTGAGTACGTACGAACCTGAATCAAGTTTGCCGGAATAGGCACGAATGAAGGCCAAACGACCTACAAATGGGTCTGTAGCAATTTTGAAAACGAGTCCGCAGAATGGTTCTTTTGGACTTGATTTGCGAACTTCATCCTTGTCGGTATCGGGGTTAATGCCGTGCACTTCACCGATATCAAGGGGAGACGGAAGATAACGCATAACCGCATCCAACAGGTACTGAACACCCTTGTTTTTGAAAGATGATCCACAACAGGTAGGAACTACTGCCATATCAATTGTGGCTTTTCGTAGAGCCTCAATAATCTCATCATCTGAAATTGAAGCAGGATCGTCAAAGAACTTCTCAAGAATAGCATCGTTGTATTCAGCTATAGACTCTATAAGTTTTCCTCTCCACTCTTCTGCCTCGGCAACCATATTTGCAGGAACCTCTTTAACCACATAGTTAACCAGATCCTTGCTATCCTGATCATAGTAATATGCTTTATTGGCGATAAGGTCAATTATTCCTTCGAATTTGTCCTCTGCTCCAATGGGAAGTGCAATTGGAACTGCGTGAGCACCCAATTTGCTGTTCATCTCTTCTACAACAGCCAGGAAGTCTGCACCAACACGGTCCATTTTATTAACATAGGCCAACTTTGGAACGTGATATTTATCAGCCTGACGCCACACAGTCTCCGATTGAGGCTGAACACGACCCACAGCACAGAATGTTGCAATAGTTCCATCTAAAACTCTAAGTGATCTCTCCACTTCAACGGTAAAGTCTACGTGGCCCGGTGTATCAATCAGGTTGATCTGATACAGATTGCCCTCGTAGTTCCAGAAAGCAGTGGTGGCGGCAGAGGTAATAGTAATACCCCTCTCTTGCTCCTGAATCATCCAGTCCATAGTTGCGGCTCCTTCGTGAACCTCGCCTATCTTGTGGGTCTTGCCGGTGTAATAAAGAATTCGCTCTGATGTAGTAGTTTTGCCAGCATCAATGTGAGCCATTATACCAATGTTCCTTGTATATTTTAAATCTCTTGCCATCTATCAATATTGGGGTACTTAAAAACGGAAGTGTGCAAACGCCTTGTTAGCCTCTGCCATCTTATGCATATCTTCTTTTCTCTTGAATGCAGCACCTTCGTTGTTATAGGCTGCCATAATTTCGGCTGCCAGTTTTTCTGCCATTGAATGAGCAGAACGTTTACGTGCGTACAGGATCATGTTTTTAATTGAAAGTGAAATCTTTCTTTCCGGACGCACCTCTGTAGGAACCTGGAAGTTTGCACCACCGACTCTGCGGCTTTTTACCTCAACTTGCGGGGTAATGTTTTCAAGTGCTTTTTTCCAAATTTCGAGAGGAGCCTTGTCAGAATCTTTCATCTTCTCGCCAATAATTTCCATTGCATCATAGAAGATGCCATAGGCGATACTCTTCTTCCCCTGAATCATAAGATTGTTCACAAACTGTGTTACCAACACATCGTGGAATTTAGGATCAGGAAGTAGAATCCTCTTTTTAGGCTTCGTTTTTCTCATTTGTTATAAAGTGTTTGTGTAAAATTACTTTTTCTTGGCCGGAGCTGCAACAGCGCCCTTTTTAGGTCTCTTTGTCCCATAAAGAGAACGGCTTTGCTTACGACCGTCAACACCTGCAGTATCCAATGCACCACGCAGGATATGATAACGTACACCAGGAAGGTCCTTAACACGGCCACCGCGTACAAGCACGATTGAGTGCTCTTGCAGGTTGTGACCCTCTCCAGGAATGTATGCATTAACCTCTTTTTGGTTGGTCAGGCGCACACGAGCTACCTTGCGCATAGCCGAATTTGGTTTCTTAGGAGTTGTTGTGTAAACACGTACGCATACTCCGCGTCTTTGTGGACATGCATCAAGTGCGCGAGATTTGCTTTTCTCTACGATCACAGTGCGGCCCATTCGAACTAACTGTTGAATTGTTGGCATAATTAGTTGTTATTCTTTGCTTTAAGTATTTTCGTTGTATAAAACGGGATGCAAAGGTAAGATTATTATCTGGAATTACAAACACCTTATTAACATTTTTTACCAAAAAAACGGCTAACTTTGCCAAAAACACAGGCAATGAAAATCTCACAGCAAGCTTTGAAATTTATTGAACAGGAGAAGAAATACGGAGCTCATAACTATCATCCGCTGGATGTTGTTTTATCCAAAGGTAAGGGTGCTTTTGTATGGGATGTGGAAGGTAAGCGGTATTTCGATTTTTTATCTGCATATTCAGCAGTAAACCAGGGGCACTGTCACCCCAAAATAGTTAAGGCCCTTACTGACCAGGCAGAAACATTATGTCTGACTTCCAGAGCGTTCTACAACGACTGCCTGGGCCCGTATGAAGAGTATATTCACAACTTCTTTGGCTACGATAAGGTCTTGCCAATGAATTCCGGTGCAGAGGCTGTTGAGACTGCTCTTAAACTGGCCAGAAGATGGGGCTATGTCAAAAAGGGAATTGCAGAAAATGAGGCATTGATTGTTGGTTGCGAAGGAAACTTTCACGGAAGAACCATAACAATAGTGTCGCTTTCAACAGATGAGGACTCATATGGTCAATATGGCCCGTTCACACCAGGCCTTATAAAGATTCCATATAACGATGCTTCTGCGCTTGAGAAAGTTCTGGTGGAGCATGGTAAAAACATCGCTGCATTTCTGGTTGAACCCATACAGGGTGAAGCAGGGGTTTTTGTGCCTGATAACGGATATCTGAAAGCATGTTTTGACCTTTGCAAAAAACACGATGTGCTGTTTGTGGCAGATGAGGTTCAAACAGGAATCGCTCGTACCGGAAAAATGCTTTGCTGCGATCATGAAGGTGTCAGACCGGACATGGTTATTCTGGGTAAAGCTATTTCAGGCGGTGTGCTGCCCGTTTCTGCAGTTTTGGCCGACGACGGAATTATGCTTACAATAAAACCTGGCGAGCATGGATCTACATTCGGGGGTTTCCCTCTCGCATGCAAAGTGGCCATGGCTGCACTGAAAGTAGTGAAAGATGAAAATCTGGTCGAAAAGGCTGAATATCTGGGAGAAATTTTCAGAGGCGAGATGTCTAAAGTCAAATCTCCGTTTATTAAGCAGATAAGGGGGAAAGGTCTCCTGAACGCTATTGTAATTGAGCCCCATGAAGGCAAAGAGGCATGGGATGTTTGTGAAAGGATGGCAAAAAATGGTCTTTTGGCAAAACCTACGCATAAGCATATTATCCGTTTTGCCCCTCCTTTGGTAATAACAGAAGAGGAGTTAAGGGAGGCAATAGAGATAATTATAAAATCAATAAATTCTTTGGAATAAACTCTGGGGGCAAAAGGCTGACTATGCAAACTACTTCAACTGTTTTAATGGTAAGACCGGTCAGTTTCGGTTTTAACGAAGAGACTGCTGCCAATAATTCGTTTCAGAAAAAGGGATTTGAAAAGAGTGCCCAGGAAATGGCTCTCGAAGAGTTCGATAATTTTGTCACTCTTCTGAAGTCGAACGGTATAGAGGTTATCGTTGTGCAGGATACAGCGGAACCTCATACACCAGACTCAATTTTTCCAAACAACTGGTTCTCTACACACGAAGGAGGTACACTTACAATTTACCCAATGTTTGCCAAAAACAGGAGGCTGGAAAGAAAGCCCGCCGTACTGGAGTTACTCAGGAACAAGTATAAAGTGAAAAGAGTAGTGGACCTTACAAAATGGGAAGAGAAATCTCTGTTTCTCGAAGGGACAGGAAGCATGATCCTCGACAGGGACAACAATCTGGTTTATGCCTGCAAATCTTCCAGAACAGATGAGAATGTGCTCGAGGAATTTTGTGAAGAACTTGAATATGACTATTTTATCTTTAGTGCGTTTGATAAAAATGGCAGACTTATATATCACACAAATGTGATGATGTGTGTTGCCACAAAATTCGTTGTTGCTTGTCTGGATTCGATAAGAGATATAAATGAGAGGCAGGATTTTATCGGATTGGTTGAAGAGAGTGAAAAGGAGTTGATAGAGATCTCTCTTGAGCAGATGAACCAGTTTGCAGGTAACATGATAGAGCTCTCGAATAAAGATGGAGAAGCACTGTTGATTATGTCTGCAACTGCAAAAAGAGCGCTTACCTCTGAGCAGTTTAACAAACTGTCAGGCTATTGTAAAATAATTACTCCGGAGCTTTCTGCTATTGAGAACAACGGAGGAGGTTCTGCGCGTTGTATGATAGCAGAGATATTTCTTTAGTTGTCATCCTCTTTAAGGTACCCGCCTCTGTATGCCTCAAGAAGTTTTGTGATATCTTCTATCTGGTGCATCATCTCTTTCCCTATGTCTGTGTCTCTTACAAGCCTTCGCTTGTTGCTGAATTCAAGTACTGTTGTTTCTGAGATGATGTCATTCCCCTCTTCAATAGCCTTAATTGTAGATTCGAATGGTTGATGCTGAACAAGCTGAAGACCATGTGAGTTGTATATTAGTGTGTAACCTGCAATGCCAGTCTCTGATTGATAAGCCTTTGAGTAGCCACCGTCAATCACAAGCAACTTACCACCTGCCTTAATTGGAGATTCTCCCTTTGACGTTTTAACCGGAATGTGACCATTTATGATATGTGAATGTTTGTCCTCAATTCCAAACTCTTTTAGTATAAGTTCACAAAGCTCTTTGTTGTCTTTCAGGTAATAGTAATGACCCTTGGTCTCCTTGTGGGTCTCTTTTTCGGAAACAAAGTATCTCTCAAAAGTTGTCATTCTGTCTTTATCAAATGGAGGCGATGAAGGGCCACACCACAAATACCAGATGAAGTCTTGTCCGAACCTCTTCTTCATTGTCTTTTTCTCCTCAAAATATGCTTGTCTTACAACCTGGTCTATTTTGTCAAATAGTCTTTTTCCGGAATATTCACCACCTTGAATCTTTACTGTTTTAAACGATCCGTCGGGGTTAAGGGGGACGGAGCCGTGATAAAGCAGATTGGAATTTCTTACCAGATAGAGTGATCCGTTTGCGTAGATACAACGCATATGTTTACGCAGTTTTTCGCTGTTGGTAAAGTAATTCATAAGAGAGTCCACAACCTCTTGTTCGTCGGGAGTAAGGGCATACGGGTTTTTAGGGTCTATTGTAGGGAAATGTGTATCCTTCATAGGATATTTTTTCCCGTTAAGAGAAAGAGTACCTTTTGAGTAGTTTATCAGATGCAGATGTTTTCTGTCCTCCATCTCAAACTCTCTGTTTCTCTCAATCAATTGCCCTTCCAGCTTAAACTGAATTATTGTTATTGCCTTGTGCATCTGGGAGATCATCCTTAGCTGCTTTAGTTTAACAGGTTCACCGTCACCTGTCTTTGGTTTAAAGACTGAGCAAGGGTCGTCTCCGTAAGCCTCCAGTGCAAATGTTGCCAATGGAAGCAAATTTATTCCATAACCATCCTCGAGTGTGGACATATTTGCATATTTGAGACTCATGCGAATTACATTGGCCATGCAAGCTTCGCTGCCGGCCGCCGCACCCATCCACACAAGATCATGATTTCCCCACTGAATGTCCACGTTGTGATAATCACAGAGTATATCCATAATTATGTGGGCACCGGGGCCTCTGTCATAAATATCTCCTATTATGTGAAGGGAGTCAATTGTCAGTCTTTGTATCAGTTTACAGATTGCTGTTATAAAGTGTTCAGACCTGCCGGTAGAGACAATGGTAGAGATAATTGCATGGATATAGTCGTGCTTGTTGGGCTCATTTGAAGATTCATGAAGCAACTCCTGAATGATGTAAGAATACTCTTTAGGCAGGGCCTTTCTGACCTTGGACCTGGTATATTTGGACGATACATTTTCGCACACTTTAAGCAAGCGGAGAAGAATCATTTTATACCAATCGTCAACCTCTTTCTCCCTTGTTTTAATGAGTTTGAGTTTTTGTTCCGGATAGTAAATTAGAGTACATAACTCCCTCTTTTCTGCTTCCCTTAAGGTATGGCCGAATATATCCTCTACCTTTTTCCTGATTACTCCTGATGCATTTTTGATTACATGCTGAAAAGCTTCGTGCTCCCCATGAATATCTGTAAGAAAGTGCTCTGTACCCTTTGGCAGATTCAGAATTGCCTCAAGATTGATAATTTCTGTTGTAGCGTCAGATATTGTTGGAAAATTTTTAGCGAGAAGTTGTAGATACTTAATATCCTTCATACGTTCTTAATGTGCTTTAATTTAGATATTTGTTAACCAGTAAAAGTAACCGGGAAGATTTTATTGGCTTGGTCAGAATTTCATTACAACCTGCTTCATATGCTGTCTGATGGTCAGATTCGAAAGCATCTGCTGTTTGTGCAATTATTGGAACATCTGCTGAGATACTCCTTATAGCTCTTGTTGCCTCGAGTCCATCCATCTGTGGCATTTTAATATCCATTAAAATAAGTGAAGGGTTATACTGCTTGAACATCTCAACAGCTTCTGCCCCGTTTTTTGCCCAGATCAGGTCGTAATTTCTGGAGAGCATTATCTCGAGGAGCTGGTAGTTGCTGTCTATATCCTCAGCGATTAAAATCAGGTGTCTTTTATCTTCATATGCAAAGTCTGATGCCGGTTTTAAGTCATTTTTTTCATCTCCTGCATGAGAAGAGGGAGCAATCTCCTCTGGAGACGAGACTGTGTAAATCGTGTACTTCACAATAGTCCCCTTTCCCGGTTCCGATTCTGCCCATATCTTCCCGCCAATCCTCTCTACAATGGCTTTGCAAATTGATAAGCCAAGACCTGTGCCCGCAGTAAATTCGTCAACCTTGAAAAATCTATTGAAAATATTGTTTACTAACTCTTTTTTAATACCCTTGCCGGTATCTGATACATACACCTCTGCATATCCATCTTTAATAGAATAACCTACGCGGATCTCTCCCTGTTCAGTAAACTTAAGTGAATTATTGATTAAATTAGTCAGAACCTGCCTGTTCCTGAAAGCATCAGTGTTTACAAATGCAGATTTTTCCGGCAATTCAATCGTCAGGGTAACATGTTCATTAACTGATAATCTATAACTGTCGGCTATCTCCTGAATCTGTTGAGAGAGATTTGTAGGTCTCAGTTCAAAATTCATAGTATTAGATTCTATTCTTGACAAATCGAGTATGTCACTGACAAGATTCATAAGTACCTTTGAACTTGTATTAATAACTTTTACAAACTCATCCTTCTCTTTTTGAGTATAATCCGGATCTGCAAGAAGATTTGCAAACCCAACGATCCCATTCAGAGGTGTACGTATTTCATGGCTCATGTTAGAAAGAAAAGCAGATTTAAGCTGGTCCGACTCCTCAGCTTTAAGTTTTGCCTCAAGTAATTCGTTCTCCCTCTCCTTGTGATCATCTATGTTAATATCCATCCCATACACATATTTTACCTCGTCTTCACTCATGTTGTCCGTGTAAGTCAAGCCCCTTCGTTCCCACCATTCGTATTTACCGTCGTTGTTGAATGATATCCGGTATTCGACAGAGAAGTTTGTTGTACTGTTCCTGAGGATGTTTTCGTGACTAAGTAAAACTTTCTCTCTGTCATCCGGATGAACTTTTATAAGAAACGTCTCCATTGATGCCTCATTAGGTGTATCTGTACCATAAATATTCCGGTAATTTTCTCCAAATACAAATTGATTGTTGTATGTGCTAAAGAACCATGTGTAGGATTTGGCAGATTCAACAGCAATACTTAAAAACCTCTTCTGCTTGTGTGATTCAGTTACATCACGAAATACAAGAACAAGCTGATGAACAGTGTTTTCAGAATCGATTACAGGGGAAATATTTCCGGAAATTACCCGGGATTCCTCATTTTTGTAGTTAATTCTGGTGTGCTTTGAAATACTTACCCGCTCCTTGTTCTTTAGTGATTTTGTAAGCAATGATAAAACTGATTCTGAGTCTTCAGGCTGGGTTGTAGAGAAGACTGATTCGAATTTAAGGCCAACAAGATTGCCGGTCATACCCGACATCTGTCTGGCCGCAGCGTTAATGTCGAGAATCTTAAAATCTGTATCAAATGATACAATCCCCTCACTTATTACGGAAAGCGTGTTGTCCAACAACTCCTTACGGGCTGTACTCTCTTTTGAAAGCTTCAGGTTATCTTTGTATAGCCGTATATATCTCAGGTGATAAAAGGCGAAAATTACAAGAGAAGCAGAGAGAAGGACGATAATCACAATTATAAAATTGACCTCGGTGGAGTAATCATTGAATATGTTAACAGGCTTGTTAATAAACTGAGAATTCTTAGGCAGGTCATTAATGGAAATATTCCACTTCTGCATTATTGTATAATCGAATGATAGTTTGTAATTACTGATTGTATCGCGGAAACGGAGGTTGGGATTATTAAAGAGTTTGACAGTTTTAGCGGCTATTTTATATCCAGAATCCCATAAAGATGTCAGATATCCGCCCAAAATTCCTGTACCAAGTGACAGATTTTGAACTCCAAAAACAGGATTGTTCTTAATCCTTTGTAAAAAAGGATAGTAATTGTCATTTATCCTGTAATTCCCCTCACCGTCCATAAGCCAGGATGAGAGAATGATAAATGAGTCTGGATTGAGAGAGTCGATTATGCTAATAAAATTATTGAAAGGGGGTTTACCTGGACTTAAATACTTTATAAATACGCTTTTACTATACTTAGCCAAAACTTTTTTTGCCTGGGTCATTTCATTTATTCCATATGTACTGTCATCTGAAATAAAAACTACCTCCTTTGTGTTTGGAAACAAGTCCATTCCCAGAAGAAAGTTTTTCTCAATTGGATAGTTAAGTTCAAAGATAGAAAAGCGAGGGGTTTTTTCTATATGATGGCCGAGAGCACATATAGTTAATACAGGTAATCCGGGAGGTAAAAGGCTGTCTAAAGATACCAGTAATAAATGAGTTTCTGTATCGGTTGCAACAATGACATCAGTTTGTGTATTGATAATATTTGAACGAATTAATAAAGCAAGCAGTTCTCGCTTCTCATTAAAGTTATTTTTCTCTTGAATATCAAGGTATATGGGATGAATTTGAGCATCAATTTTGTTATTTGAGATATAGCTGGAAAAGCCTGCTGCAAATTCTTTGAGCCTTTCTGAGTTTGCGTTTTTTGAATAAAGAATTATTATGTTTTTCTCCGTTTTACTGAATTCCTGAGAGAAGGAGCGGTTCGGAATCAACAATATAGAAAATAGAAAAAGCAGTCTGAAAAACATATACTGATTGTAAATTATTTATAGTCAAAGTTACTATTTTTTTTAGATTTGCATTAGTTAATAAACCAACCTTAATAATCTGATTGCCGTAACTGGCTTTGAAAACTCTACCCCTGATATACTAAGCTTTGCTGATTACCTCTTTTTTTGCAATCATTGTCATTACAACTGACCTTACAACAAGATGCATGGCATAACCTATCCATAGTGCCTGAATTCCTAATTTGTTTTCGAACAGGTAAAAACATGCAAAGAAAGATATTACCGACAGGATCATTGTATTTCTGATAGCAGCCGATGCGGTAGCTCCGATAAATATTCCGTCCCATGTGAACGCTATGCAGCTTATCAGCGGCATTACGAGAAGCCATGGTAAAAATTCTCGGGATGCTTTAATAACAGTTTCATTATTTGTCATAAGCCGGAAAAGGGGCTCTCCTGCAAAGAAATAGGCAAAGGTAGAGACGACTCCTATTGCAATACACCACAGAAAAATCAGTTTAATTGCCTTTTTGAGCGACGATAAGTCTTTGGCGCCTATAAATCTGCCAGTTAAAGCCTCACCGGCATATGCAAAACCGTCTATAAAGTAAGAATACAGAAGCATCAGTTTCATCATTATTGTGCTTACTGCAAGCAGATTGTCGCCATATCGTGCGGCGATACTGGTAAATCCTGAGTAAATTAAAAGAAAGCAGACAGAACGAATAAAGAGATTGCCATTCATAACGAAGAAATTCTTCATCTCCCGCAGTTTAAGACTCCCTTTTATTCTGATGTATTTAAACAGTTTTTTGTAGTAAATCAGCATAAGCAGCAGAGCCGCTGCCAGCCCGAGGTACTGAGCAACCAGTGTACCTAGTGCTATTCCGGAAATGCCCATTCCGAGATATATGGTAAAAAACAGGCTGAGAAGCACATTCATGATATTTACCATTATATCCACTATCATGGGACTTACAGAATTCTGCATACCTATGAACCATCCCTTGAATGCAAACAGCGAGAGTGTTGCCGGAGCAGCCCATATCCTTATGTAAAAGTATTCTTTTGCAAGTTGTTCAACCTGCGGAGTAGAATCAATCACAAGGAATGCAACTTCAAAGAAAACATATTGTATTGACCAGATGAACAGAGTAGCTATAAGCGCTGTGCCTACAGCCTGTACCAGAACCTTCATTGCGTCCGGAAAGTCCCGTCTGCCATAGGCCTGAGCTGTATAACCCCCAGTGCCCACTCTCAGAAATCCCATGTTCCAGTAAAGGAGGTCAAAAAGCATAGTGGCAATTGCTATGGCACCTATACTTGAGGCGTCACCCAATCTTCCGGCGATGCCAAGATCTACCATCCCAACCAGAGGTACCGTTATGTTCGCCAATATACTGGGGCCTGCTAACTTTAATATCCTTCTGTTCATCGGTACTTGCTCTCCTCCTCCAGCATTCCGAGATAGGATAAATACCGGTCAGTTGATATGTAACCCTTCTCAACAGCATTTTTTACAGCGCAATCCGGTTCGTGAGTATGCGTACAGGGAGCAAATTTACACTTGTCAAGTCTTTTAAGCATCTCAGGAAAGTAGTGACTCAGTTCTTCAGGCTTCATCTCGATCAGACCAAATCCTTTTATTCCGGGGGTATCAATGATAAAACCGTCATTTCCAACTGGATGTATCTCGTAGAAAGTTGTTGTATGCTTTCCCTGCATGTGATAATCAGATATTTTGCCTGTTTTCAGCCTTAGAGAGCTGTCAAGAGAATTTATCAAAGATGATTTTCCAACTCCGGACATACCCGAAAAAAGGGATATTTTTCCTTTGAACTCATTTTTCAAAAGCTCTATGTTATAGCCCGTTTTGCTGGAAACGTCAATAATTCCGTACCCGGCCTGTGAGTACACACTCCTGAAGTGTTTTACCTTATCGCTGTACTCTTCGGTTAAAAGGTCTGTTTTATTGAGAACAATCGTTACCGGAACTTTATAGGCCTCACATGTAACCAGGAACCTGTCCATAAATGCCCACTTGGTTTCAGGAAAATCTATAGTAACAATCAGAAATGCAATATCGATATTTGTCGCTATTATGTGGGCCTGACGGGATAGATTGGTAGATTTTCTGATAATGTAATTATTTCGTGGATGAATGTTGGTTATTATTCCGGTGCCATCTTCCAGCATATCATAATCGACGCGGTCTCCAACAGCTATCGGATTAGTTGTGTGAAGATCCCTCATCCTCATTTTACCTTTTACAACACAACTGACAAGCTTCCATTCAGGCAATGAACTTACCAGATAATGGCTACCTGTATGTTTTATAACGGTTGCTATATCTCCTTTTAATTTTTCCACGGGTGCGAAGATACAAAATTGTATAAAAAGGTTTAGCTTTGCAGGATAATATAATCCGTACAATAATGTTTTCGTTGGAAGAGATTGATTCGATCGTTGAAAAGGGAATACTTACTTTAAATCTTAAGGGAGATCCAGTTGAACTGTATGACCCGATCGAATATATTATATCAATAGGGGGTAAGAGACTGAGGCCAAAGATGAGCCTGATGACATTCAACCTGTTTTCCGACAAAATTGACAACACTATTTTATATCCTGCTTTAGCAATGGAGATATTCCACGGGTTTACCCTGATACATGACGATATCATGGATGACGCACCTCTCAGGAGAAGTCAGATAACAGTACATAAGAGATGGAACAACAACGTTGCTATTTTAGCCGGAGATGTTATGTGCATAAAATCTTACCAGTACATCTCTCAATGCCCGCCGCAATACCTCAAAAAACTACTGGTAATATTCTCCAGAACAGCGGCACAGGTATGTGAGGGACAGCAGATAGATATGAACTTCGAATCGGCGCCTTATATTACTTTGGAAGACTATACAGATATGATAGGTCTTAAAACTGCAGTATTAATTGCCTGCTCGGCAAAACTGGGTGCAATTATAGCAGGTGCAGACGATAAGATTGCCGATTCCCTTTACAACTATGGTTATCAGCTTGGACTGGCCTTTCAGATAAAGGACGATTATCTTGATAGTTATGGCAATACACAAACATTCGGGAAAGCAATAGGAGGGGATATCCTTTGCAACAAAAAAACCTGGCTTATGGTAGAGGCTCTGAAGAGAGCAGATATTAATGAGAAGGAGGAGCTCTATTCAATATTGAAAGGTCCAGAGATTGATCCAAAAGGCAAAATATCTAGGGTTCTCTTTTTGTACAACAAACTGGGTGTAAAAGAGGCCGCAGAAAAGGCTGTCATCGAGTATCACAGGAAGGCTAATCTCTTCATAAATGAGACTGATTTTACAAAACAACAACGACAACAACTCTTCTCCTTTGCCGACACCCTCTTAACCCGTGAGAAATAATTAGGCATTAGGCAAAATAGGCAATATCACATTAACCCATTTAAATATGTCATACAGTCAGAAATTCAACGAAATATTCGATAAATCAGTTGAGGATTATCATAAATCTAACAATGTAGATGCCTCTATAATAAACCCTTACAAAGAAGGAAGCCTTGAGCATTTTCTCTATCTGAAGAACTGGATAGATGCTGTACAGTGGCATCTTGAAGATATTATCAGAAATCCTAACATAGAACCGGTGGAAGCCCTGGAGATAAAGCGCAGAATTGACAAGTCAAATCAGGATAGAACAGATCTTGTAGAGTTAATTGACAGTTATTTTATGGATCTCTATTCGAAGGTCTCCGTAAGCAAAGAGGCCACAATAAATACAGAAACTCCTGCATGGGCAATCGACAGACTCTCGATTCTGGCCTTAAAGATTTACCATATGAGGGTAGAAGCTTCAAGAGACGATGCTTCTCAGGATCACAAAGCTACTTGTCAAAAAAAGTATGAAACACTTTTGATTCAAAGGTGCGATCTCTCGGCTGCAATCGATCAGCTCCTGTCAGATATTGAGTCAGGAAAGAGATATATGAAATTTTACAAACAGATGAAGATGTATAACGATCCTTCTTTAAATCCAGTTTTGTACGGACATGGATAAAAGGGGAAAACGCATACTGATATTCAGATTTTCTGCAATTGGAGATATTGCAATTGCAGCTCCTTTAGTGAGAGCATATGCCAAAGCAAATCCCGACATCAGCTTTACAATGGTTTCTCAGCCAAAGATGGAAGCGCTCTTTACAGACATCAGTAACCTTTGCTTTTTTCCCGTAGATTTCAAGGGCAGATACAGAGATTTCAAGGGCGTATTTAAGCTATACAAAGATCTTTCCAGGTTAAAGCCGACACATATTGCAGACCTTCATAATGTTCTTAGAACGTGGATATTAAGAAGTTTATATGCCCTCTCTTTTAAAAAAATTACTTTCTTGCATAAGGGCAGGAATGAGAAACGAAGGCTCACCAGAAAAGAGAACAAAGATCTCCGTCAGCTTCCTGCTATGGTAAGCAGATATGAATCGGTGCTTGTAAAAGCTGGTCTTGAGAATCTTCATTTTTCCGACTCTTCTGACGGAGCTATTGGCCGCAGAAAGCAACATAGTTCAGATAAAAAAGGAGAAGATGTCGTCAAAATTGGAATAGCCCCTTTTGCAAAGCATAAAGGAAAAGCATGGCCGGCTGAGTTTATGGAAGAGGTAATTGCAGAGTTGAATAAAGACGCAAGATTTAAAATATTGCTTTTTGGTGGCGGAAAGAGTGAAGTTTCTCAGCTACAGTCATGGGAACAAAAATATTCAGGGGCCGAATCGGTTGCGGGAAAATTTTCTCTGGCCAAAGAGCTTGAGATAATGAAAGATCTGGACCTTATGATTTCAATGGATTCGGCCAATATGCACCTTGCCTCTTTTGTGGGAACTACTGTCCTCTCTATATGGGGAGCGACACATCCTTATGCAGGGTTTTACGGCTGGGGCCAGAAGGTGGAGAATGCTCTGCAGATCGATCTGAGTTGCAGGCCTTGTTCTGTTTTTGGCAACAAGGAGTGCTATAGGGGCGACTATGCGTGTATGATGAACATAAAACCGGGTGTAGTGTTGGATAGTGTACGGGATATTGTAAAAGAGAGAAAAAATGATTGAAGGAAAAAGGAAGAGATTATCCTCTGAAATAGAAATTATGGCACCGGCAGGAAATTTTGAATCTCTGATGGCAGCTATTCAGGGAGGTGCTGACGCGGTTTATTTTGGCATAGGTAACCTGAATATGCGCTCCCATTCTGCCAACAATTTCTCTCTGGAGAACCTTCAGGAGATTACAGAGATTTGCAAAGGAAACGGAATCAGATCTTATCTCACACTTAATATTGTTCTTTACGACCAGGATCTTGCAACAATGAGGGAGACAGTGGATGCTGCAAAAAATGCAGGTGTTTCTGCAATAATTGCTTCTGATATGGCTGTAATTTTATATGCCAGGGAGGTTGGAATGGAAGTTCATATATCTACGCAACTCAATGTTTCCAATATCGAGAGCGTAAGATATCACTCCAAATTTGCTGATGTAGTAGTGCTCTCAAGAGAGCTGACCCTGCATCAGATAAAAGCAATAAGCGAGGCTATCGAAAAGGAGCAGATTAAAGGTCCCTCAGGAAAATTAGTTGCTTTGGAACTTTTCTGCCACGGAGCGCTCTGCATGGCAGTTTCCGGAAAGTGTTACCTGAGTCTGCACGAGTACAATGCTTCTGCAAACAGAGGCTCATGCTACCAACTGTGCCGCAGAGGATATCAGGTTACAGATCTGGAAACCGGTCGTTCACTTGAAGTTGACAATAAGTATATTATGTCTCCGAAAGACCTCTCAACAATTGCCTTTACAGACAGGATTATTGATGCAGGTATTACTGTTTTTAAGATCGAAGGACGTGCCCGCTCTGCAGAATATGTCAAGACGGTAGTTTCTGCCTACAGAGAAGCTGCTGATGCAGTCTGTGAGGAAGCCTTTACTCCTGGACTTGTCGCCAAGCTGGAGAATCAACTCTCTTCTGTATTCAACAGAGGTTTTTGGGATGGATATTATTTAGGTGCACGACTTGGCGAGTGGAGTGAAGTCTATGGAAATAAAGCAACAAGAAAGAAAAGATATATAGGAAAGGTAACCAATTTTTTTTCTAATCTCTCTGTGGCAGAGCTTCTTATTGAGACAGGAGAACTGAATATTGGCGACGATCTTCTGATTATAGGCCCTTCTACAGGGGTTATCGAATATATTGCATCCGAGATAAGGGTAGATCTTAAGCCTGTAGATCGTACAGTCAAAGGCGAATACTGCTCAGTTCCTGTTCCAGATGGTCTTCGTCTGCGCCGTTCAGACAAGGTATATGTCTGGGAGGAAAATTCGAGACTATGGACTATTTAAAATATGTTTCCGCCAGAAATAACTGAATTCATAAAAGAACACCACGTTCTTACACTGGCTGTTGCCAGCGGTTCTGACATATGGTGTTCTCATGCGTTTTATGAATTTTTAGATGATGAGCTTCTGTTTATAATTACCTCGGAAGAGAAAACGAGGCATATTCAGCTTGCCACAGCATCAGATTCCGGAACAGTTGCCGGTGCAATTGCGTTGGAGACAGAAAAGATTGGGCTTATCAGAGGATTGCAGTTCAAAGCTCAGATAATCAAAAGCGAGGAATCTCTTCTAGGCAGGTATAGACTTAAATATCTCAGACGCTTTCCCTATGCAATTTTAAAGGGAGGAGATTTATGGCTCCTTAAACTGACTGAAGCGAAATATACAGACAACAGACTCGGTTTTGGAAAAAAACTCAACTGGCACCTTTAGAGGTTAAATGCCTCTTTTATCTTTTCCACTGCATCAAGTTTCTCCCATCCAAAAAACTGAATGCCATCCTTGACAAATGGATCACGACCCATATGACCATAGGATGCAGTTACCTCATAAATCGGATTTTTCAGATGGAACATTTCGATAATCTTCGCAGGCCGCAAGTCGAAAAGCTGATTTATTTTTTCTGCAATTTCGCTGTCGTACATCTTTATTTTGTCAGGTCCACAAGGGTTTACGGTTCCGTATGTATTTACAAATATACTTACTGGCCTGGCAACACCGATGGCATATGCCAGTTGAACAAGAACTTCTCTTGCTACGCCGGCTGCAACAAGATTCTTTGCTATATATCTGGCTGCATATGCAGCAGACCTGTCTACCTTGCTTGGGTCTTTACCCGAGAAAGAACCTCCCCCATGAGCACCTTTTCCACCATATGTGTCAACAATGATTTTTCTTCCTGTTAAACCGGTATCACCATGAGGGCCGCCAATTACGAATTTTCCGGTAGGATTTACAAGTAAAATGTAATCCTTATTGAAAAGAGTCCGGGTATTCAAAGGCAAACGTTCAAGAATTCCTGGGATCAGGATATTTTTCACATCGCTTTTGATTCTTGTCTGCATCTGTGCATCTGAATCAAATTCATCGTGCTGAGTAGAAATAACTATTGTGTGAACTTTTACAGGAGTATTGTTTTCGTCATATTCGATTGTAAATTGTGATTTTGCATCCGGACGAAGATAAGGCATAAGACTAGTCTCTTTTCTGATTTTTGCCAGTTCCAGCAGGGCAATATGAGCAAGTGTCAGAGGTAGGGGCATGTACTCCTCTGTGTCTGTAGAGGCATAGCCAAACATCATTCCCTGGTCTCCGGCACCCTGCTCATCTGCAGTTGCAATAGAGTTCCCCTGTTCATCGAGCTTGTCCACCCCGCGGTTGATATCTGCCGATTGCTCATGTATGGCAGATAGTATTCCGCATGAGTTGCCATCAAACATATACTCGGCCTTTGTATAGCCAATCCGGTTAATTACTCTTCTTGCCACCTGCTGTATATCCACGTAAGCTTTGGAGTTGACTTCTCCCCCGACTACAACGAGGCCTGTGCTTACAAATGTCTCGCATGCAACTTTTGAATTGGGATCCTGGCTAAGAAACTCGTCGAGAATGGCATCTGAAATCTGATCGGCTACTTTATCCGGATGTCCTTCGGAAACCGATTCGGATGTAAATAAATATGACATAATTATTTAGTTTAATTTGTTAATAAAAAGTATGACAACACTCATTTGCGGATGAGAGATGATTACAGCCAAAAAGCGGGAAAATGCAAAATAAAAACAGAGTTTTAGCATTTTTTCACGTGGTTGCAAGCAGTCAAATTTTTCCACAGTCTGGGTGCAAATGTAAAACAATTTTGTTAATCTGCAACTATTTTTAACTATAGGAGAAATATGCTAATTTGTTTTAAATGTCAGGGATTTACAAATAATTTTTCTGTCAGAGCGGGCCTGCTATAAATTTATTTACGTAATTGTTAAATTATTGAAAATATTTGTAAGTAATCAAACGGAATTTACTATTTTTGCTGTAGAAATACCAAACTAATTATTAAAAATATCTATGAAACAAACAATTAAGCAATTTGCCCTAACGGCTATGAGCTTGTTAGCGGCCTTTGCAGCTTTTGCTCAGGTTACCACAGCAAGTATTTCCGGACTTGTTAAGGACTCAAAGGGAGAACCCCTTATGGGAGCTACTGTCAAAGCGACTCATATTCCTTCTGGTACCGTATATTTTGTTAATACACAGAATAACGGCCAGTATAATATCTCGGGAATGAGGATTGGTGCTCCGTATCAGATAGAGGCTTCTTTTGTGGGATTTTCAACAGGAAAAATAACAGATGTAGCTTTAACTATCGGAGAAGAAAGTAAGTTTGACTTTGTTCTTAATGAAGAAGCCATTTCTCTGAGTGAGGTAGTGGTAGTTGGTGAAACTAATCCGGCAATAAATCCTAACCGGACAGGTGCTCAGGAAATTTTTACCAGAGACAGAATGTCACGTATCCCATCTATTAACAGATCTCTCAGCGACTTTACCAAGCTTACCCCAATGGCGAGCGGAAGTAATTTTGCCGGCACATCGTATCGTTTTAATAATGTAACTGTAGATGGCGCTTCTTTCAATAACTCTTTTGGTCTTGCTTCATCGTTGGGAGCTTCCGGAATTGAACCAATCTCCTTGGATGCTATTGAACAAATTCAAGTTATGATTGCTCCCTATGATGTTAGAAATGGTGCTTTCACAGGTGGTGGCATCAACTCTGTAACTAAATCAGGTAATAACAACTGGACAGGATCTGCATATTACTATACAAAAAGTCCTTCTACCAGAGGATATATACAAAAAGAAGATATAATTGCAGTAACGGATTTCTTCAATCGCCAGTATGGCGGAACTTTTAGCGGGCCAATCTTGAAAAATAAGTTATTCTTCTTTGTAAACGCTGAGTTTGATCGCCAGGAAGTACCAAGCAGTTGGATGCCAAGAGCAAACAAAACTTCACCTGTGACTGGTTATTATTCAGCAGCAGATGTTCAGACTCTCGAGGAAATTACACAACTGTTAAAGGATAATTTTAACTATAATCCTGGCACTTATAATGTAAGCAGCACACCTACAGAGGCAGATAAAATTACAGCGAGGTTGGACTGGAATATTAACCAGAAAAACACGCTGAGTTTTAAATACTTTTATTTAAAATCATTCAACACAAACAATCCGAGTTCATCCGGAGCTATGGCGAACGGGCGTGGTCCTAATAGTTATGCAATTCCTTTCTCTTCTGCATACTACAGGACAAATAATAATTTCAACATTTTTATTGCCGACCTCAATACAATCGTCAACTCAAGAATGTCTAATTCACTAACAGTAGGTTATTCCCGGCTTAGGGATTACAGAGAGATGGATGGTGGGTTTTTCCCGGAAGTTAATATAGGTGATGGTACTGCAGCAAAAAATTCATTAACAACATTTGGTACAGAAGCAAATTCATATGGAAATAAACTGGATAGTGATATTTATCAAATTCAGGATAACTTTATTATAAACTTTGCCAAACACCAATTAACTATCGGTACCCAATCTGACTATCGTACTTTCGTAAACGGATATGCCAACAGCTATGCCGGTCAATGGCAATTTGCCTCTTTGGAGGATTTCAAGACAGATCTTACCGCTTATCAGGCATGGGTAGCAGCTGGTTCAAATCCGAATAACAGACCTGGCACCACTGCGACCTATTATAAACAAACATATAGCATGCAAGATGGAGGATTCCCATATGCCAATGTAAAAGTGTTGTCTCTTGGATTTTATGTTCAGGATAAATGGAGTTTGAGAGATAATCTTAAACTGACATTGGGTTTGCGTTTGGACATGCCGATTTTCATGTCTGATCTGGATAGAAATGAAACTTTGGAAGGCCTTACATTCCAGGGTAACAGAAAAATTGATGTTTCACAATATCCTTCAACTCAGCCTCTGTTCTCCCCAAGATTGGGCTTTAATTGGGATGTGTTTTCGAATAAAAAATTACAAGTCAGAGGAGGTTCCGGTCTTTTCTCGGGTACTCCTCCGTATGTATGGTTATCAAACCAAGCAGGTAATAATGGAATACTATTTGGTTCAACTACTACGAAAGATCACGCATTTGACGGCGTTGTCGATCTGCCAAGGCCAACCGGAGCGACACTACCCAGGTCTTCTATTGCAATAACTGATGACGATTTTAAATATCCACAACTTTGGAAAACTAACCTGGCAGTTGATTATAAATTCGGCGGTGGCTGGATTGCAACTGCAGATGTTCTGTTTAATAAAGATATCAATGCGATTTACCACAGAGATATTAATCATCCGGAAATGGATGATAATACCAAGGTAACCAAGCTTGGCGGAGTTGATGACAGACCTTATTTCAAAGATAATACATTAAATGACCAGACTTATGATGTTATTTTGATGACTAATACATCAAAAGGTTATTCTATCTACACTACCCTTCAACTACAGAGAAACTTTACCAGTGGATTATTTGAAGGACTTTATATTAATGGTTCATACACTTTTGGAAAAGCGAAGAGCGTTACCGATGGTTCTTCTTCTGTTGCATCTTCTGCGTACAAGTATCGTCCTGCTATAATTCCTGACGATGAAGAGTTAGGTTTTGCCGCCGGATCTTTCCCACAACGGATATTGTTACAAACTTCTTACAGAAGACAATGGGGTCCTAATTTTGCAAGTACAGTAGGTTTAGTATATCAAATGTATATGCCTTTCAGATATTCCTACACATATAATGGAGATGTTAATGGGGATTCATATTCGTATAATGACCTTATGTTTATACCTGAAACAAGGGATCAGATCAGGATCGTTCCTGCTTCCGGGGATACCCGTACTGCAGATCAAATCTGGAATGAGATGGATGCCTTTTTCGACCAGGATCCATATTTGAAGACACGCAGAGGTAAATATTCCGAACGCAACGGAGGCAGAGCACCTTATGTACACTCTCTTGATTTAAACATAGCACAAGATATTATTTTTAATCAGGCTAATGGTAAAAAACATACTGTAAGATTCTCATTCGATATCTATAACTTTTTGAACATGTTAAATCAAGACTGGGGTGTTCAGAAAACAACAGTTCTCGGTAATCAACAGTATCAGTATCTTATAATGACAGATAAACCAACTGCGGCAAATAGCTACACACCAGGCTTCACTACTGCTTTTGATAGTAATAAGAAGGTAATAATGGATACTTTTAAAGATAATATATCCTCTTCTTCTCGCTGGACAATGATGTTTGGTATTAAGTATATTTTTGAGTAGTAAATAGTTATTTGAGATATCATAATTAATTATGGAGGCCATCTCAATCGTTTTTGAGGTGGTCTCTTTTTTTGTTTTTATTTTACTGATTTGTTTTATATATTTGTTGATATGGATAGCGGAAGGAGAATAGAAACAGGGAAAATGGCAGAAGATGTTGCTTTGGAGTTTCTTGAAGAGAAAGGACAAATTATGCTGGAAAGGAATTGGAGAAGTGGACACAAGGAGCTTGATCTTATTATGAAAGGCGTGTCTGAGGATGGAACAGAGAGATTGCATATTGTTGAAGTAAGGTCATTAAAAATGCCAAATCTCTACCAACCATATGAGAGCATAGATATATATAAGCAGAGAGCAGTAATTTCTGCAGCCAGATCTTATATCTACCAGAATAACCTGAATTGGGAGACTCAATTTGATATTGTATCAGTGATTTTTAAAGCGGAAGGTGTTAGTTTAGAGTATTTTCCTGATGCTTTTACCCCAATTTGGGAATAATAAAAATATTAATATGAACAGAAATCATTACTGTATTATTATGGCGGGTGGGATTGGAAGTAGATTCTGGCCGATCAGTAGAAATTCTAAGCCAAAGCAGTTTTTGGATATTCTTGGAATGGGCAAATCTTTCCTTCAACAAACTTTTGAGAGATTTGCAAGGATTATTCCTGTTGAAAACATTTTAGTAGTAACCTCGCGACAATATAAGGATCTGGTAATGGAGCAAATCCCGGAAATATTGCCTGAACACGTACTGCTGGAACCATACAGAAGAAACACTGCTCCATGTATTTCTTATGCAACATATAAATTACTGCAGAAGAATCCAAAAGCAACTGTCGTTGTAGCTCCTTCTGACCATCTTATAATTAACGAAGATGTTTTTTTAGTCACAATAAATAATGGACTTCACTATGCCGACAAACATAACATATTGATGACCTTGGGAGTTAAGCCCACCAGGCCGGAAACTGCATACGGATACATACAGGCCAATATGAATATGCCTGTAGATATGGATGGAAATCTGGCTTATGGGGTAAAAACATTTACTGAAAAACCGAACATTGATCTGGCTAAGGTGTTTATTGACAGTGGCGAATTTTTATGGAACGCCGGCATATTTATATGGAATTTACAGACTATAAAATCCGAATTTGAGAAGCTGCAGCCGGATATTGCCAACTTGTTTTCTGTGGGAGAAAAATTCTACTACACAGAAAGAGAGACTGAATATATTAATCAGGTATATGAGGAGTGCTCCAGCATATCAGTAGACTATGGAATAATGGAGAAAACAGATAAAGCCATCATCTATCCTGTCTCATTTGGGTGGTCAGATCTGGGAACCTGGGAGTCACTTTATGCCCAGGTTGGTAAAGACAACAACAACAACCATATCCAGTCGGAAGATAATTTGTTGACTAATGTTTCGAATTCCATTGTGGTATCGGAAGAAAAGGAGAAACTGATAGTTATAAACGGACTTGACAATTATATGGTTATCAATACAGATAATGTTTTGATGATCTGCCCGAGAGATGAGAGTATCTTCAAAAATATTCTGACAGATCTGCCGTTTAAGAATTTTAATAACTACCAATAAAATAACAAATTATGGCACAGAACCTGGTGAAGTTAGAAGTTCAGTCAGAAATTGGCAAGCTGGAGGCGGTTCTATTGCACTCACCTGGGGCGGAGGTAGAGAACATGACCCCCAGAAATGCACAAAGGGCTCTTTACAGTGACATTCTGAACTTATCCATAGCCCAGAAGGAGTATGAGCAAGTTTCCGGCGTTCTGAACAAGGTGTCCAAAACATTTCAGGTGAGAGACCTTTTAACAAAGCTTTTAGATGACCACTATGAAAGAGAGGCTTTAATTGGAAAAATATGCGTAACGGAAGATGTTACAGAGTATTTTGAGTATCTAATGGAGATGTCTTCCAAGAACCTGTCTCAGGTTCTGATTGAAGGGCTGCCTGCCAGAATTAACTCTTTAACAGCTTACCTTAAGGATGATTATTACGCTCTGTTGCCTCTGTACAACTTCTATTTTACAAGAGATGCGTCTGTCTCTATAGGGAATAAGGCCCTTATTTGCAGAATGGCAAGCAAGGTAAGGATGAGGGAGTCTATTATTACCGAAGCCATTTTTAAAAACAAAAAGTTCTTTGACTGTGAGTTGATAAATGCATACGATTTCCAGCCTGGTAATAATGAGGTTTACATGGAAGGTGGAGATATTCTTATTGCCAGAGAGGATATTCTTCTGATTGGGAACGGGATGAGAACCAGCAGTCAGGGAATAGATATGTTACTGAACAGACTTTGCAAGTCATCAGGTCCTGAGAAGAGGCATATTATTGTTCAACAATTGCCAGCTTCTCCCGAATCGTTCATCCATCTCGATATGGTTTTTACCCTTCTCGATGTAGATAAGGCGATGGTATTTGAACCCTTGATTCTAAGTGATAACCAATACCAGACGGTTCATATGATAATTGAGGGAGGTAGAGTTTCAAAAATCAAGTCGGTAAATAACATCCCTTCTGTATTAAAGAGGCTTGGAATGGAGGTTGAGCCAATTATTTGCGGAGGTATTGCAGATGAATGGAATCAGGAGAGGGAGCAGTGGCACAGTGGAGCAAACTTCTTTGCCTTTGCTCCTGGTAAGGTAATGGCCTATGCACGGAATGTACATACACTTAACGAGCTGGATAAAATAGGATTCGAGATTATTCCGGCCTGGGATGTAATCGGAGGGGAAAAAGACTTAAACAAAACTGGTAAATGTGTTGTGACAATTGATGGTTCCGAGCTGCCAAGAGGAGGAGGAGGAGCTAGATGTATGACTATGCCACTCCGAAGGGCGGCAGTCGAATGGCCAAAATAGTTAAATTGAGGATACATACAAAAATTATTCACGGATGAAAGAGAAAATTGAAAAACTTCTGATCGAAATAGAGGAGCTTAAAGCCCAAAAAGAGCAAGAGATAGAGGAGATAAGGGTAAGATTACTTGGTAAAAAAGGCAGTATTACCCAGCTTTTTGACGAATTCAGAAATGTTGTCCCGGAACAGAAAAGGGAGTTAGGCCAGATTTTAAATAAACTAAAGGTAGCAGCTTCAGAAAAAATTGAAGAGCTTAAGACTATCGTTGAAGAGAATGTGGATCCAGCTGATTCGCAGTATGATCTTACAAAGCCGGGAGATAAAATGGAATTGGGTGCACGCCATCCAATATCAGTAGCAAGAGGAGAAATAATTTCAATTTTCAACAAACTGGGTTACGCAATTGCAGAAGGACCTGAGATTGAAGATGACTGGCATGTTTTCGGCGCTCTTAACTTTCCGCCGGAACACCCGGCCAGAGATATGCAGGATACCTTCTTCATTACAACTAGTGAAAACCCGATATTGCTTCGTACACACACCAGTTCAATACAGGTGAGAGCAATGGAGAAAATGAAGCTTCCGATTAGAGTTATCTGCCCGGGAAGAGTGTTCAGAAATGAGGCTATATCTGCCAGGGCTCACTGTATTTTTCATCAGGTTGAGGGTCTCTATATAGATAAGAAAGTGTCATTTGCAGATTTAAAACAGGCTGTTTTGCTTTTTGCGAGAGAGATGTTTGGAGAAAATACAGAAATCCGCCTTCGCCCATCCTATTTTCCTTTTACTGAACCAAGCGCAGAGGTAGATGTAAGCTGCAACATATGCAAGGGAACAGGGTGTAATATATGTAAAGGGACAGGATGGTTAGAGATTATGGGTTGCGGTATGGTTGATCCTGCGGTACTGGAGGCATCAGGCATAGACAGTAAAGAGTATTCAGGTTTTGCTTTTGGAATGGGAGTTGAGAGAATAGCCATGCTTAAATGGCAGGTGAAAGATTTAAGGCTTTATTTTGAAAACGACATAAGGTTTTTACAAGAATTTGAGGCAGTTGTCTAAAAAATGCAGCCGTAGCTTAAATTTTTTTGGAGCATAATTTTTTTGTTATAACTTTGCATTCCCAAATGCGGAAATAGCTCAGTTGGTAGAGCATAACCTTGCCAAGGTTAGGGTCGCGAGTTCGAGTCTCGTTTTCCGCTCTTCAAACCTCTCCGCAATGAGAGGTTTTTTTGAAAGTTCTTTAGGCTCGGGTGGTGGAATAGGTAGACACGCAGGACTTAAAATCCTGTGAGCAGAAATGTTCGTACGGGTTCGATTCCCGTCCCGAGCACACAAATAGCCTCTTAATCAATTTATTTTGAGGCTATTTTATTTTATTGAGGGGTACTAATAGTGTACTAAACAACAGGAGCACTTATTTCTAAATGCTTTTTTTTGGTATTTATAATTCTCTTTTAGCACCTTTGACAAATAAAATGGTTCTCTATCGGAGAGCCTAAGTTGAACAATTAGCAGCAATATTTTCTATTTCCATAAGAGTTACTGACAAACAATCTCTGACATTAGTTCCGGGTGCATGCATCAGGGAGATACCAAAGTAACATGACACAGTTGTTATATATATTGATAATAAATAAGTTAAAAGTTTTTCACCCCCCTCCCTCCGGCAAAATAGAACAGATACCGCATTATATAT
Organism: Rikenellaceae bacterium; assembly: GCA_039683455.1. Taxonomy (GTDB): domain Bacteria; phylum Bacteroidota; class Bacteroidia; order Bacteroidales; family UBA932; genus Bact-08. The sequence goes on along the minus strand of JBDKRJ010000042.1, from coordinate 39,480 downwards.
CTGTCTGTAAATTATAGTCAGATAGCTATTTGCCTAAAAATCGTTATTTCTCTTTAGCTTTTCCAACCTTTCTTTCCATAAATTAATTATGGGATATGGATTATATAAATCAAATGCACCTCCATAATAAAGAATTTTATGTTCTTCATTTAAATATTCAATCGTTTTATCTTCCACTCCAAATTTCTTGGAGTGAGAAATAACATTGTTTCTTTGTTTTTCTTTTAAATTCTTAAAAAATGCAATTGCTTTTTCAAGTGTTTCAATTTCTTTTTCTTTACACTTAAGTTTCTTGTAAATAATTAAAAGCCTTTCAAACGGTTCTTTGCTTTCATAACCATATTCTATTAATAATGAATACACTTGAATTGCATATCCATAATTGTTAGTATTTTCTGCAATTTTAGCTTTGCTTATATAAGAATTAAATTTTCTTATATATTCTCTATATGCCGATGAATATCTTAAAGGGAAAGGTTTGTATAACAAAAGATATGTATAAGTTTCCATTCCAGCCGGCATATCATAATAAAAATTGAACTCAGGTAAAGTGTCCCGATATTTAAGGAATGATTCGCATAAAGTTGAGATTTTGGTTCTCAGTACAACCATATTTTTTGGATTCTGTAACTCTGTACTTGCATTAATGTTTTTATGAATGAGTTTAGATAATCTAATCTTCCATTTATCTATATCATTATGTTTTGGGAATTTTTTGATTACTTCTTTTAAGTATGCTATTTGATTCTCGAACTGACCAATTTTTCCAAATAAAATTATTACTCGTTCTATCTCAATAAAATTATTAAATTTCAATGAATCTTCGTTTTGTTGATAATTTATTAATCCCAAATATATATTGATTGCGTCCTCGTTTTTACCGGTTTTTTCAAGTCTTTTAGCCTCCTCATGACGATTTCTAATATAATCCGTTTGCTTTATCCACGCGACTTTACTTCTTTCATATTCTTCATCATCCATAAAAAATGTTTTTTCAACCGTTATAAAATTATAATATATATATCTCATCTGCAAAATATATGTGCAATTAGTTTTGTTCATTTACAAAAAAAGCAGCCTGTATTTCTACAAGGCTGCTCTGGTGTTAGGATTTTTTGGACAGTCAAATATAGTGCTATTTCAAACTATATTGGTTTTATATCAAAAGGCAAATTAAATATCCTAATAATTCAATCCTTTATGCAGCGGGCAGATAATCCGCTATTCTTGCGAGTATTGTCAGAACCTACCCTACTATCATCAAAACTCATAAACATATACCAGTCAAGAATGACAACACCACCATCACAGCTCCACCAAATTCCACGGTTCCCTATATCAGCAAATAGTCCATTATAGCCACAAAAACCACCCCCTAGGGCTTTAAAACCAGTTTCATTGGTTGCTCCACTATTAGGAGTTACCCAATGGCTAGTGCCTGTTTCTTTTAGTTTGCCTCCTGCAACACTCATTCCTCCCAAATAAGTTGTTAAGGCAGTCCAATCGTCATAAGTTGCTACATGCCAACCTGAGGGGCACACATTTCGGCTGTCGGTTACTGCATACCAATTGTACAACCTGCCATAAATTGTGGAATTATTAGAATCGTTATTATAATTACAGTAAGCTCCAGTTGTTAGTATGCTCCAAGCTGAGTTACTAGTTACATTTGGAATAGGGTCACCATTGCGGTATTTAGTAGTTTTGAGGTTCTCAACCAACCAAACCTGAGTGCCTATAATAATAGTATTGTAAACATTACCATCAATGTCGTTAACTGTTATTGCAAGCGTTTTTAAAAATACTTCTTCACCATAACCTGTACCAATACTATTTGTGGCATAAGCTCTGACATAATATATTGTATTGGGTATTAAACCGGTAATCAAACTTGAATAACCTCCAATTCCCAAGCCGTCAGAAGTTTTATTGTCTGAAGTGGTAGGATTATTATTCGTACCCCAACAAACACCGCGAACAGTTACAGTTGCTCCGCCATCACTTGTAATATTTCCACCGCTTGTAGCATTGTTTTGCGTTATAGAAGTGACTGCTGTTGTTGAAACAGTAGGTATAACCTTAGTAGAAATTGGGTCAGGTGTTTCTCCTTTGCTGCATCCAAATAGAAGAGCAATGGTCATGAGCAAAAGGAATTGTTTCATAATCTCTAAATTTTTCAATTTTCATAAAAGCCTTCTCTAATTTCATAGATCAGGATGATTTTGTAAAAAATCCTTTCCAAGTATTGTCAATTTAGCCACAGTATATATTTCCTGTACTGTTTCTCCCATAGCTTTGATCAAACCTGTGTTTTTATCTAATCTCAAGGCCACAATACTAAAATCTAATTCCGATAAACCAGATTCTTCTTGTTTTAGGAAATCTCCTTTTTCTTTAAATCCTTTGAATTTTCTGAGAAAATCCTTTTCTTTTTCATCTAAATGAGTCATAATAAGTATGGTATTTGTCCTGTTACCTTCAGTTTTAATTGTTGGAACAAATTTTAAAAAGAGATGCTTTATATAGAGCTTATAGGATTAGGTGCTAAATCTATTATTTCATATTATTTATCTTTGACATAACGAACTGAATGGCCACCATTTTTTGGTGTGTAATATGAATTGTCAATAGTGCCATTATGATAATATGAACCTTGACAATGAGCTCTATAATTTTCAATGGAAAGATTATTACTTCCCCACCAATATACATTAATTCCACCACCGTAAAAGCCTGTAACATAGCTTCCATCTACAGTCAACCGACCTCCGGCATAAAGTGCTGAGAATCCATAATCATCTGTTCCATCCCCATATTGTGTAGATTTTAAAACAGAGCTGACTGTTCCATCTTCAATATTGTCTCGGACATATGACATTAATTCAGACCACTCATAGCTTGAAGGTAAGTGCCATCCATCAGGACAGACTGCAAGTGCTGTCGCCCATGTATAAAGTGCACCATAAGTTGAAGCATTTCCTTTTTCATTATTATAATAACAATATGCTTTACTTTCGGCGGTTAGTGATTCCCAAGCACTATTTGCTATTACTAATGGAATTGATACTCCATCAGGTGTTTTAGTTACACGTAAATTCTCAGCCATCCACACTTGATCGCCTATTTGAACTGTTCTATAAGTATTTCCTTCAATATCTACTAAGGGTTCCCTAGCATTCACTCTACCATTTTCAGAAATAGCATAACGTAACCTACTTTCTCCGCCTCTATTTACAGCTGAAACTTTGTAATAACGATTGCGATTTGAGTCTGTTGTTGATAAAGTACTTGTTTCTACTAAAAAAACATACTCTCCTTTAGCTGATTCAGAATAATATACCCTATAATTTTTAGCACTTGAAACATTATTCCAAGAAATTTTTACAAGATTATCTACCTGACTATAATAAGTTGCCAAGTTTACAGGAGCAGATGGTGACTCTATGATATAATCACTTATTTCACTTTCTCTATTATTCCTAACAGAAGAAACTTTGTAATATCCGTAACGATTGTTATCTAATATAGAGGTTTCTATAACTTCAGCTAATAAATTATATGATGTTGTGGAGTCTTTTGAGTAATAAACCCTATAGCTTGTTGCGTCAAGAACAGGGCTCCAAGAGATAATTACAGCATTACGAGTTTTATTAAAGATTGAAGATAGGCCAGTAGGAGCTGATATTAATGTAGCAAATGTTATTTCATTACCATAACCTGTTCCTACATTATTAGTAGCATAAGCTCTTAGGTAATAAGTTGTGGCTTGTATTAATCCTGTAATGGAACTAGTAAATACTCCTGCGCCTGAGCCGTCAGTGGTTTTACTATCTGCTATTGTTGGGTTATGGTTAGTACTCCAACATACTCCTCTGGATGTTGTTGTTGCGCCTCCATCACTGGTGATATTTCCACCGCCTGTTGCTTTGGTTGCCTTGATGGAGGAGATTACAGTTGTGGTTAGAGTTGGCAGAATGGCGAGTGCGTTTATAGCGACCTCGTTTCCATAACCAGTTCCTACATCATTCGTAGCATATGCTCTTACATAATATGTCGTTCCCGGTGTTAATCCTGTAATATAACTGGTGTAACTACCCGATCCTGAACCATTAGAAGTCTTGTCATCTGAAATTGTGGGGTTTTGAATTAAACTCCAGCAAACACCTCGAGATGTTATTGGGGCTCCACCATCATTAGTAATAACACCTCCACTAGTAGCAGTTGTAGATGTAATATTAGTGAGTGTAGTGGTATTAACAGTGGGAAGAATCCTAATTGCTTCTTTTTTGCATGTAATTAATATTAGAATTGGACAAAGGGATATAAACAGGTAAAGTAATTTTTTCATCATCTATTATTTATAATTTAACTATATTACAAACCTTTGAAATAGAATTATCGATTGTAGATGCATAATCTATTGTGTTTATTATTGCTTTGAAGTAGTCATACTTTGTTACTTGAACTTCTTGAATAAATCTTTTTTCAAACAAATCCGTATTTGAATTAGAGTTTATTGAATATACAATATCTTGACTATTAAATTCTATAAGGTTTTTTTTACCTAATGTATTTTTATTCCATATAAACGCTCTATTGTCTTCAAATCTTCCTGACAGTAAGATGGTTGAGGCTAAGCTCACTTCGTTATAAATTGAATCGAGGAATCCAAGAACTTCTTTAATCGGCATTTTACTAATATTGGGTAACTTTAATAACCTGTCTTTTATAGATAATCCATATTCGGCAATTCCCGTCATTCCGAAGTATAGATTTTGTCGAATCATATAGATTTTGTCATAATTATCAGTCATTATGCCGTTTTGTAGTATTGCCCTTTTATCAGCCCCTAAGTACAGTTGGTTATCCCTAGAAATAATTCCGATTATAATGCTCATGATTTTTCACTATTTTGTCTAAATGTATTTTATGACACATAGCATCATAAAATGTATTTGACCCAAATTTAAAGTTCTTATAACGCTAAATGTCCCCTTATTTACACTCTTTTTAACAAAGCCCATCGCCATTTTTAGATTAGTTGCCATAAAAAACTGGCCTGTTATTATAAGTTAAAATTAGACTTTAAATATCTGATATCCAAATTATCTATAGATTTAATTTAAAAAATATATTGGGATTTTGAACGGTTTCTTTCTCTGAATATCTCCCATAAAAAGAGTGAGTAACCAGTAAAATAAATAAAAGAGGCCATAAGAATAATGGTAAACAATTTGTTGGGTTTCATAATTTTTTATTGTATTAATTTACAATTCTATCTAAAACTTTAATATTTATCCCATTATGATGCATCACAATAAGCTTTATTCGATTCCATTACATGTGCGCCATTAGCATCTGTCCATTTTATCTTTATCCAGAAGTAATTCAGATGATAATATCCGGCCGACGCAGCCCAAGAAGTTGTAAACGCATTCATAGTCGCAGAAGAGAAGGTATAGTTATTCGTGCTCTTCATTTTTTGATCTGTATGATAGCCATTTTCCCACCACCATTCAATAGTGACCACCACTGGCACGATATCCCCGGTAATAGATCCCGTAAATGTAGCCGATACTGTTTCGACATTATACCCCCCTGTCGGCTGTTGTGTGATTGCCAGATTCAATACCGTTGGCTGCGGTTCCTTTTTACATCCCATTAGAAGCACAAGGACAAAAAGTACGAGTAATTTCTTCATTTTTGAGTTATATTTTTGGGTTAAGTTTTATATGCTATACAAGTAGAGGAATAAAATATTCAGGTCAAAGTCAATTTTCAAGTTATGATTTCTATATAATTCATAGGAGAAAGAGAAAAATCTCCATCAACTTTTTAACATGATGAGAAATAAGAAGTCTTTGCTATCATAACACCTCTATAGTAAAATTCGTTATCATTATATCCCCTTTAACATAAAATGCTCAGATATCATATATGATAACCTATATACAAATGTATAACTTTTTCTTTGTTATCAACTATGATAACAATAAAAATGAACGAGTTTCAGTTATATTTAAAAGTTGGTCAGAAAATCAGGAAAATACGAGAAGATAAAGGCATTTCTCAGCAAGAACTCGCTGACCGTTGCAATTTTGAGAAATCAAATATGTCACGAATTGAAGCAGGCAAAACCAATCTAACATTAAAGACCCTGCTCACTATTAGTACGGTTTTAACAGTCCCTTTAAAGGATTTTTTAGATTTTGAAGAATAATTATTACAATTTTTGTTAAATTCATTAATGTAGTATACCATTTTATTTGAAGTAAGATTATATTTTATTAGACATTAATAATGAAAAAACTACAAGAGCTACATATTTAAAAGAATTATTTTTCATCGAGAGAACAAAAAAAGCCTCGGAGAGGTATGGCAAGTCCTCCCCAGTGCTTTAGCAAATCAAAGAATCCCTATCGCGAAATCCGTTGAAATCGTATTCATATTAATTATAATTCGTTATTAAACATTGTTTTAGTTCTTGTAATCGGTTGAGGTATGGTAAAAAGGTTCGTTTGCCGTTGTTAGCCTTCACGGTGGCAAAGTGACTTTCAATGAATAACGAAACATTTGTTATCGTACTATAAGGGTTCAGTTTTATAGACTGGATAGGTATGGTTATTCCGGTAAAGAATCGTTCCATTTCGATAATATCTTGTTCCCAGCTTTCGACTTTCAGTTTTTCGGATTTGTTGAAATGATAAGCTGGTTCAATCTGTTCAAAGTTTATCTTCTCAATTAATGGTTGAGCGGCTGAAGACTGTTCAGTTAATAGTGGTTCCGGTAGTGCAAATTCTCTGTAATCAAGCTTTATTAAATAGTCGGCAAGGTCAAATCCTTGTTTCCTTTCCGCTTTGGTGGCTTTGCGTTCCAGTAAATCTGAAATAGTGAATACAGCAATGTTTGATAATTCTTTTACCTTACCGTTCCATTTATCAAACCCATTAAGGTCGGGAAACAGTGTAACAGTTCGCCCCTTTAGTATGTTGCATTTTTCTACGTTCAGATCGGCTAGACTGCCAACTGCAAGCCAAATGAACTGGGGTAAATATACGCTTGCTATTACAGCCGTTTTTTCGCTTTCAACTAATGCAACTGGCTTTCTTTTATCCCTAAGCAGATGTTCTCCAAATAAACACTGTTTTAATACAAAATCAGGCTGTTTAAGGGCTTTATGTGCCCAATTAATATGATTGAGGGGTTCTTTTACTCTCTTGCCTGTAATGGGGTTGTAAAGCATTATCTTGCCAGTTCTTACCTTGCCATGAGTGTCAATCTGCCAGAATACAGTTGCCCCATTCCAATACTCTGACGAAGCAATAAAATAACGGCTTATCAATTCGTTTGTAACATCAATCCCGAACAGTCCAATAAGGAACATTACAAAATGGTTTGTTTCATAGCTTTTCAGACTGGCTTTAAATACCTCAGCCGGAATAAGTGAAACTGGCTTTTGTTGAGGTGTAAGAACATTCGGTTTGTTGTATACTTTATGTCGAGGTAAATCAAATGATATATTGTTATCCTGAAAATACTGTTTCGGTGTGTAATGGTATCCGCAATTACTTTCACGGTTGCACCTGCCAACATTTGGGTTTACATGTTCACCTGTTTCTGTATCAATGTAAAGCGAAAAGGTCTTTTCCTTATGTTGACAACTGGGGCAACGATAACGGGTATTCATTCCCTTATATGGTTCTAATATGTATCTATGTTCTTTCATGTTTTACCTTTTAGTGTAACAAGTGTAACAGGTGTTACAGGTGTTACAGGGTGTTACAGTCCTTAAAAATCCTGCTTGCTTTCATGTGAGAAATACCAAGTTCAGCACCAATTTCCCGATAGCTTCGCCCTTGTTGTTTTAATTCATTTACCCTTTCGTTCAGGTTTTCTTTGTCTTTTTCAGTGGGTTGTTTAAGGTGTTCCCATTCTTTGCCAAATTTCAAAAACTCAAATTGTAAGAAATTAAAGGGCTTATCAATTTGACAAACGCAAACATTTTCTGCATCGTAAATCTGTTCGGTGTTCCGTTGCTTAATCTGTTTCAGGTATCGTAAATTTTTGTCGCTGTGGTTTTCACCGATTGAAAAGGAACTATCACAAAAGTTTATTAACATCTTACTGCCTTGTAAATCATTTCGGGTAATTGGTTTTGATAAGTCCCTTTTTGGTGTGTGTGCAAGTGCTAATATTGAAAGCCCGTATTTGCTCTTTAACGCTTTCAAATGCTTCATTAAGGGCAAAGCATCTTTAGCTTTTTCAGTTTCATTTTTGAGGTAAGTAATGTTGTCAATGATTAAAACCTTTGCCCCTGTTTCGATAATACTTCGTTCCAATGAACTGTTAAGGTAATTCTCAAAAGTTTGGTTTTCCGGTATTTCGGCATCTGGGTTTATTTCAACCCTGATAAAATTGTCATTCCAATTATAATGCTGTTCGAAATTTTCTGAATAACGGTTTTCGAACTGTTTGTAGGAAAGTTCAAAATCAAAATATAAAATCGGTTGCTTTTCTGTTTCCATTTTAAAACCCTGTATTTGTTCGCTCTTGCTTATGCTATTACCAATTTGCACGGCTAAAATTGATTTCCCTAAATTAGTGTCGGCAAACAAGATGCAAAGTTCACCTTCAAACCAAAATTCACCAAACAGCATTTTGGGAATTGGTCTGGTTTTCGCCTGTTCAATCCAACGGTTGGCTGGTTTTACTGTGAACAGTCCTATACTCTCTTTGGCTTCGGTGCCGTGCCTTATTAATTGCTCTGTTTCGGATAGAATGTCTTTAACTCCAATACCGTATTTGTCAAAATCAAACGCTGGTTTTATTCCCTCAAAACTGTTATCTTTGCCCTGTACTATCTGCAAAGAATTGCATGGGGTAATATTATGTTTCTGCATAGCTTACCCCTTTTTGCTACAATAATTTAATGCCAGCCCTGTTATTTCATCAGTAGTATTTACTCTATTTTGTTGCAACCATTGTTCAAGCTCTACCCGATTGAAATAAACCATCTTCCCGTGTGGTTTATAATGTGGGATACCCCGCCCACTTGTTAGTTTATAGAGGTGTGATTTACTCAGCCCCGAGTATATTGCCGCCTCTGTAAAGTTTAAAACCGCTTTTGTGCTCAATGCAGCTGCCTCTATCCTGTCCAACTGCTCATTTAATTCTTTTAACTCCATGATATTATTGTTTTAATTAATAAAATGGGTTTTGCAAAACCGTTGTGTCTGTTATAACGGAACAAACGTAACTAAAAGAAATCACATTATGTATCAGTGTATCAAAAGAATAAGCGACCATTTGGCTGGTCGCTTCATAGTCGCTTAAGGTCGCTATTATTTAAAGTCAATAAGTTACGAAGTCGCAAAATTTTCTTATTCCAATAGATTCTTTAACATGCTTTGTATATTGTCGCTGTCAATACTTGGGACTACTTTTGCTTTTGCCAATGTTATAGGTTTGCCATTTTTATCAATAAAAAAATCAGGCACAGCTCGTTCCATATCAGCAAGTATAATCTCTGGTTTTTTAATGGATGTTAAAAATTCTCTTAATAACTGTTTACTCTTTAGCCATTTTAAGCCATTGTATCCTTCTGGTTTATCAATGCATTTAAAAGTGTATTCAAAGTGATTATAATCGGTTGTTATGGGGATAAAGTCCCCTTTTATTAGTTTCTCAAATATAGTTTTCAGACAGCCCGCCTTAAATTGCCTTATAAAATTGTTTAACAGGGACTTAGATTGGTTTTTTGATTCTCTTTTTGGTAGTTCACTAATATATTTCTTTGCAAGTTCCATCGAGCCTATATAATAATCCACATCAGTAATTGAACGCATACTTTTTAACCAAACGCCACAATCATCCTGTAATTTCAGTAAATCTATTCCATATTTCAAACAGAGTGCATCTAAATGGTTTGCAAACATCATCATAAGTCCAAAAAATCTTCCAAATGTATTTTCTATAAATATCTCCTCATCTTTAGGCTGTGTTGCTATTTGCCAAAATTTTTCAGAGATTTTATTCAATCTATCCATCTTGTTTTGCTCATCTTGCACATTCCTTGCTATTGCTTCCAATTGCGCTTTAGCCTCAATCATTTGTGATTGCTCCCAAATCAATTTATTCTTTTGGGACTCTTTAAGCATTTTCTCATTGTACTTTTTAAAGTACAACTCAGGGTATAGGAGTGCACTTAACTCCTTAAATTCTACTATTATGGAATACAAATACCTTTCTTTATCATTGTTGGTTTTGCACTCTAATAAATTATCTTCAATCTCTGATAGTAGGCTGCTATTAGGATTAACTAATATTGTTTCGTCAAATGCTTCAACATTTTTCTTTGCCTGCTTTTCAATAATCTCATTAATCTTTATTCTAACAGGAGAGTTCCCATTTTCTTTTTTTTCAATAAGCCATAAATCATATTTATCCCTTATGATAGATATAGAAGCGTCTACAATTCCCCCAAGTCTGTAGGCACTGAAAAATTGTGTTTGTAAATCTCTTTTCATATTATAATATTTTTAATCGTGGCAAACTATTAATGGCGGCCTCTTTTAAACTGTCCACTGCCCGGGTGTATTTCTCTGTATGTTTCAATCCAGAGTGCCCTAAAAGACTTGCAACGGTCTTTATGTTAGCTCCGTTGTTTAGTATATTTACGGCAAAACTATGACGTGCACAATGCCAAGTTATATGCTTATTTATCCCAGCTCTTTTTGTCCAGTGCCTCAACGCTTTTAAACACATCGTATGGCTTGGTAAATGGAATATAAAGCCATCTATTATACCGTCTGCTTCATCTTTTGGCTGTTCACCAATTAATGATATTAGTCCATCATTTAGGGGTATAATAACCCCACAGCTGGAGCTGTGTCCCTTTGTCTTAGCTTGTTCAAAACTCAACAACTTGTTTGAGTAATCGACATTCTTATATCTCAGCTCAACAACATCACAAAACCTAATTCCCGTGTATAGACAAAAGATAAATGCTCGTCTGATTTCTGGGTTTTGTCCAGAGTATTGGGTGCTTATTAGATTCTCAATCTCATCTATACTCAAAATGTCTTTTCTCAACGCTTGGTCATCGGATTGACATTTAATTCCGGCACATGGGCTTTTAATAAATATGTCATGTTCAACTCCATGATTTATCACTTTTTTAAAACGCTGGTAAATGCTTTTTGCTCCATCTCCTTTACTTTTGCTTTGCAGGTAGTCTACAAAATCAGTTATCATGTCTTTACTTATCTGATCCGGTTTGATAGTTGTTCGGTATAGGGGATATTTGTTTTTTAGAAAATCTTTGAAACGGTTATTAGCTAATTGAATATTTCTAATATCCTGTTTTGTATAGTTATCAATATAGGTTTGGAAATAATCTAAAAAATTGAGATTTCTGGTCTTGCTCAAACGCTTGCCCGTTTTGTCTTTTTTAAGTTCTTGCTCTTTTTCATTCCTAATCTCTTGTGCAAGTTGCAATATCTGGTTATTGCTATGCCTCTCCTGTGCTGTTCTGGGGTTTGACAAAAGGTAAAGATTTAGTGTTTCTTTTTTTCTGTCATGTTTTACTTTTACTTTTCCTGCCTCATCAATCCATTGGTGACGCCCCAAATAGTACTCTAAATGTAGACTAATACGCCCATCTGAAAGTGTACTTTGTTGTAATTTTGGATTTTCTTTTGTTTTTACTGCTAACTTTGCCATAACTATATAGCTTTGATATTCTTTTACTTTCCTTTGTTTACAAAGATACAAAATAAATATTTCACATAGTGTACAAAAAGTGTACTAAATGACAAAACAAAGGAAATAATAAGAAAATAACTACATTTGCCAAAATGATAAAACCTTGATTAATATAGTAAATAACTTCTTTTGTTTGTTCTTTTTTATTGGGTTATGTTCCCGTCCCGAGCACCAAATCTCGTGGCACGACAAGTGGCAACAGCCTGATTGTTAACTATTAGCTATAAGTAGTATAGGTGCCAATTTCTACTAACATGCACGTAATGAAATGATTGCCACTTATCGTGCCACGTGAGATGCGCAGACTCTGCGCACAAACTCCCAACTTTCATGTGTTACATTTGCAATTTGTCTGTAAGTAGCACCAGATCTCTCTCGGAGGGCAATAATCAGCTTTTCACGTTCTTCTCTGTTCTGATTTAAAATTTTTTCTCCACCAAGAAAATTATTCATGCATTTAATAATTTCAGTGAACGGGACAATCTGTTTAACAGATAGTACTCTATCATGGATTTCATACTCAGAAGATATTTCGGCTATAATCGAAGAGTCCAGATCTGCCCGGTTTTTAAAATTCTCCTCGACAAATGTTCTATCAATATCAATATATCTTGCTAATGAATTTTTCCTGCCAAAGTAAAAATGATATGAGCTCCAGGGATAATCTCTTGGATGTTGACATATTCCTGCTTTTACCGGATTTTGCAGAATATAAAGAACACTTTTAACAGCCCACTCTTGGAATGGTTTGTTTGAACTCATAAATGGAGACTTAAATACCTGGTCGGACATTCCATATTTCATATTATACCACCTTGAATAACTATTAAGAACGGACCTCATATATTGAGTCAGGTTGCTTGTTATAACTTGAAGGTGAGCATGATTTTGCATTATTGCAAATGCAATAATTTTAGTGTTGTACTGTTTTGCAAATCGATTAATCCTTGCTAAAAGCTGAATAATGTCATTGTCGTCATAGAAAACTACATTTCTGTTGTTGCCGCGAAAACAAACATGGATGTTACCTGACTGAATGCGCCGGACTTTGCCTGATTTTCTTTTCTTCCCTACCATCTCTTTCACAATTTAATTTGTTTGATAACCAAAATTAAATAAAAAATTGGAGAAAAAACTCGTGGCATGATAAGTGGTATGTCTCTGCCTAACTTTACATTACAGAAACACATCTTAGGAAATTTGCACCAGTAATTTATTATAATACTGAATATCTGCGACATACCACTTATCGTGCCACGCGACTTCTTTGCCGATTTTTCTCTACATTTGCAAAAAAATACAAGCTTATGAATATAGACATCAAGGAGATATTCAGCGCATTCATAGTAATGTTTGCTGTTATTGATATTCTTGGTTCTGTTCCGATAATTATCGGGATGAAGGAGAAGAATAAGAGTTTCAGCCCTTTAAATGCTGCCTTGATATCCTTCGCTATTCTTGTGGCGTTCCTCTTTTTGGGTCAGGCCCTGTTGGGACTATTCGGAGTAGATATATCATCCTTTGCCGTAGCTGGCGCAGTTGTATTATTTGTTTTGGCTATTGAGATGATATTTGGAATACAGATATTCAAGGATGACGGCCCAACCGATTCTGCCACAATCGTACCCATCGTTTTTCCGCTTATAGCAGGGGCTGCTTCGTTTACGACACTGTTGTCACTTAGAGCAGAATATCAGGTGTTGAATATAATTATCGCACTATTTCTTAATATTGTGATTGTCTATTTTGTTCTGAATAATCTCGATCTGATCTCCCGAAAAATTGGCAAAGGAGGCATATATGTTATGAGAAAGTTCTTTGGAATAATTCTTCTTGCTATAGCAGTCAAACTGATTACCTCCAACCTGCACTCCCTGCTAAGCTAGAACACACTGCAGTCATCAGACAAACCAATTCCAATCTGCAGCATTGTAAAATTTATTCATTAGTCGTACATTATTAAAAGATTATTGTATATATTTGTTGGACAACGCAGAAAAACATTGTGTATGAAACGAAAAATTATAAACATAGTGATTTTTTCTCTATTATTATTTCTATCAGTTTCATGCGTTAAATTTCCAGATGCAGACAAGATAAATAAAGAACGGGAGGAAAAGCGCTCTGCCGCTTATTTGTATGCTTTTAATAATGAAAGTCAAAACACTGTTGCAGAAATTACAATTCAGACAGATGGCAGTACTGACCTTAGTGTTGTTGATGCAGAAATTCCATATTTGAAATATAATAAGTCGTGGTTGTTTTTCCTGACACAAGATGACTGCAAACACGATGCCTTTAGTTGTACCTGGGCTGCCATTAATGGAAAGCCTCTCTCGCGTCAATATTGTTACGATGTTGCACAACTTAAAGCGGGAGATTTGCCCCCTGATGTTTATTACCTTGGAAAGACCTTAGGAAGCACAGATGGTACAGGCAATGAAGTGAGATTCTCTTTCACTACGACACTTGCTCCTGAGTGGAAATGGATGGATGCAGAAACAATTGTACAAATTGGATATAAAGTTGACTATGCCCGTTTTTACATGAAGTCAGGACTCATTTGGGATAATGTAATTGAAATTCTTAATTATGGAAACGGAATTGCATTCCATGATGTTAAAACTAGTGACGAAAACAGCCTTGATTCAATAATAAAGCATTATAAAATATCACAGGATATTATATTATCTAAATTATCAGGACGAGGGTGTAAAACTTTGGCCGAACCTAATGGAAACAAAGCTTATGTTACTGCTGCTCTAAGCTACGACCCTATTCAGACTATGACTGCTCAAAACGAAACGGTTGTTCTTTATCCTTTTCAAGTAAAAGACGATTTGCATAAACAACTGCTGGGGAGAGGATTTTATTCTCCAGAAGATATTATGGGTGGCACCACAGAGGCACAATTAAAATTAAGAAAAGAAGAGAGAGCGGCAATCCATGTCGGCGTACATGGAACGAATTATGACTGGGTATCTGCTCTACTCTGGTTAAATGATACTTATGGAAAAGATGGAGATGATTCAGTATGGTTCACTAGTATGGAAGAGTATTATGAATACAATTACTACCGAATCCACGGCTCAGTCCAAAAAAGTGTGAATAATAATACTCTGAAGCTAACAATCAACTTGCCGTCGGGTAAATATTTCTATTATCCTTCGATAACAGTCAATCTTAAAGGTCTTAATAAAGGGAATATAACATCTGTCTCTTCTACCGATCAAGTAACCGGCTTATCTTATGGAGATTATGAAGGTGGTGTGATGTTTAATATCAACTGCAGGAAATTTCTGGTAGAACACGCTACTCACTTTGTTGAGCAGTATGAAAACAATAAAACCAATTCAAATTTGGCTGATGCTCATTATTTTGTCAATATGCTAAAGGAATCCGCCAAGAAGCAAGAATTATTGAACAGAATAAAGTAACTGTTAATATCTTGTTGATATATTCACCTCACCTATTGCATTTACAAGATTTTATCGTATCTTTGCTGCCCGCAAAAATTATGTGGGATTAATTAATATATTAAAAAACACCAAATTAACAACCAATGCCTGGATTAATTGGAAAGAAAATCGGAATGACATCCGTTTTCGGTGCTGATGGGAAAAATATTCCATGCACCGTTATTGAGGCTGGTCCGTGTGTTGTTACGCAAATTCGTACAGAAGAGACTGATGGTTATGCCGCTGTACAACTTGCCTATGACGAAAAAAAAGAAAAACACACCAGCTCTGGCCTGATGGGCCACTTCAAAAAGGCACAAACCACACCTAAACGAAAAGTAGTTGAATTTGCGAATGATTTCGCAAAAGAGCTGCAGTTAGGTGACACTGTCACCGTTGCTGACGTGATTCACGATCAGATGGAATGGGTAGATGTAACAGGAATTTCTAAAGGAAAAGGATTCCAGGGTGTTGTGAAACGCCATGGATTCGCCGGAGTAGGTGGTGCGACACATGGTCAGCACAACAGGCTACGCGCTCCTGGTTCGATGGGTGCCTCTTCATGGCCTTCTCGCGTATTTAAAGGTAAAAAATTGGCTGGCCGAATGGGCGGTGATCAAGTTAAAATTTTGAATCTAAGAGTTATTAAGGTTCTGCCTGAGAACAATCTTGTTCTTGTAAAAGGATCGGTACCTGGCTGTAAAGGTTCATATGTAATCGTGGAGGAATAAGCATCTATGGAATTATCAGTTTACAAAATAGATGGAACCGAGTCAGGGAAAAAAGTGACTCTGGATTCCGGAATCTTTGGCATTGAGCCAAATGATCACGCGATCTACTTAGATGTTAAGCAATATCTTGCTAATCAACGTCAGGGAACAAGCAAAACAAAAGAGAGGTGGGAAGTATCGTACAGTACCAAGAAGGTAATCCGTCAAAAGGGTTCCGGCGGTGCTCGTCACGGTAGTATCAAAGCTCCGATCTATGTTGGCGGTGGAAGGATTTTTGGTCCAAAACCACGCGACTACAGTTTTAAATTGAACAAAAAGCTAAAACAACTGGCTCGTTTCTCAGCTTTGTCTTACAAGGTTAAGGAACAAGCACTTACAATTGTTGAGCCATTTGTTATGGAAGCACCAAAAACAAAGGACTTCATGAAAATATTCAAAGGCCTTAAGGTTAATGACAGGAAAGTTCTTTTTGTGCTTCCCGAAAATACTAACAATATTTACTTATCGTCACGCAACTTGCAGAATGTAAAAGTTATATCTGTTAATGAAATCAATACATATGACCTGGTGAACTGTACCAGTCTTATTATGGTCGATGGAGTTCAGGATCTGTTGCAAGCACAATATGGACGTAGTTAAACCGTAAAACGATGAGAATTTTAATTAAGCCTTTAGTAACAGAAAAGATGACGATTCAGGGCGAAAAGTTGAATCGTTACGGTTTTGAAGTTGACCGCGATGCCAATAAGATTGACATCAAAAAGGCGGTTGAGGAGATGTACAGTGTTAAAGTACTGGATGTAAATACAGTAAACTACCACGGAAAACGCAGAAGCCGCTTTACAAAAGCGGGATTATTGTCAGGCCGCTCAAATCATTATAAAAAAGCATTTGTGACCCTGGCCGGTGAAGATAAGATAGATTTCTACAGTAATATTTAGGTCCATGGCAATACGCAAATTTAAACCGGCAACACCGGGAACAAGACATAAAGCTATTAGCGCATTTACTGAGATTACTTGCTCAACACCCGAGAAATCGCTGTTGCAGCCACTTCGCAAATCAGGTGGTCGTAATGGTCAGGGTAAGATGACAATGCGTTATATCGGAGGTGGTCATAAGCAAATGTACCGTGTAATTGATTTTTTACGCGATAAAGATAAATATACCGCTACAGTTAAAACTATTGAATACGATCCAAACAGAAGTGCTCGTATTGCTTTGGTTGTTTACACAGATGGAGAAAAGCGCTACATTTTAGCTCCAAACGGAATTAAAGTGGGGCAAATAATTGCTTCAGGTCCAGGTGTATCCCCGGAATTAGGGAACACTCTTCCTCTATCAGAAATTCCATTAGGTACACTGATTCATAATATTGAACTTCGTCCCGGACAAGGAGCTGCAATGGCTCGTAGTGCAGGAACTTATGCTCAATTGACAGCTCGTGAAGGTTCTCACGCTATTCTTAAATTGCCTTCGGGTGAGACAAGAATGGTGTTGGTTACATGCCGCGCTACTGTTGGAACAGTGTCTAATCCAGATCACAACTTAGAGTCGGATGGTAAAGCCGGTCGTCAGCGTTGGATGGGTCGCAGACCACGCGTGCGTGGTGTTGTAATGAATCCGGTAGATCACCCTATGGGTGGTGGTGAAGGACGCGCATCAGGAGGTCACCCACGCTCGAGGAAAGGCTTATTGGCTAAAGGTTACAAAACACGTAACCCTAAAAAAACGACTAAGAAGTTTATCATTGAAAGAAGGAAAAAATAACGGAATTAACTGAATAGAATTATGAGTCGTTCATTAAAAAAAGGGCCTTACATTGAGGCTAGTCTCGAAAAAAGAGTACTTGCCATGAATGAATCTGGCAAGAAAGCGGTAATAAAAACCTGGTCACGATCAAGTATGATATCACCAGACTTCGTTGGTCACACCATTGCTGTTCATAATGGAAATAAGTTTATTCCAGTATATGTAACCGAAAACATGGTTGGTCACAAGCTCGGTGAATTTGCACCCACACGCACCTTTAAAGGTCACTCGGGTAATCGTTAATTAATTAATGTGTAAAACAAAGTCACAATAATGGGAGCTCGAAAAAAAGAAGCAGCCGAAAGGCGTAAAGAAATAAGGAAGCAGACAGCTTATGCAAAGCTGAATGATGTTCCTACCTCACCTAGAAAAATGCGTTTAGTTGCAGATATCGTTAGAGGTGTAGAGGTAAACCGCGCTTTGGATATATTGAAATATACCAAAAAGGAAGCATCTGTTCGTCTTGAGAAACTTCTTCGTTCAGCAATTGCTAACTGGGAGTCAAAAAACGAAGCAGAGCGCAAGGAATTAGAGAATGGCAATATATGTGTTCAAAACATTATGGTTGGACAAGGTCGTTCACTAAAGCGTATTCGTACAGCACCACAAGGTCGCGCAGCTAGAATCCGTAAGCGTTCTAACCACGTAACCATTGTGCTGGGTAATAAAAGTAAAACCGTAAAAGAAGAGCAATAAAATGGGACAAAAAACAAATCCTATAGCAAACCGCATTGGTATTATCCGTGGCTGGGACTCTAACTGGTACGGTGGAAAAGATTATTCAGGTAAAATTTTAGAAGATGCAAAGATTCGCGAGTATTTGAATGCACGCCTTGCAAAAGCAAGCCTTTCTAAAATTGTAATTGAGAGAACACTTAAGCTTATTACTGTAACAATCCATACCGCTCGTCCAGGTATTATTATTGGTAAAGGCGGACAGGAGGTTGATAAACTAAAAGAAGAGTTGAAGAAAATCTCTAACAAAGAGGTGCAAATAAACATATTTGAGGTAAAACGTCCTGAGATTGATGCAAATATTGTTGCGAACAATATCGCTCGTCAGGTGGAGGGCAGGGTTTCTTACCGTCGTGCTATTAAGATGGCAATGGCATCTACTATGAGAATGGGTTCAGAAGGCATTAAAGTTTTAATAAGCGGTCGTCTTGGTGGTGCTGAAATGGCAAGAAGGGAGCTTTACAAAGAAGGCCGTACTCCCCTTCATACTTTCCGTGCAGATATTGACTATGCTCATGCAGAGGCACACACTAAGGTGGGTGTACTAGGAGTAAAAGTATGGATCTGCAATGGTGAAGTTTATGGAAAGAGAGACCTATCTCCTAACATAGGTATATCAGCTAACCAATCTGCAGGTCAGGGTGGTCAGCAAGCCGGTGGCCGTCCGGATCGTCGCGACCGCAGAGGAGGCGGACGTCCAGGTGGTGACGGAAAAGGCAGAAGCAGCCGTTCAGGCGGAGACCGCGGAGGTGATCGCAATGGAAGCCGTGGTGGAGACCGCAATGGAGACCGTGGAGGGAGCAGAGGCCAAAACTACTAATGTATTTTTAAAAATAAGTCCCCATGCCCGGAACTGATATAACAGTAAAGGACATGGGGACTTATTTTTTTTGTATATTTGTTCTAACTAAAATTAACGAAATGAAAAAAATAATTATTTCATTTGTAATGATAATTTTATGTGTTTCTGTATATGCACAATCATTACAAAGAGTATCTCCGGAGGAAGTTGGACTTGACTCCAAAAGGCTGACAAATGTAGACAAAATTATAAATAATTCTATAGATAGTAAAGAAATTCCCGGTGCAGTCATAGCAGTTGTTAAAGATGGAAAAATGGCGTACATAAAAGCATATGGGAATAAGTCCGTATATCCTGAAATACAGAAAATGGAGATAAACACCGTTTTTGATCTTGCTTCTGTAAGCAAATGTCTTGGAACTACCCTCTCTTTCATGCAACTTGTAGAACAAGGAAGAGTAAGGCTTACAGATAATGTGTCGATGTACATACCCGGATTTATGGGTTATAAGGATTCGGTTACCGGAAGGACAACGGAAATCAGAATAATTGATTTGCTGACTCATTCATCCGGTCTTCCTCCATATGCTCCGACAGACGAGCTAATCAAAAAATACGGATCTCCAAACCCATCGGGACTTTTAGAATACATTGCAACTTGCAAAAGGGATTTCAGGCCAACCACAAAATTTCAGTATAGTTGCCTTAACTTCATTACAATTCAAAATATTCTGCAGAACATAACCGGTGAGAAACTTTGCGATTATGCTAAGAAAAATGTGTATGATGTATTAGGGTTAAAAAATACAACTTACAACCCTGCCGGAGCAATTTTAGCACTTATAGCGCCAACAGAAAAACAATCGGATGGTACTGTGTTGCTTGGCCAGGTGCATGATCCTCTGGCAAGATTGTTAAATGCCGGAAACTCCGGAAACGCCGGGCTGTTTTCAAATGCAGATGATATGGCCGTTATTGCCGTAGCACTTATAAATGGTGGGGTCTATAACGGAAAGAGAATTCTGGGAAAACTCACAGTTGAGACCATGACAAGGGTTCCTGCGGGGTTTGAACCGCTTGGGCGTTCACTTGGCTGGGACAACTATTCATCTTATTCTTCTAACCTTGGCAACCTGTTTCACCCCTACACTACTTATGGACACACAGGCTATACCGGAACATCAATAGTTATAGACCCTGTAGCTAAGATAGCAGTAATCCTTCTTACCAACAGAGTACATCCTGAGGATAAAGGAAGCGTTGTGCGTTTAAGAGCATTGGTGGCAAACGCGGTTGCAGGTGCGGTAACCGAATAGAACCTAGATTTTTATATATCCATGAAATGATGGCCTTTTCCGGAAGAGAACTAAAACACTATGGAATTGGATTTACTCCTTTGAACACAGAGCAGCTTGTTTGCATTAATAAGATCTGCCAGTACAATGGCAGCAGAAGCCTCAATAACCACAGGAACTCTCAAAGCAAAACAACTATCGTGCCTTCCGGTAATTTTTAACTTTTCGACTCTGTGAGTGTTCATGTTATAGGTCGCCTGGCTCTTTGATATGCTGGATGTAGGCTTTATTGCAACCCTAAAAACAAGGTCATTTCCATTAGAAATTCCGCCATTTACTCCACCGGAACCATTCTTTAATGTCTTGCCAGATTCATCCATTATAGGGTCGTTATGTTCAGATCCGAACATCATGGCAGCTTTGAATCCATCTCCGAATTCGACACCTCTTACTCCGGGAATGGAAAAAATTATATGTGACAAAAGGGATTCTATACTATCAAAAAAAGGTTCTCCAAGACCGACAGGAATGCCTCTTGAGATGCATTCAATAACGCCTCCCAATGAGTCTCCCTCTGCAATAGCACGCTCCAGAATATCTTCCCAGGGGTTTTGGCCGCCGATGTGAAGAATTTTAGCCTCCACAGCGACCGGACCGATCAACTTTTTAGCAATTACACCCGCTGCCACTATTCCCAGAGTTATTCTGCCGGAGTGGTGACCGCCTCCTCTTGGATCAGAAAAACCTTTAAACTTTATATTGGACACAAAATCTGCATGTCCAGGTCTGGGCCAGTTTTCGAAATTTTCATAATCAGAGGATTTTATATCGTGGTTATTAAAAGTTATACAAATGGGAGTTCCTGTTGTAAAACCTTGGTAAACCCCGCTTACTATTTCAAGAAGGTCTTCCTCTGTTCTTGGAGTACTGCCTTTTTTGCCACTTTTTCTACGTAAAAGATCTGTGGTGAAATCATCTTTCGAAAGCGGCAAACCTGCCGGAGTACCATCTATGACTACCCCGATTTTTAACCCGTGAGACTCACCAAATATTGAGACTCTGAAATTTTTTCCAAAGCTGTTCATATAATTAAATTTATTGGCGGTTAGTTGAAATTTTTAAGAAAATCCGGGAAGGACTTGGAAATGCAATCAAGGTTGTCCAGATATACTTTCTCTTTAATTTTTAATGCAGCAGTAATTACTGCCATTGCCACCCTGTGGTCGTTGTGAGATGAACATAATCCTCCGTGCAATTCACCTCCTTTGATTATCATCCAATCACCGTCAATCTCTATTGACGCACCAAGTTTTGTAAACTCAGAATAGAGACTCTCTGCCCTGTTACTCTCTTTGTTGGAGAGTCTGTTTACCCCCTTTATACTGCTTACTCCGTTACAATTCAACGCCAGCACTACCAGAGTAGGAAAAAGATCGGGAGCATTAGTGGCATCAAACTCGAATGGTTGCAATTGATTTTTTGGCTTTGGCAATTCAATTTTGGAACCTAAGATTACCTCCTTGGTATTGTCTTCCTTGAAGGCACAAGGTACATCTCCACACATAACCAGATACTTGGGATATTCTGTAATATTAATCTCTACTCCGCATCCTCTTAGTACTTCAATAATTTTCTCATCTGCCTGTTTTGAGTTGATAGGCAGATTTGTTATTGTTATACCTTTGGTGATAGCACCGGCTACAAACAGCATGGAAGCACCGCTCCAGTCGCCCTCAAGGGGGTAAAACGGTTTTGTTTTGTACTTCTGTCTCCCGGGAATTTTAAATTCGTAAAAATCGTGGTTGGTAATAGTTATACCAAAATCCTTTAATGTCTGAATTGTAAGATCTACATAAGGAGTGCTTGACGGCTCAGAAACCTCAATAGTACTGTTCTTGTCACAAAGAGGAAGAGACATAAGGAGACCCGAAATCAACTGTGATCCACCGCTGCCTGACAGTCTGATATTTCCCTCTTTTATAGGACCCTTAATTATTGCAGGTAGCTTGCCATCTTGTGAAATAACTTCCATCCCGATTTCTGAAAACGGATCAGAAGGAGAAAACAGTACCCTGTTGTTTAAACTCCCTTTTCCTATTATCCTGATATCATCTACACCCTTACTTTTTCCAATGAGGTGTCCTGCAGTAGGTATAAGCAATCTGCTGAGAAGGCCAGATTCTCCAACTGAGAGTTCAACTGTTTTTATGGCTCGTGTAAAAAGGTCTGTTTTCGATAAACTTCTGGAGATATCTTCGATTCCAGGACTTGTGATCTCTACTTTAATCCTCAGATATTTGCATTTTTCTATACGAACTTTTGCCCCCAGAAATTTTATAAGTTCAATTGCAGCTTCACTGTCTGCACAAGGTGTATATCCGTAGAGGTTTGTTTTTCCCTTTGCCCACGCAGCAGAAAGTATGGCTCTCTGGGAATGGCTTTTGGAAGCAGGAGCAACAATCGATTCTATCAGTGCTTTTTTATTTACTACATGAGGATAACTCTTTTTGCTAATTATCTTCTCCATTTCCGGGAAAGTATACTGGCCATCTGCACTTTCTTTCCCCTCTTCAAGGGCAGCATAACCGAATGGTGCACCCAGATGGAGGGAGAGGATTCTTGTGAACCGGGCCATGTTACCCATCGAGAACGCCACAAGCTGTTTTCCGGGATATGTGGTGTATAATTTAAGAAGACGAGTACAGTCCTGAATACTTTGCGCAGTGGTGATAATTTTAATGATGTCTGCACCCTGCTCCTTACATGTGTTATATACCTCCGCAAGTCGTTCAAAGCTATCTGTTCCCTTGAAGTTGTGGTAAGATAAAATTATCTTAAAGCCTGTTTTTTTGGCAATATTTATAAGCTCTTCTCTATACTCGGCAGGAGAATCATACTCGAGGTCGAGATACCTTTTGCCCATAGTCTTTTTTGTTCTGCTGCCTAAAACAGCCCAATGCAATCTCTTTTTGCACTCTTCAGGAGGTAAAATGTCAGTTATCCTGCATGTTGCAATTAAATCTTTCTTAGAACGAAATACCGATACTGTCTCCTCTCTGTTCAGAGATGAAAAATCTAAACGGATCTCGGCCATCTGCACTTTAGACAGAGCTTCCAAAATGTCAGCCAAACTTCTCTCTCTAATGCTAAGACAAATCATTTAAATAATCCTCCAATTTGTTTATTTCCAATGGATAAGTGCTTGCTTTTCCAATTTTCTCTATAATGATAAACCTGATTGAATCCCGGTTCCTTTTTTTGTCCCGTATAATTGCCTCAACCAGAGATGCGTGGGGAACCGGTGATGTTGTTGAAAGTCCAATACGCTTGAAATCAGACTCAATAGTGTTTTTCTCCTTGTTCTTAAGAATTCCTAAGTTTACAGATAACTTTGCAGCAAGAACTATTCCAATCGAAACTGCTTCTCCATGTGAAATTTCTGCAACCTTCTCGAGCGCATGGGCAAATGTATGGCCCAGATTAAGTACACTTCTCGCTCCATTTTCATAAGGGTCAGATTCTACAATGTCCGCCTTAATTTTGGACGCTCTTTGAATGAAAGGCCAAAGTGCCTCGATATCATATCCTTTCTCTGTTATTTGACCGATAACACTGAAATAACTCTCTCTGTCTGCCAGAATAAATGTTTTCAATAGCTCTGCAACCCCTGCTTTAAGCTCCTTCTCAGGCAGACTTTCCAAAAACTCCGGGCAGAAAATTGTGAACTGAGGTTGATTTATTACTCCCAGAATATTTTTGTATCCCAAAACGTTGACAGCTGTTTTGCCACCTATAGCTGCGTCCACCTGAGACAGAAGAGTAGTGGGGACATACCCAAATTTTACTCCCCGCATATAGATAGAGGCTAAAAAACCGGTCAGGTCAGAAAGAATACCCCCACCCACGGCAAGTAGAAATGTAGATCTTTCCGCACCCATATCGAGCAGCTTTAAAGTTAACTCCTCAATTGTTTTAAAAGACTTGTTCTCTTCAGATGTTTTGACCGGGATTTGCGGGTATGGGAAATATTTTCCGTAACTTTTTTGAATGGATGCATCAATAAAAACCACTATTCCACAATTTGCTGGAAGATAGATTTTTATCTGATCAATTGTAGAACAGTAGGTTAATTTTAGTACACAACTCTCCATATTTTACAAATGTAATAAAATATGAAAAAGAATAGTCCACAAATTTCTTTAACTCTGCAATTATTCAGTATATCCTGGGTTCTGTTGAAGCGCTGGATATATCTGTCTTTCTGTGTGCGAAATCGGAAGTACAATTCTGTCGTAGCTCCAGGTAATTGTTTCCGGACAACCTGCCGAAACGGCAAAGTTGTAACCGTCACTATCTTTTCTGGTGATAGATTTACCTAATCGCATCTGGTCAAAGAATCTGTGTCCTTCGCCAATGAACTCTTTTCTTCTTTCAATTTGAATTAAGTCGTCAGTAGCAGTAACATTGGCAACAGATGGATTAGCTCTTTTTCGAATGACATTCAAATAGTTGCTGGCTGCAGTAACTCCGGCCGAGCCCTTTAACGCACCTTCTGCTGCAATCAGATAAGCTTCTGCCAATCTTAACAGGCGAGGGTTGTTAAGTCTGAAGTTTGTACCATTGTTGCCAGGGAATTTAGCCAACCAAGCTTTAGAGACCTCATATTTTGAATCATATCTTACGAATTGGGCACGAACATCCCCCGGCTCAGATTCGATAAGATTAACCCAGCTTACAGTAGGAATTAATGAAGCACCTGCAGATACATCTCCATGCCATAGATTATGGAACATTGACACATATCCGCCATCATCGTCAATTGTGGACTGTGTGTTCACGAATAGCTCCAGAAGGGTTTCAGAAGCCCCCTCTTCTTTCCAGTAATTTATGTAGTCTGCGTTGGACACAAGCGAATAAGGAGAATCGTCGATAACTTCTTTTGCAGCATTATATGCATTATTCCAGTCTCCTTTATATAAATAGACTCTTGCCTGCAATAGTTTGGCTGCCCAATAGTTGAAATGACCTGTGTTCGTGCTCTTAGACAGCAAAGGTAAAGCTATGCCAAGGTCAGTTAATATTTGCTCGTAGGTTTGTGCAACAGTATTTCTTGGCTGTTTTGCCTCTGAAGGAGAAACTACATTAGTAATAATGACAGCACCTAAAGATGCACCATTATCCTTTGCATAGGGATATCCATACAATCTTGCAAGGTCAAAGTAATTTAAAGCTCTTACAGCATAAGCCTGGCCTTTGTAATCATCCCTTAGTAACTTGTCGGAGCTGCTGGCTAGCTCAAGGTTATCAATATTTTCAATTAGTGTGTTACATCTCATTATTGTTTCGTAGCATTTAGTCCACATAGAAAAATATGTGTTTGACTCTGAGTCATAACCCAAGGTGTAAATTTGTGTCCATCCAGATGACATAGTACGCGGCTGAATGTTATCTCCCCTTTCATCTCCCATTAATTGCATATATGTTCCATAGTAGTCATACCATTTCATATCTACATATAATCCATTAACCATAACTCCTGCGTCATACAGAGTACGCATTGCTGTTTCAGAAACAACTACATTTGTCGGTTCTTTGTCAAGGAAGTCATTACAAGAGGAGAATGACAATATTATCCCCAAGACGACTAAAATATTTAGAATATTTCTTTTCATATTGATAAGTGTATATTTGTTTTAAAGTGATACTTCTATACCGAGGGTTATAGTCCTTAATGCAGGAAGAGTGAAGTTGTAATAACCGTCGGATCGTACTTCCGGATCGAAATCCAAACCTGTGAATGTAAGAAGATTTGTTCCCGCAACATATACTCGGGCATTGGATAATCTCAGAAAATCTCTGAGATTTTTTGGGAAAGTGTATGAAATAGTCAAATTCTTCAATCTTAAGTAATCGCCCTTTTTCAAGGCACGACTTGAATCATAGTAACCGCCTCCTGTATTTCCGGCAATACGACGTGGAAGGTAAGTTGCGTCACCTGAACTTTGCCAACGATTTAACTGTGAGGCTGCAATATTCTTATATGAGTTGTAACCGTCTGTCTCTAAATCGTCAGTAGCATCATCCCATACATAGTGGCCATATTTGTAAGACCATGCCATAGATGCGGTTAGTGATTTCCATGAGAATGTAGCATTGAAGCCACCGAATCCCTTAGGCATAGCGGTCATACCTTTAAGAATAGTAGAAGAGGCTTGCGATCTTGATACCAAAGTCCTGTCTTTTGAGCCATCAGCCAAAGTAGCATTTGAATAGTACAAAGCCTGGCCTGTTTCAGGGTCAGCTCCATAATACTCTCTAGTGTAATATTGGACAAATGAATAACCTGCTTTCCAAACGTGAGGACGGCTGACAATTTGTTCACCTTCTTCGGAAAGAGACAGTACTTCGTTATGCAGCGTTGACCAGTTAGCACCAAAAGATAAGTTAAGATCCTTCTTCTTAATGACATCAACGTTAACGGAAAGTTCAACACCTCTGTTGACCATTGAACCGATATTTGTCAAAGCTGATGTAAAACCTGTTGTTGAGGGAACTGTCGCATCCAACAATAGGTCAGTAGTCTGTTTGTCATAATATTCGGCTACGATGTCAACCCTGTCAAAAATTCTTGCATCAAAAGCAACATTCCAGTTCTTGTTCTTTTCCCAGGTTAAATCTTTGTTTGCAAGGTTGGAGGGATATCCTGCGCCGGATTCTCCGTATGTATCATAATCAAATACTGCCATATATCCGTACCAGTCTGAAGGAAGAGTACCGCTGGTTCCATAAGACCCACGAATTCTAAAATCGTTCAACCAACTAATATTTTTCATAAACGATTCATGACTAAGTCTCCAGGAGCCGGATACTGACCAAAAGTCACCCCACCTGTTTTCTGGACTTAGTCTTGAGGAACCGTCACGACGTAAAGAACCGGAAATATAATACCTGGAATCATAATCATAACTTAGATTGCTGATTACAGACAGCAAATTAGAATCCATTACATATGTGTATGCCTCGTCAAGTGTTGTTGCTAAAGCGGACTGTGTAGCCCCAAAATTTGCAAAGTCAACCATACCAACTCTTGAATACAAGAAATGTTCTTTTTCTGCTTCCCAACCAACCATAGCGGCAATATTATGTTTACCAAAAGACTCGTTGTAATTTGCTGTAGTTGAGCTGATAAGTTTGTTTATAAAACGATACCTGTCTGACATATAGCCATTACCATAGGCGGTAAAGTTTACATGGCCGTATAACCAACCGAAACGGTCGTGGACATTTAGACGATCATTACTAACGATGCTCTTGATCTTCAAGTTATCTGTGATTTTAGCTTCGGCCCAACCTTTTAGTAACAGACGCATTTGAGTAGCATCATTAATCTGCAGATCAAACTGACTTACCGGGTTTCTCTGTGAACCTCCATTATACGACTCCATCCAGTATGTACCATCCGATGCATACTTGTAAGGCCAGCGACTTGTCAGGTGAACTTTCCAAAGGTAGAACGGATTATCTTTTGCATCCCCATCTTGGTGTCCTTTTTGATCTTGGTCTGAGTACAGAAATGAACCTCCGATTGATATTTGTTTATTTATTTTAGTTTCAGCGTTAATGGTAGCTGTTATCCTTTTCAGATGTTCAATAACGTTAACACCTTTTTCATCGTTATAGGCAACCGATGCAAAAATTTTTGATGTTTCGCTACCGCCCGAAATGTTATATTCATAATTTTGAGAAACACCAGTACGGAATAGTACATCTTCCCAATCTACATATATATAATCTGATTTTTTTGAAGGGAAATACTGTTCACTCATAGCGTCAACATAGGCACCTAAGGAACCGTATGATGACCATTTGGCAGGGTTGTCATTACCATAGTTTTTCCACGATTCTCTCAGCAGCATTTCCGTTTCTTCTTCTGTTGCAAGAGGATAGTTGTCCATAGCAAAATATGAAACGCCGACATCAGCTTTGAAAGTTGAAACAGGTCTGCCTATTTTACCTTTTTTTGTAGTAATCAAAATAACACCGTTTGATGCGCGGGATCCGTAAAGTGAAGCAGCTGCAGCATCTTTCAAGACTGTAATAGATTCAATATCTCCTGGATTCATGAAGTTCATTGAGCTTGTGGAGATATTATCTGAGCCCCAGTCACCACTGGTAGCAGGAACGCCATCGATAACATACAAAGGCTCGTTACCTGCATTGAATGAACCGAAGCCACGAATACGGATTTCAGGAAGAGAACCCGGTTGACCTGACATTTGTGAAACTTGTACACCGGGAACAACACCCACAAGGGCCTGTTCAAAACTCACAACAGGAACGTCCTTAAAAGTTTCCTGTTTGATTTGTGTTGCAGAACCTGAGTAGGAACCTTTTTTCATAGTTCCGTAGGCTACAACCAAAATATCTTCCAACAGAGTTGCCTCAGGTTGCAATTCGACATCAATTATGCTCCTTCCTTCAATTTTAATCTCTTCTGTTTTATAACCAATAAAGCTAAATATCAAAGACTGATTTTCACTGGAAGCTTTTATTGTAAAATTACCCTTTTCATCTGTAGATGTCCCCTTTCTTTTTTCTTCTTTAATTATTACGGATACAAACGAAATGGGTTCACCGGTTTTCGAGTCAATAACTTTGCCTTTTACCGTAAAAGGATTAATTGTCTGAGGGCTTTCATTCAATTTAATATTACTTACTCTGTTGTCGTTTGCAGCTTGTGTCACCTCTGTAGCTTTTGCTATTTCTTTTGTGGTAATTACAATCAAGTTATTACCCATATTCTGCATAACAAGACTAGTGTTTTTGAGGACTTTCTCTAAAACATTCCCAATAGTTTCATTTTTCACATTAATAGAAACTATATTGTTTATTTCCAGAAGATTGTCATCATAAAGGAAACGATAAGTTCCCTCTTGTTCAATCATATTCAGAATCTCTTTTACAGACTTATTATTTGCTGTAATTGAAATTTTGCCATCCTGAACGATATTTATACCGCTGGCGGATGCAATTAGATTACTTAGCAGCATAACTACTAATAGTGAAATTTTAAAAATTTTGTTTAGTTTCATAGTTCTGTCATTTAGGGAGAATGTTAGTCTTATAATTTTTGAGGGTTATTTGGTTTTTATTAAATGAATAATCGA
Organism: Rikenellaceae bacterium; assembly: GCA_039683455.1. GTDB lineage: Bacteria > Bacteroidota > Bacteroidia > Bacteroidales > UBA932 > Bact-08. Next base: position 9,717 of record JBDKRJ010000042.1, on the reverse strand, counting down.
CACATATACTTGATTTTAATGCCTGCATTATCTGCTCGATCGTTTCATTGCTCAGTGTCCCTGTAATCCTTTTTTCCTTTATTAAAGGATCTTCAAACATTATTATAACATCAAACTTCTTTTCGAGCTTAGAAGCAAATTCTTCCATGCTCATTGAACGGATTATCCATCGGGTATCTTTCCATGATGTATATAATTCTGTTTGGACATTTTTCACACTGCTAAACCCGATGCTGTCTGATATATACTCGATTGATTGATTTGGCTGGAGGGTTTTCGTCTCTCCGGACTTGCTGGAAATGATTACAGATCCATTGGCCAAAGTAGTTTTTACATGATTGGTATATGATTCTACATTGAATGCTGTACCTATAGCAGTGATACAAATATTTTTGGTAAATACTTTAAATGGTACAGATTGCCCTTTTGCAACTTCAAAATAGGCTTCCCCATTTAGATACAAGTCTCGGTTATTTGTAGAAAAATTGTTATTATAGGAAAGCTTCGAATCTGCGTTTATCCAAGCCTTGCTCCCATCTGCAAGTACTATTTTCACACGTGATCCTCTCGGTACAACAACTTCTGTTTTTAAATCTTTAAACGTGGAATCCTGAGGTTGATATTTTACAACAGAATCCTTAACATTTAGTTCTGAGTGATAATCAATTTCCGGCCTGTTTTCGGCAATATATCCGATAGTTAAAGCAAGTACGATTGATGCAGCAACGGCTGAAACCTTAAGAGTTTTAAAGATCAATTTTTTGCGGGATTTACCTTCAATTTCATTTAAAACTTTTTTGTAAGCTCTTTCCCTCAATACTTTTTCGTTAACACTCTCTTTATATTTATTAACCCACCTTTTTGCCAGCAACAAGTATTTATTTTTTAATTTCTCATCAGAGTTAATAAGAAGAAACAAATCTTTCTTTTCATCTTCAGTTATTAAGCCATTAAGAAATCGATCTGCCAGTAACTCAAAATTTTTGACATCCATAATTTTTCCAGGCGTTATTATTTATATTAAAGACACAGCCAAGCCCTAACGGGTTGACAAATATTTATACTAAGTTGGGATTACTATAAGAAAAGGCTGAATGTATAGTTCTTAAGAGCCTCTTTTATTTTATTATTTGCACGGGATAGTTGTGTTTTGACAGTGCCGACACTTATATTTAGTTTTTGAGCAATCTCTTTATAAGTAAAATTTTCTTCTCTTCTTAGCTTTAAAATTTCACGGCATTTGTCGGGTAATGCTTGGCTGACCTCTTTGATTATACGGGAAAGTATATCTCTGTCTATTTTGTTTTCTATATGCTCTGCCTCTTGTAATTCGAGATTAATTGAATTGGAATTAAAAAATGTTTCTTCCCTTTTTTTGCGACTTGAATTCTCCCGGATTCTATTCAGACAAGTATTATGAATGGAGGTTATAAGATATGACTCGATTTCCCTGATATTTATTAGATTAGACCTTGTCTCCCAGAGGTGGACAAAAAGAGAACAGACAACGTCTTCTGCCTCATTCTGATCATTAAGATATCTACGGGCAAAAGCATATAATGAGGTATAATACCTGTTAAACAGATAATCAAAGGCCTCTATCTTTCCTTCGGAGAGCTCTTGTAGTATTATCTCATTTATTTTCATCTCCTTACAAATTTAGTATAAAATATTAATTTTCAAAAAGTAAATTCTGTTTTTAAGAAGTAATACGATAATTATCTGCATTTATTATAGCCTGAAATCAGATAATTTTTATTTTGAATTGAATATTCTCTTCAAAACGACTTAAAACGACCTTGAGATTATAATAGCTTTGAGAAAAAAATGAAATATGCTGTGTAAAACCTATTGCAGCTTTTGTTGGGGGGTAGATGCCATAACAGTAACAATTGAGGTGGATGTTTCTCAGGGAATCAGTTTTTTTCTGGTTGGTCTGCCGGATAGTGCAGTAAGAGAAAGCCAACAGAGGATTAGCACCGCACTCCATACAATAGGTGGAAGGTTACCTGGTAAGAAAATTGTGATAAATATGGCCCCGGCAGATCTTAAAAAAGAGGGCTCGTCATACGATCTTGCCATAGCGATTGGAATATTGGCTGCTTCCGGGCAATATTTTTTTCCGGATCTCAAGAGTTATATAATAATGGGGGAGTTAGCTCTGGATGGATCAATCCGGCCTGTTTCGGGTGCTCTCCCGATAGCCTTGCATGCTAAAAACAACGGTTTTAAGTCCTGCATTTTCCCTCTTGAGTCTGCATATGAAGCTGCAGAGATTGAGGGTGTAGATGTATATGGAGTAAGTGATCTTAGCGAAGTAATTTCAGTTTTATTAGAGGAGGGAAGTGTAAAACCATTGAAACCAAACGAAAATTGTAACAGTTCTATTTCTGATCCTTTGTTAAAGGTACCCGATTTTGCAGATATCAAAGGACAGGAGTCTGCAAAGAGAGGTCTTGAAATTGCAGCCGCAGGCGGTCACAATATCATAATGATAGGGCCTCCTGGCTCAGGGAAAAGCTATATGGCGAAGGCGCTTGCCGGTATATTGCCCGCTCTTAGCAGAAACGAATCTCTGGAAACCAGCAAAATCTATTCAATTGCAGGCAAGGGAAGATCGTTCAGGGGGTTGATAAAAGAGCGTCCTTTTCGCTCTCCTCATCACTCCTCATCGCTCTATGCAATAACCGGAGGTGGACCTTTTGCAACTCCAGGGGAGATATCTTTGGCTCACAACGGAGTGCTCTACCTTGATGAAATTCCCGAATTTTCCAGGTCTGTTCTTGAAGTCCTTCGCCAGCCTTTGGAAGACAGGGAGATATCTATCTCCAGACTTAATTACAAATTTACCTATCCGTGTAATTTTATGCTGGTAGCCTCCATGAACCCATGCCCGTGCGGATACTATGGTCAACCAGGCGACAGGTGCACATGCACCCCTTATGCTGTAAACAGGTATTTGTCAAGAATTTCAGGTCCGCTTCTGGACAGGGTTGACATGAGAATTGAGGTGAATCCTATTCCTGGGGAGAGGCTCCTTAGTGATGAGAAGGCCGAGCCTTCAACATCAATAAAGGAGAGGGTTACTGCCGTCCGGGAGTTGCAACAAGAACGCTTCAATGGCCGGATCAATACAAACTCCCAGATGAACTCCTCCGATATCCGGAAATTCTGTAGGCTGGGACATAGTGAACAGAAGCTTCTCTCCGTGGCAATCAACAGACTTAAACTTTCAGCCCGCGGCTACAACAAGATCTTGAAGGTAGCCCGCACAATCGCCGATTTTGACAGATCAGACCTCATAACCACCACCCACCTGGCAGAAGCAATACAGTACCGGGGAATGGAAAAGAGAGTCTATTTTGATTGACCGGACATTGGGAAACTGATAACGACAATCGCAAGCGTAACCATTCTTTAAGGGGAAATTTTGATGCTATTTTTAATGAAACTCCCCGCCGCAAGCAGTGTGGTATCTTTAAAACAACCTATTAGAATGTTTAAAGCTTAAAATTGATCAAACAATAAAAAAGGCACCATCTTTAAATGTGGTTTTTGCACAGACTCACGTCGAATCGCATATTGCATAATTTAAAAGCCGGTTTTTCTTAAAGGTATTTTTTGGAAGTGTTTTTACTGGCTGCTCATTTTGCTCCATTTTCCGGGAAGCAGTTCAAATGGACAATAGAATTAAGTAATCGCTCCTTAAATATGTTTCACCATCTATTTCACGAAGTAAATGAGCTAATAGATTAGATTTTGACTGGATTATACTCTCTTTTAGCAGTAATCCATCTCTATAATAATAGCTATTTCAGGTCGGAAAGATTTTAAACCATTATATATGGCAAACTCTCGCTCTGACATTCTGTAGCGGCTTTTATCTTAAACTTCTTACTCTACGTTGTTTTTACAATTATTTTAGACATTCTCGCTTTAATACACTTTTCCGACACCTCTTCTACAATTTGAGTTGCACGCTGTTTGGTTATTCCTACTTCCGAAGCAACTGATATGATATCAGAAAATGCGGGTTCGCCTTTGCCGTTTATGGTCGTGGTATGGTAACCGTTGAACCCACTACTTGGCAAAAGGTCATAAGCGGGTGAAAGTTTCCAGACTCCATTAACCCATTGGAAGGAGAAGTTCTTGGCATGATCGTCTCGATTTGAAATAAGTATATTAAATACCATCAGACGGAACATATCGACTACTTGCTCCATATTTTTGGTAAGATTTAACGTCAGTTTTAGTAGCACAGAGTAGTCAAGGCTGGGAATACGATAATTAGCATTTAGTAATCCTGCGGCACTTATGGTGTGAATCTTACCTTGAAGAGTCCTGTCGAACCGCTCGACTCCAAAATAACGGCCATCGAACAAGCGGGTTTCTGCCATTCGTATTCCGCACTCCTTGGCGAGTAATGAGTAATTGTACTCAATTTCCCCTACATTGGCAGGGTCACTTGTTGCCTTAAACTTCACGAGCCACTCACGTCCATCTATCTTGGCAAACACTTTTGGCCGAGCTCCGCCGGACGAACCGCCGTATTTATAGAGCAAGTCTACCGAAACTGTACTCTCCTTACTTTCAAGGATCTTTTCAACCTCTTTTGCCAAACGATCAAAGTCAAGAAATTCATCATCAGTGGTAATGCTTTTGTCCGGACGATATTCCAATGCGCCGCGTCCGGTAGAACCGACAAGCGATAGTCGTTCTAAGATATTAAGTTTATAAGTTTCTATTCCTTTCTCTTGCAAATAACGATCGAGTAGAAAATTACCCCAGCCATCTGGAAGGCTATCATCGAACACTCCGAAGTTTCCACCAAACGGATCTCGTTTGGACATTATCAATCCCGGCTTCAACGGTAAATAGAATGGAGAGATTGAGAATCCCGTTTGTATCCAATCTGTATCATATTCAAAACCGCATAATCCGTCAAGTGTAAGAGCTATTCGCCCTACACGTCTACTCGACATGAAAATCTCTATTACCGAAATATTATTCATTTTTAGTTCCTCGTTTTCGTTGTTTCGATTGTTCTACATTTATTATATCATCAATGCTTTGGTAGGTCTTTCCGCTAAAGAGAGTATCAAATTCATCGGTCATATCCAATGCAAAAGCAATCATTACCAAGGAACGTATAGATATCTCCCCGGACGCTTCAAAGCGCCTATAAGAGCTAAAAGAAATTCCTGCTTTTGCTGCAAGCATCTTTTGCGTCCAATTCTTCTCCAACCGCCTCTTCTTAACGCGTTCTGCGATGCCCATCATCAATAAGTTGGGCGTTCTGCCTATAAAAAACAATATATCGTCATTTATTTCCTTTTTCATATTCTTAATGCCATTATATGAGCACTTACAAAGTTAATCAAAGTTTCGCAATTATCAAACCAACAAGACAAAAATAACTATTTCGCACCATATATAATACAATCAGGATGATGCACATAGGGAAAAGAACTGCAAAATAGCTAAATAAAAGTGGCACTTTTAGAGAAAAACGCTACTTCTATTTAGCATTTATTCCAGAATCACGTACGAGTGATTAAATTGGGGGTATATCACTTTTTGAAAAGCTTTCAGTTAGTAAAATAATAAATAATAAGCGGATTTCATATCTTTGAGCCATCTTTCAGAAGCAATTCAGTACAGAGGTTTATTAGATAGAAGAATAACATATGGATAACAGGATAATTATAAAGAATCTTAAGGATATAGACAGGGCAGCAAAAGAGTTTCTGGAGAGAAAGCAGGATAAAACTGTAGTGGCACTTTACGGTGCGATGGGAGCCGGCAAGACTACATTTACAAAGGCTATCTGCAAGGTACTTGGGGTGCCGGACAGCGTAAACAGCCCAACTTTCACTATCATTAACGAGTATAGGACAAAAGAGAATAAACCTGTATTCCATTTCGATTTCTACAGAATTAACAAGATTGAGGAGGCTTTTGACATAGGTTTTGAAGAATTTGTAGATAGTGGCTACCTTTGTCTTATAGAGTGGCCCGAAAAAATAGAACAGATACTGCCCGATAATTGTCTTAAGGTTCAGATATCTGTTCTAGATGACGAATCGCGTGAGGTCTCTTTCTGACCTATGCTGTATTAATTAATTTTCGGGATAGAGAAGATATAGCTTGCGCTGTATCTTAAATTTTGCAACATCGTCTGCCCACATCGCTTTGATCTCGGCTGCAGATTTACCCGCCTCAATCATCTTTCTCACATATCCCTGACCTGTGAGCAACTCAAAAAATGAGCGGAAGAAAAAATCGTCCAGATTTAAATTTTTGTATGCATCAATAACATACTCAAGATTAATTCCCGCTTTGTTTATCTCCTCTATTGACGGTTTTGTTCTAAGATCTACTCCATAGCACTCTCTGTTTAGTTGAGGAGGAGTTTTGGCTCCCGGAATGCTTCTTGGTGTAAACTTAAAGTCGTACCCCTTCATGTTTGGGTGTCCGTACATCTGAAAAGCCCAGTTTGTCCCTCTTCCCAGACTTAATGGTGTTGCTTCGAAGTAGCAGGTAGATGGGTACAGATAGATGGAGCGCATATCCGGAAGGTTTGGAGATGGCTTTACGGGGAGCTGATACATAGAGGCGTGAGTGTAATTTTTGCACTTGATTACAGTAACATTGCACTGAATGCCATTTGCCAGCCATTTTTCTCCGTTAATCATACCGGCTAGTTCACCGAAAGTCATACCGTGTACGGTCGGAATTGGTAGCCAACCTACACCGCTCTTGTACTTCATGTCCAGAATCGGTCCGTCCACATAAAATCCGATTGGATTAGGTCTGTCCAATATAATCATCTTTGTCCCTGCCTCTGCGCAGGCCTCCATCATTCTTGCCATTGTTGTAAGGTAGGTGTAGAAACGAACACCTACATCCTGGAGGTCAAATACAAGTACATCTATCTCCTTCATCAGTTCTGCGGAAGGTTTACCGGTGTTACCCTCATAAAGAGATTTAATAGAAATGCCGGTTTTAGCATCAACAGAGCTGGAAACATGTTCACCGGCATCTGCATCGCCGCGGAAACCATGTTCCGGAGACATAATCGCAACAACGTTAATTTTAAGCGATACAAGAGAGTCAACCAGATGAGTATTGCCAATCATTCCGGTCTGATTACTCAAAACTGCAACTTTCTTCCCCTGCAGAAGAGGGAGATACTCATTGACAGACTCGGCTCCGGTCATGATTTTCTGTGCCATTAGAGCAGTGGTGACACAAATAACCAGACTTAATAAAAATAGTCGCTTCATAATATTAATTTTATTAGGGTTAGTTTCTGTAAAGGTACTATTTAATTTCGACCCAAAATCCGCCATTCTTTTTTTCTAAATACCCCAGTCTGTAAAGAGGAAACCCATCTTTTACGGCAAATTCCTTTAACTGGGATATGCTATCAGGCATTACGGCAATCAGGAGACCGCCGCTTGTCTGTGGGTCACAAAGCAGTGCCTTCTGCTTTTCGCTTAACGGAGAAATTTTTGCTCCGTAACTGGCAAAATTTCTGTGGGTTCCGCCAGGAATGCACCCCTTTTCAATATAAAAATCAACGCCTTTTATTCTTGGCACTTTGTCGAATTCGATAACTACTTTAAACCCGCTACCTTCCGCCATCTCCAAAGCATGACCGAGCAACCCGAAACCCGTTACATCTGTAAGGGCCTTAACCCCGTCAATCTTTGCCAGTTCAATGCCAGCCTTGTTAAGGGTTGTCATCAGCTCAAGAGCAACTGCTTTGTCTGAGTCTTTTACAATTCCAAACTTTTCTGCAGTACTTACCAGACCGATACCAATGGGCTTAGTGAGGAAAAGTATGCATCCTTCAGTTGCAGTGTTGTTTTTCTTAATATTCTCACTCTCTGCAATGCCTGTTACAGCAAGACCGAAAATAGGATCTGTGCTGTTGATACTATGACCTCCTGCTAATGGAATGTTTGCAAGGTCGCAGACAGATCTTGCTCCCGAGATAACCTCTCCTGCAATCTCCGCCGGGAGCTTGTCAAGAGGCCAGCCCAAAATCGCAATAGCCATAAGAGGTTCTCCTCCCATTGCGTAAATGTCCGATATTGCATTGGTCGCGGAAATTCTTCCGAAGTTGAAGGGATCATCAACAATAGGAGTGAAGAAATCTGTAGTGGAAACAATAGCTCTTCCTCCTCCTATATCGTAAACAGCAGCGTCATCTTTACTGTCATTTCCGACAAGAAGGTTTTCAAATACCTTTCCGGAGCGACTGCTTTTTAATATCTCTTCCAGATCTTTTGGAGCTATTTTACACCCGCATCCTGCTCCGGGGCTGAATTGAGTCAACCGAATATTTTCCGACATTTCTAAAATAAAATTTTCTATTACAGATTTCTTAGTTTTGTGCTGTTCTGCTCAGGAGCTTTTAGCTCCTCAATTATATGGGATCCGTTACAGACAAGCTTTACACCGTCGCCATAAGCTTATCTCTTTTCTAAGGTTGACGATATTGATAAAAGTTCCTTTACGGCGTAGGCACTATCCAGAGAGTTTACCTCAATGTGCGGAATAAGACTCTGATTTTCTTCAAACCTAGCCATAAGTTGGTTACCGTAGGCTACATCGTAATAATTGAGACATATTCTGGCAGCAGTCTCCCTGTCTCCGGAGAGACAAGCTTCTAGAGCTATTTTACACTTGTCGTATCCCAGCCTCTTTTCAATTCTCTTAATTGACCCAGCAAGCCCTTCGATATCAAAATATGCATAGTCACGCATAAGCCTTGAGAGACGAATATCGTAGGGAGTATCTACCCTTATCAGCTTTGCTGCTCTCATCTGGTTCCAGATACCATGGGGAATAGTTACCTTTCCTACATTTCTGCTCTCGTCTTCAACCCAGACAATCCTGTCTCTGCTTAATTTTTCCAACTCAGCGCACAGCCTATTTTCAAACTGTTCAGAAGAGGGCTGAACCCCTTGCCCAAGAGCGCCAAATGCCGACCCCTTGTGATTTGATAACCCTTCCAGATCTATAACCTGTTCTCCGGCTTCTCTTAAAGCCTGTAAAATTTCAGTTTTTCCAGACCCTGTGTAGCCACCCAGAAGCAAAATGTTATAAGGTGTTTCGAAACTATGCAGCACATAGTTTCTGTATGCTTTATAACCATCCTGAAGCAAACAGCAGTTCAGCCCGACTGTCTCAAGCAGCCACGCCATTGCTGAGGATCTCATACCACCCCTCCAGCAATAAATTAACAACTCATTGCTATTAAACTTTAGCGCAAATTTTGTAAATTCTTTAAGTTTCGGACCTGCAAACTCGAGTCCCTTTTGCACGGCCTGTACTCTCCCTCGTTGTTTGTAGATAGTTCCAACCTCGGCTCTCTGATCATTTGTAAAGAGTGGTAAAGTAAGAGCCCCCGGGATATGAGCGTGCTCATATTCTCCAGGGGACCTGACATCTATTATTGGTAGAGATTTACCTCTCTCTAAAAATTCATCGACTGAAATAATCTTTGGCATAGTCATTTTCCCTATGCAAAAGTACTCTTTTTTCTAGAAGTTGAAGTGCATACCTAAAGAAGGAAGAAAAGCGCTGGTTTTATAGTCTCCCTCAAAAGCAGTCAAAGGAGCAGCCTGTGGTGATGAGCCATGGATCTTTGCACCGTTCAGGTACTGGAACCCGAAATCGATAGCAAGATTCTTAACCGGACTGTAT
>JBDKRJ010000041.1:0-20474 GCA_039683455.1 Rikenellaceae bacterium | reverse complement strand
ATATGGTTATAAATATAACCATATTATTTGAGAAAAACAAGGGTTAATCAAAATATGTTCACTATTTTTCAGAAACTTACAAGGTTCTTTTTAGAAAATGGCTATAATGAAGCGGGATTTTCAGTTTATATTCTGCCAGGAAACCGGCTATCAGGCCCAACCCACCAAACAATATCGTAGTGTAAGATATTGACCTTTATCGCTTTTATCTTGAGAAAACAATTTTGAAAAGTCAAGCTTTTCACTGGAAACACCCTCTAAAGAAGAGAGTTTATCCACAATCATAAGACGCTCCTTTTTCCTGACAAAAAGTTCTACAACTGGTACTATATTGGAATTAATGCAATAATCATTATACTGCTGGAACAGTTTTTATCAAGAAAATTCTCAAAAAAATATAGACTGAGCTATGCCAGATGCTCCGGTCTCAGAAGGTCAAATATAGTTTTGACTGGGTTGAAAATAATTATCGGCACCTCAACAAAAATTGTGTTCCACTGACTCATTGCACCGTTCCACAAGCCTGGAAGTTCCTGGGCTTTCAATATACGTCCCTCCAGACTTTTGTATGAGATAAAGCCTGTTTCGTGATCGACAAATTTATTAAGGTCAAATTTATCTCCTTTGTAATCCTTGAAAGAACAGACCAGATCTACAGGGTTAAAGTGAGTTGATTTTTTCATCATCTCAACTGTTTGTTGGTTGTTCATGTCTAACTGAGCGTTCTCAAGAATTTGAAGCGACGTTGAACCATCTGCATCATAAACAATATACGGTCCTCCTCCGGGCTCTCCCAGATTTTTCACCATTCCGCATACCCTCAGAGGTCTGTTTAGCTTTGCTCTTAAAAATTCTTTGAGAATGGAATCAGGAACGGATGGTATTTTCACACAGAATTCTCTCTTCAAAAACTCTGTTATCTCATCAATAATCTGCGGATTGCATTCACTGTCAAGTAAATTTATATAGCTAAATAATCTTTTCTGAATTGAGATCAGGACTCCCCCCAATATCTTTTTCCATTTTATTGTCTCAGAAAGCAATTGTTCTTTAAAGACATTGTCTATATTCTTAATTATGACCATATCTGCAGTCAGATCATTCAGATTTTCTATCAATGCCCCGTGACCGCCCGGTCTGAACAGTATTGATCCGTCTGACTTACGGAACGGTTCATTATTTTCATCAACAGCAATTGTATCTGTGGATGGTTTCTGAAGTGTGAATCTCACGTCGTAGGTAACATTATACCTTGATTCATATTTGCCTTTTACCTCCTCAAATAGTGCTTTAAAACCGGAGACATGTTCCGGAGAGACTGTTATAACTAACTTTACAATACCATTTTTCCCTTTTGTATAAAGAGCAGCTTCTACCAGATGTTCTTCAAAAGGTGTTCGTGTCTCTTCATTGTAATTATGAAACTTGATTAAACCTTTGGGCAATGATGCGTAGTTTAGGCCAGGGTAAAAGAGTATTTTTTTAAGAAGTGACAATTTGTCATTTACGTCAAACCCGGGAATTTTAGCAAGATCCTTGTAAAATGCATAACTTTCTATCTGGTTAAAAAAGAGGTGAACCGGCGAATTTTCATCAATTTTCTCCCCTCTCTCCAATAGAGAAAGAGAATCATGCAACTCCTTAAACATTCTGGAAGCTGCGCCGGAAGCCGGGACAAATTTGCATATTTCACCATTATAATTCTCATAATTACTGACCGCAATTTCCTGTTCGCTGCCGGAAAGCTGTCTGATTCCCATCTCTATTGTAGCAGGAGCCACAATTCTCAGATATGGAAATCCGCTTTTAAAAAACTCAATCTCCCTCATAACGGAATCAATAGATCCACCTCTTTCTTTTATCTGTTTAAGGTCGTTTTGGTTTAGCATATATGGCTATTTTTTTGGTTTTATATTATCGATAATCCTGAACAACTCCTGCGACATCTCTCTTCTGTAAACATATGAAGACCTTATCTGCTCAAAGGACTGAGGGTTTTCTTTTAACTTTCTGTCCTCATCAAGTATCGGAAAGCTTTCATTCAACAACAAAAAAAGATTATAGTCAAAAGAATTGCCTGATTCGATAATTGTTCTTACTGGTTGTGGACTGGGGTAATCTATAGTAAAGCTGATCAAATCTTTCAACCCGAAGAATTCGGCAAATTTATTGACAACCATTACCGTTGCATTGATTTTTCCCTCAAGGGAGTAACCGGCGATATGAGGAGTGGCAATATCAGAAATATTAACAAGTTGCCGGCTGATATCCGGTTCATTGTTCCATACATCAATCACTATCGCAGATAATCTTTGTCTTGCATCAATTAGCGCAGATTCGTCAACTACCTCACCCCGCGAGGAGTTAATGAAGATTGCATCTTCTTTTATTTTTGAAATGAGCTTTTTGTTAAAAAGAGCCCTGGTTGATTGATTTAAAGGGATATGAAGTGATATAATGTCTGCTTTTATAATCACCTCTTCAATCTCTAAGAAATGTTCCGGCGTTAACGATGACCGGTCAACCGTAAAGCGGCCGGGATCAAAGAAAGTTCCACCACTTTCCAAAAGTTTTTTTACTGGCGGATCGCATCTGAGTACTCTGAATCCCAGAGATTCAGAAACTCTGGCCAGCCTCTCTCCCACATTCCCTGCACCAATTATTCCGATAGTTTTTCCTGCAAGATTGAGTCCTTTAATATGAGCAATTGAAAATATTGCAGTAAGTACATACTGAACAACACCCCATGCGTTACAGCCAGCTGAATTTGTAAAAAAAATTTCTTTTTCCCTGCAGTAATCCAGGTCCACATGATCACTTCCTATAGTAGCTGAAGCAATAAACTTGATGTTGCTTTCTTTAAGAAGAGAGGCATCACACTTGGTTCTTGTACGGATAATCAGTGCATCTGCATCTCTTATTTCATATGTACCTATTTTCTCTCCTTTGCAATAATAGACAGTTGCGTAAGGCTCCAGAATCCCTTTTATAAACGGGATATCGTCATCAACAATTACTTTAATTCCCTTGCTCATAAATAGTCAACTAATGATTTGTAACTATCTCAATATTAGTTCATCAACAAGTTCCTGACCTAGTAATTCATTAATCTGAATCCGGATTTGTGATCTTTTAATAAAAAGCTGATCTCTTACAACTGATGAAGTGATTGTGCAATATAGCTTTTTATCTTTATAAAATTTATTGGTTGTGAGTTTCGAGAATTTCAAACCCACAACTTCGTCCCATGCACTAAAAACCTTCGTTCTCTGCAATCCGTTCTCCAATCCCGATTCTTTAACAAAACGGACGAGAAGTTCATCTATCCTTATATAATTCTCTCTCTTCATATTATCCAGCCATTCTCAATTTCAATAGAGACTGAATCTCCGTTAATAGTTTCCAGAATATTGGAAATCCTTACTTTGCTGCTATCTGTTATGAAGATTTGACCAAAGAAGTCAGATGCAACCAGTCTGAGGAGATACTCCACCCTCAGCATATCAAGTTTGTCAAAAACATCATCAAGAAGTAAAACCGGCGGAACTTTGTGAATTTCTTTCATGATTGAAAATTGTGCCAGCTTAAGCGAGATCAGAAATGATTTTTGTTGTCCCTGAGAGCCGCATCTTCTGATCGGAAATCCGTTCATCAAAAAGAGAAGATCATCCCTCTGAATTCCTGTTGTCGTAAACTTAAATGCTTTGTCCCTTTCTCTGTTTTGCTCAAGCAAATCAATCAGTCGGGCCTCTTCCAGGTCTGATCTATACTCAATATCTATGCTTTCTCTGCCACCTGAAAGCATACTGTAATAATAAGAGACCAGTGGTAAAAGCTTATTGCAAAATTCTTTTCTGGACTTGTATATGTATGAAGCATTGGTTGACAGCTGTTCCGAAAATGTGGACAAAAGTTCGTCTGAAATATTTATTCCTTTAAGGAGTCTGTTTCTTTGATTCAGCAGTTGGTTATAATTCTGCAATTTTCTCAGATACTCACGATCCAGTTGAGAAAGGATGGCATTTAAAAATTTTCTTCTCTCCTCTCCGCTTTCATTTATTAAACAAGCATCAGCGGGAGAGACCATGACAACCGGTATCAGGCCAACATGGTCAGAGAGGCGAGTATAACTTTTAGAATTTCTCTTTATACGCTTCTCTCCGTTAATATCGAGAGATAGCGATATCTTCTCTTCTGTGCCGTCTTCCCTGGAATATTCTGCGTGTAGGGCAGTCATGTCACAGTCATATTTTATTGTATATTGGTCGAGACCGGGGAAAAAACTTTTAGTCATCGACAAATAATAGACTGCATCCAAAAGATTCGTCTTTCCAGAACCATTAATACCTGTTATACAGTTAATTTTTGGTGAGAAAATAATTTGTGCCTGAGAAATATTCTTGAAATTAGTAATTGAAATCTTCTTAAGATACATTTATGTGAATTTATAGGACAAAGTTACTATTTTTATCAACTAAATATTTGAGATTAGACAAAATATTGTAATTTTGCAACCTGCATAAAAATAAAAAATAAAATGTCAAAGAACATCAAACATCACGATCCGGAAGAATCAGTAGGAGAAGCTCTTAACCAGACCGAGCACTTTATTGAAAGGTACAAGAAACCATTAATCTACTCTATGATTGCCATCGTTGCAATAATAGCTATTGGCTTTGCATATCAGCATCTTTATCGCAAACCTCAAATTAATGAGGCTCAGGCACAAACTTTTGTGGCAGAACAATACTTTCGTGCTGATTCGTTTGCACTGGCCCTTAACGGAGATGGAAATGCTCTGGGATTCAAGCAGATTATCGATGAATACGGAAATAATGCCGGTAAGGCCATCTATCTCTATGCCGGTATAAGCGAACTTCAATTGGGAAATTACAACGAAGCAATTACCTTTCTAAAAAAATATGATGGAAAAGATTTAATTCTTCAGGCTCGCGCTCTTTGCAATATTGGCGATGCATATGCCGGTCTCCAGCAAAACAAAGAAGCGGTCGGTTATTATATGAAAGCAGCAAAACATGTTGACAATCAATACGCGGCCAGCTATCTTCTAAAGGCAGGCATCATGTATGAAGAGCTTGGCGAAAAGGAAAATGCAATTAAGGCATATGAAGAGATTAAGGTCAAGTATCCTCAGTCAGTTGAAGGTTATGAAATTGACAAGTATATTTCGAGGATAAAATAATAAAAATTTCCGGAAATGGGAAGAGCATTTGAATTTCGTAAAGAGAGAAAGTTTAAGCGTTGGGGTAATATGTCCCGCGTCTTTACAAGATTAGGAAAAGAGATTACAATGACTGCCAAATCAGGTGGTCCCGATCCGGATAATAACCCACGTTTAAGAGCACTGATATCAACTGCACGTTCTGAAAATATGCCAAAAGATAATATCGAGCGAGCAATTAAAAGAGCGATTGAAAAGGATCACAACGACTACAAAGAGATTGCATACGAAGGTTACGGTCCTCATGGGATCGCTTTTTTGATTGAGACAGCAACAGATAATCCAACCAGAACAGTTGCAAATATCAGGAGTTATTTCAATAAGTCCGGCGGTTCGCTGGGTACGCAAGGCAGCGTTGAATTCATGTTTGAGAGAAAAAGCGTTTTCAAGGTTAAGGCCTCTGCACCAGTAGAAATTGAGGAACTGGAATTAGACCTGATTGATTACGGAGCAGAAGAGGTTTTTCAGGACGAAGAAGAGATTGTTATTTACGGATCATTTGAATCCTACGGTAATATTCAAAAATTTATTGAAGAGCGGGAGTTTGAGCTGGTTTCAGGAGCTTTTGAAAGAATCCCGACAGTCGAGTTGAAGCAGTTAAATGAAGAGCAAAAAGCAGAACTCGACAAGCTGATCGAGAGGTTCGAAAACGACGATGATGTTCAAAACGTATATCATACAATGGCAAATTAATTGTCTGTAAGCAAATGAGAGTGATTGGAAATCCAGTCATTTTTTTTGCAGCCTATTTATTAATGTTTACATTTGTAAGATATTTACATTATCAATTACAATCAATAATTTATATTTTTATGAAACTGTCGCATATTGAGCACATCGGTATTGCTGTTAAGTCATTGGAAACTGCTATCCCTTATTTTGAAAACATGCTTGGACTAAAGTGTTATGCTGTAGAAGAAATTACAGACCAAAAAGTTAAAACTGCATTTTTCAAAGTTGGTCAAACCAAAATTGAGCTACTTGAAAGCACAGATCCGGAAGGACCTATCGGAAAATTTATTGAAAAAAAAGGAGAAGGAATTCACCATATTGCATTTGCAACTGAAGGCGGAATTCAGAAATCTCTTGACGAACTTCAATCAAAAGGTGTTCAGTTAATCGACAAATCTCCCAGAAAAGGTGCAGAAGGATTAAACATTGCATTCCTCCATCCTAAGTCAACAATTGGCGTTTTAACAGAGTTGTGTGAAGATCCTGCAAAAGTTAATTGCTAATTTATTAATATTAAATAATTAAAACATAAACAATGAGCCAACAACTTGAACAAGTTAAAGCGCTTACCCAGCTTCGTGAGAAAGCGCGTTTAGGAGGTGGTCAAAAAAGAATTGACTCCCAACACCAAAAAGGGAAATTTACTGCTCGTGAAAGAATCGGAATGTTACTTGACGAAGGAAGTTTCGAAGAGTTTGATATGTTTGTAGCCCACAGATGCACAAATTTTGGAATGGAAAAAGAGAGATTCCTTGGTGATGGCGTAGTTACAGGATATGGTACAATTGATGGAAGACTAGTATACGTGTTTGCCCAGGATTTTACAGTTTTTGGTGGTTCTCTTTCTGAGAGTTTTGCCCTTAAAATCTGCAAAATCATGGATCAGGCAATGAAGATGGGTGCGCCGGTAATCGGTATCAACGACTCGGGCGGAGCTCGTATTCAGGAGGGAGTTAATGCCCTTGCAGGTTATGCAGAGATATTCCAGCGCAACATTCTTGCATCAGGAGTTATCCCGCAAATTTCCGGAATTTTTGGTCCATGTGCAGGAGGAGCAGTTTATTCTCCCGCACTTACAGACTTTAACATCATGACAAAAGGTACCAGTTACATGTTTCTGACCGGTCCTAAAGTTGTAAAAACCGTTACCGGAGAAGATGTAACTCAGGAACAACTTGGTGGAGCCTCTGTTCACTCAACAAAAAGCGGGGTTGCTCACTTTGCTGTTGATAACGAAGAGGATGGCATAAAAGTTATCCGGGATCTTCTCAGCTATCTGCCACAAAACAATCTTGAAGAGGCCCCTGTTGTACCAACAGAAGACCCAGTTGATCGACTGGATGACTCTCTAAACCAGATTATTCCCGACAGTCCGAACAAACCTTATGATATGTTTGAGGTTATTGGTTCAATTGTTGACGATGGAAAATTCCTTGAGGTTCACAAAGATTACGCAACAAATATTATTGTCGGCTTTGCTCGTTTCAATGGTGTTTCTGTGGGTATGGTGGCAAATCAGCCGAGAGTTCTTGCTGGTGTACTTGACATTAATTCTTCAAGAAAGGCAGCCCGTTTTGTTCGGTTCTGCGACGCTTTCAACATTCCCATAGTAACACTGGTTGACGTACCGGGGTTCTTACCAGGCACACAACAGGAGTATGGTGGAATTATTTTACATGGTGCAAAGCTTCTTTATGCATATGGCGAAGCAACAGTTCCAAAAATAACTGTAACACTGCGTAAGTCATACGGTGGAGCATACTGCGTAATGAGCAGCAAACATCTTCGCGGAGATATAAACTATGCCTGGCCAACAGCTGAGATAGCCGTGATGGGTCCTTCCGGTGCGATTGAAATCCTTTATGGCAAAGAGGTTGCTGCTGCTGCGGATCCTGCAGCTCTTTCTGATCAAAAGGAGAAGGAGTACAGAGATGCATTTGCCAACCCGTTCAATGCCGCCCGCTATGGATATATTGATGATGTTATCGAACCAAGAAATACACGTTTCCGTATTATTAGAGCTCTTCAACAACTTGCAACAAAAAAACTGGTTAATCCTGCAAAAAAACATGATAACCTGCCTCTATAATTAATAAATCAACAAAAAGATGAAAAAAACATTAAAAATATTTTTGTTGCTGGGGTTTCTGATTGCAGAATTGAATCTTAGTGCTCAAAGTCAGGCAGATATGCGGTTGAATGAATTTCTGGTATGGAATACCGATGATTTCGAAGACGATTTTGGACACAAAAGCGGATGGATTGAACTTTTCAATTCTTCTTATGGTACTGTTAATATTGGAGGATGTTATTTAACAAATGATCCTGAGAACCTCACAAAATATATAATACCCAAAGGCGATGCACTCACTCAGATAAAGCCCAGACAGCACGTACTATTCTG
Source organism: Rikenellaceae bacterium (assembly GCA_039683455.1). Lineage (GTDB taxonomy): Bacteria > Bacteroidota > Bacteroidia > Bacteroidales > UBA932 > Bact-08. The sequence goes on along the minus strand of JBDKRJ010000041.1, from coordinate 12,096 downwards.
GGCAGATAAAAATCCTTTCCGTGGTACTTTTCATATAAATTTTTCTTTAGATGAATCAGAAGAGATCCTGTTTGTAGCGTCTGATGGACGGACAATTATCGACAGAGTTAAGATTCCTCGCAACCAACTGGATACTAATATTTCTTACGGACGTCTGACTGATGGAGTTGGAGATCTTATTGGTATAGAGGGCTGGCAGATAATGGAAAGAACCTCTCCCAGCACGAATAATGCAGGTGTAGATCAAATTCCTCCGGGAGTATTAATAAAACAAATGGACCCATATGGGATTATCATGGCATTTACAGCTATGTCTGTAGTATTCCTCGCTTTGATTTTACTTTACGTGGTTTTTAAAAATATTGGAAAACAGAATATAAAGATAAGCCGGCTCAGAGCAGAAACTGCTGCCAGAAAATCAGGAAAAACACATGGAGCTGAGGTTGAGGACACATCCGCTGAAGTATATGCTGCGATTGCAACTGCAATACACGCATACTGTCAGGATAGTGAGTCACACGACATTGAGAACACAATACTGACAATATCAAAAGTTACTAAGAATTACTCTCCATGGAGTTCTAAAATATACACTCTTAGAGAAACGCCACGCAAAAAATAACACTATAAGTATAAAGATGAAAGAATATAAATTAAAAATTAATGGTAATGACTATGCTGTAACTATTACCGATATTGAGGATACCATAGCCGAAGTTGAAGTTAATGGGATTCCTTTTAAAGTTGAAATTGACAGACCTGTTAAAAAATCTTTATCAATGGCTCCAAAACCTGTCAATACCTCTATTGACAGCACCGTTTCAAAACCAACTGCATCTGTTACTCCACCTGCTGTCAGTGGTCACACAACTGCCATTACATCTCCTCTTCCCGGTGTTATTCTGGAAATTTCAGTAAAAGAGGGTGATTCAGTAAAAACCGGACAAAAATTAATGGTACTGGAGGCAATGAAAATGGAAAATGTTATAGAGGCCAGTGCTGATGGAAAAGTAGTTAGTATTAAGGTTAATAAAGGTGACTCTGTTTTAGAGGGAGCTGTTCTAATAATTATCGGATAATATGGATAAAGGTATATTTTCACTGCTAGTTGATAATTTACAGCATTTTTATCAGTATACAGGTTTTGCTAATGCATCCATGGGTCATATATTAATGATTTGTATAGGACTGTTGTTTATTTATCTGGCAATTAAAAAAGATTGGGAACCAATGCTGTTGATTCCTATCGGGTTTGGTATTATCATCGGGAACATTCCGTTTTTTCCGGGTTTGCAGATTGGCGTTTACGAACAGGGCTCTGTATTAAACATCCTTTATCAGGGTGTGATACAAGGCTGGTATCCTCCATTGATCTTTCTCGGAATTGGTGCAATGACCGACTTCTCTGCACTTATTTCCAATCCAAAGCTGCTTCTTATCGGAGCTGCCGCGCAATTTGGAATATTCGGAGCATATGCAATAGCATTGCTCATGGGGTTCTCTGCATCAGATGCCGGAGCTATTGCAATAATCGGGGGTGCAGACGGCCCGACAGCAATATTCCTTTCATCAAGATTAGCTCCTAACTTAATGGGTGCGATTGCTGTGTCTGCTTATTCATACATGGCACTGGTCCCTGTTATCCAACCACCAATCATGAGATTTTTCACAACAAAAAAAGAGCGTGTCATCAGGATGAAACCACCAAGAGCAGTTTCTCAGGTAGAGAAGATTCTGTTTCCGATTATTGGATTACTCATGACAGCTTTTATTGTGCCTTCCGGCCTCCCTCTTTTAGGTATGTTATTCTTTGGTAATTTATTAAAAGAGAGCGGAGTTACCCGTCGTTTGGCAGAAACCGCCAGAGGTCCTCTGGTTGATGTTATTACAATTCTCATCGGCCTTACAGTTGGTGCTTCCACACAGGCAGACAGATTTTTACAACTAACATCGATATACATCTTTATATTAGGTGCCGCATCATTTGTCATAGCAACATCAGCCGGTGTGCTATTTGTTAAATTTTTCAACCTGTTTTTGAAGGAGGGCAACAAGATAAACCCTCTTATCGGAAATTCAGGTGTATCTGCTGTTCCTGATTCGGCCAGGGTGTCAAACAATGTGGGTCTTGAATATGATAAGACAAATTACCTGCTCATGCATGCCATGGGTCCTAATGTTGCCGGCGTAATAGGTAGTGCAGTTGCTGCAGGTATCCTTCTCGGTTTTTTGACTTAGTTTCGAATCGAAACATAAAACTTTCGAAAAATAAAGCGCTCCATATGCGGGTGCTTTATTTTTTTTTTTATCTTTGACAAATAATAACTAAACGTAGTAACGATATGCAGAATAAATTGCAAGAGCTTACTGAGAAACTCTATTCCGAAGGTCTGTCCAAAGGGAAACACGAGGCAGAAGAAATGAAAATTAAAGCTAAAAAAGAGGCGGAAGAGATTATCTCTCAGGCAAAAGAGGAATCTAAACAAATAATATCCAATGCACACAAAGAGGCAGAAGATATTAAGATAAAACTCCTGAATGAGGTTAAAATGGCATCAAAACAGAGTTTGTCTTCGCTTAAAAAACAGATTGAAACTGTTATTATTAACAAATCTACCGAACAACCAATCGCTGAGGCTCTCGGAAATTCTGAATTTCTAAAGACTATTATACAATCTGCAGTCTCTGCTTTTAATCCAGATTCTTCTTTTTCCAGAGATCTGAAAATTCTTTTGCCCGACTCTCTTCAAAAAGAACTTGATTCTTTTATCAAAAACGAGATTCAAAAACAGTTTAAAGGGGTATTAGAGGTAAAATTTGACAAGCGGATGACATCTGGCTTTAAAATCGGACCTAAAGGAGAGAATTATTATATAAGTTTCACCGATAAAGATTTTCAGGAGTTGCTGGGAAGTTATTTAAGACCAAAAACCCGGGAATTTCTGTTTTCTGAATAGCGATGAGGAATTATCAGTACATCATTGCCGGGCTTCCGGATATAGCACTGGATTTCGAGAATGGCAATTTCGATATTGATGTCATTACAAGGCATATTCTGGAGCATTTATCTCAAAAAGATATACGGCTGACAGATTGGGTCCGTTTCGGACTCAAAGAGGAGAATCTTTGCAACCATTTTTACAGAGGAGCACTTAAAAGCAAAAACAGATTTGTAAGAGAATATTTCAATTTTGATTTAATGTTAAGAAATATTCAGGCAGCGCATATTGCAAGAAAATCACAGCAAAATCCTGATTTATACTTAGTGGGGAACTCTGCAATTGTTGACGCTCTCAAGAGTAGTAAAGCTCCGGATTTTGGTATTTCAACTGAGTTGGAATTTGCTCCAAAACTTATTCAAATTCTGGAAAACCCCAATATTCTGGAGAGAGAACAGCTGATTGATCAGTTAAGATGGAATAAGGCTAATGAAATATGCACCTTCAGCTATTTTAACATTAATGTAATACTCTCCTTTATCCTAAAATCTCATATTCTTAAAAGGTGGAGCGAACTGGACAAAAAAAGGGGATCTCTGCTCTTTAAACAACTGATAGATGAGGTAAGAGGTACTTATAAACTGAATAAAGAATAATAAATTATATATGAAAACCACAGGAAAAGTTACAGGGATTATCTCCAATCTGGTTACCATAGAGGTAGATGGTCCCGTTGCTCAAAATGAAATCTGCTATATTGATCTTTCGGGAACAAAACTGATCGCAGAGGTAATCAAAATTACCGGTAAAGAGGCATTTGTTCAGGTATATGAAAGTACCCGGGGACTAAAAACAGGAGATATCGTAGAGTTTGAAGGACATATGCTTGAGGTAACACTGGGTCCGGGCATTCTCTCAAGCAACTATGACGGACTGCAAAACAATCTTGAAACCATGGACGGAGTATTTCTCAAAAGAGGAGAGTATACCAAGCCGCTGGATCTTGAAAAAAAATGGGGGTTCTCCCCTATTGCAAAACCAGGCGAAGAGATATTTGCAGCAGATTGGCTGGGAGAGGTTAAAGAGGGATGGCTGCCTCATAAAATAATGGTTCCATTCTCTTTCAAAGGGAGTTATACCCTCAAGTATATTGCCGCAGAGGGAGATTACAATGTCACGGATACGATAGCAATTGTTACAGACGAAAACGGTGTCGAACACAATATAACAATGATGCAAAAGTGGCCGGCAAAGGTTGCAATAACTGCCTACAGAGATAAACCAAGACCATTTAAGATAATGGAGACAGGAGTAAGATGTATAGACACATTTAATCCTATTGCTGAGGGTGGTACTGGTTTTATTCCTGGTCCGTTTGGTTGTGGTAAAACAGTATTGCAACATGCAATTTCCAAACAGGCAGAAGCAGATGTGATAATAATGGCTGCTTGCGGTGAGCGTGCCAATGAAGTGGTTGAGATATTTACAGAATTTCCTGAACTCATAGATGCACGCACCGGCAGAAAATTGATGGAGAGGACCACAATAATATGCAACACCTCAAATATGCCTGTTGCGGCCCGTGAGGCATCTGTTTACACAGCAATGACAATTAGTGAATATTACAGGTCTATGGGCCTTAAGGTTCTACTTATTGCAGACTCAACTTCCAGGTGGGCGCAGGCTCTCAGGGAGATGAGTAATCGTATGGAGGAGTTGCCAGGAGCAGATGCTTTCCCAATGGATCTTCCTGCAATTATTTCCAACTTCTATGCAAGAGCAGGTTTAGTAAACCTTAACAATGGACTTACCGGTTCCGTAACCTTTATCGGTACAGTTTCTCCTGCCGGAGGCAATCTTAAGGAACCTGTAACGGAATCTACAAAAAAAGTAGCAAGATGCTTTTATGCTCTTTCTCAAAACCGGGCAGACAGAAAGCGTTATCCGGCTGTTGACCCCATAGATTCCTATTCAAAATATCTGGAGTATCCGGAGATAATCGAAGATCTTAAGAGAATGGTAAGCGATGACTGGGTAGATAAGGTTATTAAAGGAAAAACCATAGTACTTAGAGGAAAAGAGGCTTTTGAACAGATAAACATTCTTGGTGATGACGGCGTTCCGATTGAATATCACCGTAAGTTCTGGAAATCTGAACTGATTGACTTCATTATTCTGCAACAAGATGCATACGATTCAATTGATTCTTCTACCCCTATGGAACGTCAGGAATTTATGTATTCTCTTGTAATTGATATTTGCGAAAAAGATTTCGAATTTGAAAATTTTGAAGAGTGTGCAAATTTCTACAAAGGTTTAATAAATATTATGCGCCAGATGAATTATTCAGAGTTCAAAAGCGATAATTTCAATAAATATCTTGAACAATTAAATAAGGAGATTAGCAATGGCAGGTAGAGCATTTCAAAAGATATACACACAACTGGAAGCTATAACAAAAGCTACAATTTCTCTGAGAGCAAAAGGAATAGCAAACGAAGAGCTCGCAACAGTAGCAGGCCGTCTTGCCCAGGTTGTAAAGATAAAGGGCGAACTTATTACCCTTCAGGTATTTTCAGGTACAGAAGGAATAGCAACAAATGCAGAGGTTGTCTTCTTTGGAGAACCACCTGCTCTCAATGTAAGTGAAGATCTTTCCGGGAGGTTTTTTAATGCCTATGGACAGCCTATCGACAACGGTCCAGAGGTTGAAGGCGAGAGAAGATATATCGGGGGACCTTCAGTTAACCCTTTCCGCAGGAAACAGCCGTCAGAACTTATTCCTACCGGTATAGCAGGTATTGACCTGAATAATAGTTTGGTATCCGGTCAAAAAATACCATTTTTTGCTGACCCTGACCAGCCTTATAATCAGGTTATGGCAATGGTTGCACTCAGAGCAGATGTAGACAAGATTATCCTCGGGGGTATGGGCCTTTCAAACGACGATTATCTGTTTTTCAAACAGTCATTTGAAAATGCCGGCAAGCTCAATAAGATTATCAGTTTTGTAAACACCACCGAACAACCTCCCATTGAGCGTCTTTTGATACCCGATATGGCACTTACAGCGGCCGAATACTTTGCTGTGGATAAACATGAGAAGGTACTGGTTTTGCTTACAGATATGACACTTTATGCCGATGCTCTCAGTATTGTAAGTAACCGTATGGATCAGATTCCTTCAAAGGATTCTATGCCGGGCTCTCTCTACTCCGATCTGGCAAAAATTTATGAAAAGGCTGTGCAGCTTCCGGATGGCGGCTCAATAACTATAATTGCAGTAACAACTCTAAGCGGAGGTGACATTACACATGCTATTCCTGATAATACAGGATATATCACCGAAGGGCAGCTCTTCCTTAGAACCGACTCCGATACGGGGAAGGTTATTGTAGATCCTTTCCGCTCTCTTTCACGGCTGAAGCAACTCGTAATCGGCAAGAAAACCCGCGAAGACCACAACTACGTTATGAATGCTGCTGTCCGACTCTATGCAGATGCAGCAAACGCAAAAACCAAACTTGAAAATGGTTTTGATTTAAGTGACTACGACTTGCGCTGTCTGGACTTTGCCAAGGATTACTCTACCAAGCTTCTATCTATTGACGTTAACATTAATACTACAGAGATGCTCGATACTGCATGGGAGTTATTCCAGAAGTATTACACTCCAACAGAACTCGGTATTAAAGAGTCTATCATGAATAAATATTGGAAAAAAGCATAAATACTCGCTATGGCTATTAAATTCCAGTTTAACAAAACTTCTTTAAATGATCTGAACAAACAGTTAAAGGTCAGGACAAATGCTTTGCCAACACTTAAAAACAAAGAATCTGCTCTTAGGTTTGAGGTAAAAAGAGCAAAATTTCGTTCCGGGGAGCTTATGGAAAAGTTAGCCGCTTCTTTAAAATCTTATGATTATCTGGCAGGTTTATGGAATGAGTTCCAACCCGGATTAATTTCTGTTCTTAACGTAGAGCTCGAGACAGTTAAAATTGCAGGAGTAAAGACACCTTCGCTTAAAGAGGTTGTTTATGAAGTGAAGCCTTATAGCCTGTTTGCTAAACCGGTTTGGTATTCAGATGGTATTCAAATACTCAAACAATTGGCTCAACTGGGAATAGAGTCTGAAATCTACCTGGAAAAAATGCGGCTATTGGAAAACTCCCGTAAAAAAACAACTCAAAAAGTAAACCTCTACGAGAAAGTTCAGATACCAGGATATCAGGAGGCTATTCTTAAGATTAAGCGGTTCATGGAGGATGAAGAAAACCTTTCCAAAGCATCGCAAAAAATTGTGAAAACCAGACATGAAGCAGAGGAGGTAAAGGTATGATAACACTAATGAACAAATACTCATTGATAATTTACCATGCAGATCTCAACTCATTTTTAGAGAGACTTCAGGATCTTGGAATGGTAGATATTAAAAGAGAAAACAGAGCGATCGACAGCCACTCCAGAGAGTTATACGAACTCAATCACAGGTACAGGCAAGTTGTAAAAAAACTCAGTTCAGTTTTGGATACGGTAAACGATAAAACTCAGATAGATTACTCTCTGACAGATAAGAGTGATTCTCCTGAGAAAATGCTCGAGATTGCGGAAGAGTGCTTCAACAACAAGATTAACTTGGAGCAGGAGTTGCAGCAAGCCTCCAGAGATAGAAATGATGCAATGGAATGGGGAGCATACAACAGGGAAGATATTGAAAGAATCAGGAGTCTTGGGTACGAACTGCATTTCTATTCAATATCAGATAAAAGGTTTAACTCTGAGTGGAGTTCTCAATTTTTTATTCAAACTCTTAACCAAAGTAACGGTAAATCATATTTCGTTATTCTTAGCCCCGCTGGAGAAGAATTCAAATTTAACATTTCCGAAAGCAAATTCCCGCAAACATCATATAATCTGCTGGATGCTAAAATTGAGAGGCTGAACGACGAGATCAGCTTAAATAGCAAAAGAATAGAAGCTCTTACAGGCGTCATAGATACGCTAAACAAGAGATCAATTGAAATTGGCGGGGAGCTTGACCTCTATCTGGCAAATGCCTCTTCTCAAAAAGAGGCAGAAGGCACAATTGCTATTTTAACAGGTTTTGCGCCTGTAAATGAACACAAGGCGGTTGCTGACTTTCTCGACAGCGAGGGCATCTATTATATTACAGAAGAGGCAATCAATGAGGACAACCCTCCTGTTAAATTAAAAAACAACTTCTTTGCCAGACTTTACGAACCTATCGGAGAACTCTATATGCTGCCCAAGTATGGCGAGTTAGACCTGACTCCATATTTTGCTCCTTTCTATATGTTGTTTTTTGGGTTCTGTCTTGGGGACATGGGCTACGGGCTCGTCCTGCTGGCAGGTGCCGGTCTTGCTAAATTCAAGTTACCAAAATTCAAATCATATCTTACGCTTGTTCAGCTTTTAGGTTTGGGAGCTGTATTGATGGCATCTCTGTCTGGTACTTTTTTTGGGGCAAAACTGGCAGCTATACTTCCTTTGCCTGACTCGATAAAAGCTCTGTTCTTCTCTGAGCTTAAGATGTTCTGGTTTGCAATAATCTTTGGACTAGTACATATTGTTTTTGCAAGGCTTATTTCTGCCGTATATTCAATCATTAAAAAGGGCTGGAAATACGGAATGAGTAATATCGGATGGTCTATTGTAATAATATGGGCTTCTCTTGCGTATGCCAGCACAATGGTGCCGGAATTGGTTCTTCCTAACTATGTAAAGTACATAGGTTTTTTTGGTGCTCTTCTCATCCTCCTCTTTTCATCTGACGAAAGGAATTTTATTGTAAGAATATTTAAGGGAACTGTATCTTTTTATGATATCACCTCAATTTTTGGTGATATGCTCTCATATATCCGTCTTTTCGGTCTTGCAACCTCTGGCGGAATACTTGGAATGGTAGTCAATGCGGTCGCTATGAATATGCTGAGTTTGCCTTATGTGGGATGGCTATTTACAGGGCTTATTCTTCTTATTGGCCACACTGCGGTTTTGGCACTTTCAAGCCTTAGTGCTTTTGTTCACCCCATGCGTCTTACTTTTGTAGAGTTCTATAAGAACGCCGGTTTTACGGGGGGAGGCAAAGCATTCAGGCCTTTAAGCAAATAAAAACAGAAAGTTATTAATAAAATCATGTAAATTAATTTAAAATTATGGAACAAACATTACCCCTAATCTTAGCTTATGTCGGACTGGCATTCATGTTGACATTGTCAGGCATCGGCAGTGCAATTGGTGTTACTATGGGAGGAAACACAACTATTGGTGCGCTAAAAAAGAACCCGGATATTTTCGGCTCCTCAATGATTCTTTGTGCTCTTCCATCGACACAAGGTCTCTATGGTTTTGCCGGTTTTTTTCTTACTCTTAGCAAATTAAAAGAAATTCCCGTTCTAACTTTAAACCAGGGTCTTGCAACATTGGCAGTAGGTCTTGCCCTTGGGTTTGTAGGGCTTTTCTCAGCAATTCAGCAAGCTTCACTGGTATCAAATGGCATTGTGGAAATGAGTAACGGAAATGATGTATTCGGGAAGACCCTGATTCTTGCTGTTTTCCCTGAACTCTATGCTATACTTGCATTTGCAGCCGCTTTCTTAGCACTTCCTGCATAACAAGTTTTCCAAAAGGTTGTAAATATCCTCTATGACATTAATAAAATCTATATCAGGAATCAGGGGAACAATCGGTGGAGAGACTGGCAGCGCTCTTACACCAATTGATACTGTAAAATTTACAGCGGCATATTCTACCCGTCTGAAAATAAGGATGGGTGTCAAAGAGAGATACAAAGTTGTCGTCGGAAGGGACGCCAGGATCTCGGGTCAGATGATAGACCAGCTTGTGTGCGGCACACTATTGGCTTGCGGAATTGACGTTGTGAATGCAGGATTGGCTTCTACCCCTACTGTCGAGATGGCTGTGATATTTGAAAATGCAGATGGCGGTATAATTCTGACTGCCTCACATAATCCAAAGCAGTGGAATGCTCTTAAACTTTTAAATGAAAAGGGGGAGTTCCTAGATGCAGGCGAAAGCGAATTATTGCTGAAGACAGCAGATGCCGGAAAGTTTAATTTTTCAGAAGTAGATTATCTGGGGACTATTACATCCAAAGATTTTACAAATCAACATATAGAAGCAGTACTTGCTCATCCGTTAGTAGATACTGAAGCCATTTACAGAGCAGGTTTCAATATTGTGCTCGATTCTGTCAACTCCGTTGGAGGTATTATAATGCCAGCCCTTCTTGAGGCTTTGGGCGTAGGTTGCGTAAAAATCAACAGTGAGCCTACAGGTCAGTTTGCACACAACCCGGAACCGCTTCCGGAGCATCTTACCGAACTGTCGGCTAAAGTTATTGAAGAGAGGGCAGATATGGGTATTTCTGTAGATCCGGATGTGGACAGACTGGCATTTATTTGTGAAGACGGTTCTCCTTTTGGAGAAGAGTATACTTTGGTAGCGGTTGCTGACTATTTTTTACAAAACAGAAAAGGAAGTACAGTCTCGAACCTATCATCTTCCAGAGCATTAAGAGATATTACAGAGAGCGCAGGCGGCACTTATTATGCTTCTCCGGTTGGAGAGATCAATGTTGTAACCGAGATGAAAAGGGTTTGTGCAGTAATAGGTGGCGAAGGGAACGGAGGAGTAATAGTTCCGGACCTTCATTATGGAAGAGATGCTATGATTGGTACCGCACTTTTTTTAACTCTTCTGGCAAATAAAAAATGCACAATATCCGAACTTAAAAGGCTTTATCCTATTTATTTTATATCTAAAAATAAAATTGAGCTCTCTCAGAAAATTGATGCTGATGAAATTTTATTAGAGGTTCAGAAGATTTATAAAGAACACAGAATCACTGACATCGACGGAGTAAAGATTGATTTTGATAAAGAGAGAAAATGGGTTCATCTTCGTAAGTCGAATACAGAACCTATTATAAGAATCTATGCAGAGGCGCCCGCAGAAGAGACAGCTAATGAGCTCGCCAAAGAGGTAATTGAGAGAATTAATCAGATTATTAATAAAATATAAGTAATATGTTTTCGTTTAGAACCACCCCACTGCTTGAACAGCCGGACACAATACTAAGAAGCGGCAAGTTGGGTTTACTATGTAATCAGGTTGCCTGGCATCCGGAGACAGGAGAGTATCTTTTTGAAACACTTTTCAAAAAAGGGGTTCTTAAGAGAGTCTTTATGCCCGAACACGGCCTTTTCGGTGAGCTTCAGGATCAGGTAAAGCTTGACAAAACAGAGGCGTATAAAGATTTGGGTTTGGGCAAGTGTGAATTTATCTCTCTTTACGGGTCTTCTGAAGAGTCATTGACTGTCCAGCTCAAAAAGTTAAAAGACATTGATGGACTTGTAGTTGAGCTACAAGATGTGGGTGCAAGATACTACACATTCAACTCTACAATTTTTAATCTTTTTAAATTACTTAAAAAAGAAAATCTGAACCTTCCGATTTACATCATCGATAGAATAAATCCCGCCGGGCGACAAGTAGAGGGTACCATGCTCAGAGCGGAATACTCTTCATTTATTGGAATTGAAGGAATTACTCAAAGACACGGACTCACTATTGGTGAATTTGCATATCTGTTGTATAATGAACTAAATGCTAAATTTCCCCTTCATATTCTCTCCTATTGTGCAGAGAAGGTCTCCAAAGACCTTCTTCCATGGAGTATTCCCCCCTCTCCAAATTTTCCGGGTCTCTTTACAAGCCATTTTTACTGTGGCCAGGCTCTGTGGGAGGGAACCAATGTAAGCGAAGGAAGGGGAACAACTCGTCCTTTTGAACAGTTTGGGGCACCTTTCATGGCCAGTCTCATAAGCTACAACCGCCAGAATGGATTTAAAAACTGGAACGACCCCGATAACCCAATTTCTGATCCGGCAGTATATATCCGCTGGCAAAAATTCATCCCTGTTTTTCATAAATATAAGGGTGAGGCTTGCTTTGGATTCCAGCTCCATCCTGTTCCCGGTGTGCAATATCATTCACTGGCACACAATTTGCAAATCATCCGGTTCGTGGCTGATAATTGTAAGGAATTTTCATTTCTGGAAGGAAAATTTGAATCGGGAAATGAAAAAGGTGCAATTGAGCTGTTGCTCGG
>JBDKRJ010000040.1:0-14048 GCA_039683455.1 Rikenellaceae bacterium | reverse complement strand
CTTCTTCTGGCAAACTATAAAATAGAAACAGCTATTGATAAATACACCGCACTTTACGATTTTGCTCCTGCCGGATATTTTACCCTGGAACGCGATGGCAATATCTGTGAGTTGAACTACAGCGGTGCCAATTTACTTGGCAAAGTGCGTCCAGACTTAATAAACAATAATTTCAAGTCATTTATTACAAGTAATACCCTGCCTTTGTTCAACGATTTTTTCCGTAGGGTGTTTGAAACTAAATCCAAACTGCGCTGTGAAGTGAGGTTGACAAATCATGGAAACTCTTCTTATTTCGTTCTGCTGGAAGGTATCATTTCCGGAGATGAACAGAAATGTCTTGTAACGGCTGCTGATATCACTGAGCTAAAACAGGCAGAAGAGTTACTCAGGGAGAGGGAAGAGTTCCTTTCATCTATCATCGAGAATATCCCCAATATGATTTTCATCAAAGATGCTAAGGAATTGAAATTTGTCCGATTAAACAAAGCCGGAGAAGATCTGTTGGGATATATGAGAGACGAGCTTATCGGCAAGGGCGATTATGATATTTTTCCCAAAGGCCAAGCAGATTTTTTTACTAAAAAAGACAGGGATATTCTGGATAGTGGACAACTTATTGACATTCCTGAGGAGCCAATTGATAAAAAAAAAGGAAGGATACTGCTGCATACAAAAAAGATAACCATTCGGGATAAAAGCGGGAAGCCTGCATACCTGCTGGGAATATCTGAAGACATTAGTGAAAAAAAACTTATTGAATCGGAACTTATTGCCGCCAAAGAGCTGGCAGAAGAGAGCAGTAGGCTAAAGTCAGCATTTCTGGCTAATATAAGCCACGAAATTAGAACACCTATGAATGCTATCTGCGGCTTTTCCGATATGCTAAACGAACCGGATTTATCTGAAGAAGCCCGTAAAAGCTATACAAATATTATTCAAAACGGCAGTAATCAATTGCTATCCATTGTCAATGATATTATTACAATTTCTTCCTTGAAGCTAAACAGGAAAAGACAGTCATTCGAAAAATTAATGTGAACAACACTCTTCTGGAATTGTATTCAATTTTTCAGGCTCAGTCGTTGGACGAAAACATTATCCTAAGTTCAGAGGCAAAATTAACGGACATACAATCGGAGATTTATACAGATAAGACAAAACTAACTCAAATCTTAACCAATCTAATAATCAATGCATTAAAGCTCATGCCAGAAGGTTTTGTCGAATTTGAATATACATTAAAAGACAAGGAGCTGGAGTTTTATGTAAAAGACAGTGGGATTGGGATACATACAGAAATTCAGGAGATAATATTTGAGCGGTTTATGCAGGCAGATGCTTCCAGAAACAGAAAATACAGCGGCTCCGGTCTGGGCCTTGCAATTTCAAAGATATTTGTAGAGTTGATGGGAGGTAAAACCTGGGTGCAATCGGAACCTGATAAAGGTTCTACATTCTACTTTACAATTCCCTACAATCCGGTTTCAGACACAAATTAGCAAGTCCTTATCTCGTCAAAAAACGGAGTGCATTTTTCCTCGACGCATTTCACAGCGTAAAGATATAGCGAAGCTGACCAGGTTTGCCACTCCTGACCCATTGGCTTTCCATCCTGGGCCTTGATCCATTCGTTAAAACCAAACTCTAAATTATTATCGTTGGCTAGCCTTATCATCTCGGTAAGTGCCAGCAGTTTTTCCTCTGCCAGTTTATACCTCTTTGCGGCGACCAGTGCTGCTACATAGAATCCACAGATAAATGGCCAGATGCCTCCGTTATGGTATTCTCCCGGTTTGTTGTATTCGGAATATCTGATAAGCCAGTCTGGATCTTCCGGCTTAATATAGGGGAAGAAATTTGGAGGCAAATCAACTGCCAGTTCTCCTTTTTCTCTCATACCGGCACATTCGTCCTCTATCCAGGAAATCATCTCATCTGATCTCGATGGAGAAGCTATTCCGGTGAGAATGGCAAGGCTGTTACCAAGCAGATCAAACCGTTCATTGCTGAAAATTTTATAGGACCAAAAGGCATAATATGGTTTATGCAACACAACCAGGCCTTCGTGAACGTGACGATGTATTACTCCGCCCGTGATAGTAAAACGCCCCATCTCTTCACGTATGCTGTTTGCTTTTTCATGAAAGCCAAAGAGTCTCAGGTAAGTATATACAAGAGTGTTAACATACAAACCATATCCTGTTACCCATTGCTCATCCCTCCAGTCGCTGGTTGGTTGCTGGGCAACCATGTTCCTGTCAGAAGGGCTCTGATATTCCATCCATGTCAATGCTTTCTTAACGGCTTCCTCAAGAAAGTCACCTTTTCCGGTAAGTTTCCGGAAAATGCCAACTCCCATTAAAAAAAGTGGAGTTGTATCGCTTGAACCCCTGTCCTCTTTGTCGTGCACAAGAGAGGGAATATGACCATGTCCGGTCTGGTTTTCTGCGAGTCTCTCCAATACGTGTTGTATACTGTCAATCAGTTTTTTATTTCCTGTGACAGCTATACCCAGAATTGAAAACATCAGGTCCCGTGTATAGGGTTCGGGATATCCCCAACCTGCAGTACGGGGCAACCTGTGATATGAACCATGAGCATTATGAAGCAGTACTTCCTCAGCAGCCTGCTTTGCCTCTGATATTTCTTGTATGTTTTTTGTTTTCATATATTTGGCATTAGGCATTAGTCTATTCCAAATTTTTCGGATATAATTTTGACAAATTGTTTTGCAACTACGCGGTAATCAAAATATTGAACAGCCCGTTCTCTCCCTGCTTTTCCCATTTTTTCACGCAATGCAGGGTCTGTCATCAGTTGCATTAAATACTTTGCTATGTCGTTGATATTTGCTCGATAATCGACTGTGCGGGGATGATCAAACAGTACCATATGCTTGCTTTCGAATCCAGATTCGTCTCCGAGAACCACGCGGTTCACTACAATTTTTTGTGCAACTTTTGCCATGAAAGCGGTTTCTCCATGCACAAGAGTGTCGAGCATTCCCATAGCTTTAATACCTAGTACAGGTTTTTCACACGCTCCGGCTTCTACTTGCGGCATTCCGAAACCTTCAAGCCGCGAGGGTGCCGCATATATATCACATGCACCTATCAAATAGGGCATAAAATTACGGGAGATAGTGTTTGTCGCATAAGTCACATTCTTTTCTATTCCCAGGTGTGTTGCCATTTCAAGGTCAGCCAGGTTCTGTAGTTTGGTTCTTGGCTGTGGCCATACTTTGCATACATATTTCCAGTCAGGGGCCTTGCTGTCTATAATTGCAAGTGCCTGCATAACCTCCTGAGCACCTTTTGAAGCCGCATCTCCACCTACCGTAAGTATCATAATCTGGTCCGGCGAGACTCCGAGTGACTCACGAACAGCGAGGATTTTTGGATCATTTTTGTCAAACGGTCTGAATGAATCGGTATCGCAACCTACAGGAAGTACCTCAATTCTTTCCGCGTCAATTCCATCTCTGACATACATCTCCTTAACCCAGCTGGATGTCACAAGAATTAGCGGAAGTTCATTCAGTACTTCCTGATAGTTTGCAATATAACCGTCTGCAACGAGCCAGGGTACCGGCTGGCACCCATATCGCATCGGATGGAGTACAAGATGAGGTGTATGGCCCCAGTAACCCACCCCTATTACAACATCGGGTTCGAACCAGCGGTAGTACCACTCCTTCTCCTGGGCAGATTCATAATGAGCTGCGTGGGCATCGATACCCATTTCGAGCAAACCTCTGTAAAGAAGATCCCCCTGAGTTGCCAACCCTCCGGGAGAGGGTGGATAGTCATACAATACAAGTACTTTCATCTTTAATTCCTCTGTTTTTTAACCATTGCCTCGCATCATATGAATTTGAAAACTTCCAGAAAGCCTCTGCGCGAGGTGTTGTTTTTGCTTCGAAACTCTCTTTTTCAAATCCGTAAATCTCTGTAATTATGCTGTATTTTCTCAGCCATATACGCTTGGTAAGTTTGTGATAAATTGTAGCGGTTTCTATTGGCTTGGGATAATATCTCTTATCGCTGTCTTCATATGCAAAAGTCCAAAGCTCAGTTGCAGATATTGTCCCTGCATTCCAGAGCTTAATTACAGCTTTGCTTACCTCCTCGTGCCTGAGATGTTTAGTGTACTCTCCATCGGGATTATGTGAGATAATTATATCAAAGTGTTTTTTGGGCAAAAGCTCAAGAATAGTTTCCTGGATCTCATTTTCATCCAGAGGTTTTTGTTCTGGATTGTCGTCCAAGTCACCCATTTTTCCCTGAGCCCTCAGAACTGTTAGTGCTTTAAAGAATTTTGGAGCACGGTTTGTATCGCTTGCCCTGCAAAGAGTCATTACAAAAACGTTCCATGAGGGATGGCTTAGAATGGTCCCGCCTGTCCACAATGTTTCATCATCGGGGTGGGCTACAATAACAGCGACCGTTTTAATCTTATTCATTATTGCTTATATCTGAAATATACTTTTCGATGGTCAATCGTGCCATTAGGTAACTCACAGTAGATTCTGCTCCCTGGTTCAGATTTACATGTGTCTCTTCCAGACCGTCATAACATCCGCCTGTGCATGGGTTATAGACAATCTGGTGCAATCTGTTCTCTCCTAAAAACCAGTTGAAAGCTTTTCCCATCTTGTTGAGGTAATCCTTATCATTTATCTCTTCGTAAAATTTGCTTAGAGTCATAATTGTGTAGGCAACATCTATAGGCTGTTCTCCGAATTTGCCTGCCTCTCCTCCTCTGTTTAATCTGCTTTTACTCGAGACTACCTCAATTCCCCGCTCATTAAAGATTGACGACAACAGAAATCCAAATGATTTTTTAGCAATAGCCTTATAACGAGAATCACCTGTCATCTGCCAGGCGTATAACATAGCTTCCGGCAATACACTGTTAGCATAGGTGAGATAACTTTCAAACCACTCCCAATTTTTGACAGCTTCTCTCTTGTACATTTCAACCAGTTTGTTTGCGAGGACTTTTGTTATTACAATATTTTTTTCTGCCTCAATTTCGCTATTGTAATAATACAAGCCCTTAATTGCGAAAGCCATGGCACGTGTGGAAGAAATTGATTCTACCCGGGGCATTGCGGTTTGTATGATAGACTTAGCGTTTGAGATCAACGGGAGAGGTAATAATGATGTTTTCGAAATTACATATCCCAACGCCCAGATTGCTCTTCCATTTGCATCATCGAGGTTGGTATCATTCTGTTTGGTAAATCTTATATCTTTATCTACATAATTCAGAAAATTTCCCTTAGATTGCATACAGTGTCTGATAAAATTGAGATATATCTGCATATAGGCCAGATCTCCGTCATCGGCTGTCAATTCATAGTGCATACACATGGCTATAAGTGCCCGTGCATTATCATCCAGTGTATAACCGGATTCGATATCAGGTTGATTAATTTTTGAAAATTGGATCATCCCAAAGCCGGTTGTCAGTTTTTTTATATGATTCAGGTTAATTTCAGGCAGATTATAAAGTATTTTAATTTCACCTCCGGACTGTTTTTTGAACAGCATTGCGTGTGCAATGGCCGAATTTTCCCAGGCTGTGGAGACAATTTTCTGTAAGGTATTTGTGCTGATGCTATCTCTTAATGGTTCGTCGTCGAGTAACCGCATTACACCCTCTGCCAGTTGTTGTGAATTGCAGAAATCAAAAATTATTCCTGTGTCCTTTGTCAACACTTCTGTTGCGTGAGGGATTGGTGTGGAGATAATGGGGCAGGCACAACTCATTGCATAGACAAAAGTGCCGCTTACAGCCTGATTAGGGTCGTTTGAAGTAAACAGATATATGTCTGTGAGTTGCAGGAGCTCCAACAACTCAGGCAGAGCCAGAAAGCTGTTAATAAACCTCACATGATCCTGAAGTTCCAGTTCTGCAACCCTTGCTTCAAGCATTTCCCGGTACTTTTCCCCCTCTGACTTTATTACCATCGGATGCGTTTTGCCAATTACAAGAAATACAACCTCAGGACTTGTTTTGATAATGGCAGGCAATGATTCCAATGTAGTTTCTATACTCTTCCCGGAACTTAGAAGTCCGAAAGTAGTAAGTACCTTTCTGCCTGATACTCTATATTTTTCTTTTAGAAATTCCTTGTTAATATGTGGTACCAGGTGAGTACCGTGTGCAATAACAGTAATTTTGTTCTCCTCTATTTCATAATCCTTAATCAATACCATTGAGGCATTCTTTGTCATTACAATAATTGAGACTGCAGCATCAACCATGTTTTTTACCCTGGTCCTTAAATACTCATCAGGATTAGGGATTACGGTGTGAAAAACTATCATGACAGGCTTATTGATTTTGTTTAAGAATTGCTCGAAAGCCTCTTCCTGTGTCTCGTAGAATCCAAACTCGTGCTGGACCAATACTATTTTAATTTGTTTGCTTTGATTGATTCGTTTGGCGAGTTTCGGATATTCAGACGACACAGATGTGTCAAGAATATATTTTACCTCTTCTGCATAATCATGCTTTTCGAACTCATTTTCCAGTGCACAAACTTTAATAGAGAACGACTCTCCGAATTTTTTATTCAATGCAGTTATCAAATCCTGTGAATAGGTTGCTATTCCGCATATCCTTGGCAGGTATGAGGTTATGACTAAAATTTCCGGTTTACTTTTCATTTTCCCTGGTATTTATTGTCAACTCTTTAATTAGTTCCGGCAAATTCAATGATGCACAGGCAATACGTTCGTCAGCAGCACCATAGTAAATGAATAGGGTATCTCCAAACAATGATGTGCCTGTTGGGAAAACTACATTATTTATTTCTCCGTTCAATTCCCACTCATATTCAGGAGAAAACAGCGCATAAGGTAACCGGGCTATCTCTTTTGCAGGATCATTCAGATCCATAAGAGCAGCACAGGCAGAATAAACCAATCCTCTGTGAGTCTTTTCAACTCCGTGGTAAATGAGCAGCCACCCCTGTTTTGTCTCTATTGGAGGGCAACCACTGCCAATGTAGCTCGACTCATGTTCATAAACGGGATCGAGCACTATATGATTATGTAAATTGAGAAAATACTCTCTCCAAAACTCTTTGGTAAGATCCTTTAAGTTTTTTACAGAAACAATCTGAATTCCCGGTCTTATCCTGTGAAGGAACACCAGGTTACCATTGATTCTACGCGGAAAAAAAATCACATTCTTGTCCCACAGCATAATTTTTTTTTCGGGATCTGCTTCCTGGTAGTAAAACTTATGATTGTGATAATAATTTTCGTTTACTTTACCGTTAGATTCCGCCAATAGCATAAATTCTGCATAGGTGATAGGAGGAACAATTATTCCCTGTTTTTTAAAATGCTTTAAATCTTTTGATGTGGCCAAAGCTCCACGTGCATTTATGCCGTCGTACCCTGTATAGGTCATATAGTAAAGATCATCGACCTTTACTATACGAGCATCTTCCACACCATGTGATTCAAAATCCAGTTCAGAAATCATGAGAGGTTTATCCCACCGCTCAGCAACTGTCAACGGACCATCCAGTCTGCAGTAGCCGATACTTGAATAATTACCTTGTCTTACAGCTCTGTAAAACAGATGAACATTATCACCCACTCTTATTGCAGCGGGATTCAATACCCCTTTATTTTCAAATTCTAAATCGGTCTTATTTATTATAATTCCCTCTTTTTTAACACTTATCATCTTATTCTGTTTTTTGGAATATCATCATCGGCAACCAACCAAACCACATAAGTATTCTTTGTCTGATAATTCTTGTTGCTGTCTTTTTTTTACTTTAACTGTGCCTTGTGCGCTCGCGCTAACAGGAAAAATAATCATTGCTGCTGCCATAATCAGTAATACCTTATTCAACCGGGCAATCAATTTTGTTGTTTTCATTTTTTCATTTTATTAAAGGTTCGAATTTAACTTCCTTTTTACCAGCGTTCATCAATGCTTTTCAAGAATATTCTGAGCATCACGAGCGCGTTCCTGAGACAAATTCATATTATACTCCTCTTCTCCAATAACATCTGTGCGACCATGAATAATTACTGTCCCATAATCTGGCACAAGCGGCGCCATAACTTCTGTCTGGTATTTCTCCTGAACGGTCCATAGTGCTGAACATCGCCTCTTTCTGTGAAAAAATTCAACTAAAAAAAGAGGCGGGTAAAATAATATTATAAAGATGATGTCTTTACATAAAATGGAAATTGCAACCCTTTTTCCATTATGCTTTTCATTAATTTGTTTCCTTTTTGCTGAAAATATTTTGCAAGACACACTTTCCAAAAGACTTAACTGCTTCCGGATTGGTGGCAATTATGGTTGTTATACCTAATTGTATAATATTCCCAAAAAGTCTTTTTAACAAATTGCCGGACGAACCGGCAAACATTCTGTTAGTAAAATACCCGGCAGTCAGGCCTAAAGAAGTGCTAAGGATATTACTGATAAGGTCGGGCGATTCGACCACATCTTTTAATGTGTCTTTGATTAAATTTACGGGTCTTATACTATCAAGAGTAATACTGAATTGTTCCTTTAACAATTGCCCCCGGATAGCCTGCTCATACCCTAACTGTGTGATTGCTTCTTTTAACTCGGTGGTTGAAGTTATTTTTTGCATATCGTTCTATTTATAAACTTGTTTAATCAGAAAATCTTCAACAAGCTTTTTAAGCCGGTTATTCATAAAGAAATATAGAACTGCACCAATAATACCATAGAATGCCGCAACAATAAAAAATCCGTACCATAACTTTCCAAGGATTTCGCCTAACAAAAAAGCAACTCCTATCGTCCCCATCAGAAAAAACGTAAAAATAAACACTACGGTAACTGTCCTTGATATGATTGAGGATACAACACCCAATGTTTCGTTCAGAGCTTTAAGCTTGAATAATTCAAAACTTGTTTTGCCGTATTCTTCTGCTTTTTCTAACAGGGACTCCAGGATGTTTGCTTTCTCTTCCATGATCGAAATTTATTAACTCATTGCAGATTTGGTCTCTTTTTTGACTTCCTCTACTTTAGATTTCCCTTTTTCCACCTCTTCTTTTACTGTTTCTTTCACCTCTTCAAATTTTTCGGTTATGCTGTCAACAAACTCATTGAACCTATCCTTTAATGAATCTGCATAATCCTCACCTTTTCTGGAGATTTTTTTGCGGGTGACTGACCCTTTTTCCGGAGCGAATAATACACCTAACAATGCACCAGCGGCAATGCCTGCCAACGTGCCTAATAATACTTTACCTATGCTCATGATTTTTTTTTAAATAGTTAATACTTATCTATTATATATGAAATACCAGACTGGCATTCAACGGAGTCTTCTTCCCTGAATAACCCTTAGTATTACTGCAATCACTGCTATAACAAGCAGAATGTGAATGATACCCCCAGCATTATATCCAATTAACCCTATCAGCCATGCTATTACCAATATTACTGCGATTACATATAGTAAATTTCCCATGATTTTGTAGTTTATTTTTTGTTATTTATGGTTATGTCCTTTAATGCGTTCCCCAGTTCGTCCATGTCATGTTTGAATTCGCGTTTGAATGAAGCCCATTTGTCTTGTTCGATGTCTTGATAAGCATCCAGCTTACTTTTCATAGCGGCATTTTTTTGTTCCAGGTCAGCCACTATCTTTTCGTATTTGGCTTTGGTAACCTTGTTCTCTTTTGCGATTTGTGCTTTTAATTCAAGAATGCTTTTCTCGTTATTACTGATTGTTTCTCCAGATTCTTGTTTGAATTGCATAATAGAATCCTTAAGAGCCTGATTTAGCTCTTGCTTAGCTTCTACCACATTATCTTTTGCTTCCTGCAAATTTTCGCGGTCTTTTTCTACTTTCTTAGCTGATGATTGACAACCAGCTACCATTGTTCCAACAATAAATGCTGTCAGAGACAAAACTAAAATCTTTTTTTTCATTGTATTAACTTGGAAATAATTTGTTGTGATATAAAGGTTGTATCATTTATGCCTGTAAGTGTTACATAAGTTTGTAAATATGTTATATCATTCACACATTTATTCGTATCCGCTTTTTATGATTGTAGAAATCATTTTAAACCGTTCATTGGCTCTTACTATATTTGGGGTATGTGCCGGAATTATAATAGACTCTCCTGTTTCAAGTATGTTTGATTTTCCATCAATTACAATTTCTGCCTTTCCGTCAATAATCTGAGCAAATGTGTCAAACGGAGAAATTTTTTCTGTTAAACCTTCACCGGTGTCCATTGCCATTGCACTAATGTTACCTGTCGATTTTTTAATGATCGTTTTGAGGACAACAGAATTTGGCACATATTCAATTATTTCCACAATAATGAATGCTTTTGCTTTTTCCACCTCAATGTTATCCATAATCTTATTTTTTATCAGATTCATAACTTAGGTACTATACATAATATACAAACTTATGTTAATAACTTTTAAAAAGTGTTACATAACTTTTGAAAAGAGTTACATCATTCACAGATTCTCAAGCATTGTGCGTCGCTTGTGCTTAAGCTCCTTGAAATGGGAAGGAGTTAATCCGGTAACCTTTTTAAATTGATTAGATAAATGTGCCACACTACTGTAATTTAACCTGTAAGCAATTTCTGTGAGGCTCAGTTCGTCATATACGAGCAGCTCTTTTACCCGTTCAATTTTATGAGCAATAAAGAATTTTTCAATAGTGGTACCTTCAACTTCGGAAAAGAGATTGGCGAGATATGTATAGTCGTGATTTAGCTTTTTACTTATGTGATCAGATAAATTAATTTTAAGATCTTCTTCTGAATAATGGACCACATCGATAATAATATTTTTAATTTTTTCAATCAGCATACTTTTCTTGTCGTCCATAAGTTCAAGTCCGGACTTTCTAAGAGCGACATTCAGCTTGTCACGTTGTGCAGAAGTGATACTTTCCTTGATTTCAACTTCACCCAACTCTAATATAGAATAATGCAATCCAAGCTTTTCAATCTCGGATTTCACTACCATTTTGCAGCGAATGCATACCATGTTTTTAATGTGGAGTCTCAAAAAATGTTTGCGAATTTAAGGGTTTAATGCTACGGGTGGACTTTTCTGTTTGTCCAGCAAGGAAGAGATAAACTTTAATCAACTAAATAACCTAATTTTTTTGTGACAACACTGATTGAATGAAAATTGTTCATTAATATTTAACAATTTTTGCTAAGTACATGACAAAAATTTATATATATCAAATTGACGAGTGCAGTAAGGATTTAAAGGGTAATGAGATACAAGGTCAAGGCCATATTTAAACAAGCTTACTGCCCGCCGTTTATGTTTCAATACTCTTATTTTTTTAATATGTTCATTCCTGTATATTCCAACACAATAGCACCAGGTAAATGCTATGATGACTATGGAGAGGAGTTTTCCTATCCTGTCTATTTCCCTCAGGTGAGTGTCCTCTATATTGAACCAGCTGGACTTCAGAGCTCTGAAGAAATTATGTAAAGCTTTACATAACTTTTTACGTCAAGGGAAATACCAGCCTCAACCCATCTTTGGGGTAGCAATACCCAAAAGCAACGGGAAGACACGCCTTTTAGGCATTCCCACAGTTGTCGACCGACTATTGCAGCAAGCAGTAGGAGAGGTAATCGCCATTAAATTTGAGGATTACAGCTACGGATTCCGCCCCAATCGCAACGCCCAACAGGCAGTAATGAAAGCATAAGAATATATCAATTCAGGGTACCAGCACATTGTTGATATAGACCTGAAAAGCTTCTTCGACGAAGTAGACCACTGTATTCTGCTGCAATTACTCTACCGCAAGATTAAATGCCCTTTCACGTTACGTCTTATCCGCAAATGGCTGAGAGCCCCCATCCTTATAGATGGCAAGCTTACCAAACGCAGAAAAGGCGTACCACAGGGAAGTCCTCTCAGCCCACTTCTGTCCAATATCATGCTCAATGAACTGGATAAGGAGATGGAAAGACAAGGCCTCCGCTACGTCCGTTATGCCGATGACTTTAGCATCTATACCAAAAGTAATCGGGCAGCCCGAAAGATAGGAAACAGTATCTATCTGTTTTTAAAGGACAAATTGAAATTGCCCATCAACAGGGAGAAAAGCGGAATCCGGAAACCTGCGAACTTTACGATACTTGGATACAGCTTCGTACCTACGTATGTAAAGGGAGAAAGAGGCAAATACCAGTTGGTGGTAAGTGTGAGAGGATGGAAGTCGTTAAAGCAAAAACTCAAGACAATCACAAGAAAAACTACACCATGCACCTTTGACGAGCGCATCCGAAGAATCAAAGAAGTCCATAGAGGCTGGCTGGGGTACTACCGAATGGCAAGTATTCAAGTTAAACTAAAAGAACTCGACGGCTGGCTGCGAAACCGTCTGAGGTATTGTATCTGGCACCATTGGAAGAAACCAGAGAGAAAGAGGAAAAACCTCATACGATTGGGGATTGACCAGAGAGACGCCTATTCATGGAGTAGGACAAGAATGGGAGGCTGGGCTGTTGCTCAAAGCCCTATTCTTGGAACGACTATTACCTTAGAGCGCTTAGGTAAAAGAGGTTATGAGGCTATGTTCTCTTATTACTCGAAAATTGCCCCGCATCTTAATGAACCGTTGTATACGAGACCCGTACGTACAGTGGTGTGAGAAGCTCTCCCCGTCATATTAATTGGCGGGGCAGTCTACTCGATTATCGTGTGTTAATTTTTAGTATTTATCAAATTTACAATGACTTTTATCATAATAGCCATTTCTTCCTGTTTGCTGACTGCTATCATCAGTGTCAAGGCAACTAAAGTATTGTCTGCAATTCGTTTACTGCCAAATTTATCATATAAAACGCCATTCTTTGAAAGAAAATACAGGAACATAAATGCTGCAATTCTTTTGTTCCCGTCAGAAAAAGAGTGGTTCTTCGTGATGAAATAGAGTAAATGAGCAGCCTTCTCCTCTATGCTTGGATACAGGTCTTTCCCACCAAATGTCTGATAGATTGTTGAAATAGAACTTTTAAACGACTCGTCTTTTTCCCTGCCAAAAAGTCCACTGTTGCCATATGTTTTTCTGACCAGGTTTATTTGATCAATCGCCTCAGTATATGAGATCCTGTAAATATCTTTACCAGAAGTATCAGTAATTGTCAGAGACTGATAATCATACTGATCCAATATGTCCAATGCATAAGAATAATCAGAAATTATACTTAGTAAGCCATTGCTCTCATCTGTAGTCAGTTCTTTGCTTTGTACAGCAGAACTTAAAATTTTAATTGTTTTTTGAAGTTCTTGCAATTGTTGATTTTGTTGCTTCAGAGCTTTTTCGTTAATTGAGTATCCCTTAATAAGATATTCCTTGAGAATTTTGTTTGCCCAGATTCTGAACTGTGTACCTCTTTGAGATTTTATACGATAACCAATAGATATAATAACATCTAGATTGTAATAGTCTACTTGGTATGTTTTACCATCAGCAGCAGTTGTTGCATTTTTTGCAACAACTGATTTTATATCCAATTCCTTTTCTTTAAAAATGTTAGTTATATGCCTGGATATAACTGATTTGTCTCTAAGAAACAAATCAGTTAACTGAGCCAAGTTTAACCAAACAGTATCCTTTTCAAGTTTAACCTCGATTTCAGTTTGTCCGTCATTAGAATTGTATATCTGAATTTGAGACTCGTTCATATTAAATGTTTTAACAATATTGTTCTAAATTAATACACGATAACCGTAAAAGTGTTTTATACATCGTTATCCTACAAATATAGTAAAAGAGAAACAATCAACACTTGATAATCAATTATTTTTAAAGGTATATTGTAATGATGTATAATACCAAATGAATATATAAAAGAGTCCAATTTGCATAATTGGATTTTTTTTATTAATATTGGACTATAATATAAATACACAACTATGTCATTTCCAAAAATCATTGTCATTAAAGAAACAGAAATCGAGATTAAGCATCGCATTAAAACATCGACTCCTTTTATCGCCCAAAGGTTGAG
>JBDKRJ010000039.1:0-73244 GCA_039683455.1 Rikenellaceae bacterium | reverse complement strand
CGGCTTTAGGCCATTTTTTGGCCAGTCTGTTAATTTTGGAGACTTCAGAGGAGGTGAAGTTATGATGATCCCGAAATTCCAGACGGCCAATTATCCTGTAATTGCTCAGAAGATGATAAATAAGTGGTAGGGGATTGGCAATATTTACAATACGGTATGCAAAATTTAATCGTTCAAATTCTTGGTTCAGTCTCTTTACAAAAGTGACAAATACGGAATAGAACCTATTGTTGTTTTGTGAATATGCATACAAATATTTTATTGTAAACTCAATTATATCGAGCTTCTTAAACCATTCAAACCTTTGATGTCATTAGGTATTTATTCTTAGTTGAAGCACTGTAATATTCACACCTCAACAAATAACGTTTATACTCCAAATAACTGTTCTCATTTAGTTCATTTTGTCCTACAAACTGTAAAAAATTGTTTACTCTGGTGAAATACTCTTTGCGTGTGTTATCCGAAACATCAATTGTATTAAACACCTTGTTTTTAATTAATTCCAGTTTATCAAACTGTATTAATCCTGCATTTTTCATCTGTTTTCTAAAATTAATATCATAAAATTACAAAAAATATTCTAATTTTACAAATATAATTAGTTGATATACTGATGTTTGCCTCTTTATATACCAAATGTTTTACCATTGTTTTACCTGCAAAAAGCAAAAAGTGCTGTAATTTTATCAATTACAACACTTTACATCTTTTTCTTCGTGGTGCCACCAGGAATCGAACCGGGGACACAAGGATTTTCAGTCCTTTGCTCTACCAACTGAGCTATGGCACCTTGTTCTTAGGGAGTGCAAAAGTAGCACTAATTTTGGTTCCTGCAAAAAAATTGTCGGAATGGGGCGACTCGAACGCCCGACCCCTACGTCCCGAACGTAGTGCGCTACCAACTGCGCTACATCCCGCTTTAAGTGCCAAAATAACACTTATTTTGGTTACTGCCAAAATCTCATCAAAAAATCTTATCTTTGTATCAAATTTAAAAACAGAATATGGCAAATACATCAGATTTTAAAAATGGCTTATGTATTGATTTTAACGGGAAACCCTGTTCGATTGTATGGTTTCAACATGTTAAACCTGGCAAGGGTGGTGCATTCGTAAAGGTTAAAATGAGAAACCTGGAAAATGGCAGAATCCTGGAGAATACATATACAGCTGGAGAAAAAATTGAAATTATCAGTGTGGAGAGAAGGCCTTATCAGTTTCTATATAAAGATGATATGGGGTACAACTTTATGCACAACGAAACATTTGAACAGATATCTCTGCAACCGGATTTGGTTGAGAATGCAGACCTCATGAAAGAGGGCCAGAACGTAGAGATGATGTTTCTCGCAGATCAGGAGAGGGTTCTTACATGTGAACTGCCTCAATTTGTAGAGATGGAAATTACCTACACAGAACCAGCGGTTAAAGGCGATACAGCCTCCACTAATGCACAAAAAGCAGCTACCCTTGAGACAGGCGCAGAGATCATGGTGCCTCTTTTCATAAACCAAGGGGAGCGTATTAGGGTTGACACCAGAGACAGATCATATTATGAACGCTGTAAATAGATGAAAAATTTTATTCTGATATTGTTTTCCACTTTGCTGTTTGCTTGTGGAGAATCTTTGTCCTATAAACTTCCGACTTCTGAACAGATAGACAAATCAATTGCAAAAGGAGAGTTTACAGAGGCTAAAAAATTAATAAACCTTTACCTGACCAATGATTCACTCTCCCCTTCGGAGAGATATGAACTCAACTTCAAAATGGAAAGGATGGACAGAATCCGTAAAGATTTTGATATTGACGACACTACCGTTATCTCTTATATCAAGAGGTTTTATCCAGAAGTAACAAAGGAGGAGATAGCAGGTTGGGAGAGCACAAATGCTTTGGAAAACCTCACAATTGACGGGAAGAAAAAATATTTTCATAATGCAGGAAGAAATCTCTTCAGAATTGATTCTGTTGCCAGAAAACACTTTATCAACATGAACGGCGGGCAGAGTGACAGCCTCAGCAATTTACTTGCATGGTACATTCCAAAGGTTGTTCAAGTTGCACAAAGCAGTAAGTTGCCATATGTTCAGCCTGTTAAAATGAAAATCCGCTATACTGTAACAGTAAAACCAAACCAGGTTCCTGCCGGTGAGGTTATAAGGGTATGGATGCCTTTCCCAAGATTTGACACAAAAGCTCACTCAGATATCAAGCTGATTTCCACTTCGCAACCAGGATACATTATAGCTCCTGATGAATATGCACACAAAAGCATATATATGGAAGGAGTGGCTCAGGCAGATAAACCTACAAAATTTGGCTTTGAACTTTCTTACACATCATATAATCAGTGCTTTAAATTTAAACCAGAGGATGTTCAGCCGTATAATACTAAGGATTCTGTTTATAAAGAATTTACATCTGAACGTGCTCCACAGATACTGTTCAGCGAAAAAATAAAAGGTATTACCAAAGAGGTGGTTGGCGACGAAACAAACCCTTATCTCAAGGTTAAGAAGATTTTTGAGTGGATAGACAATAACTTCCCTTGGGCAAGTGCCCGTGAATACTCAACTATAGAAAATATTCCTGAATATGTACTTGCAAACAGACACGGAGACTGCGGCCAGGTCTCCCTTCTCTTTATAACTATGGCAAGATGTGCCGGTGTTCCTGCTAAATGGCAGTCGGGATGGATGATGCATCCGGGAAATGTTAATCTACACGATTGGGCAGAGGTATATTACCAGGGAATCGGGTGGGTACCTGTTGATCAGTCTTACGGAAGAGTTACTGGTGCAAAGTCGGATGATGAATCCTATTACTTCTTTAGCAAGGGGTTAGACGCTTACAGGTTAATAGTAAACGATGACATTTCATGTTCATTCTTCCCTGCAAAGATTCACCCGAGAAGTGAAACTGTGGACTTTCAGCGCGGAGAGGTAGAATGGAGAGGAGAAAATCTCTATTTTGGAAGATGGAGATATGACATGGAGGTAGAGTATCTATAGAGCTTAGAGCTGTTTCTATAACTTTCTTATAATATTGAGACCATCACGAAGAGGCAAAATAAAGTTTTCTACCCGATGGTCTTCTTTTATTTTCTTGTTGAACCTTATGATCTCCTTTGTCTGTGCATCCTGAGGAACAGGCTCCTGAAAAACTTTTCCATTCCACAATACATTATCAGCTATAATATATCCGCCTTTTGAGAGAAGATCAAAGACAAGATCGTAGTAAAGGCAATACTCTCTTTTGTTGGCATCTATATAGATAAGACTATATTCTCTTTGCAGAGTTGGGATTATCTGCTTTGCATCACCAAAATGGAGTGTAATTTTATCTGAAAGACCGGCTCTTGAGAAGCCTTCTCTTATCAAAAATTCCAGTTCGTCATTTATCTCTATCGCATCCAGATGTCCATCTGTAGCAAGTCCCTGAGCAAGACAAATGGACGAATATCCGGTAAAGGTTCCAATTTCAAGAATATTCACGGGCTTTAACATTCTTGAGATCATCTCCAGCAATCTCCCAAGCAGCGGACCGGAGAGCATCCTTGCATGATTTGTTCTGATATTGGTCTCCCTCTCCAGCCAAATCAATGCTTCATTCAGCTCTTTTGAGCTGGCTTTTAAGTATCTGTCGAGATTGTCAGCCATATTTTATTCAACTATTTGTAAATTAATGTATAAAGATTTTCGGGGGAGAGAATCTCCTCAGCAACATCGCGGAGCTGTCCAGGTGTTATTTGTTGTATCTTCTCTCTTATAGACTCAACAGACTCAACCTTGCCATATATCAATAACGATTTACCCATTGCGAGACATTGAGATTCCGCATTATCCATCGAGATAGCGAGTTGCCCTAACAGTTGTTTTTTTGCAGCTCTCAGCAGGTATGGAGAGATCTCCTTATCCACCATCATTGACAGCTCTTTATTAACTAACTTCAGACAATGGCCTACATTGCTCTTGTCTGTTCCAAAATAAATTGCAAAGAGTCCGGTATCGTCGTATGGTGTGTATGTCGCGTCAACATTGTATGCCAAACCGTGTTTCTCCCGTAACACCAGGTTTAGTCTTGAATTAATTGCAGGCCCACCAAGGATGTTTGTGAGAAGAGAGAGAATAAACCTCTCATTCTGATACAGAGTGTAGGCCTTTGTGCCTATTACACAATGGGCCTGATGGTTTTTTTTTGAAACTATTTTTACCCTCTGCACAGAATTAATAATTTCACACCCGGTAAATCTATTATTTTCTTCCCTTTCGGCTTCTCCGGTTGAGCAAAAAAAACGATTTACCAATTTTATCCCCTTCTCTGCAGGAATATCTCCAACAACAGAAAAGCTCATATTATCAGTTGTATAGTACTTTGACACAAAATTTTTAATATCATTTACACCAATGCGTTTAATGCTTGCAGGAGTTCCAAGAATTGGCTTTGAAAGAGGATGTTTGCCAAAAAGATGTTCGTCAAAATCATCAAAAATCAGTTCTGAAGGAGTGTCTTTGTATGATGAAATTTCTTCCAGTATAACCTCTCTCTCCTTCAAGAGTTCTTTTTGCGGAAAAGTTGAATTATATACCAGATCTGCCAGAAGTTCCACAGCTTTTGGAAAATCTTCCTTTAATACTGTTGCATAAATTACCGTCTCTTCCTTTGTGGTATATGCATTAAGCTCTCCGCCCAGCTTCTCAAGAAAATTGTTTATGCTGTTTGCGCTTCTGCGGATTGTCCCTTTAAAGAGCATGTGTTCTGTAAAGTGGGCAATTCCATTTAATGAAGGCTCTTCATTTCTGGTGCCTGCCTTTACGCTGAGTGCACAATATGCAACAGGTGAAGAGATATGTCTGAAAGCGTATTTAATGCCGGAATCCAGCTGCAATGTGGTAATATCCATTTATTAAAGTTGATACGGAAGTGATATTTTCTTAATGTCTTCCTTTGTAAAGCCTGCCTGAAGCCTTGTGCTTATTTTGTGCTTCCTTATGAAGTACAACTCATGATTCTCTGCCCCTATCAAAAGCTTATAACAATACCCTCCCTTAGGGTTTCCAGCCGGTGATATAACAAGACTCACAACCAGATCAGGAACAGATTCATAAATTGTCTTCTCTATTTCATCTGCAGTAACGCTCTCGGCACGGCCTCTGAACTTCCACTTAATCTCATCTTTTATTGTCGGAAAACCTATATCTGTGCTATTAAATAGAATAGTTTTCCCCTTTATTCCATTAAGATTTTCTCCGTAAGAAGACTTCCCGGTAAATGCAAGGAGATTCTTTTTTTGTACTTTATAGATGTAGTTCTGCATAATATCGAGGTAGGCTGGAATAAATGGCAAGATATGCCCGGACTCGTTATCTTTCGCCTGAAAAGGCAGTGAAATAATTTCCGCACTTAAAAAGAGTCCTTTTTTGAATTTCGGCCCCCCTTTAATAAGAGAAAGATACTCCAGCCTGGGTTCATATTCATTGCCGAATATCCCATCGGTTCTCAAAAGAAAGTAGAACGAGGTGTCCTCTTTTATCTTATCATACTCTTGGCTTGTACAAAATTCATATGGCGAAATTTTCCATCCTTTCTTTACAGCATCTCTTATTGATAAATCTATCAGACCAGTACCCGGAATGACAACTTTTGTGATCTTTGTTCCAAAATTGTTAAAATTATTTTTTACATCTTTAATAACTTTCTGAGCAGAGATGTTTGTAACGAGAAAAAGCGAAATCAGAAGTAAGGATAATTGTCTCATATAAGAATATTTTATAGACGCAAAATTAGATAAAAATTTGTACTTTTGTCCCGTATGGAAAGATTTATTGTATCAGCCAGAAAGTATAGACCGAATAGTTTTGAAAACCTTATCGGCCAGGAAAATATTGCAAAAACTCTTAAAAATTCCATCCTCCGTAACCAGTTGGCTCACGCTTACCTGTTTTGCGGTCCGAGAGGTGTAGGAAAAACCACAAGTGCAAGGATTTTTGCAAAGACCATCAACTGTCTTAATCCAACAGATAAAATGGAATCGTGCGGAGTATGTGAGTCTTGTCTCTCATTTGCAGAGGGCAGGTCGTACTCCATACACGAACTGGATGCTGCTTCCAACAACTCAGTGGAGGATATCCGCCAGCTCAATGAACTAGTAAGAATCCCTCCTCAGATAGGCAAATACAGCGTTTACATTATTGATGAGGTGCATATGCTCTCCCAATCTGCTTTCAATGCTTTTCTCAAAACTCTTGAAGAACCCCCTGCACACGCAATATTTATTCTCGCTACTACCGAAAAACACAAAATTCTCCCAACAATTCTTTCGAGGTGCCAGACATATGATTTTAACCGGATTTGCGTTGAAGATATTGTAAAAAATTTAACCGATATTTCTGCTAAAGAGAAAGTCACTATTGATATTGAGGCACTTCACATTATTGCTCAAAAAGCAGATGGCGCAATGAGAGATGCTCTTACTCTATTCGACCAGACCGTTGCTTTCTGTGGAGATAATGTTACATATGAACAAGTTATTTCTACTTTGAATGTACTTGATTACGAATATTATATCCGGCTGACCAACCATTTTCTCAAATCTGAGCACAGCGAAGTATTATTGATTTTTGATGAAATATTGTCTAAAGGATTTAATGCTCTTCACTTTATTGGTGGTTTAAGTACTCACTTCCGAGACCTCTTGGTTTGCAAGGACAGAAATACGGCAAAACTACTGGAGCTTGCTCCTTCTCTGATAGAAAGATACAGAGAACAGGCAGAGAGGTGTTCTATCAATTTTTTATATGATGCTCTTAATATTACATCTGCCTGTGAGGCCGGATATAAAACAAGCGGCCACCAAAGACTGCACATAGAGTTTGCGCTCTTTAAACTCTGCAGGATTAATGCACCTGACTGGATGGGTGGAGAAGAGGTAAAACAGCAGACTGCCATAAAGCCATCTGTAATAAAACCTACACCAGAAGATGTTCCAGCAGCTTCTGTGATATCCCCTGTTCCTGCCTCAAAGGTTTCTGCATTAAAACCCTCTACAACTTCTATAAAAAATTTGATGAAAGAGGCAGAGGATGGCATTAGTTCTAAAATTGATTTAAAACCAAAAGTGGTTGGAGAAGAGAGTTTCGATAAAGAGAAGCTGGAGGCAGTCTGGGTTAAAATGGCTGATTCAGAAAAATCACTTCCAAGGTTGGCCACAACTCTTTGTCAGTCACTTCCGGTAATTGGAGAAGATAACGTAATTCACTTTTATGTGAACAACGAACTTCAGAAAAACTGGATAGAACATAAATGTCAGGCAAGATTGCTGGAGTTTTTAAAGAGTAACTTAAACAACAGATCGGTAAAACTGAACATAGAGGTTATTCCGGAGGGAAAAAAAGAGAATAAACTTTATATGCCAGAAGAAAAGGCAAAGTTTTTGCTTGAAAACTATCCAGAATTAAGAGAGCTTCAGAAGGATTTGAAACTGGAGTTAAAATAGAGAGCATCCGATAAAAGATATAAAATGCGATTACATTGTAGCAATTTAGTAAAAAAGTATGGTGTCCGTACAGTAGTTAAAAATGTCTCAATAGAAGTGGAGCAGGGAGAGATTGTGGGTTTGTTAGGACCCAACGGTGCCGGAAAAACGACAAGTTTTTATATGATTACAGGTCTTATAAAACCTAACTCCGGACGAATATTCCTGGACGACGAAGAGATTACCGGACTGCCGATGTATAAACGTGCTCAAAAGGGGCTGGGTTATCTCGCACAGGAGGCCTCTGTATTCAGAAAGCTTAGCGTCGAGGATAACATAATGTCTGTAATGGAACTTTCTGATTTAACAAAAAGAGATAGAGAAGAGAGACTTGAGGTTTTACTTGATGAATTCGGACTTAAACCTGTGAGAAAAAGTTATGGCATACAGTTGTCCGGAGGAGAGCGCAGAAGATGTGAAATTGCCCGGGCATTGGCCATCGATCCAAAATTTATTCTGCTCGACGAGCCTTTTGCAGGAGTTGATCCTATTGCTGTCGAGGATATTCAACATATTATATCAAATCTCAAAACAAAAAACATTGGGATCATTATTACAGACCACAATGTTCATGAAACTCTGGCAATTACAGACAGAGCTTATCTGCTTTATGAGGGAAGTATTCTTGAAAGCGGAACGGCTGAAGTATTAGCCAATAACCCTGAGGTCAGACGAAAATACCTTGGAGAGAACTTTGAATTAAGAAAAGCGGCCTTAAAAAAGAATCATGCCGGCAAAAGTATTAAAACAGACAGTAAAACTCAAAGACCTAAAACTATGAACGTAAAAGACGTTGTAACTGTTACCAATACCGATGCCGACATGCAAAATTATGGGGACCAGGCAAGTGATCTTGAAAAAGGCAGTTAATTCTTAACTACTTTTTTCTCCATCATCATCTTTCCGCCTTTTTTCATCATCATCTTTCCATCTTTCTCCATATTGCAACATTTATCCCGATTACCATGGGGTCCTTGATTCATCATGTCAAATTTAATTCTTTGTTCTTCTGTCAGAATTGATCTTACACTATTTTTGTGTGTAGCCATAGCTTTCATCTTCTGGTTCTGAAGATTTGAAATTTCATCAATCTTAGCATAGACGCTCTTCATGTTAGGTTTCTCGGCTTGCTCAAGAGTTTTTAGTTGAGCTTTTTTCTCATTTAGCTGATTATCAATCTGCAGTATCTCTTTTTGAAGATTCAGCTTAAACTCAGCCATCTGTTTTTGCTGTTCAGGAGTAAAACTGGGAGCAAGATGAGCAGGATTTGCTTTCATCATACCCTCACTCTTTATTACTACTTCTTTCTTTTGTTCCTGGGCCGACATTGTTAAAACAACTGTCAACAAAATCAGCATACTAAATAACTTTTTCATCTTTTTACTATTTAAAACTATTGTTTGGTAATAAGACCATTCAGAGAACAAAAGGTTTAATATTAGGCAAAGTATTTGTACCTTTGCCTAATTATTTTTGATATAACATTCAATAATTAAAATCATAAATATGGCAGAAAAATTATTTGCTGAGTTTCCACCTGTTTCTACTTCACAATGGGAAGAGGTGATAACAAAGGATTTAAAAGGGGCTGATTACGAAAAAAAACTCGTGTGGAAGACTCAGGAGGGGATTGCAGTTCGTCCCTATTATCGTGCAGAGGACCTTGCAAATTTAAAACATCTGGAGAGTGCTCCCGGAGACTTTCCTTTCGTAAGAGGGACCAAGGAATCAAATCAATGGCTGGTTCGTCAGGGTTACTGTGCATGGGAGAGTTTTGAAAAGGCCAATGCTCAGGCAATTGACGGATTAAAAAAAGGAGTTGACTCCGTAGGGTTTTGCATCAATGGAAGAAAGGCGGTGTCAGAAGCAGAAATGGCAATACTTCTCAAAGGAATCAATGTGTCAAAAACTGAAGTAAATTTCGAAGGCTGTTCTTGTGCTACTCCGAAGATTATAAAATCATTTATCGCATATGCAACCTCTACAGGTGCAAAAGCAGATGAGGTTTATGCCTCGTTCGATTTTGATCCTTTAAGAACGCTTACAACAACCGGAAATTTCTGTTGTCCGGACTATGTTGAGAAACTAAAAAGTTGTGTGGAACTGGTTACAGGGTACCCGGGAATACGCGTTGTTGGTGTAGAAGGATATGCTTTTAACGATGCCGGTTCTACAAGTGTTCAGGAACTTGGTTTTGCTCTTGCAATGGGAAGTGAATATATGAACCTCCTTACAGAGCTTGGTTTTGCTCCGGAAGAGGCTGCAAGAAGAGTTAAATTTACATTTGCAGTGGGTGCAAACTACTTTATGGAGATTGCAAAATTCCGTGCTGCAAGAATGCTCTGGGCTAACATAGTAAAAGAGTATGGCGCTGCAAAAAAGTGCACTCAGAAGATGAAGATACACGCTGTTACCAGTCAATGGAACCAGACTGTATATGATTCATATGTTAATATGCTGCGAGATACTACTGAAGCAATGAGTGCAGCAATTGCCGGAGTAGATTCACTGGAGGTTCTTCCTTTTGATTATCAATACTGCGAACCGGGTGAATTCAGTAACCGGATAGCCAGGAATGTTCAGATAATTCTTAAAGAGGAGTCCCATTTCGACAAGGTTACCGACCCTGCAGCAGGATCATATTATGTAGAAAACCTTACCGCTTCAGTAGCAGAAGAGGCATGGAAACTATTTAAACAAGTTGAAGAAAAAGGTGGATACACCGAGGCATTTAAAGCTGGTTTTGTTCAGACAGAAATCAAGACATCCTCTGCAAAGAGAGATCTTAATATTGCCACCCGCAGGGAGATAATTCTTGGAACTAATCAATACCCGAATTTTGGCGAAAATGCAGACAAAAATATTACGCTGGATGTTGTAACCCGTGGTGCTAATGTAGAGAAAAGCAAAAACCCTATTGCAGAACCAATTGAAAAATATCGTGGTGCTCAAGCCTTTGAGGCCCTTCGTTTTGCAACAGAACTTAGCGGCAAGAAACCAAAAGCGTTTATGCTCACATTTGGCAACCTGGCCTTCTGCAGGGCTCGTGCCCAGTTTGCCAGTAACTTTTTTGCTGTAGCCGGAATTGAGGTGACTGATAACACACGTTTCTCTTCAATTGAAGAGGGTGTCAAAGCAGCGCTGGATGCAAAGGCTGATATAATTGTTGCCTGCTCTTCAGATGATGAGTATGCAGAATCAGTACCTCAGATCATGGAACTTGTTGGAAATAAGGCCATTATTGTTGTAGCCGGAGAGCCTGCCTGCAAAGACAAGTTGATTGTTAAAGGCATAAATAACTTTATCAGTGTTAAGAGCAATGTTCTTGATACTCTAAAGGGGTATCAAAACCTATTGGGTATTAAGTAGTAAAATATAAAAAATCAAAATATGCGTCCAAAATTTTCTGAAATAAAATATACCGGAGGTGTTGCTGCCACTCAGGAACAGTCAGTCTGGATGACTCCGGAGCAGATCGCACTCAAAGGAGTCTATAATGCCTCAGATCTTGAAGGTCTTGAGCATCTTAACTATGCAGCTGGTATTGCTCCGTTTCTCCGTGGTCCTTACAGCACAATGTATGTAATGAATCCGTGGACCGTTCGTCAGTATGCAGGTTTCTCAACAGCTGAGGAGTCCAATGCATTCTACAGAAGAAACCTTGCCGCAGGCCAGAAAGGTCTTTCAGTAGCCTTTGACCTTGCCACACATCGTGGATATGATGCTGACCACCCACGCGTGGTCGGTGACGTAGGTAAAGCCGGTGTAAGTATTTGCAGCGTTGAGGATATGAAGCTCCTTTTCGACCAGATTCCCCTTAACAAGATGTCTGTATCTATGACAATGAATGGTGCAGTATTGCCGATTCTTGCTTTCTATATTGTTGCAGGTCTTGAGCAGGGAGCCAAACTTGAAGAGATGGCCGGAACAATCCAGAATGACATCCTAAAGGAATTCATGGTAAGAAATACATATATCTACCCTCCGGAATTCTCAATGAGAATAATTGGCGACATCTTCTCATATACATCCAGAAAAATGCCAAAATTCAATTCGATCTCAATTTCCGGTTACCATATGCAGGAAGCCGGTGCAACCTGCGATATTGAGATGGCATATACACTTGCAGATGGTCTTGAATACCTGAGGACAGGTATAGCTGCCGGCATGGATATAGATCAGTTCGCCCCCCGTATTTCATTCTTCTGGGCAATTGGCATGAACCACTTTATGGAGATTGCCAAAATGCGGGCAGCTCGTATGATCTGGGCAAAACTGGTTAATCAGTTTAATCCGAAAAACCCAAAGTCTCTCTCTTTAAGAACTCACTGTCAGACTTCTGGTTGGTCATTAACCGAGCAAGATCCTTACAACAACGTAGCCAGAACTTGTATTGAGGCTATGGCTGCTGCTTTGGGACACACACAGTCTCTGCATACCAATGCACTTGACGAGGCAATTGCTCTTCCAACTGACTTCTCTGCACGTATCGCAAGAAATACTCAGATTTACATTCAGGAAGAGACCAACATTACAAAATCACTCGATCCTTGGGCTGGTTCTTATTATGTAGAAAAACTGACAGGTGAGATTGCTCAAAGAGCATGGGGACATATAGAAGAGGTTGAAAAACTTGGAGGAATGTCTAAGGCCATTGAGACTGGTATTCCAAAACTGAGAATTGAAGAGGCTGCTGCACGTAAGCAGGCTCGTATAGACTCAAACCTGGACACAATTGTGGGAATCAACAAGCATCGTCTGGAAAAAGAGGCTCCAATGGAGATTCTCGACATAGATAACTCTATGGTTCGTGAATCACAGATCAACAGACTAAAAAAGCTTCGTGCAAACAGAGATGATGCAAAGGTCAGGGCAGCTCTGGAGGCAATTACAAATGCAGCAAAAACAAAGAGCGGCAATCTGCTTGAGCTTGCAATAGAGGCAGCCAGAGTTCGTGCGACTTTGGGTGAAATCTCGGACGCCTGCGAAGCAGTGGCCGGAAGGTATAAAGCAATTATTCGTATGAACACAGGTGTTTACTCAAGTGAGGTTAAAAACGACAGTGACTTTGAACAGGCTAAAAAACTTGTCGTTGAATTTGCTAAAAAAGAGGGCCGTCAGCCCCGTATAATGATTGCCAAACTTGGCCAGGATGGTCATGACCGCGGTGCTAAAGTTGTGGCAACCGGCTATGCAGACTGTGGCTTTGACGTGGACATGGGACCTCTTTTCCAGACTCCTGAAGAAGCTGCAAAACAAGCAGTTGAAAATGACGTACATGTGGTTGGTGTCTCGTCTCTTGCCGCCGGCCACAAAACTCTGGTTCCTCAGATTGTCAACGAACTTAAGAAGCTGGGTCGTGAAGACATTATGGTCATTGTTGGCGGGGTAATCCCTGCTCAGGACTATGATGCTCTCTACAAAGCCGGAGCTGCTGCTATCTTTGGTCCTGGCACACCGATATCCAAAGCATCAATAAAGCTGATGGAGTTGTTACTTCAGAAGTTTGAATAGTTACTGTTTTTTACATACCCTTCTACATACTCCTCCGGAAATCCAGATCTTGGAAATCGTAACTAAAATCTGTAAGTGGAGAGACTGCTTTCATCTTTATTCCTGATGGTCTGCCGTTAAAATCAAGTTCGAATTTAACAAAGGCATCTGCATCAAAACTTCTGTCTCTCCATTTAACGATGAATGTTTCTCCACCAAAGTAAAACATTTCCCCGCAAAGCTTAGGGGATCTTTTTGAAGCAAACCATAACTTACCATCTTTCAAAGAGATATCAACATCTCCAAACCAATTATCGGTATAGATTCCGGTAAAAATATTCAAATCGGCAGGTTTTTTCCCGGAAATCGCCATTTCATCTACTTTTTTCCATATAGCTCCGGTAACATCACCTGCCTCTGCTGCGCTTTGTCTAACCCTGTCATAATTCTCCTTTACCCTGTCAATATTCACTATTCCAAAATAGCTGTCTTTTATAGTATTGGTTATTGCAGTAAATGCCGCATCTGTCTGCTGATTTGTGAATACTATTATACCCAATTGAAGATCTGGGATAAGTGTTACCTGAGTAACAACGCCAGACAATCCGCCGGTATGTGTAACTTGCTTGAAACCACTCACATCACTCAACCTCCATCCCAAACCATAACTTTGAAAGTGAGTGTTGTATATAGTTTTACCCATTACAGGGATAATTGTTTGCGGTGTCCAAATCTCCTGATGAACCTCTTGTGAAAAGATCTGTTTTGAGAGCCCTTCACCATATTTTCCATCATTCATCTGCATTATGGCCCATTTGCTCATATCGGCTACGCTGCTGTAAATTCCGCCGGCAGAATTTGCTATCTCTTTCAGCAACATAGGGACAGCCTGAACCTTTCCGTCTATTTCAACGTGGGCATCAATCACATTTGTCTTATCCTTTAAGCGCCTGTAACACGCTGCACTCCTATTCATTCCCAGCGGTAGCATAATCCTGTTTTCTACAAACTCCTCCCAACTCATTCCCGATGCCCTTGCAACAACTTCTCCGGCAACAATGTAAAGAAGATTGTCATAGTCATATTTTGTACGAAAACCAGAAACCGGTTTTAAATACCTGAGATTATGAATTATGTCCTTTAAGGTAAAGTCAGAAGAGTCCGGCCAGACCATAAGGTCACCCGCCCCCAAACCAAGACCGCTTCTGTGCGTGAGCAGGTCTTTTATTGTAAATTCTTCTGTTACATAAGGGTTATACATTTTAAATTCAGGGATATAGTCTGTGACAAGGTCATTCCACTTTAATTTTCCTTCATCAATCAATATACCGAGAGCAGCAGAAGTAAAGGCTTTGCTGTTGGAGGCAATGGCAAACAAGGTGTTTTCATCTGTCTTCTGCATAGTAATAAGTGAGCTTACACCATATCCTCTGGAATGAATAACCTTGCCGTCTTTTACAACAGCAACGGCAATTCCGGGAACATCAAATGTTTTCATGGTCCTCTCCACAAGTTTGTCTATATCTGCGGATGAAATCTGTTGAGCATTGGCTTCTATAGAACTACAAACTAACAGTGCAATAGAAAGAAGAAGTCTAATTAGTGAATTAAGGTTTTTCATCATATTAGTATTTTGTTTGATGTGCAATTTACACAAAAAACTCTTACTTTTGCGGGAAACAGATAGCCATGGACATTTTTCTTGTAATTTTAGGACTGGCCTTCATCATTGTAGGAATTTCAGGTTGTTTTCTGCCTGTTGTCCCCGGACCCCCCTTATGTTTTTTGGGGTTGTTGCTAATTCATTTTACAAACAAAATTGATCTTCCACAGTCACTTTTATGGACAATGGGCGCTATTACCCTGGCAGTTACTCTTCTTGATTACATTGTACCAATATGGGGTACCAGGAGATTCGGTGGAACAAAAAGAGGTGTTACCGGTGCTACAATCGGCGTAATTGCAGGCCTCTTCATCGGGCCGTGGGGAATAATCTTAGGTCCATTTGCCGGTGCTGTTTTGGGCGAGATGACCGGAGGTCGTCAAGGCAAAGAGGCATTCAAAGCAGGTATTGGTTCCTTTGTCGGGTTTCTGACGGGAGTTGGCTTAAAACTGATGGCTTCAATCGTAATGGCTTTCTATTTTTTTAAGTACACCATTTCAGTTTTGTTTTAGTAGAAAAGCTGCTCCCAGAAAACTAACAAGATCGCTTGCAGTGAGCGAAATTTCTCCGTTTTGCACTGCTGACAGATCTCCTGCTAAACCATGTACAAAGACACCAATCCGGGCCGCGTGACAAGGAGAATAATTTTGAGCCAGCAGAGCAAGAATTATACCCGTGAGAACATCACCACAACCTGCTGTGGCCATGCCTGGGTTTCCGGTAGTATTGAAAAAAACATCTCCGTCCGGCAATGTGATACAGGTGTGTGCACCTTTGAGCACCACTACAACCTTGTGTTTTTTTGAAAAATCCAATTGAAGTTTAAGACGGCTGTATGAATCGGTGCTTACTCCTGCCAATCGTTCAAACTCTTTAGGATGTGGAGTCAGAACTGCATTCTCCGGAAGAAATTCCAGCAACTCACGGTTTTTTGAAATTATATTTAACGCATCGGCGTCTAAAATAATTTTTGAAGGCTGCAATTTAAGCAGGTTTGTAAGCGCTTGTTCAGTGACTTTATCTGTTCCAAGCCCCGGACCAATACCAATCGCTGTAAAGAGTTCCGTTGCAGGAGCCTGAGAAAAAACAAAATCAGAAGAATCGATGCTGCACATAGCCTCCGGAACTGATGTTTGCATAATCTCACAGCCACTGTGGGGAACATGTGTTGTAAGTAACCCCACACCTGACCGCAAACATGCTCTTGATGCCAGAACAGCAGCTCCCATTTTTCCATAAGAACCGGCTATCAACAGAGCATGTCCATAATTACCTTTATGAGAAAATTTTTCTCTTTTTCTGATTATTCCGTGAAAAAAATCTTCATTCAGATAATTATATGGAGAACTAATTTGCCGGAAGGCTTCCGGATGTAATCCAATTGGAAGTATCTCCCACTTGCCAAGCAATTCACTGTGCTCCGGAAAAAAGAAGCTTAATTTGGGAAATTGAAATGTAAGGGTAAAATTTGCTCTTACAACTTTCGAAAGATCATTCCGGGAGTTATCTTCTCCAAAAAGACCGCTCGGCATATCTATAGAAACTACCAAAGATCCAGACGAATTGATTTTTTTCACAACTTTTTCTGGTACTCCCTCCAATTGTCTGTTCAGTCCGGAACCGAAGAGGCCGTCAATTATCACAGAGCCGGATGGAATTTCAGGGATGGATTTTTCTGTGTCAATTGTGAAAAGTTTTGCTTTTCCTTGTTTCTGCAGGCGACGCTTGTTAATTTCAATCGACTTTTTTATTGTTTTTTCCAGAGTGAGCAGATATACTTCACACAAGTAGTCATACTCAGAGATAATACGTGCAACTGCCAGCGCATCACCGCCATTGTCTCCCGGGCCTGCAAAAAATATCAACATCTTCTCTTTTGATATATTATGGACAAGCCATCTCACAATCTGCAAAGAAGCCCTCTCCATTAAATCTATCGGGGCAATCGGTTCATTTTTAATTGTCAACAGATCAATTTCTGAAATTTGACTGGTAGTAAAAATTTTCATAATCGAAATTACACATTTTTTTCTGATTATATTTGTACAATAATCGGCAACAAGTATAATATATTTCAATCCAACAATAAATGACACCGTTTTACAATAAGAGTACTAGTGAGATATTCGAACATTTCAAGGTTTCTGAAGAGTCCGGATTATCTACAGAAGAGGCAAAAAAAAGAGTAGCAGAATTTGGTTACAACCAGTTGCAATCCAGAAAAACAAAAACATTTTTCCATATGTTTATGGCTCAGTTCAAGAGCTTTATGATCGTAGTTCTGCTGATTGCCGCAGTTATTTCCGGGGTAATCGGAGTGCTGGATGGCGAAGGATTACTCGATACTTTTGTCATTTTGGGAATTCTGATACTGAATGCTGTTATTGGAGCTGTCCAGGAACGCAAGGCAGAATCATCTCTTGAAGCTCTAAAAAATCTTACAGCTCCCACAACTAAAGTC
The DNA here is from genome assembly GCA_039683455.1 of Rikenellaceae bacterium. Taxonomy (GTDB): domain Bacteria; phylum Bacteroidota; class Bacteroidia; order Bacteroidales; family UBA932; genus Bact-08. The sequence continues at coordinate 56,087 of JBDKRJ010000039.1, read as the reverse complement.
TGTCGTGATGGTGTTGTTAAAGATATACCTACCAAAGAACTGGTTCCCGGAGATATTGTTGTTCTGGAAACAGGTGGAGTTGTTCCTGCAGATTTGCGTCTCTTTGAAGCGATAAATCTGAAAATACAAGAGTCTGCCATGACCGGAGAATCAGTCCCGGTAGAAAAGAACACAAACACTCTGGCCGGAGAGGGTATTGATCTCGGCGATCGCACTAACATGGCCTTCTCGAGCGGTATGGTTACCTACGGACGTGGAAGAGGAGTTGTTGTCAATACAGGGATGCAAACCGAAGTTGGCAAGATTGCCAGCATGATTCAGCAGGCAGACGAAACGGAAACGCCTATGAAAATCAGGCTTGAAGAGCTGGGTAAAATTTTGGGGATTTCCGCCCTGGTAATCTGTGCCGTAATATTTATCGTTGGTATTTTATATGGTAATTCTGTACTTAGTATGTTTATGACAGCTGTCAGTCTGGCTGTTGCGGCAATACCTGAGGGGCTTCCGGCAATCTCCACTGTTGTTATGGCCATTGGGGTGCAACGCCTTGTAAAGCGTAATGCAATCATTCGCACATTGCCATCTGTAGAGACTTTGGGAAGTGCAACTGTTATATGTTCAGATAAAACCGGAACTCTTACTCAAAACAGAATGACAGTTGTTGAAGCATATACTAATCATACGACAAGAGTATTTGACAGCACTTTCCAAAATGGTCAGCTTAATCTTAATGAAGAGGAGAAGAGATTGCTCTTAATTTCCGTACAATGTACAGATGCTCACCTGCGAACATTAAAAGACGGAACCCACAAAACAACAGGAGATCCCACAGAAACTGCACTACTCGATATAGGACTAAAGTTTGAAATGGACAAAAACCGGATTGAAGAATCTTACCCGCGTGTTGCTGAAATTCCTTTTGACTCAGAACGGAAAAGGATGACAACTGTTAATCAGACGGCAGAAAAAGAATTTTTCGTCAATGTAAAAGGTGGACTGGATGAGATTCTAAGTGTATGTAACAAAATCCTTGTTAACGGAGAAATTAAAGCACTTACGCCTTTAGATATGCAAAAGATCCACAGTGTTAATGAAAAAATGGCCGGTTCTGCTCTACGAGTTCTGGCCATGGCGTACAAAGAATTAAAAGATATGCCGGAGCATATTGACATTGGGAATCTGGAAAACAACCTTATTTTTGCAGGATTAATTGGAATGATTGACCCTGCAAGACCGGAAGTTATTGAAGCTGTTGCCAGATGCAGCGCTGCTGGAATTCGTCCGGTAATGATAACTGGTGATCACAAAATTACTGCAATGGCTATAGCCCGTGAGATAGGAATATTCAAAGAGGGAGACGAGGTCATCACTGGTTCGGAACTTGAACAAATCAGTGATGATGTGCTGTTCGAAAATGTTAAACGCTATTCTGTATATGCGCGGGTTGCACCGGAACACAAGGTTCGTATTGTAAAAGCCTGGCAAAAACATAAAGAGGTGGTAGCTATGACCGGAGACGGGGTTAATGATGCTCCGGCTCTGAAACAGGCTGATATTGGAGCCTCTATGGGAATTGTTGGAACAGATGTAGCAAAGGATGCCTCCGACATGATTCTGACAGATGACAATTTTGCAACAATCGTTTCGGCCGTAGAAGAGGGAAGAAGAATCTACGACAATATTCTCAAGGCCATTCAGTTTTTACTCTCGACAAATGTAGGAGAAATATTCCTTTTGCTTGTTGCTTCTGTACTAAACTGGGGTACCCCGCTTTTACCAATTCATATTCTTTGGGTGAACCTGGTTACCGACAGCCTTCCGGCTCTGGCTCTTAGCGTAGATCCGGCCGAAAAAGACATTATGAATCGTAAACCCAGAAATTCCAAAAAAGGGTTTATGACAAATGGTATGATATGGAGAACAGTTTATCAAGGGATAATGCTTGGTGCTATTCCATTGGTGGCTTACAAGATAGGGTTAAGAGACGGAGGAGAGAGCCTAGGCCAGACAATGGCTTTTACCTCATTGGTCTTTGCCCAGTTAATGCACGTCCGTAATCTTCATTCCAATAAGAAGTCATCCTTCCGAATAAATCCATTGCAAAATAAGCCTCTTATTGGGGCAATCTTTATCTCTGCAGCACTAATGCTTATGGTTTTACTCGTGACACCGGTACGTGAAGCATTTCGTCTTTCAATAATGGACAGCCAACACTGGTGGCTCATTATAGGTATGTCTGTCATTCCAATTGCAGTTGTAGAGATATTTAAACTTCTAAGAATAAACGGAATGAAAGACGAATTATAGGGAAGATGAAGAAGAAAATTGCAACAGACAAAGTTGAAAAACGTTTTTTTGGTTTTAACCGGAATATTCTTTTTACAGGATTAACCAGCTTTCTTACCGACACATCGGTAAAGATGGTCTATTCGGTTATGCCTATGTTTCTGCTCTCAATCGGGGCTTCCAAAACAAGTTTGTCACTTATTGAAGGTATTGCCGAGAGCACTGCTTCGCTCATCAAAGCTTTGTCCGGGTTCTGGAGCGATAAGATTGGAAAAAACAAACCTTTTATGTTAATAGGTTATGGCATTTCCTCTCTTATAATCCCTCTATACTCCTTTGTAATCTCACCTGTTCAGGTCCTCTGTCTTCGTTTTGTAGAGAGAGTGGGAAAAGGTATCCGGACTGCACCCCGGGACAGTCTGGTGGCCGGTTCGGTAACTAACGGAGAAACCGGGAAGAGTTTTGGATTACAAAAGGCAATGGACAATAGTGGCTCAATATTGGGCCCGTTGATTGCATTTGTTTTACTGTTTTTCTTTCCTAACGACTATAGGCTCATTTTTCTCCTGGCAGGAATTCCGGCATTTCTGGGCATATTCGTAATAATTTTTGGCATAACAGAGACAAAGAAAAATAAGGAAAGCCTCTTCAAAAAATTTCACTTCAACGATCTTCCTAAAAGGTTTTACTTTTTCCTGGTCATTGTTTTCATATTTACACTTGGAAACTCCACAGATGCTCTGCTGATGGTTAAAGCCAATGAAGTAGGGGTAAAAGTTGCTTTCATTCCGCTTGTTTATCTGGTTTCAAGCATTGTCTCCGTGTTGTTGTCTATTCCCATCGGTTCTCTCTCAGACAAAATTGGGAGGGAAAAAATATTGATAGTAGGATATTTAATATATGCTATAGTATATTATGGATTCGGCGTAACAACCAGTGTGGGTGCAATTGTAGCACTGTTTGCACTGTACGGCTTGTATTCTGCTGCAACAGATGGCATTCAAAAGGCATTTGTTTCCGATATGACAGGAAAGAACAAGAAGGGTACAGGGTTGGGTATTTACAATGCATTGCTGGGTATCACTTTGTTACCTGCAAGTCTGATTGCAGGATTGCTGTACGACAAGGTAAACTCAAGTGTTCCATTCTATTTTGGGGCTATTACAGCATTTATCTCAGCGGTGCTGATGCTTTTTTTTGCCAAAACTGCAAAAAAATGATTTGGATAAAACCATGCATAATTTTAGCTTAGCAGGGTTTCTATACTATTATTGCACAATATTTAGAGCATCGTTGTCACTCACTATTGTAACTTTTCTCAGTTGAGCTAAATATCATCTTTTAATTGAGGGTAAAATATTCAAAACAACCCCTGTCTGCAAGGGTTACATAAAATACCGAATTTTTCTTATTGTTACTCAGTACTATATTTGAAGAGAGTTTACCTTTTAGTGCAACTTCCATAATCTGTTTTCCGCTTTTGGTCAGTACAACTATGGTCCCCTTGCCGTGTCTTGTTACATACAGATTCCCTTTTGAATCACAGCGCATTCCGTCCATTCCAAAGTCTTTGAACGAGAAGAACAGTCGTTTGTTTTCAATTCCCCCATCTTTTTTAATGTCATATACCCAGATTTTTCTCTGGATAGACTCGTTTACATACAGCCTTTTACCATCGGGGCTAACTTCAATGCCGTTAGTTGTTCCCATATTGTCCTCAAGAAGTGTTGTCTCGCCATTTCTGTTTATCAGCCACAATTTTCCGGTGGAATCACTCCAGTTGGGATCGCTGGCATAGAGGAACTCTGTAGTTGGAGAGATCGCAAGGTCGTTCGGTTGGTTCATGTTTGAATTATGAGCAAAAACCGAGACTGATTTGTCTTTTGGATCTACCTTTAAAACATTGTGTTGTGTATAGTCTGCTATATACATATATCCGGCTTTGTCAAAACGGATTCCGTTGCCCACCGAACCCTCCGGGAGCACAAGATAGAGGGATGCCTCTCCGGTTGGTGTAACAACCCCAATTGTCCCCTGCTGTCCGAAATTGACAGCGTACAGGTTACCTTGTGAATCAATTGCAGGACCCTCGATTCCCTTTGTAAAACTCCACTCTTTCAACAGGTCGCGGACAACAATATCCTGGGCACTAAGAGGGTTAACAATTGCAAAAACAACCATGGACAGAATGGTAAAGGATATAATTTGTGAAACCTTATTCATAATAGTTTAAATTTATGTTCTTCAGTAATTATTTTTATTTCTAATGATCTTTAGCAAATGTAGCCAATAGTTAAAAACAACTAAAAAATTTGGAAGTAATTGCTACAATAAATATATTTGCAGATACCTTAAAAAATGAACAGAGAGACTTTAATACAAATTCCTGCAGGCAGAACATCTTCTGCTTCTCTCTCTTTCATGTCTTTTTCAATGATGATGCGAATGCATCGTAGGATGCATCAATAATCTTTTGGGTCTGAATCAGGTCCTTTGGGCAAGGTCTCATAAATCTTCATTATTTTTTTCAATTACTTTAAATATAATTAAAATGAATTATACTCATTTTGACACCCTGCAGGTGCATGCCGGCCATACTCCGGATCCCTCTCATGGTTCATGTGTCACTCCCATACATCAAACAGCATCATTTGTATTCAACAGTGTGGAGCACGGTGCAAAACTCTTCGCTCTTGAGGAGGCAGGCCACATATATACTCGCCTTTCCAACCCCACTACAGATGTTTTTGAAAAACGGATAGCTGCATTAGAAGGTGGAACTGCAGCAGTTGCTGTCTCTTCCGGACATGCATCTCAATTTCTGATTATCCAAAATCTGGCGGAAAGCGGCGACAATATTATCTCTTCCTCTTCGCTTTATGGCGGTACATATAATCAATTCAAAATAAGTTTTAAAAAGCTGGGAATTGATTTCCGGTTTGCGAAAAAAGGCTCAGTTGAAGAGTATGAAAAGCTTATAGACAATAAAACAAAAGCAATTTACATTGAGTCAATAGGCAATTCCGATTTCTATATCCCGGATTTTGAAAGTATTGCGCAGTTGTGCAAAAAAAACAGTATTCCATTAATTGTGGACAATACCTTTGGCGGAGCCGGCTATCTCTTCAGACCCGCTGACTGGGGAGCAAATGTTATTTCTCATTCGGCGACTAAATGGATTGGAGGTCATGGTAGCAGTATAGCAGGTGTTCTTGTGGATTGCGGAAACTTCAACTGGAGTTCCGGTAAATTTCCACGCTTTACCGAACCTTCCGAATCATATCACGGATTAAAATTCTGGGATACTTTTGGAGCGGGGGCTCCTTCCGGAAACATTGCTTTTGCTGTTAAAGCAAGAGTGGAGGGTCTCAGAGACTGGGGCTGTACACTGAGCCCGTTCAACTCATTTCTGTTGCTGCAGGGAGTAGAGACACTTTCTCTTAGAATGGACAGAATATTAAGCAACGCACTTGAACTGGCCGAGTGGCTGAACTCTCACCCAAAGGTTGAATCTGTAAACTATCCTGGGTTAAAAAATAATCCAAACCATGAAGCTGCAAAAAAATATCTTAAAGGTGGCTTTGGAGGAGTGCTCTCTTTTTGCTTAAAAGGAGACAGACAGCAAACAGCAAACTTTGTAGATTCACTCTCTCTTATAACACATCTTGTAAATGTGGGTGACAATAAAACCCTCATCAGCCACTCAGCTTCAACAACTCATTCCCAGCTCAGCGCAGCTGCACTGGAGGCTGCAGGGTTAAAAACAAACATGTTAAGAATCTCTGTAGGCATAGAACATATTGATGACATCAAAACAGATCTTGAGGAATCATTAAAGAGAATCTGATCTATGAGGAGAGCAATATTCGAATACAACAGTCCATTTATTTTTGAAAGTGGAGAGAGGTTGGAAAAGCTGGAAATTTGTTATCATTATACAGATAATATTTCCGAGGCGAGAGAGGTTATCTGGATTTGCCATGCGCTTACTGCAAACTCAAATCCACAGGAGTGGTGGAGCGATCTTGTGGGTGAGGGTAAATTGTTTGACACAAACAGATATACAATCATTTGTGCCAATATGATAGGCTCTTGTTATGGAAGCAGCGGTCCCTCCTCTTTCCGGGATTCAACCCGGCAATATCTCCTCTCTTTTCCTAAAGTATCTGTACGCGACATAGTAAAGGCTCATAATTTGCTCAGAGAGCATATTGGCATTAAGAGCATTGATCTCGTTGTTGGAGGTTCCATAGGAGGTTTTCAGGCTCTCGAATGGAGTATAATGTACCCCGATATTGTAAAAAACATGGTGCTAATCGCTTGTAATTCCAAGGTTTCTCCATGGGGAACTGCCTTTAACGAATCTCAGAGGATGGCTCTTTTTGCAGACAGCTCTTTTCTGGAACAGAAAGATCTGGACGGTGGCAAGCTTGGGCTTGCAGCGGCAAGATCTATAGCCTTGATCTCTTACAGATCTTTTCACGGATATGGTGTAACCCAGCAAGAGGAGGATGAGGATACCCTCTTTGCAGAACGGGCTTGCAGTTACCAGCAGCACCAGGGAAAAAAGCTGGTTGACAGGTTTGATGCCTACTCTTACTATTCTCTTACTAAATCTGTTGATAGCCACAATATTGGCAGAAACAGGGGGGGAGTTAAAAGGGCTCTTTCTACTGTAAGAGCAAATACGTTAGTAATTGGAATTGACACCGATTTACTCTTTCCTGTTGAAGAACAGAAATATTTAAGAGCTGAAATTGCAAACTCAAATTTTGAGCAGATCTCTTCTCTGTTTGGTCATGACGGATTTCTTCTCGAGTGGGAGAATATTGAGAGGGTTATAAAAAAACATATAAAATTTTTAAACTGATATGCAGATACTTAAATTTGGCGGGAGCTCAGTTGCCGATGCCTACAATATATCAAATGTTGTCAATATAGTAAAAGAGAGTGTCAAAAAGGAGAGAACCATTGTGGTAATATCTGCCATAAGTGGTTGTACAAACAGGCTTATTGAGATAGGCAGACGTGCATCTGTCCAGGACAACAATTACACAAAACTTATTGACGATCTTGAACAACAGCACCTGATAATAATAGACGAACTTATTCCTCTGGATTTTCAACCTTCTATTGAATTAAAGATCAAAAATCTTTTTAATCAGCTAAGAGAAATTTGCAAGGGGGTTTATTACCTTAAGGAGCTTAGCAACTACTCGTTAGATCTTATAATGAGTTTTGGAGAGATTATCTCTACAAAGATAATAAGCGTAAAATTTATCTCTGTTGGCATAAACAATCTTTGGGTAGATGCAAGAGATCTGATTAAAACAGATTTGCAAAATTCGCAGAATATAGTTGATACAGAGGCAAGCTATGCAAACGTGAAGAAATTTATCGGGGGTCAGAAGGCAAGACTGTATATAATTCCCGGATTTATTGCCAGCGATTCCTGCAAGCGAGCAACAACACTTGGAAGAGGAGGATCTGATTATACCGCATCTCTTCTGGCGGTGGCTACAGAGGCGAGAGTACTGGAAATATGGAGCGATGTGAACGGCATGATGACTGCAGATCCAAGAATAGTGCCGGATGCCAGGACAATTGATCACATCTCATATAAAGAAGCTCTGGAGCTATCTCACTTTGGAGCAAAGGTTGTCTATCCACCAACAATACAACCTGTGATAAGCAAGGAAATCCCGATTGTGGTGAAAAATACATTTGCACCAAAGGATGCCGGAACTGTAATTGAGAACTCACCGCCCGAGAGTCAGGGTAAAATTAAGGGAATTTCTTGCTGCAATAAAATTGCCCTTCTGTCTATGGAGGGGAGCGGGATGGTGGGTGTGCCGGGATATTCAAGCAAACTCTTTGACGCTTTGACTAAAGCCGCTATAAACATCATTCTTATAACACAAGCCTCCTCTGTTCATACAATGTGCGTTGCAATTGACGAGTTAGACTCAGAAAAGGCAAAACAGGCTGCCGATTACGCATTTGCCTATGAGATAAGTCTGGACAAGGTAAATCCTTTAAAAGTAGAGAGGGGCTTTTCTATTATCACGCTGGTTGGGGATGACATGAAAAATCAGTCCGGCACAAGCGGAAAGATGTTCAACGCATTAGGCAGAGCAGGAATAAATATAAGAGCAATAGCCCAGGGTTCATCAGAAAAAAACATCTCCACAGTCGTTCTGCAAGAAGATTCAGATGAAGCAATAAGGGTAATTCACAAAGAGTTTTTTGGAGAAAGCGTCAAAAGGATAAACCTGTTTATTGCAGGTCACGGAAATGTGGCAAAATCACTTATCTCAATAATTGAATCACAATCTTCATACATATCAAAAGCATACAAAAGCGACATCTCAATTGTTGGCATCTGCAACAGCAGGAAGATGATTTTTAACAGGGGTGGCATAGTCCCCGGTTCAATACCCGAGTTGCTTAAAAAAGGGAATGAGTCCGGTATATATAAATTCTGTGAGAAAAGTCACGAAATGGGACTCAGCAACTCTGTTTTTGTAGACTGTACTGCTCATCAGACTGTAGCATCCACATATCAGGAATTTTTCTCAAATGGCATATCTGTGGTTACCTGTAACAAAATTGCTATCTCATCATCTATGGATAATTATAAATCTCTTAAGGAGTCTGTTCAGTCCGGCGAAGCCTTGTTTTTTTATGAGACAACGGCTGGTGCGGCACTGCCTGTGATCTCAACAATTCAACAAATGATCCAGAGTGGAGACAAAATTGAATCTATTGAAGCAATTCTGTCCGGGACATTGAACTATCTTTTTAGCAAATATGACGGATCAGAAAGCTTTTCGAGTCTGCTCCGCAAAGCTCAGGCTTTGGGATACACAGAACAAGACCCAAAGTTGGATCTCTCAGGAACTGATGTTCTCAGAAAAACCTTGATCCTGAGCCGGGAGATAGGACTTGAGACAGAGGCTGCAGATATAAAGCCGGAACCAATATTGTCAAAAAGCATTCTATCTTCAGATGGGGAGGATTTCTATAAAAAACTGGAAGAGAGTGAAAATAAAATATCTGAAATTTACAAAGAATCCCAATCCAAAGGAGAGAGACTCAGATATATTGCAACAATAAGAGAGGGAGGGTGCAAAATCGGTCTGGAGTCTTTAAACTCTTCACATCCTCTGTATGATATTTCTGGAACAGACAATGCCGTTATAATCCACAGCAGAGATTATCCCTCTCCCATAAGGATAGTGGGTGCAGATGCCGGGGCAAGACAAACTGCCACCGGATTATTTAACGATATTTTAAAAATAAGACGGTAAATTTTGTAGCTTTGCAGCAAAATTTCCTCCAAATGAACACATATACCGAGAATGAAGTTAAAACATTAGAGTGGAACGAGCATATCCGACGCAGGCCGGGAATGTATATCGGTAAACTTGGAGATGGATCATCACCTGATGACGGTATTTATGTTCTTTTGAAAGAGGTCATGGACAATTCTGTTGACGAGTTTGCCATGGGATATGGGAAATCCATTGTAATCACAGTACTGGAGAGAGTGGTGTCTGTAAGGGATTTTGGCCGCGGAATTCCCCTGGGGAGCCTGGTGGATGCAGCGAGCAGAATGAATACAGGAGCCAAGTATGACGACAAGGCCTTCAAAAAATCTGTGGGGCTGAACGGCGTTGGCATAAAAGCTGTAAACGCACTCTCTGTATCTTTTAATATTCAATCTTTCAGAGATGGAGAAAGTCACTTTGCACGGTTCAGCCGCGGAGAACTCATAGAAGAGAAAAGGATACTCAGCAATGAGAAAAACGGTACACTTGTCACATTTATTGCAGACGAAGAGCTCTTTGGCAACTACACATTCAACTTTGAGTTTATTGAGAGTATGCTCAGAAACTATTCCTACCTCAACACGGGGTTGACGATTAAGCTCAATGGCAAGGAGTTTATCTCAAAAAATGGTCTGCTGGACCTATTGAACGAATCACTTACAAAAGAACCCCTCTACTCCCCTATCCACCTGAAGGGAGATGACATTGAAATAGCAATAACACATGGCAACGACTACGGCGAGGGTATCTCCTCTTTTGTGAACGGTCAGTACACCACACAGGGCGGAACCCACCTCTCTGCATTCAGAGAGGCTATAGCAAAGACAATCAAGGATTTCTACAAAAGAGACTTTGACCCGAGCGATATCCGTCAGTCAATGATAGCTGCAGTGAGCATAAAGGTTCAGGAACCGGTGTTTGAGTCACAGACAAAGACAAAACTGGGTTCCAAAGAGATGTCGGAAGGCGGAATAAGCGTAAGAAACTTTATTGGAGACTTTCTTAAGGAGCATCTCGACAATTTTCTCCATCGCCACCCAGATATTGCCGATGCAATTCTCAGAAAGATATTCGACTCAGAAAAAGAGAGAAAGGCAATATCCGGCATACAGAAGCTTGCAAGAGAGAGAGCCAAAAAGGCAAATCTGCACAACAAAAAGTTGAGGGATTGCCGCGTGCACTACAACGAAAAAAATGACAGATCGCAGGAAAGCATGCTCTTTATCACAGAGGGCGACTCTGCAAGCGGATCAATTACAAAAAGCAGGGACGTCGGAACCCAGGCCGTATTCAGTCTCAAGGGAAAGCCTCTGAACACTTACGGCCTTACAAAAAAGATAATTTACGAAAACGAGGAGTTCAACCTTCTGCAGGCGGCCCTAAACATAGAAGAAGATCTGGAAAATCTGCGCTACAACCAGATAATAATTGCAACCGATGCTGATGTGGACGGAATGCACATCAGGCTTCTGTTGATGACGTTCTTCCTGCAGTTCTTCCCCGACCTCATAAGACAAGGCCACCTTTACATTCTTCAGACACCTCTGTTCAGAGTAAGGAACAAAAAGGAGACCATGTACTGCTATTCAGCCGAAGAGCGCGACAGAGCCATCAAAAAACTTGGTACAAACCCCGAGATAACCCGGTTCAAAGGGCTTGGCGAGATCTCGCCCGACGAGTTTAAATACTTCATTGGCGAGAGCATCCGTCTTGACAAAGTTCGCCTTGGAAACGATGACAACATTCCCGAACTTCTGGAGTTCTACATGGGCAAAAACACTCCGGACAGACAACACTTCATAAGGTCTAATTTGAGATCTTATCTTGTTCTTGAAGAGGCAATCTAACACACTCCAACAGGTGCTCTTTTCTGTACTGCGCAGGTAGCTTTCCAAAGTTTTTGAGGAAAGATTTGTTTAAGGCCCGTACGCTTCCAAAGCCAGACATCATTGCTATATCTGCCATTGGCTGCTTTGTTTGTGAGAAAAGCAGGTTTTTAGCATATCCGGCTCTGAGCATATTTATATAGTCCGTAAAACTGCATCCCTTCTCTTTGCTCATATACTTTGACAAATAGGTTCTGTTTGTTCCTATCTCTTTTGCCAGCATTGTGATTGTTAAACAGGGATTCAGATAGAGTTTCTTTGTTTCAATTACCTTCTCCGTTTTTTTACAGACCTTCGAAATTTTTACAGGATAACTATTTGATAATTCATCTGCAAGAATCCCAGACAGATATAATATCTTTTTTACAATTTTTATCGCAGATTCTCTGTTAGTCATTCTGTATTTTCAATTTTTGCTCCTTGCACCAATCTGCAGGGGTATAGCCAAGATAATATCTGAAAGCTATAGAAAATGTTGCCATAGACCCAAAACCGGAGAGGTAGCATAACTCTTGAATATTCAGTTTAGTATTTGTATTGAACAGTTTTTTTGCCTCTTCTATTCTGTAATAATTTACAAATTGGTTAAAATTCTGATTATTCTTATCATTTACTATTCTGGAAAGATAAGTCTTATTTGAATAAAGGTACAATGCAACTTCTTTTATCTTTAAGTCGGCCTTCAGATATGGTTTTTCCTTTTCAAAATAGATTAGCAGACGATCATAGAGTTCATCTGCTTTTAGATTATCTGACAGTTGCCTGTTGAACTTATGCCTCTCCGACTGAGGACTTTCCTGAGTATCATTTATTAGTACATCTGTGATAAGAGTTCCTGAATTGTAAGGATATGTAATTTTCAAAAATAAAAAAGTGTTAATTATTGTGAACATTGAAAAAACTCCCCTGATATAATAATATCTTACATCAATATAAATGAATATAAGAAGCATTATTGAAAAAATAGTAAATGCCAAGAATATAAAAATGTCATTTTTATGGTTCACAAATGTTTGCCACTTCTCTTTTGAAAGGTCATATATCTTTAGCCAGAATTTATATCCCAGATAGCCACTAAACAAAAAATACAATATGAGCGAAATGTATAAATAGGCGTTGCTTATCTCTTGGTTAATTTTTAAGTATTTTATCGATATAAATTGAGCAATTATGTTTATTGCCAGCAGAATTAACAATGAAAAAGAATAATGCTTAAGACAGTATTTTACGGAATTTACCTTGTTCGTGCAATAAAACTGTGCCGGCAGTGTCAGCAGCATCATAAATAGTACTCTGCAAAGGTTTGACTGAAGATATCCAAATTCCGGATTAGGATTCTGTACCATCAACTTTATGAAGAATGTCACGGATATTGCAAGAAAACCATATGAAGTAGCCTGCAATAAATTTTTCTCCTTACCGGCGATAGTTCTCTTTAAGTAGAGAAGAAAAAACATATAAATAGAAAATAGAAAATAGAAAATTGCATACAGAAATTCAATCCCGGATTGAATTTCTACAAAATTAAATAACTTGCTCATAGATTAATTGTTAAGTTGTCCAAATATAATAACAAATATTTAACGCAACAAACTAATTGACTATAAACTAATAATTTATCTAATTATATTTATTTTTTTCCAAATTAAGAAAAACAGGGTCTTATTCTATATTCCCAATATGATAATGATATACTCTTGGCTCTGTTTAATATTGTTTTTGTTTTCTTGTCCATGATATTTTACCCCCTTTAAACTGGTCAAACCCCTGACCATATACGCTCATTACTGTTGAAACAGACATAAATGCGTTGCGGTCTATCTCTTTTACAATGTTACTGATCTCTGCCATCTGAGACTTGCGGAGAACTATGACCAGAACCTTACTCTCCGTTTGTGAGTACCAACCGGTAGATGAGATTGCGGTATTTTGAGATAATCAGTGCAACAATGTCTGTTCCGCCAGTGCTACCGCCCTGCAGGAATATCATCCCGATTCTCACACCGCTAAGAGTACCCCCCAGAACAGAGTTTATCAGTTTATCCGCAATGTCCGAAGTCCATGGAATGAGAGGAAGAAATTTAAACATAAGCACTGCCACTGCAATGCAGTAGATAGTTTTAAATCCGAAGCCTTTCCCTAAAATCAGGAATGCTATCCGAGTAAAACAGCGTTAATTATCAGATATGAATAGAAAACTTCAAAACCTGTGGCATATTGTATAACCGAAGCAAGGCCACTCACTCCGCCGCCGGCAATCTCGTGTGGAATAAGAAATGCCGTCCAGCTGAACACAAAAATAAAAAGCCCGAAAGTCATTATTATATATGACTTTAAAGTTTTGAAAACGACTCTGTTCATATTCCGATTTTTATAAATATAGCTCGGATTTTGAGAAGATTACTGCAGTGCCTCGTATTATTACTCTTCCGCCTTCAAGAGTACAACCAATGGTTCCTCCTCTTTTAGAAAGTTGCCTGGCAGTCAGTATCTCCTTTTTCAACCTTTTGGCCCAGTATGGAGCAAGGGTACAGTGTGCAGAACCTGTAACTGGATCTTCCATTATTGTTGCCTGCGGTGTAAAATATCTCGATACAAAGTCACAGTCTGTGCCTGGTGCTGTTACAATTACTCCACCCGGATCTATGTTGATTTCGTCAAAGACAGACCTGTCTATCTCAATCATCTCTATCTCCTCCTGCTTAGAATATACAAGCAGATAGTCCCTCGCTTTGTAGATTTCAAGAGGTTTGATGTTGAGACTGTCATATATCTCCTCCGGAAGAGGCGATTTTATAGCCTCTCTCAGAGGAAAATCCATTGAAATCATATCTCCATCTTTTCTTACTACTAAAGGACCGGAGGCAGTATTAAAGTGTATCTCCTCACCTTTGTACTTGAACCATGTAAAGAGAATATGAGCAGATGCGAGTGTGGCATGGCCGCAAAGATCCATTTCAATATCCGGGGTAAACCATCTCAGAGAGAAATTATTGCCGTCGGGAAGTATAAACGCAGTTTCCGGAACATAGTTCTCCTGGGCTATCTTTCTTAGCACAGAGTCTGGGAGTTTTTCCTCCAGTATAACAACCACAGCAGGATTTCCGGAAAATATTCTATCTGTGAAAGCATCAGCTTGAAAAGATTGTAAAACCATCAGCAAACAATATTAATAATCTTATTTGGAACCACTATAATTTTCTTGATTTTATTCTCAGCCAGATATCTGGCAGTATTTACATCTGCCAGCACTGCTTCCTCTATCTCCTTAATTGTCAAGTCTATGCTCAGGATTAATTTAAACCTTAGCTTTCCATTAAAAGATACCGGGTACTCAAAAGAGTTCTCAACGGTGTAAGTTTCCATATATTCCGGAAATGCTGCAAATGAGATGCTCTCTTTGTTACCTAGCATTTTCCATAGCTCTTCACTTATGTGAGGAGCAAAAGGTGATAGCAGAATTGTCATTGGCTTCAGGATTTCCCGTTTATTGCATCCGACTTCATAAAGTTCATTTGTAGCAATCATGAATGCGCTTATGCTTGTGTTAAATGAGAAGTTCTCGATATCTTCCTGAATCTTTTTTATAAGCTTGTGAAGTATTTTCAACTCTTTTGCAGATGGTTTTTCGTCCGAAACTATAAAGAGTTCCTTTTGGAAAAATAACCTCCAGAATCTCTTAAGAAAACGGTGAACGCCATCAATACCGTTGGTATCCCACGGCTTTGACTGTTCGAGCGGGCCAAGAAACATCTCGTACATCCTTAGGGTGTCTGCTCCGTAGTTTGTGCAGATAAAATCAGGATTAACAACATTGAACATAGATTTGCTCATCTTCTCAACTGCCCATCCGCATATATATTCTCCGTTTTCCAAGATAAATTCGGCGTTTTCATATTCAGGCATCCAGGCTCTGAATGCAGCAATGTCTAGTTTATCGTTGCTCACAATATTTACATCAACATGAATTTCTGTTGTGTCGTAGCCATTTTTTAATCCGAAAGAGATAAACTTGTTGCTCCCCTTAACCCTGTAAACGAAATTTGAACGACCCTGAATCATCCCCTGGTTAATCAGCTTTTTAAACGGTTCTGTTTCACATACGAATCCCAGATCGTATAAAAACTTGTTCCAGAATCTTGAGTAGATAAGGTGTCCGGTGGCATGCTCAGTACCCCCTATATAGAGATCTACATTTCTCCAATAGTTGTTTGCCTCTTTGCTTACAAGCTGTTCTGAATTTCCCGGGTCCATATACCTCAGGTAATATGCGCTGCTCCCCGCAAAACCCGGCATTGTGCTCTTCTCAAGAGGGAAGCCGTCAAATGTCCAGTTTTCTGCACGAGCTAATGGTGGTTCGCCACTCTCTGTCGGCAGAAACTTATCCACATCTGGCAGTTCCAGTGGAAGATCCTTCAGCTCCATGGGAGTTGCAATTCCATCTTTGTAATAAATGGGGAATGGTTCTCCCCAGTAACGCTGACGTGAAAAAATTGCATCTCTCAGACGGTAATTTGTCTTCCTTTTGCCAATACCCAATTTTTCCACCTCGTAAATTGCGGCAGGTATAGCCTCTTTTACTGTCATTCCGTTAAGGAAACCGGAATTGCACATTATCCCCTCCTTTGCATCAAAGCTCTCTGTTGAAACATCACAACCCTCAATAAGGGGAATGATGGGCAGATTGAAGTGCTTTGCAAATGTGTAGTCTCTACTGTCGTGTGCAGGGACAGCCATGATTGCTCCTGTTCCGTATCCTGCAAGAACATATTCAGATATCCATACCGGTATGTTTTCCAGAGTAAAAGGATTCACAGCATAGCTTCCGGTAAAGATTCCGGTCACCTTTTTGGTCTCTGTCATCCTCTCTCTCTCCGTCTTCTTTTTTGCGCTTACAAGGTACTCATCTACTGCTGATCTTTGTGCTGGTGTAGTTAACTTATCTACCCATTCGCTCTCGGGTGCAAGAACCATAAAGGTAGCTCCAAAAACTGTATCAGCCCTCGTTGTAAATATTTCTAAATCAAATTCTTGACTACCATTAGAAACTTTAAAAATCATCTCAGCTCCCTCTGAGCGGCCGATCCAGTTACGTTGCATCTCCTTTAAGGAATCACTCCACTCTACACTCTCCAGATCGTTTAACAATCTCTCTGCATAGGCCGATACCCTGAGCTGCCACTGTTTCATTTTTCTCTGTGACACAGGATAGCCACCTCTTACCGAGAACCCCTCTTTAACTTCGTCATTCGCAAGAACAGTTCCCAAAGCTGCACACCAGTTTACTGATGTCTCTCCAATATATGCTATCCTGTATTGCATTAATATTTCAGACTTTTCAGTCTCGTTATAGGAGTTCCACTGTATGGCAGTGAATGTCTCAATATCTCCGCTTGCTGCTTTAATTTCTACGTTACCCTCTTTTTCAAAAATTGAAACGAGCTCAGAAATATTTTCGGCTTTCTGGCTCTTTTTGTTATACCAATGAGCAAACATTTCAAGAAATGCCCATTGGGTCCACTTATAGTATTCGGGATCGCACGTTCTTACTTCACGTGACCAGTCATAAGAGAATCCTATTCTATCCAGTTGTTCACGATAACGCTGAATATTCTTTTCTGTTGTTGTTGCCGGATGCTGACCTGTCTGAATAGCATATTGTTCCGCAGGAAGGCCGAATGCATCGTAACCCATAGGGTGAAGCACATTAAATCCTTTAAGCCTTTTGTAGCGGCTGTATATGTCACTTGCAATATAGCCGAGCGGATGTCCCACGTGAAGACCGGCACCTGATGGGTATGGAAACATATCCAAAACATAGAATTTTGGTTTAGAACTATCTTCTTTTACTTTAAATGTATTGTTTTCAGACCAATATCGATGCCAATTCTGTTCAATTTCAAGAAAATTATACTCCATTTCACGTCAATTATTTCAGACGGCAAATGTAGTAAAATTTGCTATCTCTTTAGCTTAAATTCTATTGGTACCGTTATTTTAACCCTCACCGGCTCTCCTCCTTTTATTCCAGGCTTCCATTTTGGCGAAGCCTTAACTACTTTGACTGCCTCAGCATCGAGAGCATCATCTACAGATTTTACCACCTTCACAGAACTTAATTCTCCTGTCTTTTCAACAATAAATTCGACTATTACCCTCCCCTGTATCCCTGCTTTGATAGCAGATTCCGGATATTTAATATAGTCGTAAACCCATCTGTCAAGAAACTGTCTTTGGTCGCCGTGCAGAAAAGTAGGAGCCTTGTCCACATCGAACGATGAATAAACTTTGCTGGTACTATCTTTGCCTGTTGTAGTTTTTATTAGCTTATCACCGGTAAAAGATGTTTTTGGAAGCGGTCGTTCCTGGTTTGCGGCAATTTTGGCCAGTTCAAAGACATATCGGGAAATTGAGACCATGTTTTTATAATCAAGATTTTCCGGCAAATCTCTGGTTGTATGATAATCCCGATGAAGACCGGTGGTAATCAATGCTACAGGGATCCCCTTTGATCTGAAGTTCTGGTGATCTGACGGGAAATAGTCTTTTGCAATAATCTGGGGAGAGATCATAGCTGTGAGATCCGACACATCTTTCAGCATTGTCAAGAGTTCAACTCCGGGAAGCACTGTATATACCCGTGGGTAATTATCTCCACCGGATCTTCCGACCATATCGAGGTTGATCATCAGATTTATCTTGTCCGTAAAGTTGAATGCCCTGTTCACAAAATACCATGAGCCTGTAAGTCCCGACTCCTCCGCACCAAAAGCAGCAATAATTATCGATCTTTTAAAATTGAAGGATTCATTTTTTATCGCTTTTGCAACCTCGAGCAGTATGGCTACTCCGGAAGCATTGTCATCCGCCCCTTTGTAAATCTGAACAGTATCTCTTCCGCTGATGTTTATTTTATTGAACCCAAGATGGTCATAATGCGCTCCGATCAATACATATTCGTTTCTCAGAACAGGGTCATAACCCTCTATAATTGCAACCAAGTTCTTTGAATAAACAGTATCTCCTTTATCGGATACAAATGAAAAATCCTGTCCGGATTTGTTATAGAGAATAGCTATATCTGCAGCTTTCAGAACCTTGTTCAGGTAGTCATATGCAATGTCCTCTCCTCTGGATCCTGCAAGTCTGCCCATCAGTGAATCAGCAGTAAGGGCATTTACATGCCTCTTTAACTGTGTTTCAATCTCACCCTGTGAGAATAGCTCCACAGAAAATGAAAAAGTAAGAGCTAACGCAAAAAATATTTTTTTTAACATCACGATCTTGTTGGTAAAACCTCTATCCAGTAACCATCGGGATCATTGATAAAATAGATACCCATCTTCAGATTCTCATAGCATATGCAACCCATCTCCTTGTGTTTGCTAAAAGCAGCTTCGTAATCATCTGTTCTGAATGCAAGATGGAATTCATTATCTCCAAGATTATACGGTCTGTCCCAGTCTCTGAGCCATGTAAGCTCAAGCTGATGTTCAGATGAGCCATCGGAGAGGTAAACAATAATGAAAGACTCATCCTCAGGAGTAATCCTTCTGACTTCGACGAGACCAAGGGCAGTATGGTAAAACTCCATGCTCTTCTGCAGGTCCCTTACATTAATATTGTTGTGTACAAATCTAAATTTTGCCATTTTCAAATAATTACTGCTTGTAGAAAGGTGTTTTAACAACCTCAGCTTTTAGCAGTTTTTCCCGCACCTTGATGAATATCTTACTGCCAGCCTTGCTGAACGCGGTAGCCACATATGCCATGCCTACAGGTTTCTTTATTGCCGGGCCCATTGTTCCGGAAGTAACGATACCAATTTCTGTGCCAGATACGTCACATACAGTGTAGCCGTGTCTTGGAACCCCTCTGTCTATTAGTTCGAATCCGACAAGCTTACGTTTTGGGCCTTCGTTTTTAAGCTTTAGCATAAACTCTTTATCAATAAAATCACCTTTGGCTTCGTTGAATTTTGTAATCCATCCAAGACCTGCTTCAATTGGAGAAGTTGTGTCGTCAATATCATTTCCGTAAAGGCAGAATCCCATTTCAAGTCTCAAAGTATCCCGGGCACCCAGACCGATAGCCTTAATATCAAACTCTTTACCGGCTTCAAAGACCGCATTCCAAAGTTTGTCTGCATCCTCATTTGCAACATATATTTCGCATCCGCCTGAGCCTGTATAGCCTGTTGTTGAAAAAATAACATTTGGAATGCCTGCACATGTAAGCTTTTTAAAAGTATAATACTCCATATCAGTTACATTCTGGTCACAGATCTTCTGCATTGCCTTGAGTGCCAGAGGCCCCTGAATGGCAAGCTGAGCAATCTCGTCAGATGCATTGTAAAGTTCTTTGCCTGGGGTGATTTTGAATTTGGGAGCAATTGCAGCGAGGTGAGCATAGTCTTTATCTACATTCGAAGCATTTACAACCAGAAGGTAAGTCTCTGAATCTAAGCAATAGACGAGCAAATCATCTACAATACCGCCTTTGCCGTTAGGGAAACAAGAGTACTGAACCTTGCCTGGAGTAAGTGCAGCAACATCATTAGATGTAGTATACTGAAGGAATGCCAGTGCTTCCGGTCCTTTAACCCAGATTTCACCCATATGTGAAACATCAAAGACTCCAACTTTGTTTCTGACGTGATTGTGCTCCTCATTTATTCCGAAGTATTCAACCGGCATATTATAACCGGCAAATGGGACCATTTTCGCGCCCAAAACAACATGTTTTTCTGTAAATGCAGTGGTTTTCATTTTTTTATTATTATCGTTATCATTTAATATGTAATTTCTGATATGTGTCATAAACCCAGATATCTTCCGGAGCAAAATCTGTTTCCATTATCTTGTACATCTCTTTACTGGCCTCTTCCTGAGTTGTAAAAGATGCTGCAGATACCAGTTTATAACCGTTTTTAAATTCTATGAGAGCTGGTTTGTATCCATTTATCGAAAGAAATTCAAACATCTTCTTTGAATTGGCGGGGTCTTTAAAACTTCCGACAATAACGTAGAAGCGATCATTAAAATCTGCTTTAGGTATCTCTGCAACACTGGATACCGCTGCAACAGATGGAGAAAGTGTTGCAGAATCTGCCTGCAATTTTGCAATAGAATCAATCTGTATCTTTAGAATAGAGTCCTTTAGTCTCCGTTCAGCTATAAAAAGATTTGCGCTTTTTTTAGCTGCCAGTTCTCTCGAGGTTGGCATACCCAGTTGTAATCTTACCCAATCACAACCTGAAAGAAAAAAAGAGAAAAAAATCAGTAGAAAAACTAAATTAACCTTTCTCATAATATACTAATCATTAGGAAATTTGTACTTTTACAAAAATAACAATTTTAGCAGAAAGATAAAAATAAAAGTATATTTGATAAATGAAATTAGCCCTGATTTTATGCTGCCAGCTCCTTTGTCTGAATATCCTGCCTAATCAGGAGGATACTCTTAAACTTCTTTTTCTTGGAGATATAATGCAACACCAGACACAATTGGATGCGGCACGCGTTAATGGGTTAAACAGTACAGATACTTCCTCTTATGATTTCTCCTCCTACTTCAAATATCTTAAGGAAAGATTTGACAAGGTGGATCTTCGAATTGCAAACATGGAGACCACATTTGCCGGACCGCCCTATTCCGGATACCCCAGTTTCTCATCTCCGGCTTCACTTTTAACGGACTCAAAAAATGGCGGTATCGATATCTTTCTGACTGCAAACAATCACATCTGCGACAAAGGAAAAAATGGCCTCATAAAGACTATAAATCTGTACGACAGCCTCAGGTTGCTCTATACTGGTATCTATCGTAATTCTAAGGAGGAGGTTAATAACAATCCGTTGCTGGTAACCATAAAAAGTTTTAGAATTGCATTTTTAAACTACACATACGGAACCAACGGTATATCAGTTCCACCTCCCTTTATCGTAAAACTGATCGATACAACTTCTGCAAAAAGTGATTTAATAAGAACAAGAGAGCTTAACCCGGATTATATTATAGTGTGTCTGCACTGGGGGGAGGAGTATATGCTAAAACACTCCGGCGAACAGCAGAGGATAGAAAAGTTTTTTTATGCAAACGGGACAGATATTATTATCGGCTCACACCCTCATGTGCCGCAGGACTACAATATTGTTTACAATACAGAGAATGATGAGGTTAAACACATAACATTTTACTCTTTGGGAAATGCTATCTCCAATATGACTGTTCAAAACACAAGAATAGGAATGATGGCAGAGATAATCCTGTATAAAGGAGAGGATGGTTCAAAACGGATTCTCAATCCAAAAATTGAGTACATCTGGACATCAAGACCAGAAATGTTTGATAGAAATTTTACAATTTTGCCGGTTGAAGAGTTTATTGATAAACCTGAACTTTTTAAAAACAAAAACGAGTATCAAAATATGAAGCAAAATTATTTACAGTTCAAAAAATGACAGAGAGAATAATTACACTTGACGAGATTGACCCGATTGACATATATGGAGTCAACAATAAGCTGATAGACCTGCTGAGCAGTTATTTTCCAAAGATGAAGATTGTTGCAAGGGGATCGGAAATTTTTTTACACGGGAGCATTAGTGACATTAAGAAATTTGAAGAAAAGCTGAACGTACTCAAAGAGATCAGAGGCAGAAAGAGCAGACTTAACGAAGATGATATCAACAACCTCTTCGACGGTTCTTCAGCCAGTAAAGACACGGGTTCTGATGATAAAGATATAATAGTCTATGGCACAGATGGGAAAATTATCCGGGCACGAACAAAAAACCAGAAAAAATTAGTTGCAAGTTATTATGATACCGATTTAATATTTGCAGTAGGACCTGCAGGAACAGGAAAAACATATACGGCTATAGCTCTTGCTGTGAGAGCTCTAAAAAACAAAGAGGTCAAAAAACTTATTCTTACAAGGCCGGCTGTAGAAGCAGGCGAAAGACTGGGATTTTTACCGGGAGACTTACGGGAAAAACTTGATCCGTATCTACAGCCTCTTTATGATGCCCTCAGAGACATGCTTCCTGCCAAAAAGCTACAGACACTTATGGAGGAGGGGGTAATCCAGATAGCACCGCTGGCCTACATGAGAGGCCGCACCCTCGACAGTGCATTTGTGATTCTTGACGAAGCACAAAACACTACTCTGGGACAGCTAAAGATGTTTCTGACAAGAATGGGGTGCAACGCAAAATTCATTGTCACCGGAGATGTAACCCAAATTGACCTGCCAAAGAGGTCGGACTCAGGTCTTGTAAAGGGAATGAAACTATGCAGCGGCATCAGGGGAGTCACCCTTATCAGTTTTGGAAAAGAGGACATTGTGAGACATCCGCTGGTTTCAAAAATTGTAAATGCTTTTGAGAAGAGTGAAGAGAACGGAGAGAGAACGGATTAAACTATCTCACCTCCCATATCACCTGTTGCCACACCATTTTTTATTGTCCAGACTCCATTAACGAGAATATGCTCGATTCCGGCTGCAAACTGATGAGGCTCTGCATATGTGGCTCTGTCAATGATTTTATCAGGGTTAAATACAACAACATCTGCCTGATAACCAATATTAAGCAATCCTCTGTTCTTTAGTCTTAACCTGGATGCCGGAAGTGCAGTACACTTGTGTATTCCCTGAGACAGATCCATCAGCTTTTCATCTCTGCAATATTTGCCCAGAAATCTTGGAAATGATCCGTAAGCTCTGGGATGAGGCATAATTTCAGAGAGCTTGCCAATAGGAGAATAAACACTGCAATCTGTAATTGGCATTCCAAGAGGATGAGAGAGAAACAGCTTAACATTCTCCTCTTTCATTGCAAAACCTATGATATCTACATTTATCCTCTCCTGAACTAACAATTGCCTCATAAAAGGCCACGGTTCCAGACCTGTCAGCTTGGAGCACTCTTCAATATTCAATCCGATAAATCTCTTGTTCTCCGGCAATTTGGCAGATGTAATAACTACATTCTGAGCTCCTCCCAGTCGTTTAATTTTTGCAAGTGCATATTCTTCTACCGTCTTTGACGAAGCTTCATTGTTTAGTCTTGCAATTATCTCGTCTGTGGTTCCTTGACGTTCATCGAGAGGAATAAATACCGATAATCCTGTAGAGAATGCAATGTAGGGATATCTGTCAAAAGCAATATCCAATCCCTCTTTTGCAGCAGTCTCAATCTGTTTGATAAGTAGCGGGGCTTTATACCAGTTAGCAGCGTTTTGTGCTTTCAGATGAGATATCTGTAATCTTACGCCTGCTGCTTTAGCCATCGAAATTGCTTCAACAACAGCCTCTTCTACCCTGTCATCCTCATTTCTCATGTGAATTGCAAAGAGTCCGTCATATCTGGCTACCACTTTAAGCAGCTCAACAATCTCCTCACTTGTTGCATACGATCCTGGTACATACTCAAGCCCACATGTCATTCCCAAGGCACCTCTCTCCATTTCTGTGGCAAGTATGGACTTCATCTCTTTCATATGGTCTGCTGTTGCCGGAATATTATTATCTCCTACAACAACCTGCCTGAGAGTCCCTTGTCCAATATAGCTTTTTATATTGAACCCGAATTTCTGCTTTGTAAGATCTGAGTAATAATCTTCAATGCTGTTCCACCTGCCTTTAGGGAAAGAGCTGTCTCCGCAGTTACCGCTAATATCGGTGGTGATACCCTGGTATATCTTGCTGTCGCCTAACGGAGCATCAAAAATATTTCCATCTGTGTGGGAATGAATATCAATAAAACCAGGTGAGACAGCATTCCCCTTTGCATCAATAATTCTGTCTGCACTATCACCAATTGATCCTATGGCTGCAATTTTGCCATTTCTGATTCCGAGCGCCCCTTTAACAGGAGCCTTTCCATCTCCCGTATAGATTAAACCGTTTGATATTATTGTGTCAAACTGGTTGCTGACCCTTATTTTTTTTGAGTCGTAAAATCCCAGGCTAAGTGCAGCGCCTGCCACAAGTGAGCTCTTAAGAAAGCCTCTTCTCGAGATGATGTTTGCCATAGTAAATTCTTTATTGAGTTATTTAATAATTTTAACCCCTTTGGTTTTATAAACTTTAAACTCCTCTCCCTCTGCATACACAAGATATGCGTCAATGTTTTCGTTTGCTGCCAGATACTCTTTTGCCTTATCCAAACCCACTACCATAAAAAATGTCGCAAGCGCATCTGCAGTCATAGCATCTTCTGCAATAACAGTTGCGCTTAAAAGGCTGTGCCGGATAGGATAACCTGTTTTAGGATCTATCGTATGAGAGTATTTCTCTCCTTTTTCCTCATAAAATTTTCTGTAATTGCCTGATGTTGCAAGTCCTTTGCCGGATAATGACAATATGTTCTGAAGCTCCTCCCCTTTTATCATGTTCCCTTCAATTGGCTTGTCTATACCGATTGTCCATTCCTTTCCTTTTGCATTGGCTCCTTTACAGAAAATTTCGCCACCAATCTCGATCAGATAATTTTTAATTTCAAGTTTATCAAACTCCTTTGCAATTACATCTGCCGTGTAACCCTGAGCAATTGCATTGACATTGAGGGAGAGTCTTTTATCACTCTTAACAAGTACTCCGTTCTCAATCTTAACCTTATCCATTCCCACAAAAGTTAGAATGCTGTCAATTTCTCCCTGGGTGACATGTTTTTTGTCTTTAAATCCAAACCCCCAGATATCAAAAAGCGGGGCTGCGGAAATATCAAATGCTCCATTGCTTATCTGGTAAATCTCTTTGGACTTGTTGAACACATTTATAAAAAGAGAGTCCATCTGAACACTCTCTCCTCTGTTCAGTTTTGAGATTACAGAGCTATCGTTATAAACCGAAAGAGAGTTATCAACTCCGTTTAAAATATCGGTCACGAACCTATCAAGGGAATCGGGAATATCTGGAGAATACACAATATGATAGGTGGTTCCCTGGGTAAATCCTTCTATGGTTTTATACCCGGCATCTTTTGAACATCCGTCGGGAATAAGAAGAAGGAGCATTATTGCAGCGAAAATAAACCAGGTTGTTTTGCAATATTTCATGGTATGGGTATAATTTGGCACAAATTTAGTATAAAAAATATATCTTTGTATGTTAAAAATGAACTGTAAATATAATATGAGACAATTCGCCAAATTTTTTTTCCCGATAATTGCTATCACAATTCTCATCGGAACTTCATGCAATAAAGATGATGATGATGATAGCGACACCGAATACATGTCCGGAACACTTGCTTTCAATCTTCCGGAATTTATAATAGCCTCAAGCGAATTGGAGCTAAACGCCTCCGGAATCACAGACCCTGTGACAGGAATTACCTACATATGGACGACAATAGGTTTCAGCGTTGACACAGTTAAAACTCAAAGCGCAGTTATATACGCTCCTTCTGTAATTGGAGATTACAGCATTACGGTTACAGCATCGCATGATGACTATGCATCCAAAACCCTCACAAAAAATACTGTTGTTATAGATCCTTCTTCTCAGTCAAGCTTTTCAGGTATAGTTAACGGTGCAAATTACATTGTAGACTCAAGGGATGGAAAAATTTATTACTATAATACAATCGGCGACCTTGACTGGTTTACATCAAATCTTAACTGGGCAGGCGCAGGAAAACCGTATAAAGAAATAGATGCTCTTTCATTTATCTATGGCCGTTTATATTCCTGGAACGAGGCTACCGGCGGCATCTCTTCCAACACTCTTACTCTTGGCGGAGGATCTCAGGGTGTTTGTCCGGAAGGATGGTCTGTTCCAACGGAGAAAGATTGGGAGAACCTGGCAAAGGCTTTGAATGGTAATACCAATATTTTGTTTGACAGCAGTTGGCCAGACCTTGGAGGTAAGGTTACCGTAAACGCCAAACTGAACTCCGGAAATATCTGGAAGTACAGCCCAAACAATAACAAAAACAATCTATACTCATGGAATGCCCTGCCGGGGGGGAATGTGTCCGACAATTTTTCCAGGTACTCAAATATTAATCTGTATGGATTCTGGTGGTCATCCACCGAAAAAGATGCAACCAACGGCGAGTACAGATACATCTATTTTGACAGTCCGGATTTTCCTTACAACTTTGCAAACAAGAACTATTTCGGAGCATCTGTCAGGTGCGTACGAAAGGTTAGATAAAATTTAATATTATGAAATTATCAAAAGGACTCATTACTTTATTAGTAATTATCGGCGCTTTGGCAATTCTCTTCTTCTGGGCCATGGGTGGTTACAACAAAATGGTTTCACAAGAGGAACAGGTTACTTCTGCCTGGTCACAGGTCGAAAATGTATATCAAAGACGTGCAGATCTTATCCCAAACTTAGTTGCTACTGTAAAAGGTTATGCATCACATGAAAGGGAGACACTTGAGGGTGTGATAAACGCAAGGGCAAAGGCTACTCAGACAACAATAGATCCTAAAAACATGACTCAGGAGAGTCTGGACAAATTTCAGGCAGCTCAGGGGGAATTAAGCTCTGCGTTAGGCAGATTGATGGTAGTGGTTGAACGTTATCCCGATCTTAAGGCAAATCAGAATTTTCTTGAGTTACAGGCTCAACTTGAAGGTACTGAGAACAGAATTACCGTAGAACGTCAGAAGTACAACGATGTTGCAAAGGGATACAATACCCTAATTCGCCAATTTCCAAAAAATATAATTGCAAGCATGTTTGGCTTTGAGAGAAAAGTTTATTTCGAAGCAAAAGAGGGTGCAGAGAATGCTCCAAAGGTTGAGTTTTAACTGTGGAAACAAATATATTTCTTTCTAAGGCAGATCAATCACTTATTGTTAAGTCAATTGAGTCTGCAGAACTCAATACATCCGGCGAGATAAGGGTTCATATTGAATCTTCCTGTAAAGCAGACCCTGTTGACAGGGCTGTCTATATTTTCAATAGGCTCAAGATGTACGAGACAAAGGACAGAAACGGAGTTCTGATTTATATCGCATACAAGTCCAGAAAATTATCTATCATCGGCGACTCTGGAATTAATTCTAAGGTTCCTGCGGATTTTTGGGACGAAATTAAAGAAAAGCTGCTGGCATCTTTCGTTTCCGGAGATATTGTATCCGGTTTGACAACTGCAATTCAGATGTCCGGAGAAAAACTAAAAGAATATTTTCCATACACTAAAGACGATATAAATGAACAGAGTAATGAAATCTCCTTTGGTAAATAGAGCTATTGCAACAGTAGTTCTGATTCTTCTGGCTTTTACGTCAGTTCTTTCTGCTCAGGTTCCGGCCAGACCTTCTCCACCAAGATTGGTAAATGACCTTGCAGGAATATTTTCCGGCGAGGAGACACAATATCTTGAAAACAAACTTACGACGTTTGCCAACAAAACCTCAAACCAGATAGCGGTCGTGACACTTACAACTCTTGAGGGTATGGACAAGTCCCAGATGGCCTATTCAATTGGTGAACAATGGAAAGTGGGACAGGAAAAATTTGACAACGGCGTCGTTATTCTGATTAAACCCAAGGCTGGCAATGAAAGAGGAGAAGTTTTTATCGCAACCGGGTACGGACTGGAGGGTGCATTACCTGATGCAATCTGTAAAAGAATTGTAGAGAATGAGATGATTCCTGATTTCCGGTTAAATAATTATCTTACAGGTGTGGATAAAGCTCTCGCTGTGATTATGCCGATAGCAGCCGGGGAGATCAGTTCCGACGAATATGCGGCAAAAAGTTCAGGTTCAGGAGTTTTTGGCTCAATCGGTCTGATAATTTTTATCATAATTATATTTATCCTTTTGGTCTCCAAAAAAGGCGGTTCATCAAATATTGGTGGTGGAGGGAAAAAAGGGCCAAGTGCTTTGGAACTTTTGCTTTTAGGCTCTCTGCTTTCCGGTGCCGGAAGAGGTCGTTCCGGGGGATTCGGCGGGTTTGGAGGTAGCGGCGGCGGTTTTGGTGGTGGTGGATTCGGCGGGTTCGGCGGTGGCGGTTTTGGTGGAGGCGGGGCCGGCGGAAGCTGGTAGTGACGGTTCCTATCAGGCGTAACTAACTAAAAATTAATGGTTAGTATCTTAGATGCACCAATAAAATCTCTGATACAGTACCAATCCTGTATTTTGGTCCCCACAGACCCAAGCCTGATGAGACATAATAATGTGTATTCCCCTTTTTCTTGTAACCGTAAGGTAGTTCGAACATCCAGCGAACTATGTGGTTTCCGGGCCAGAATTGTCCGTTGTGAGTATGTCCGGAGAGTTGAAGGTCTATGCCATTTTGTTCAGCCTCTTCCAGATGAAACGGTTGGTGGTCGAGTAAAATTTTAGGTATGTCGCTCCTCAGCCCTTTTACAAGATTACTAAGAGTTGCTCTGTACCGGTTAGTTCTGTCGTCCCTCCCAATAAGATACAAAGAACTGTCTGCTGCCATTACTGCGGTGTCCCTTAAAAAGACAATTCCGGCCGATTTTATGTAATCATAAATTTTCTCCTTGTCTCCACCATAGAACTCGTGATTTCCGGTTATTGCGTAAACACCGTATTTAGCTTTAATTTCCGCCAGCACCTCGGCCATCTTTTCGTTTACAAGCGGAGCAATATTCATATCGGCAACATCGCCTGCCAGAAGGACGATATCAGGTTTCTGGCTGTTAATAAGTGTCACATACCTCTTTAAATTCTCCCTGTTAATATATGAACTAAGGTGTAAATCACTTGCCATAACTATTGTCAGTTCTTTGTTCTGTTGCGGTTTATCTAAAGTTATATCAAGGCTGGTTACTTCCGGATTGTTGAATTTATGATTTCCAAATGCCAGAACTACAGAAACAGAAACAATTCCGATCATTGCCAATGAGAGCTTTACAGCGGAATAATTGTTCTTTATAAAGTCCGGAAAAAAGTGGAAAAAATGATTTGCAAACCTTACTATGTCAATTGCAAAGACATAGAAAAACAGATATATAACTGCAATCAGCCATGTGAATCCAACAGTTGAAAGCATGGACGAAAAACCTTCAGGTAACTTGTCTCCCATGAACATTTTTACAAAAAATGCTGCAACTGAAAGTGCAAAAATGAGAGTATAAATAATCCTTACCCACAAATTCGACGGGAATGACTGCCATCCTCTAACAAAAACATATGCAGTAACTCCCAGTACCACAGAGAGTACAACCAGGAAAAACATATACTTCATGGGATTACATTAACTTCTTGAAGAAGTCGTTACCCTTGTCATCCACGAGAATAAAGGCAGGGAAATTTTCAACTTCAATTTTCCAGATTGCCTCCATTCCAAGTTCCGGATATTCAAGTACCTCAACCTTCTTTATACTGTCCTTTGCAAGAATTGCTGCGGGACCACCAATGCTTCCAAGATAAAAACCACCATATTTCTGACAGGAATCTGTAACCTGCTGGCTTCTGTTACCTTTTGCTATCATTATCATGCTGCCGCCATTGCTTTGGAAAAGATCTACATATGAGTCCATTCTGCCTGCAGTAGTCGGGCCAAAAGAACCACTTGGCAACCCCACAGGGGTTTTGGCCGGACCAGCATAGTAAATTGGATGGTCTTTCAGATACTGAGGCAACCCCTCTCCTGAGTCCAGACGCTCTTTCAATTTTGCATGGGCAATATCTCTGCCTACTACAATAGTACCGTTTAGCAAAAGAAATGTAGAGACAGGATATTTTGACAAATCTGCCAAAACCTCCTTCATGGGGCGGTTCAAATCTATTTTGATGCCACCTTCATGAGCAGCATTTCCTACCCTGAATTTCTCCGGAACAAGCCTGATAGGATTCGAATCCAGTGTCTCAAGCCATATTCCTTCTTTATTGATTTTTGCCTTAATATTTCTGTCTGCACTGCAGGAAACACCCATTCCTACCGGACAGGATGCTCCGTGTCTTGGCAAACGGATAACTCTGATATCATGTGCAAAGTACTTGCCGCCAAATTGGGCTCCTATTCCAAGAGCTTGTGCTACTTTAAGCAACTTTGCCTCCATCTGAAGATCTCTGAAGGCATGGCCCTCTTCACCACCGGTTTTTGGCAGCTCATCGAGATATTTTGCAGAAGCAAGCTTAACATTCTTCATACACATCTCAGCAGATGTTCCCCCAATTACAAAAGCAATATGGTAAGGAGGACAGGCGGCTGTCCCAAGGGTCTTCATCTTTTCAATCAGAAATTTTTCAAGCGAGACAGGATTCAGAAGAGCCTTTGTCTCCTGAAAAAGGTAGCTTTTGTTTGCAGAGCCGCCCCCTTTGGCAACAAAAAGAAATTTGTACTCATTTCCGTCAACGGCGTATATATCTACTTGAGCCGGCAGGTTGTTACCAGAGTTCTTTTCTTGGTACATATCCAAGGCAATGGTCTGCGAATAGCGGAGATTGTCCTGAGTATATGTATCAAACACCCCGTGTGAAAGAGCTTCTTCGTCGCCACCGCCTGTCCAGACACCCTGTCCCTTTTTGCCAACTATTGTGGCAGTACCTGTGTCCTGGCAAAACGGGAGAACCCCTTTAGATGATATATCTGCATTCAGTAACATGGTTAATGCAACTGCTCTGTCATTTACACTTGCCTCAGGATCTTCTAATATTTTAGCTACCTGCTTATTATGTCCCGGACGGAGCATAAAAGCAATATCATGAAACGCTTGTTTTGCCAATAGTCGCAACCCTTCCGGATTAACCTTAAGTATCTCCTGGCCGTCTAACTGAGTAGTTGAAACATATTTTTTTGTGAGTAAATGATACTCTGTCTTGCCTTTCCCCAGAGGAAACATTTCGTGAAATTTGAACTCCATATCTAAATCGTATATATTATTGTGAATATTATTTTATGGTAAATTTTAATAGAATAAATGTACTTACTTAAATTTATCATAACAATCTTTAATGGATTGAGTTCTCCATAAGGAAAGATTTCATGAATTCGTTTATGTCTCCGTCCAAAACTCCCTGTGTATCTGACGTTTCATAGCCGGTTCTCAAATCCTTGACCATTTTGTATGGGTGCAGCACATAACTTCTTATCTGTGACCCCCACTCAATTTTCATTTTTGTACCCTCCAACTCGGCAGCCTTCTCTCTCCTCTTTCTCAACTCCAGCTCGTACAGGTGCGACTTTAAAATTCTCATGGCATTCTGACGATTATCGAGTTGTGAACGGGATTCTGTATTCTCCACAGTTATACCGGTAGGAAGGTGGCGCACTCTTACTCCGGTCTCTACTTTATTCACATTCTGCCCGCCTGCTCCACCTGAACGGAATGTATCCCACTCTATGTCACCGGCGTTTATCTCAATCTCGATTGTGTCATCAACCGCAGGGTAAACAAATACAGAAGAGAAGGTAGTCTGACGTTTCCCCTGGGCGTTGAACGGAGATATTCTCACAAGCCTGTGAACTCCGTTTTCTGTTTTAAGATAACCATAGGCATAATCACCCTCAAACTCAATTGTTACAGATTTGATGCCCGCCTCTTCGCCTTCGAGCAGATCATATATATGAACTTTATACCCGTTTCTCTCTCCCCATCGGACATACATCCTCATCAGCATAGATGACCAGTCGTTACTCTCAGTTCCCCCAGCACCGGAGTTTATCTTTAGAATTGCGCCCAGGTTATCCCCCTCGCTCCCCAGCATGTTTCTGATTTCCAGCGCATCGAGGACAGAGATGAGCTCTTTGTAGTGAGTTTCCAGCTCCTTTTCCAGAGAGCTGTCCTCTTTTGAAAAGTCAATCAAAACCTCAAGGTCACCGATAGATTTTTCAATCTCCGAGAATCCTTTTACCCAATACCTTGTAGCTGAAATTTTTTTAAGAAACAACTCTGCCCCCTTTGGATCGTTCCAGAAGTCCGGAGCCTGAGTCTTGGCCTCATTATCTTTTAGTTCTTCAATTTTTTTATCGATGTCAAAGAGACCTCCCCAACGTATATACCCGCTGCTGGACCTCTTTCAATTGTTCCAGATTTATCATTCTTACTTCAATTTATGATTTGTAAAGTTAGCCAATTATTTTGTTAACCGCCTCCAAAATTTTATCGTATTCAAAACCTCTCGAAAGGGCAAATCTTATCAGCTTATATTTGCGACTCTCTCTCTCCTCCTCTTTCTTGAGGCTTTTTGCCTTTGTCTCGAGTATCTTCATCAGGGTATTTCTTTCACTATCAGTATCCAGTTGTGAAAATGCATAATTGATTGCATCTTCGGAAACTCTTCTGTTTTTGAGTGCAAAGGCGATTTTGCGCGACCCCCATCCACTCAGGCGAGATTTGTCCCTCACAAATGCCAGAGCAAACCTCTCTTCGTTCAGAAAATCGTCTGCCTTAAGCTTAAGAATAATTGCATTGGTTTCGGTTGAGGAAAGTTCAAACCTCTTTAATTTTAAACGGATATCGTGTTCACAATACTCCCGTGACGAGCACATCCTCTGCATTGAGGATAATGGCACAGAATCCTCTTTGGGATTCTTTTTGTTATTTGATAAACCGTCCATAATTCTGCCATCAAAAATAGCTATTATTTTTACATTGATTCTTATACGGCTGCTTTTTTAGCAAAACAGGGTTTTACCGTAGAAGTATATGAGAAAAATGCCAATGACACAGATGAGAAAATCAGACTCGAAACCGAAGTTAGCAAATGGATAAAAAGTGTGATGGTTGCATCGAACGTTTTGGTTGCATCTGAGCAACTTCCGGCAAATGACAAAATGAAAGAACTGATAGAAACTGTTGCTAAATTTCATATTCCTGTATGGCCGCTCCAAGCCTTTGCCAAGTCGATGATCTACGATATTTACAATGACGGGTTTCCTACCCTTGAAGCTTTTCTGGATTATGCGGCCGGAGCCTACGTTACACCTGCTGCAATTTTTGTTCATTTATGCGGGCTTAAAAAGGTAAACGGAACATACCAGGCTCCGGCCTTTGACGTAAAGAATGCCGCTGCCTCCTGTGCCATTTTTAGCTATCTGGTACATATCATCCGTGATTTTGTGAAAGATCACACCCATAATCTTAACTACTTCCCCCACGATTTAATGCGCAAAAACAATCTCTCGACCGCCAAAAACTGCTTGAGATGGCACAAGGTGCAGAAATTTCCGGGGGATTCAGAAGCATGATAGCAGAACTATATCTGACAGCGGACAAATACCGGCAGAAAACATTAGAAACTATAGATGAGATCAAACCGCTTTTAGAACCTCGCAGCCAACCAACTCAGTCTCGAAATTATTTTTGCTCTCTACACAATGGTTTTCGAACGGATCGATATTGCAAACGGAACCTTCACCACATGAGAGATTTTAATGCCTATTTTATACCTACTTATAATTCGCTACAAATACAAAGTTATCTGCTGATTTCCATCTCTAATTGATTTCTTTCCTGTGAATTTAGTATTGAATTGACTCTATTCCTGAATGCTCCTGTTTTGCCTCCTGTAAAGAATTTGTATGTTAGAGTAAACAGGAAGTACTGTCTTATAATATTATAACGGGTTTCCTGTACATAAAAATCGGTTACTTCTCTCTGAATGTTCTTGTTTTGATTCAAAATATCTCTGGCAGAAACGCTAAATATCAGTTTATTCCGGATAAGTGTCTTTGAAATATCTGCATTCCACAGAAGGTATGATTTGTCATTCTGGCTGGTGTAACCGGAGAAAAACTGATATGATATTTCAGTCCGGAAATCGATTTCAAGAGGGAATATATACTTTAGACTTCCATCTATACTATTTCTCCATGTAAAATTTTTCTTGCCCGGGTAAATTGAGTTCTCGGATTTTTCATAGTTAAATGACGCTCCTGCATTAAGGTACAAATCACCAATGTTTATAGTTAACCCGGCTTTTTCTCCAAATACAGCCCTTTTTGTAATATTTCTACTTCCATCTATATAGGAGATATTATTATAATAACCGGCACTTGTAGCATTCATACAACTGAGCACCCCTTTGAAAAAAGGCAGGTCAAACCCCAATCTTGCAGTCATCGAATAATCCCCCTTGTCATTATATGGCATCGAGTATTGTACGCCTTTGTCGTCAAACCAAGATTTGTTTACTATTTTACTTGTGAAATATGAGACATTGGTATTGAAATAAATACCAGATGCGTATCCACCGGAGAGATTCGTTATCTTCATTAACCTAAGACTGGCAGCATGCTCGTATTCGCCTTTCAATTCCCTGTTGCCGATCCTGAAGTATAGCGGATTGGTATTGTCCGGAACAGGCATCATCTGCGAAAGGTCGGGTGTCCTGGAGTTGGCATTGTAATTTATAAAGACTTGAAATAATTTCGGCGTTGTTATCCTGAGCTCAGCTTTTGGTGCTACGTTTATAAACCATTTATCTAAATTTCCTCCTTCAGAATTTCTTCTGATATATGAAGGCAGAAGAGATATGCCAATCATATAATAACTGCTCTCTCCTTTTCCCTGTGGCTTCTGAAGGGACAAATCAATATTCTGTCTGAGCTCGGTATTATC
This sequence comes from Rikenellaceae bacterium, assembly GCA_039683455.1. Taxonomy (GTDB): domain Bacteria; phylum Bacteroidota; class Bacteroidia; order Bacteroidales; family UBA932; genus Bact-08. Next base: position 21,074 of record JBDKRJ010000039.1, on the reverse strand, counting down.
AGATCTGTCTGACAGCAGGGGGTCCAGCTGTGTAAAATTTCCATAATTATCAGGATTATATGTCTCTTTATTCAATTTGGACAATGAAGAATTCAATCCCCAATTGGTTACTAAAACCATTTTTTTTGTTACAGGCTCTGTATATGATACCAAAGCAGAAAGTTTTATTGAATTATTGTTGACATTGTATTTTTGATCACTTATTCCTGAAATACTGTTCATCCCGTCATTTGCACTTCTGTCAAAACCAAGCTTTCCGTTTATACTTAGTGTTCTTCTGGCTTTATTTGCTCTCCTTACAAATTGGAAATCTGTCGAAATTGACTCCTGATCTCTTTTTCCAGAATCCATACTCTCTCCCTCATTAAGCAGGATTCCTGATTTTCCTCCCATTATCTTGTATTTGGTTGAATTTAAATAGTCACCATAAGAAAATCTGACCATAGGCTTTATAACGATCATGTTCTTACTGTCATTCTTGTTGATTACTGCATTGAAGTTGTGGGATACGGTATTATTTTCATTTCTGGTACTCTTTTCACTAACAAAAGAGCTGTCCTTGATATAATTCAGCCTGTAAATATCAGTTTCAGAAACTTTGTCATCCCCGTTTAATTTATAGGATAAATCAGTACTGTACCTGTTTTTTCTGTCTGTAAGGTTCAGGTTGCTCCCAAGTGAGTAGTTGTGGGATTTGCCGGAATTTGTCTGTGTTGCTCCCGGCATTATGGATAACTCGTTAAGATTTGATGCATTACCTATTATTGCCACCTGATTATATTTATTGAAATTTGCAACAAAATCTTTGGATTTGTACCTCCCATCTGTTCCTCCACCTGCACTGATATTACCCAACCAGCCATTGAGCATATCTTCCCTTATGGCTACATCTACGGTGTTTGTCCTTGCCCCGTCGTCAATTCCTGTAAACTTCGATTTTTCAGACTGCTTTTCAAAAAGTTTTATATTTTTCAGCATTTTTGCCGGTAGGTTCCTGCTGACAAAAACGGGATCATTGAGAAAGAATATTCTGCCATTGACAGTAATCTGCTCAATCACCTTGCCGTTCGCTGTAATTCTTCCATTGTTATCTACACTCCAGCCCGGAAGTTTCCTGAAGAAATCTTCAAGGACATCTGTGTCGGATAGTTTAAATGCTGCTGCGTTATATTGAATTGTATCGCCGAGGTATTTAATTGGGACAATATGATCCTTGATTGTAACAGCATTAAGTTCTTTTATATTCTCTTTCAATTCAATCACTCCCAAGTCTTTTATATTATCACCCTTTAGGAGGTCATTGCCGTCAATCTTAATGTTGGGTACCAATTTCATGAAATATCCAACATATTGCAATGATATTTCATAATCAGACACTGGAATTCTGTTGAATTTTATTGAGCCCGAACTGTCGGAGATAGCATAGGTGAATATCTCTTTGTTTTTATTCTTGTCGATTTTTGATAAAACTGCTGTTACAAATTCCAGAGGTGCTTTTGTTAAACTGTCATTAACCGACAGGATTATATTAGCGCTCATTATAACACCGCGCTGCTGGGCATTCGTAGAAATTGTAGTGAGTAGGGTAATAACGACTAAAAATAGGGCTCGCATCATTATTTTCATTTACTCCATCTCTTTTTTCATGGCATTTTTCGAACGCTCCATATTCTGCCTATCATATTCATTAATTAGAGTCATATAGAATTGTCTGTATCTCTTTTCGCCAAAAATTTTATAGATAGAAGTACAGACTTCGTTATATAATGTTTCCCGTTCTCTTTTTAATTCCGGATCTGCTTTCCCAATCGGCTTACCATTTGCGTCTAAAGGAACAGATTTTCTTACCTGATCAGCTAATTTTAAATACTCTTCTTTTTTCCCGTCTATGATTTTGGATATGCTAATAATTTCTTCATCGGACATTTTTACCTGGGATGTTTTGGACGTGACAAGGGTTCTGAGCTCGTCGCTGTTCAATGAGAATATTAAAGGCAGATTGTGGATCCCAGATTCTTGAGAGAAAAGTGTAAAAGGGAATATTAAAAACAAAATAAAAAAAAGGTTTTTCATAATTTAAAATGATTTTTTCAACAAATAATATAAATTTATCAATGTGTTTACTCTGAAACCGCATTACAAATATAACAAATCTGTTGTTGATTAACTATTTAATGAATGTAAATGTTGATTAATATTCCCTCCTACTAGTTTTAATATAGGAACAATTAATAATTTGTATAAGATATTGCTCCTACGGGACAATCAACCATAGCATAAAACCACTCTGGATAATAATCATACCAGCCAGCCTTTACAAAAGGAAATCCACCAGCTCCCATATAAAAGCAATTTGGAGCTTCTTCTGCGCATAATCCACATTGTAAACATATATCATAATCAATTAATAGACGAGGTGTTGATGATGTTCCGTTTGTAGATGCAGTAGCTGCATTCGAGATTAAAAAAGCGGATAAAATAACAAAGACACTTACAAGAATTGTAACCTTGCTTTTTCTAAGTAAAATTTTTAAAGTTTTCATGATTAAATAATTTAAAAAATTTATAATTAAGAGCTGATTTGTTTTGGTTTGTCAATAATTTATCAAATTCTACAATGATCTATTTTTTAGGCGGTAATATCATAATATGTTCCTTATGAAAAAGGTATTGTGGGATTAATTAATTCAACTTTCCCTCCTTTCATAATAATCTTCCATTTTTTTTGAGTTAATAGATTCCAGATTTTTTCTTCATTTACCTTTACTTTTGAATAGTATATCCTTATTACTGCTTCGTCTTCGTTGTTCAGTGTCGCCTCCACACCCAACAGCCCATCGGTTAATGAGAGGTAACCTGCCAGAACAGGCAGGCCCCTCGCAACCATCGGTTTCTCAATATCGGGATATACAACATCATAAATTGCAAGGTCTTTCCCGTCAATGTTTTCTTTGAACATTTTCTTATATGGGCGAAACAGCAGTTCCAATAATTCCCTTTTAGAGATAGTGTCAATTTTATTCTCTGCACTTAAAAATTTAAAATCCACCTTCTCTTTCTTGATTTTTCCTCCGTGCATCAGAATATCCATCTCCTTCATTTCCACAAGCTTTTTAATATAATCAATGTCAACTGGCTCTGTTATGTCCATATATATTCTCAATGTAAGAGGTTTTGAATATTCCGATTCCAATCCATAATAATTCTTTTTCCCAAGCCTGAATTGCATACCCAGATAATTGACATCAATAGGATCTGTCATATTTTCTGTGTGAATCGTTACTACTTTTATTTTCTGGACAGTCTTATCTGGTTGGGATATCTTAAATCTTACGGGGTTATAAATACTCTTTTCAATATCATTGACTGATACTTCCTGAGGATTATATAGTATCTCTACCCTGTGATGCTGAATGTATGTCTTTACACCATATATACCTGGTATGTTTTGTACCTTCCTGGCGAAATTCATGGAAGTCGCGTAACACTTGACTGATCGTAATCCCTTTATTTCAAGAGATTCTGTTTTGATTGTTTTATAATTGCCCCATTTGAGATTCACCATTGGCATCTCCCATTTAGTACCAACATAAATCCCTGTAAAGAACAGCAATACAACTACAATTGGCAATATCCATCTTATCTTTTTGCTGCCATTCACTGTTAATGCAGAATATTTACATTCAGAAACACAATCACAGCACATAGTGCAGTCGACATGTTTTACGATATCTGTTTCATTTACAGGAATATTGTATGGGCATTTCTTAACACAATCCTGGCAATTATCTACACATTTTTTACTGTCCCGTCTAATTTTCAGTAATGGAAAGATCTTGACCTGTTTGAAAAATATCTCACTTAAATATCCTAATATGCATATTAATGCCAGTAGTAGTTGCCAAGGCCATCTCAAACCAAGTAGGAATGATATGTAGTATATTAAAACCAGAGCAATCGCAGAGAGCAAATACTTGAAAATATTACTTATTGCTCCTAATGGACATATATATTTGCACCAAAACATTTTGATAAAAAAGCATCCTATCAAAAGAACGTAAATGGCGACCAGAGACATCCACAGACTGACCTCACCTTTAAATCCTGTCGCAAAGGCATAGTATGGGTCAAATTGTTTACAGAACAGTTCTGATGAAGATATCGAAAGATAAAAAACAACAAAAAGAAGAAGGTATTTGATTGATCTCAGGACTTTATCCAGGAAAGAGTCATCCTTAATTACTATCTCCTTAAAATTTGAAAATTTTCTGAGTTTTGCCAATAACTCGTTAACATAACCTAACGGGCATAGGTAAGCGCAAAAAAGCTTACCCAAGAGAAAAACTGCTATAACCAACAATATCCCAAGTGAAATTTGAACAGTTGTCATATCACAGGCCAGACTGTCATTTACAAAAAATGACGACAATGTCTGAATACCACCAAAAGGACAATAGGCTTCCGGGTTTGAATTTTTTGAAAAGCTGAGTAATTTAACAGAAAAAACAACAATTAGTATTAAAACGGATAGTTGAAGAAGACTTCGAGTCCAGTTAGTTTTTAAAGTATGCATTTAATTTCTCGTCATAAGATTATGTAGTGTAAATTTAACTACAATACTATCACATAAAACTCAGAACGCTGTCGCTGCGTTTTGTTGCGCACTTATAGACTATATCACGCTGTTAATATGCTATATATAAAATATCTGCTGCGAAAAGTTGCGCTTTTACTGCGGTGATTCTTATCCTATAAGAAGATTTTTATATCTAAAAAAATAAATCTTTAAGTAAATTTCTTTTTAAAAATTAGACCAAATTGCACCTACCGGGCAAGCATTCTGTGCTTCTTTAAATTTTTGCTCATCTAATATTGGATTGAAAACTTTTGCCTTGCCATCATAATCCTCTTTAATGTACAAAGGGTCTATATACCAGCAGTTTCCACATTCAATACATAATTCCTTATCTACTCCTCCAATATTTTCTTCTTCTTTTGTAATTGCCTTAACTGTAACAGACAGTAAAAAAATTGCGATAATAATTAGAATAAATCTTTTGAGTTTCCGGTTTGTTGGGTTTATTTTCTTCATAACAAATAATTTAGAACACTAGCGTTGCGTCTTTTTTAAAACAATTTTAACTGTATATTTTTTTGTTCTTTGTCATCTTGATATTCTGCATTTTCAAAGAGTTGCTTAATCGGAGTTCTGTCAAAAGGAGCCAGACTGATAATTTGAAGTATCTCATAGAGTGTATATTTCAGTTTCAGTTGCTGTTTTGCGATTATTACAACTAGATATGCCGAAATGGCAATCCAGATTTGAGTTTTAACAGCATTTTCGCTTTGTCCCCAAAATGTCTGTATTTTAAGGTGTTGCTTTATCCATTTGAAAAACGTCTCAATACCCCAGCGCGATTTATATAAGGCGGCTACGGTTAAAGCTGAGATTTTGAAGTTATTTGTCAAAAAGACCAATGTCATTTTGGTTTCAGCATCATAATACTTTACACGACGCAAGCATTCTGGATATTTCTGTTTACTGTTCAATCCAGTCAGCATAATAGCCTGGTCACTTAATACTCCTGTTGATGGGTCTGTTTGCCCACTGTTCAGAATTTCATATTTCATGTTCGTTTTTGCACGGATGATGAAATTGATTCTATCACTGGCCAGTCTGTACAGACGTTCAAAATCAACATAAGCTCTGTCCATGACCAAATAACTTCCTGCGGGAAGATAGATGCTGTCTAAGGCATTAACATCGTGCAGGGATCATTCTGAAATGAAAATATATTCTGAAATAGAAGTTTTCAGGTCAAGCAGGGTATGAATCTTAACTGCTGATTTGGTTGTTCTGAATGTTGCCCACCAAAAAACTGATAGGCAAAGGTCAACAACAGTCGAATCAAGTGCAAATATGCCTCCTTTAAGGCTTATATCTAATTGATTATAATTGGCATATAAACTTTTAGCCTGTTCAATTAGCTTAAGGGCAAAGTCCTGAAAGATTCTCCAATCCCGATTGCCCAAATGATAAAGTTTGTCTTTCTGTAGTTTGAGGCAAAGTGCGGTATCGCTTAAGCTCTCCCGATGAGTCAATTGACCAAATGCCATACACAGAAATTGTTTCCAGCAAGTCAGATTTTGAACTTTGAAATCTCCATTATACCGTTTAACGCAATACTTAAAAACATGATAAGGAGCAAAGTCCATTATCTGAGCGAAAACCATCTTTCCTGTGTTCATGACCAAAAATTTTGGCTAATAAAAAAAAATTCAAATCATTGCTCGATCAAAAACTCAACAAATGCAGTAATAACAAGGGTTTCAAAGAACTATTTTTAATAACAACGCAACGCTAGTTGAATTTAGAATATTAATTTAATTAAAATTACGCAGAATAACAGCACACAAAACAGCGAATGCTGTTGCTGCGATTTGTTGCGCTTTATATGCGTTGATTCTGATCTTTTGAGAAGATAAGGAAGGTGCTTTCGGGGTCGAAAGGGAGCCCTTCTGTTGAAAGAATTTTTTCTTTAATTCTTGCTTTTATTGCCCTTACACTCGATTGTGTAGTATTGAGCAAATCCGCGATTTCTTTAGAACTGAACTTGAGATCGAACAAAACCAAAATGATGATTTCCATATCAGACAGAGAAAACAGATGTTTTACGTTGGGATTTGCTATTAAAAAGGCTTTGCTATGTGTAATTACAGATAGGTTGCTCTTTGTATGGGACCGGACGCTGTTTATAGAGTCATTTAAATCATCTGATAATTCACTGGAAAATTTCCGGCTTCTGTTTGCCTGTTTGTTAACATCATCTATCAGTTTGGGAAGAGCTCCCACCAATGTTTCGTGAAGAAGATTAATGAATTTGGTTTTTTTGAGCTCGTCGTCAAGAATAGCTATATTATTTTGGCAGTTAATCTGTTCTTTTAAAGCCACCATTCTATTTTTTCTTGATATAAAGATAATCCATGAAAAACTTATTAACAGGACTAATAACAAAATTAAGAGAATATTATTTTCTCTTTCCTCTTTTGCCTGTAGCGATGTCATTTTATTTAAGTCTTCTCTGGTTTTTTTTAGTGCTTTGTTATCTGTTTTTGTTATGGTTGAAGTATAATCAGCCATCGCTTTCTTGCTATTCTCGTAAGCTGACTTATAATCACCGATAGATGCAAATGTTTTGGCCATTTGTATATAATACGCAAAAAATGTCTTCTCATCGTTCTCTTCAGCAGATTTCAGCGCAAGTTTATAGTATAATAAAGTACTGTCTGGTTTACCAGCCTTTAAGAAATTTGAAGCTATCCTTCCGTAGAAAAAAGAGATGGAAAGTTCAGATTTGTTAGTGCTTTTTCTGATATCTATAATCTTTTTTAAATACTCAGTAGATTTTTTCAGATCTCTTAAACCTGAGTATGAATAATATGACTCATATGCCTTGTACAACCCAAATTTTATATCCTGAGGTAGAGAGTCCGGATTACCAAATGAATTAAGAATATCCAATGCTTCTTTATCTCTTTTTTGCTGAATATGTATATTGAACAGTTCAAGTTTTGCTTTTTGAACTTCTTTCTGGTTATTTAACCTATTATTCAGTTTAATGCTCTTAATAAAATACTCTTCAGGGATCTTATAAGTTCTGTCAATAGTAATTTCTCCAGGTGAATAAATTTTGTTAACTAGATAAGTACGTCCCAAAGCTGTGTAAATCTGGCTCTCAAAATCACTGTCTTCAACATGGCGTTTATAAAAAATCTTTTCTGCTTCTTTTAAATTGTAATACAACAAAGAGTCTCGGTAATTAATTTTATTAATTACTATTCCCCTATAAAGCAATGAGCGGCAGATGTTTTTGTAGTCTTTGCCTCTTATATACCAATCTACTGCAAATGAAATTGTTGAGTCGTCCTTTTCTGTTATATCAGATTTGTTTCTGGCAATTGTGATTAAGAGAGAGTAATATGCCCTGTTTTTTTTAGAAAGTTCCTGATGAGATCTGGTTTCAAGACTATCCAGAACCTCTTTCGGCTTTTCGTACAAAATTTTGTCCCAGGCCTGCATTTTATCGTAAAACTTACCTTGTTCTCCCTTAAATGATGAGCAGGAGAGAAACAGGCAGGAACAGATTATAATCAGAATTTTTCGCATCGGAAACAAAAGTAGTAAATACCAACGAACTATACAAAGGGCATTGATACAGCGTTTATATTTACTCTACTATAAGCCCTTCTATCTGCGCAGAAAATTCCGCAACGAATTCCTTATAGAAAACGCCTGTCCCGGGGCCAGAGAAACCTGAGTGAATCTTTTTTACGACTCCCTTTTTGTCTATGATCAAGGTTGTGGGGAATGCCTTGAAGTTGTTCAGTTCCGGAAGGGCATCCTTTACCTTTGGCGGGGTATATCCGGTAACCAGAATTTCGTAAGGAATTTTGGCGACTGCCATCAGTTTAGACACCTCTCCCTTAGCTGTCTCGAAGTCGTCCGACCGTTCGAATGCGAGACAGACAACCTCCAGGTTGGGCTGGTACTTCTGATACATCTCGACCAAAAACCTGCTTTCGTCAAAACAGTTAGGGCACCACGATCCGCTTATCTGGACAACCACCACTTTGTTCTTGAACTTCTCATCCTTGAGACTTACTGCCTTGCCCTCCATATTCGGGAAGGAGAAACCCAGGGTTTTATAGCCTTTTTTCAAGCCTGTAACCGCATAGGCATCGGGTAGAGTTGCATCTTCTTTTCTTACTGCCGAACCCTCCTCAATGCTGCTGAAACCAGAGTGCATCTTTACGTTTGCAAGAGAGTCGTTTGAGACCATATCTGCACTGAACAGGCGGACAAATCCACCGTCAAAGCAGGACATTATCAGCTTATTCTCTGTCGTTACAATACCTTCAAAGAAACGGTAGTCGCCCGACGGAGTCAGAAAAGAGCCTGTAACCTTGCCGTTTGTTTCCTCAAATTCACCGATTATCTCATTTTCTGCAAGCTTTACAAGCCAGCGGCCGGCAGCAGAAGTGGTCGGTTTTTGCTGCCCGGCTGCAATTCTGTATGGTTGGTTCGGATATGCCAGAAAAGGCATTTTATATGAACTTTTTATAAAGCTGCCTGTCATTCCTTCCTCAACCAAAGCTACTGCAAACCTTGAACTGAAAAGTGGCATGTTTATAAATAGAGAGTCACCTTTCTTTGTGATATCCTTAACCTCAAATCTGGAATCTCCGGTGATGATATCTATGAGAGTATCTCCTTCAGTAATCTTTACTTCAAAGTTAAAAGGAATCTCAGTGGAATCCTGAGTAAGAAGAACGCCTCTCCATATTCCTGTTTGCAAAACCGGTTCTTTGGGAGCGCATGCTGCGATAGGCAGCGACATAACTAAAAAAGCAAAAAGATTCTTTGCCAGAGTTTTTGTGAACTGTTTGTTTATCTGCATATTATAAAATATTTTTACAAAACGCCGGTTTTGTGTTGTTTGTAAAAAACTCTGGCAGAGCGCCTCCCTGCAAAGAACCTCAAGAACTCACCTACCCAAAGTACTATCGAGGTCCCTCCTATTATCAGCAGCCAGTCACGTAAAGTTATAGGCTCTGTCCTGAACACCTCCCCGCCAAATTGAACTATCAGGAACTGACCAACCACTATTAGTAGTGCCACGACAACAAAACCCAAACATTTGGATAATCCACTGAATGCAGAACCACCCACTCCATAAGTTTTTGCATTAAACATGTTCCAGAACTGGAGCATCACAAAAATGGTAAAAAACAGAGATTGGTTGTACCTCGATATCTCACCGGCAGCGTCGGTAAAGTAGTGCAGCAAACCAAACAGCAGTATGACAAACATAAGACCTGTAAGCAGGATATTCCACCTCATAGACGGAGTAATTATAAAGTCAGAAGATCTTCTGGGTTTGCTCTCCATCACCTTGCTGTTAGGTGGAAGTGATGCAAGTGCCCCTGCAGCAAATGTGTCCATTATCAGATTTACCCAAAGCATCTGAGTAACGGTAAGCGGCAATTCGTTTCCGAAAATTGAACCCATAAATACTATTATCAATGCCGTCACATTTATAGTGAGCTGAAAAAGAATAAATCTCTGAATATTCTGGTACAACGATCTCCCCCACATTACGGCGGTGGCAATACTGTTGAATGAGTCATCGAGAAGCGTGATATCGCTTGCCTCCTTTGCAACCGAGGTCCCAGAACCCATAGAGAGACCCACATGTGCGTGGTTCAGCGCCGGTGCATCATTAGTTCCATCTCCGGTTACAGCAACTACTGCTCCGGCTTTCTGAAGAAGCTGAACAAGGCGTTGTTTGTCTGACGGCCTGGCCCTGCACATGATTTTAAGTTTAAGAACTCTCTCAAGAGCCTCCTCGTCTGACAGTTTCTCAAAATCAACGCCGGTAATTACAACATCATCGCCATCATCTGCACTTAATATCCCAATTTTTCTGCCTATCTCCATGGCAGTTCCCGGAGTATCTCCCGTAACAATCTTCACTTGTATTCCTGCTTTCAGACATCTTGCCACAGCATCGGGGACATCATCTCTCACAGGGTCAGATATTGCGACTATTCCCAGATAGGTGAGTCCATCTTTAGACATATCCTCGATTGAGTGATTCAGTTCTGTTGTAATCTCTTTATAGGCAAATCCAAGAGTTCTCATTGCCTGATTCTGGTACTGTAAAAGTTGCTCATGTATTTCCTCAGGAACCTTATTGCACTTAGAAATTACAATCTCAGGGGCTCCCTTTACATAAAGTATTTTTTTGTTTAATCCGGAAGAATTTACAAGGGTTGCCATATACTTCCGTTCTGTAGAGAATGTGAGCTGATCAATAATCTTTACATCTTCCCTTATCTGAAGATAGTTGATACCCTGACTGTTCAGCCAGAGCAGCAGAGCTGCCTCTGTTGGATTTCCCAGAGTTTTTATCTTATCCGGTGCAGAAGAGAAATCCAAAAAAGCCGTAGAATTAATGGATATGCTCTCCTGTACCAGAATGCTCTCATCGCTTCCATTAAGATTCTGGCCGGTAAGTCCAATAAAATTTGTATTGGCAACCTGCATCTGGTTTTGAGTTAAAGTCCCTGTTTTGTCTGTACATATAACAGTTGCAGCACCCATAGTCTCAGTTGCATGCATCTTCCTTACAAGATTGTTGGTCTGCAACATCCTTCTCATACTCATCGCCAGACTCAGGGTGACAGACATAGGCAGACCCTCGGGAACTGCAACAACAATCAAGGTAACGGCAACCATAAAATACTGAAGGATTTTTCCTGCCAGATCTATTGATATCCAAGAGCTTGAATCAAGCGGATTAACTCCGAAAAGAAAACCCACAGCGGCAATTGCAACTGTGGTAAGGGTTCCAAAAAATATCCATTTAGCCCAACTCCCCTCGCTTACAGATTTTGGGAGAACGACCCTTTTACCCATTATCTCCAATCCATCGTACAAAATTGGCAGCCAGACTTTAGTTACGGCAATTATTACTCCAAAGATGACTGCTCCTAAAAGGCCTATCTGCCCAAGTGAATACTCTGCATCTCCCAAGAGTATATTTTTTAAAAACAGCGTGGTAAAAGTGAGAATAGCAAGAACAAACCCTATAAATCCCACAAACTTGGCCAAACCTGCAAGCTGCTTGTTCAACGGAGTCTCCTCCTGTTTTGTCTCAGTAGATTTCTTAGCTACCTTCCCAAATTCTGTCAAATCGCCCACTGCAAAAACTCTGTAAATGCAGTGTCCTTCAACTATTGTTGTCCCCCTTAAAATATGATTTGTCGGATATGCTGCTTCATTGTCGAAATACTCCGGATTGACGCTCTTTTCAATGACTGGCTCACCTGTAAGCGTAGATTCATTAACTGAGAGAGAGATTGCTTCGAGGAGTTCTCCGTCTGCCGGCACCTCCTCACCGGTATCCAGCAAAACAATATCTCCCTTTACTACATCCTTTTTAGGTATTTCACTTATGTTGCCGTCCCTGATTACCTTGACAAGAGTGTCATCATTTACCTGGTTGAGAATATCAAATTTTTTATTTGCATCCAGTTCAAACCAGAACGCCACCCCGGTAGCAAGAAAAATTGCACAGAATATTCCTATGGTTTCTATAAACTCATTGTGAATAAAGGAGATACCAAGCGAAAGGAACGCTGCAATCAATAATACCCTTATGATAGGATCTTCAAATTTCTCAATAAAAAGTTTCCACACCGGAGTTTTTTTTGGGGGTGTGAGAAGATTCGGTCCGTTTTTCTCTCTGCTCTCTAAAACCTCTTTGGCCGACAGGCCCTGATAATGATCTCTCTTTTCCAAAATCTCTTACTTATAATTTTGACTTGATTTACTTTTGCCGCTCAGCATGCCGCAGGCGGCCAGAATATCCTCTCCCCTTGAGGCTCTTATGGTTGTCAGAATTCCTGCGTTATTGAGTCTGGCCTGGAAAAATTCAATTATTGCATCTTGAGACGGGCTGAGTGAAAAATCGGGTATCTGATGGAATCTTATTAGGTTTACCCTGCACTCCAGATTTCTCAACATTCTGATAAGACCGTCTGCGTGTCTTTTGTCGTCATTCCATCCGTTAAACATTATGTACTCAAAGCTGACTCTTCTCTGTCCTGTGAAGTCGTAATTTCTGATGAGTTCAACTGTTTCAGAAACTGGACAGGCCTTTTGCATAGGTATCAATTCATTTCGCTCTGCGTCAAATGGATTGTGCAGTGATATTGCAAGGTGACATTTACTCGTCTCCAGAAATTCTTTTAATTCTGGATAAATACCAATAGAAGAGAGAGTTATCCTCCTGGGACTCCATGCAAATCCCCACTCTGCAGTCAATATCTCTATACTTTTGAGAACCTCCCTGAGATTATCGAGGGGCTCTCCCATTCCCATGAACACAACATTTGTAAGTTTGTCACTCTCGTCAACATTTATAAACTGCGATATTATCTCTCCGGCTGTCAACTGCCCTTTAAAACCAATACGGCCGGTCATACAGAATTTGCATCCCATTTTGCACCCCGCCTGTGACGAAACACACAGAGTGGCTCTGTCATCTTCCGGAATCATTACTGCTTCTATTGATGCTCCGCAAATAGAGGGAAACAGATATTTTTTTGTGCCATCAGAAGATATCATGCTCTCTGTCGAGGCAAAACCTCCAATCTCGTATTCCTCTGAAAGTCTCTCTCTCGTCTGCCTGGAAAGGTTAGTCATCAGACCTATATCTGATGTCTTTTTCTTGTATAGCCAATCTGCCAGTTGCTTCGCCGTAAAGGATGGAAGGAACAGACTTTCTGTGATTTCCTTTAGTTCGGTAAGGCTCTTGCCAAGTAACCATTTTTTCATTCTGTAAATGTACGGAAAATTAAAAATCATTTGTTATTTTTGCATGAATTTAAAACACAAACATTATGGCAAAGGAGAGTGCAGAAGTAAAAAAGGTATATGAAACAAGTCCCGAGAAGTTGAAGGCTTTACAGGCTACATTAGACAAAATTGAGAAGGATTACGGGAAGGGCACTGTAATGAGGATGGGTGAACAGCCAAAATGGGAGGTTTCTACCATCGGATCAGGTTCAATCGGCCTGGACCATGCTTTGGGAATCGGCGGATACCCAAGAGGTAGAGTTATTGAAATTTATGGTCCTGAATCAAGTGGTAAAACCACATTAGCAATACATGCAGTAGCAGAAGCTCAGAAAGTGGGAGGGTTAGCAGCAATAATCGATGCTGAGCACGCATTTGACAGGACCTATGCCAAAAAGCTGGGAGTGAATGTGGATACCCTGCTGATTTCACAACCGGATAATGGTGAACAGGCCCTTGAGATAACAGATCATCTGATCCGTTCAGGGGCGATTGATGTAATAGTTATCGACTCTGTTGCAGCGTTGACACCTAAGGCAGAGATCGAGGGAGAGATGGGTGATTCAAAGATGGGTCTTCAAGCCCGCCTTATGAGCCAGGCTCTCAGAAAATTAACAGCAAATATCAGTAAAACAAATACTTGCTGTATATTTATTAACCAGCTTCGTGACAAAATCGGAGTTATGTTTGGGAATCCGGAAACTACAACCGGTGGTAATGCTCTAAAGTTTTACGCATCTGTAAGAGTTGACGTCCGCAAAATTACTCAGATTAAAGATGGAGAAGAGGCAACCGGCAACAGAGTACGTGCAAAGGTTGTAAAAAACAAGATGGCACCCCCTTTCAGAAAAGCCGAATTTGACATTGTCTTTGGAGAGGGTATCTCAAAAATGGGAGAGATAATCGATCTGGGCGTTGACTTTGAAATAATTAAAAAGAGTGGTTCCTGGTTCAGTTACGGAGAAACCAAACTTGGACAGGGCAGAGATGCTGTAAAACAGATTCTTGTGGACAATCCTGCCTTAATGGAGGAGATTGAAGTAAAAATCCGGGAGAAACTGGCTGAGAGCAGAGACTAAAGTATTCTATAAAAAGAGTTTTAAATTAATGGAGACAGTATTAAGCGGAATTCGTTCTACGGGTCACCTGCACATTGGTAACTATTTTGGAGCCCTCACAAACTATATAAAGATGCAGGATGAGTACAACTGCTATTTTTTTATTGCAGATTTGCACTCATTGACAACGCATCCTCACCCTGTAGATTTTCACTCCGGGGTTAAAACCATTTTATCTGAGTATCTCGCTTCAGGACTGGATCCGGAGAAGTCTGCAATTTTTGTACAGAGCGACGTTCCGGAAGTCTCGGAGCTTTATGTCCTGCTCAATATGATTGCATACAAAGGTGAACTCGAAAGGACAACCTCATTTAAAGACAAGGTTCGCAAACAAGAGGACAATGTAAATGCAGGACTTCTCACCTATCCTGTTCTTATGGCAGCAGATATTTTGATTCACAGGGCAAATAAAGTTCCCGTTGGAAAAGATCAGGAACAGCATCTCGAAATAGCCAGAGTTTTGGCAAGAAGGTTCAATAACCTGTACGGCGTTGATATTTTTCCGGAACCTCAGGCATTCAATTTTGGAAGCGACCTTATAAAAGTACCAGGTCTGGACGGCAGCGGCAAAATGGGTAAAAGCGAAGGAAACGGAATTTTCCTGTACGACGACGAAAAGACTATTCACAAAAAGGTTATGAAGGCTGTAACAGACTCGGGACCTGTTGAACCAAACAGTAAAATGTCTGAATCTGTTGAGAATATTTTTACCCTTTTAAAGATTGTTTCCGCTCCCGGTACTGTAGCACATTTTACCGAAGCATATAATAACTGTTCTATCAGGTACGGAGATCTTAAGAAGCAACTCGCTGCAGATATCTGCAAACATACTCTTCCTATCCGGGAACGTATTGAGGAGATTTTCAACAATGAAGCATATCTGCACAAAGTTGCCACAAGGGGTATGGAGGCAGCAAGGGAGAGTGCACGGGCAACACTCAAAGAGGTTAGGGCTGCTGTAGGGATTAAGAGCTTCTGAATTATGAATGATTAGTAAGACAATAATAGACAAAATTCTTGATGCAGCTCAGATTGTTGATGTTATCAGCGATTTTGTGACTCTTAAGAGAAGGGGGGCAAACTTTACAGCTTGCTGCCCTTTTCATAATGAGAAGACCCCATCATTTTCTGTTTCTCCATCCAGAGGCATATACAAGTGCTTCGGTTGCGGAAAGGCCGGGAACGTCGTAAACTTTGTAATGGAGCACGAACAACTATCCTATGTGGATGCGCTTAAGTTTCTGGGGAAAAAATACGGAATAGAGGTGGCCGATAAAGAGGAGAGTGCTCAGGAGGTAGAGAGCCGTCTGAGAAGCGAGAGCCTGATGATTGTCTCTCAGTATGCACAGGATTTTTACACTAATGCGCTTTGGAATTCTCAAAAGGGACAGGCCGTTGGCCTGAGCTACTTTAAAGAGAGAGGTTTCAGCGACGAAACCATAAAGAAGTTCATGCTGGGCTGGGCGCCAGATGGACGTGAAGGGATGTGCGCAGCAGCAATGAGAGCCGGCTATAAAAAAGAGTTTTTGATCTCAACAGGGCTGGGGATAGAGAGAGAGTCCAGCGGAGAAATTGCAGACAGGTTTTACGAGAGAATTATTTTTCCCATTCACTCAATATCTGGCCGTGTAATAGCATTTGGAGGAAGGACACTCAGAACAGACAAGAATGTTCCTAAATACATAAATTCGCCTGAAAGCGAAATATACTACAAAAGCAAGTCTCTATATGGAATATATTTTGCAAAATCCTCAATCTCAAAACTTCAAAAGTGCTATTTGGTAGAGGGTTATACAGATGTTCTCTCAATGCATCAGGCAGGAGTAGAGAATGTAGTTGCATCCAGCGGAACGTCTCTCACCACAGATCAGATAAGATTCATAAAACGCTTTGCTCCGCAGGTAACAGTTTTATATGATGGCGATGCAGCCGGAATCAAGGCCTCCATAAGGGGTATAGACATGTTGCTCGAAGAAGGGATGCAAGTAAAAGTAGTCCTTTTCCCGGATGGCGAAGATCCTGATTCTTATGCCAGAAAGCACAGTTCAGATGAGTTAAAGGATTTTCTGCAAAACTCCGAGCAGGATTTTATTGCTTTCAAAACGCAGCTTTTAGCTGAGGAGACTAAGCGGGATCCCATAAAAAGGGCACAACTTATCTCAGAGATAGTTGCAAGTATTGCCGTAATTCCCGATGCTATCAGTCGTACTGTATATATTGAGGATTGCAGTCAAAGGCTTAGAATAGATGAGAGCATTCTGGCTCAGGAGGTAAAGAAAATGAGAAAGAAGAGGCAGTATGGCGCTTATTCTACCGATGCCTCTTTTGATACCGAACCGGGCGTTCCTAAATATTTTCCACCGCTTGAAACAGGAGAAAGAGTTCCTGAGTTTGTAACAAATACCTATTGCGAAGCTGCTGAGAAGGAACTTCTGTACTACCTCATAAAGTTTGGAGAGTTTCCTCTCTACGGGAAAGACGAGGGGGAAGATACAACCATAAAAGTATCTCAGTTTATCCTTACAGAACTTCAGAACGACGATCTTGAGCTCCAAAATTTGTTATACAAGAGTATTTTTGACGAATATTTCCAGATCCGGGAGATGGGGCAGGCAGGAATTCAGAAGTACTTCCTGAATCATAGAAATCAGGAGTATGTTAAAGTTGTACTGAGCCTTCTGCATCAGGAACATAATCTTACAATAAAACAGTTCATCAAAACCGTCATACCTGAAGAGAACGTTCTCTCTACGATGGTCCCAAAATCTATACTGGTATACAAAGCAAAGATTACGGCAATTGCATATCAGAATCTCTGCGAGAAACTGACCAAAGTCCAAGGTGTAGATGATAAAGAGCAGCAGAACAATATTTTAAAACAGCTGCAAATACTAATGCATATCCGTAACTCGTTTGCCAAAGAGTTAAACAGGTTGACGATCTGACATTTTTCTTATCTTTGTTGTCTAAAAAATTTCAATAATGGAAAAGAACTACAAAAGGCATCTCGTTACCGCAGCTCTTCCATATGCAAACGGAGCTGTGCATATCGGTCACTTGGCAGGTGTTTACATACCCGCCGATATCTATGTGAGATACCTCCGAATGCGCGGGAAAGATGTAAAGTTTATTTGCGGTTCAGACGAGCATGGCGTTCCAATTACAATTAAAGCAAGACAACAGAACCTTACCCCACAGGAAGTTGTAGATAAATACCATATGATTATCAAAGACTCCTTTGAAAGATTGGGGATAAGTTTTGACATCTATTCACGTACAAGCTCAAAAATCCACCATAAGACAGCATCTGAATTTTTTAGAAAACTCTATCTTCAAGGCAAATTTATTGAGAAGGAGAACGAACAATATTATGATGAGGAGGCAAAACATTTTCTGGCAGACAGATATATTGTTGGAACTTGTCCTAGGTGCGGAGCAGAGAATGCCTATGGCGACCAGTGCGAAAAATGTGGCAGTACCCTTAGCCCCACTGAACTGATCAATCCCCGTTCTGCGCTAAGCGGAAATACCCCTGTAATGAAGAAAACCTCCCACTGGTACCTGCCACTGGACCAATATGAGGGTTGGCTCAGAAAGTGGATTCTAGAGGGGCACAAGGAGTGGAAAAGCAATGTTTACGGACAGTGTAAATCATGGCTGGACGGTGGATTACAACCACGAGCCGTGAGCCGCGACCTTGACTGGGGTGTTCCTGTTCCTGTAGAAGGTGCAGAAGGAAAAGTTCTCTATGTATGGTTTGACGCACCAATAGGATACATTTCCAATACCATCGAACTTCTTCCAAATGACTGGGAGAAGTGGTGGAAGAGTGATGATACGAAACTGGTTCACTTTATTGGAAAAGACAACATAGTTTTTCACTGCATCGTTTTCCCGGTTATGTTAAAGGCATATGAGGACGGATACATTTTACCGGACAATGTTCCCGCAAATGAATTTATGAACCTGGAAGGCAACAAGATATCAACCTCAAGAAACTGGGCTGTCTGGCTGCACGAGTATCTCGAGGAGTTTCCGGGCCAGGAAGATGTGCTTCGTTATGTTCTTTGTGCAAATGCGCCTGAAACAAAGGACAACGATTTTACCTGGAAAGATTTTCAGACAAGAAACAACAGCGAGCTGGTTGCAATATTCGGCAATTTTGTAAACAGGGCTGTAGTATTGACACATAAGTACTTTGCAGGTGAGGTTCCTGCAAATATCAAGAGTGAACCGATAGACAATGACGTATTGAGTCAGATACCAGCAATAAAAGCTGCGATAGAAGAGGATCTTGAGAATTACCGTTTCCGTGAAGCACTAAAAGAGGCAATGAATCTTGCCCGACTTGGGAATAAGTACCTTACAGAAACGGAACCATGGAAAATTGCAAAAACAGATATGGAACGTGTTGCAAGTATTATGAATGTATCTCTTCAGATTTGTGCAAACCTTGCCATCGCTTTTGAGCCATTCCTGCCTCATACAACCCAGAAGCTGGCCTATATGCTCAATATAAAGAGCAGAAACTGGGAAGATTTTGGTTCAGATATTATCTTGCAGCCGGGTCATATGATAAACGAGGCACGACTTCTGTTTGACAAAATTGAGGATCAAGCAGTAGAGGCTCAGGTTGCAAAACTTGAAGCTACCCGTACCCAAAACGAGATGGCTAATGCAGGGAATCAGGCGATAATTGAAGAGATTGCAATTACTCCACAAAAAGAGGAGTGCACCTATGAGGAGTTTATGAAGATGGACATCCGCACTGCAACAGTACTGGAAGCAGAGAGAGTTCCAAAAACTGATAAGCTACTCAAGTTGACGATTGATACTGGCCTCGATATCAGAACCATAATTTCGGGAATTGCGGAGTACTATACTCCTGAGGCAATTATTGGTAAACAGATTTGCATACTTGCCAATCTTGCCCCAAGAAAAATTAAAGGTATAGAATCAAAAGGAATGATTCTCATGGCAAAAGAGGAGAATGGAAAAATGAGAATTGTAACTCCGGAAGAGTCAATTGCAAACGGCGGCATTATAAGCTAAAGCAGCCTTAAAGTTGTTTGAGCAGCTCCCTGTCGTCACTATTATAAAGAACCCACTCCCAGAATGGTTTTAAATCATCTTTAAAGATTACCATCAGAGCAAAAAGAGCAATCAGAATAAATAATATAACAAATGTCATTATTGTTCGCTTAGCAGATTTGCTGAGAGGAGTGCGTGGCATTTTTTCCTTTGGGACCTTTATTTTTGGAGCTTTCTCAGGTTGTGGCTGGTACAATTTGTTAGTCTCTTTGTAATTTAGCAGCTCTATTCGCCCGGGCTTAGATAAAAGCTTAATATTTATCGGTTCAAGACCATATGCCTCGGGATAGATAAAGAGTCCTTTATCTGCAACAAAAAAATAGTCCTTTTGATCTGTGGCTTTCATGGTGCCAAAACCTGGAATTATTATGTTTTTTTTGATATTTAGCTCATTAATGAACTCTCTAATAAATAACTGAATTTTCTCTTTTGCCGTATTTAAATCTGTATCCTGTTCCGTTGCGTACAGGTTTTCAAGCAGTTCATCATTCCAGACTTCACTTGTTCTAAAGAGCACCCTTCTGAAAGGTGGATGAATAACCAAGGCCCTGTCTGAAAATACCGACGGCGCCAACTCCGCAATAAAACTACCCATGCCCGGCAGAGACACTCTGTCATGAGTAAGTAAAAGTTCTCTTAAAAGTCTGGAAAGTGTGCTTAAATCCATAATTTAACCCTGGTTGTTATGCAAAGTTAAAAAATCTATTTAAAAGATTTGCAGTTTTATAAATTTCCACTTACATTTGCACTCCCAAGACGGGAAAATTCCTCGTTAGCTCAGTTGGTTAGAGCACCTGACTGTTAATCAGGGGGTCCAAGGTTCAAGTCCTTGACGAGGAGCAATAATTTGCATAAAACACCCACATAAAAAATAATAGATTCGGTTATACGTGGGTTCATTGGTTTTGGTTTTTCTTAAAATTTTCTGCTTGTTCAAAAATCTCTACATATACTTCGTCTCTTTCTACCGGAGGATAACCAAACTCGTCAAGTAAGAGAATAAGTCCAACTTTTAAAGCAGATTTTATATCGTCTCTTTTGTTCCAGTCAGGGAATATAGCTTGTCCGTCAACAAGTTCTTTAACTGCTTTTGCTAATTCTATCATTTTGTCATCAGGATATTTGAAGTCATATTTTATGCAAAGTTCTTTCAGAATGTCATAGAAAGCTTTTTCTTCAAAGTCAATTCCTAATGCATCGCCTGCTGAAAATTCTTTGTGAACTTCCCAAATCAAATCAGTCAAGGCATTTGCCATCTCCTCGTAAACTTCACTTCGCAGTATATCATTTGCATCTCTGTTATTGTAGCGTTCAACTAAGGCTTGCATCTTTTTAGTAAAGTCAATTCCTTTTACACGGTTTACTTTCCTGATTTCACCAATCACTTTTGCAAGTAACTGCTGGAGTAATTTGATTTTGGTATTGGGCAATTTGATTTTATC
>JBDKRJ010000038.1:0-7051 GCA_039683455.1 Rikenellaceae bacterium | reverse complement strand
CACACCCCGGCAAGTGTGGCTGCTCCACGCTTAGACAGCCCTGTTGATTCATGTTGCTTGAGGATCAACAACACCCTCAACCTTTGGGCGATAAAAGGAGTCGATGTTTTAATGCGATGCTTAATCTTGTATCTGATTATTAATTTGTTCTTTTATGATCAGTTAAGTAATGTTTTTATCTATGAAAAAATATGCAATATTTTCATTTTTTCATAGATAAATGTATATTTGCAAAAAAAGAGAGTGATGAAAAGGAAAATTTATGACGAGTTGGTAAAATGGAAAAATAAACCAGGAAAAATGCCACTAATTGTCAATGGGGCACGTCAGGTTGGTAAAAGCTATATTTTACAAAAGTTTGGTAAACAGGAGTTTGATAACTATATTATTGCCAATCTTGAGACCGACAAAGCTTTAGTCGAGAAATTCGAAGAGAGTATTACTCCTATGTCTATTATTCAATACTTAGAATCGGCACATTCGCAGCGAATTATTCCCGGCAAGACCCTAGTTATCTTAGATGAAATCCAGGCGTGTGAAAGAGCTCTATCCTCGCTGAAATACTTTTGTGAACAGGCCTCCGAATATCATATTGTGGCGGCAGGTTCTTTGTTGGGAGTAGCTATTAATCGCCAAAAATATTCATTTCCAGTAGGAAAAGTGGATGAAATAACATTGTTCCCAATGGATTTTGAGGAATTTTTATGGGCATTTGACAAAGAAAACTTTGCCGGTTTGATTCGTGAACATTTTGAATCAAATGAGCCTTTGGACGTGCATTCGATGGCAATAGATTTTTACAACAAGTATTTAATTGTGGGTGGTATGCCAGCTGCAGTCAAGGAGTTTCTCAATACCAATAGTTTTGTGGCTGTTTCGGACATTCAAAATAGGATTCTGAATGAATATATTGCTGATATGGCCAAGTATGCCGAACCTTCTGCAAGTATCAAGATACGCGCATGTTATGAATCTATCCCTGCTCAGTTGGCAAAAGAAAATCACAAGTTTCAATATAGTGTTATCCAAAAGGGCGGGAGTGCTACCATCTTTGGCGAGACAATCGAATGGCTTAAATATGCAGGAGTTGTTCTTAAATGTCAAAAAACAACTCATGGCACTATGCCTATTAAAGTTTATGTGGATTTGAGCGATTTCAAATTATATATGTCAGATGTGGGAATGCTTACCATGCAATCGGGAGTGGTGGCACAAGCTATTCTTTCCCCACTTGAAACAGGTAATTCATTTATCGGAGCAATTGTCGAAAACTATGTAGCGCAGGCTTTTGCCGCTAATCTGATACCACTGATTTATTGGAAGAATGATAATACCGCCGAGGTAGATTTTGTGATTCAGAAAGGAGTTGATGTTATTCCCGTCGAAGTAAAAGCAGGAATGCGTGTTCGTTCCAAAAGTATGGGCGTTTTTATGACTAAGTATAAATGCCCTTACGGTATCCGTGTATCAAAAAAGAACTTTGGATTTGAAAACGGAATAAAATCGGTGCCGCTTTACGCTGCTTTTTGCATTAACTCTGCCGTGGTTTGACGTATATGGCAGAGAGATGTACCTGCTGTTTTACAAATTCTGTAATCGGTAAATACAAATGGGCCAAAAATGGTAAATAAGAATACACCAGTTTCAAAAATAATTTATTGTTTTGATTTCATTAAAGCAAAAGGATGTAATTGAAAATAATTTCTTCTAGTAATTGTGCTTCTTTAGTAGTACTCAGAACGGCATCATCAATAAATCCTATGCTTTGGCGTAAACATTCAATTCGTGGGTTGCCAGCGATTCAAACAAAAATCTGGTATATTTGATGTCTTTTACGTATTCCTTGAGAGAGCGCAACAAACTCCGCACTTTCAACTGACCGCGTTTAATACTCCATCAAGATTCCATGCCTGGATATGCCTGATACCTTCATTTACCGGCATGGCAATATCGTCGAGCGATACCACAAACTTCTCATAATTATCATCAATGGCTTTAAATGGTGCATATTCTCGCTTCACGGTAACTTCATCAATAAGCATATAGGAACTTTGCAGATAAATAATCCGGTCCGCCTTTTTAGCAACAAAATCCACCTCTTTATTTCGCATACTGCCAACATACACCTCAAATCCGGCACACCTCAATTCCAGATAAACGAGGTTTTCGGCAAGATATCCAGACCCGTAACCGAAACCGGAATACAGGTAATTTTTATATGCCAAATCGTTAACGTAATATTTTACATTTATAAATAAAGCTTAAGTAGCATTGCAGGATCATAAGGAGGTCGTCCCTCATTCTGTGTAGTCGAGTGCTTAAACCCGAGTTCTACAAGAGGAAGTAAGTCAACAAATAGATCAATAACTCTTGCCCAGGAATTTTCCGGAACCAATTGTTCTAAATAAATAATTTGGAACTGATTTCTATCTTCGCCAATCACATGCTGCATATTTAACTAATTAAATTACTGTTAAATATACAATTTTTCTATCGATAATGCAAGTTATTTAGGACATTTTAAGGTGTCATAGTAAAGATTGAAATTAGTTTTTGCCAGATTCTCGATTATACGCAAACAAGCAGGGCAACAATCCATTGCATCTAATTGGCGGTACTCAATAAATCTCTTGCTTGTAAATAGCATTACTTTTCTACAACCTCCCCTTCTCTTCGTTATTTGAAGACCTTACTATATTTCTTTGGCTATTCTTATTGCCAAAATTCCACGATATTGTAAATAAAAAAGACCTTGTATCATAATAGTTATTATACACTTGTTTTACACCATCGCTCTTATATGTATATTCGGGTTCAGCTGTCTTAAAGATATCAGAAATTTCCAACTTAGCTTCTATTCCTGTTTTCTCGTGTATATACTTAAACGCAATATCCGCCTGAAACGCATTATTCCTTTCGCGGTAGTCGTACAATCCGGGTAAGTATTCAGCCAAATTGCAATCAAATCTAAATTGTTTTCCTATAGAAAATGAGTTATACAAATAAAAAGCTCCACGGTATCCGGAAATATTCTGGAATTCTTGTCTTTTTGAATGATACAAATTTCTGGAGAAATCACATTGTAGTACGGTCATATACCATTCAAAAGGAGAGACATATTTGTAAATATTTATTCCCCATCTTTTTACATCCAGAAAATTGTTAGCCGTTTCCGCCTGTTTTAAAACATCGTCATAATCCAGAATAACCAGTTTCCCTATTTTATTGGTTTGGCTTGTATAATATAATCGGGTACTGAAGGAGTCACTGAATAGATAGTTCAATTCAATATTATCGAAATAAGAAGGGCGCAAGAAAGGGTTACCTGCCGAATAACTATATTTGGTAATGTACCACTTGAAAGGGTCTAAATACTTAAATGGAGGTCTCTCTATTCTATTGGAATATTGTAGAGATATTGTACTACTTTTACCAAGTTTATATAGGATACTAATTGTGGGGAAAACATGAAAGTAGTTATTATTAACCTTCTCTGAATAATTGACAGACTCACCAGTAGTATAAGTAAACTCGGAACGAAGTCCTGCCTTAAAAGTCCAATTATTTATTTTTCTTTCACCACTAAGATAGAAAGCATTAACATTTTCCTTATATCTGAATGTATTATAATCTTCGAATTGACCAAGATAGCTATCTGTCGATTGCGTATTGATATGGGAAAATTTTGCTCCGGTATTAAATGTACAGGAGAAAAGAGCGAATTCAAGATCGGCTGTAGCTGTTATTATATCGTAATCAACCTCACCATATGCCCCATAAAGCTCTTGCGGAGAGTATAAACCGCCGCTAAATAAAGAAGATGAAAAATTGCGGCTTGTTTTCACATCATTTCTCAAGTAATTCGTATTAATCGAAAAGATCGTGCTGTCGTTTATCTGATAGTTAAAGAATAGACCAGAGTTGATATTTTCGGTATTACTACTGGTCTTGCCATTAGACAGCATAACCGAATCAACAACAGATGTCATTGTATTCACATACTCTGTTCTATTGTCTATATCAGAAATCTTTTCACTATTATGCAACGGGTAAGAGAAGTCAATAGCTATCTTCGTTTTCTCGTTGAACTTGTAAGCCAAATCAAGGTTAAACATAGCAGATGTCATATTCCAACGCTTAGGATTAAACGTTGAAACTGTGGCTTTTGGATAATAACTCAGATAACTTGTCCTGTTCAAATAATTAATATTATCATAGGACAATGTACCATCAAAGAATACTTTGGAATTATTGTATCCTATATAGGCTGACCCCATATATGATGAATATGTATTCTGCCCATAACTTCCTTTAATAAGCCCCTTAATTCCTGTTGGCAGTATGGTCTTAGTTGCAATTCTTATTACTCCAATATTCCCTTCCGCGTCATACTGTGACGGAGGAATAGTCATAACACGAATGCTCTTAATGTTATTTACCGGTATTGAATTAAGATACGATACAAGAGACCTTCCGTCCAGTCTGACAAGCTTATGATTAATGAAGACCTTAACACCATCCTTTCCAACCATACTCAAAGATCCGTTTGAAAGCTGTAAAGATGGAACGGTTTTTAAGAGGTCCGATATTGCTTTGCCTTTTAGATTGACATTACCATTAAATACTATTTCATAACCATCTGGGAGAATTGATAATAGTTGATTATGCGCGACAACAATAACCGAATCGAGCTGCCAAGTTTTTGTCGAATCGCTAATGGAGATGGGATCCTGTGCTGATAATATAGCGGCCTGTATCACGAGACTACCAAGTATTATATATCTAAGGTTCGTTTTCATCCCGATAACCTTTTATCGTTTAAATAAAATTAATATTATCACTGCCGGATTATGCTTGGGTACACATGTGCGTCCCCATATACCCATTGGTTATAATCTTTCCAGAATATTTCAAGGTGCAACACTTATCGCATACAAAGGCACATTGGTCACCCAAGATTCTTCTTTATAGTTTGCCAAAGAAGTGCGTATTGCCTTTTGAGGGCTGTTTTTCTGACAGAAAAGTTTAAAACTGTTCGCTTTCAGATTTTCGCCAGCTTTTACTTCGATTGGAATAATCTCGTCATTTGCCGTTTGTACAAGAAAATCAAGTTCATATTTGCTGTTGTCAAACGTATGATAGTAAACCGATAAGGTTTCGTCTTGGGTGAGTTGTTGAAAAACATACTGCTCTGTCAACGCCCCTTTATATTCGAAAAATATAGCATCGCCAACCGCTATTGTTTTGGCATTAAGATGCGACATGGCGCCCAATAATCCCACATCATTGTGAAAAAGTTTAAATGCCGACAGCTCCTGATATGCAACCAAAGGCAATGCCGGTTTACTTGTATTATAAACCTTATGTAACAATCCTGCATCTGTGAGCCATTGAATGGCCAACTCAAAATCTTTTGCCCTCGCTCCCTCTTTGATTACTCCATAAATGAATTTTTTGTTTTCTTTCGACAACTGAGCAGGAATACTATCCCAAACCATATTAATCCGGGGTAAAATTTCTTTAGGAGCATGTTTCGAAAAGTCGTTCCTATAAGAAACAATAATTTGATTTTGAATAGTACGAACAGAGTGCCAATCGCGATTTTCAGCAAAATCTTTTACCACTTCGGGCATTCCGCCTACATACAAATAATAACGTAAATAGTTGATTAATTTGTTATTGAAAAAATTCAGGTTGATCAAATCCTTCTTTTCCAAAAGCTCTGCTATCACAGTTTCGCCCATTGCAAGCAGAAATTCACGGAAAGACATTGGATAGAGTTTCATAAAATCGACTTTCCCCACAGGAAACGACTCGTCAGGGTGAATGCTTACTCCCAATAGAGAACCAGCCGCAACAATATGGTATTGCGGCGCATCTTCGTAAAAATATTTCAATGCAGTAATCCCTTTTGGTGCTGCCTGAATTTCGTCAAAGACAATAAGTGTGTCTTCCGCATCAATTTTAAGATTACAATACGCGTTCAACACGGTAATGATCCGGTCTGCATCAAAATCAATATCAAACAGATTTTTAGGAGCATTTGGGCGTTCAAAATTGATATACGCCATCTGCCTGTATTGGGTTTCGCCAAATGCCTGCAAAAGGTAGGTTTTACCAACCTGCCGTGCACCAAGAAAAAGAAGCGGCTTGCGTTTCTTTTTCAATTTCCACTCTGACAGTTCATTAATCTTTGCGCGATACATTTATTCCTGATTTTTTAATGTCAACGATAACACTTTTCTCTCAAAATATCATCACAAATATACACTTTTCTCCAAAAAGTATGCAGTATAGGATTTAAACTAAAAAAACTTCAATCCTTCATGCATCCTATGGGAACTACGAGCACGCCATCTCTACGGCGATAGGCATATTCACCACCGATCAGTACCATTAGAAAAGATGGTTTACCAATTTTGTCCATATCAACTTTATTAGCCATTTTTATCTCGATAGTGGTAAACATCACCATCGTTGGCCTGAAGATATATCCGCATATCGCGTGTGCAAAGTGATTCAAAGAGAAATCCGAATATGTTAAAATCCTCTAACAATCCTTCAGGACTAGTCAAAATGGCGTTTTGAAGAAGTTCGTATCGCGCTTTTTGAGCGCATGGCAGGCAACCACGCCGGCTGGTCCTCAATTACGAATATTCTTCTTAACGCATTCTTAACGCATTCAGATATTCATCTAAAGTTGGAGCGGAGATAGACATATCATTAGAAACGATATCATTTAAGATAGCTGTACTCTGTCCGGATTCTTCTCAGCGTCATCCTCCCCGGCAGATTGCATAAGCTATTTGCTCAATAGTCAGGAGTGATGCGGCTGAAATGTCTTGCTCCCCGTCAAAGAGCGCCTTTAACGACACCTCTCAATAAGTCGGGGATTGTCACCTTTAAGCAGAATTGACGGTTTGATATCCGCCGTAGCCATTAATGCAGAAGATTTATCAGGATCTTGCATAGATAGAATACTTTTGGCCATCTGTGTAGCTGTCATCGTTTTACCACACCATTTACAGCCGTATATGGATGCAAATGTAAT
>JBDKRJ010000037.1:0-4655 GCA_039683455.1 Rikenellaceae bacterium | reverse complement strand
TACTCAGAATGCAGTTGACAACCTGGGAGAAGAAGGAATCACTGAAAATGTGTATTTAACTGGTGATGTTATGGTTGATTCTCTTTTTCTCAATAAGGATATTGCAGAAGCCAAATCCTCAATCTTAAAGGATCTTAACCTGAAAAACAGGGACTATTTAGTTGCTACAATCCATAGAGCAAGTAATACCGATAATATAGAGAACCTTCAAAACATTATTGAGGCTTTTCAGGAACTGGACGAGAATATTATTTTTCCCGTTCATCCACGAACTGAAAAGTTGCTTAAGACTTACGGTTTATATGAGAGCTTACGTTCTTCTGTTACGCTAACAAAACCTCTAGGGTTCCTTGATTTCATAAAACTTATGAATCATGCTAGGATGGTTCTAACCGACTCAGGAGGTGTTCAGAAAGAAGCATATATTTTGAAAGTCCCGTGTGTTACACTCAGGGAAAATACAGAGTGGATTGAGACCATTGAAGATGGGTGGAATGTGCTAGTTGGTTCTAACAAAGATAAGATTGTAGAAGCAGTGAATGAATTCATGCCTTCAACCCAGGAACACCGGAACAGATTCGGGGATGGGAGTGCAAGTAACAGAATCGCTACAACAATTAATGCATTATTTGGGAATAAAAGTTCAAGCAACAGAATTGCTGCAACAATTAATGCGTTATAAGTCAAACTGGGGGGCTAACTTATGACCTTTGATGTACTTGTAGATAATTCCATAAAATCGCTTTATGACTGGGTAAAAAGTGAAGAGTACTATGGATGGGACCCTTATGATGCACTAAACAGTGAAACAGTAAATAGATTCTGTTCGAACTCTCAGCTACTGGAGATACTAGTAACTCAATTGAATAAGTACTCTATCTTAAACATCAGGCCAATTATAGGTATTGAAAAAGGGCTAGACGTAAAAGGGATATCCCTTTTTGCTCAATCATTTTCAAAAATTTATTCTTTAACAAACGATGAACGGTATAAAAAGGATTTGTTTGAGTGCATCAATTTTTTAAAAAATAAGTCTCTCAAACAAAAGTATGGGTTCGATTGCTGGGCAGGACACTATTTTTACCACAGGGGCTTTGATGGAGATATATTAGCTCCAGATATACCTGATGTTATCACAACATCAAATGTGATCAAAGCGATGGTTGACAGTTACTTAATTTTTAAGGATAAAGAGTTAAAAGATATCGGAAAAAGCGCCTACGATTTCTTAATAAAACATCTACTGAGAAAAACTGATGATGGTCTTTATTACCTGCAGTACGATACTTTAAGTGATAATAAAATAGTAACAGATGCTTCTGCTAAAGGTCTGACTGCTATATGCAGGTTAATGCCTCTGTTTGACGATGCTGAGATGAGAAAGATAGCGTCCAAGCTTTCAGAATTTTTAATACGTACCCAGGATTCAGATGGTTGCTGGATCTACACTAAATATAAAAGTGGAAAGACAAGGCGTCAAACGGATTTTCATCAAGGCTTTATAATAGATTCTCTGGTTGAGTACCTTCCCTTTGCTGAGCCAAGAGAACAGGATCAGCTAACAGACTCAATTAAGAGAGGTGTAAATTTTTACAGGAAAATACAGTTTTTAGATGACGGCAGATGTTATTACCGATATCCCCAACTATACCCTACAGATATACATAATCAAGCTCAAGGTATAATTACTTTTAGTAAGTTAAGCACGTTTGATCCAGAATTTCTTGAATTTGCAAAGAAGATTTTGGAATGGACAATTTTTAATATGCAGGATAACTCTGGATACTTTTTCTATCAGAAAAACAGGGTTTTCACAAACAAAATTCCCTATATGAGATGGGGAGCAGCTTGGATGATGTTATCCATGGCAACATATTTAGAAAAAGTGGGGGTGGTAAAACGATAAGAGTTTTAATGTGCGGATCTGTAGCTTCCTCAGGTGGAGTTTCTACACATACCAGGAAATTAATTGAAAATTTGTCTGTTGAAGATAGCAAAATATTATTGTATAATTACTATACAAATGAAGATAACTCAAAGACCACGAATTTCG
This sequence comes from Rikenellaceae bacterium, assembly GCA_039683455.1. GTDB lineage: Bacteria > Bacteroidota > Bacteroidia > Bacteroidales > UBA932 > Bact-08. The sequence continues at coordinate 2,602 of JBDKRJ010000037.1, read as the reverse complement.
AGAAGGTCTATCGGCGTACTATTGGATTATTTTTTGAGATTTTATCCAACAAAAAGAAGTATGAAATAATCCATGACCAAACATCGGGCGGTATCTTCAGCTTTATTTCCTCAATTACCGCATCCATCGCATCAAAAATTGTAGGTAGAAAGTTAATTGTCACATTTCATTACTCAAACACAGAAGAATTCGTGGAAAAATATAAGCTTTTTTTTAACTTTGTTTTAAAAAATGTAGACACAATGATTTTAGTTTCGAACAAACAAAAAGAAATTATCTCCAGGACTTTTCCACAATACTCTGATAAATTGGTTGTAATTCCAAATGGCTATGATTCAGCCTTTTTTTTCCCAAGGAATACTGATGAATGCCGGGCTATGCTGAAAGTTCCTATGAATAAAAAGGTGATCTTTAATATATCAAATTTAATCGATATAAAAGGTCATAAATATCTTATTGAAGCAATTGGCAATATTGCAAAAACCAGGTCCGACATTTACTGTATTATTGCAGGGAAAGGCTATCTGTTAGAAACTCTAGAGCAACAAATAAAAAACTCCAAACTTGAGGACTATATAAAACTGGTAGGATGGATTCCTGACAATGAGATTCCTATCTATATAAACACCAGTGATTTCTTTGTCCTTCCAAGCCTGGGTGAGGGAAATCCTATTGTTATGTTTGAAACAATCGGGTGTGGAAAACCGTTTATAGGAACGAAAGTCGGGGGAGTTCCTGAAGTAATAGCTTCAGAAGAGTATGGCTTATTATGTGAGCCTGCAAGCTCAGAAGCACTGGAAAAGACTATAATGTTAGCATTAAATAAAAACTGGAACACTTCTAAAATTAGAGAATACGCTGAAGCCTTTACCTGGATAAATATCGCAAAAACAACTAAATCCGTCTATGAGCAAACTTCATGAACTAGCCCACTTGCAAATCTAACAATTAGCAAGGGGAGGCTTTTTGGTTCATTTTCTTAACTCTAAGGCCACCTTCTTCAACAGGTGGGGTTTATCCTACTTGGCAGATGTAGCCTCCCTGCCATTATTTTTTGAGAATACAGATAAAGTTCTGCATCTTTTTGTATACATCTTTTTGTATACTATACCACTATCACTTTTCACAGTCAGATAAGCTATGTATTTTCCAGCTATACACCTCCTTAAAAGATTCTGGATGGTTGAAGTAGTTCCATTGCCAAGTCCCAGTGCCAGGAAGTTGGGCTAGTCGTACTTTTATTGGTGAGCTAGCCCAACATTCCTGTTTTTCCAGTTGTTAACTAGTAATGAGGCAAGCAACTGGAACCTCCACTGGTTTTATCGCAGGCATTACATTGCCGTCACTAGTCTTTAGTTTCATGACTGGTGACGTCATCTTCCAACTATTATTATATTGGCTGCAGTACTTGATTTGTTACCATTGGTTGCAGTTAATTTTACAATGTAGAATCCTGCTGTGTAGGTGTGACTTGGGTTTGATTCGGTAGAGGTAGTTCCATCGCCAAAGTCCCACTTTATTGAGGTTGCATTGACAGATTTATCTGTGAATTTAACTGTGAGAGGAGCACGCCCAACCTGAGGTACTACTGTAAAACTTGCTTTCGGCGAAGCCGATGTTCCAGTAATGGTTATTGTCTTACTTGTGGTATCGGGACCATCTGCGTTGCTTACAGTCAGGTTAACTGTATAAGTTCCTGCAGCAGCATAGGTATGTACTGGGTTTGCATCGGCAGATGTGGAATCATCACCAAATTTCCAGTTCCATTTATTTGGATTGTTACTGGATGCATCGTTAAACTGAACCGTAAGCGGCCCTGTCTGCTTTGCAGTGAAGTTTACAACTGGTGGTGTCGGTATGCGATTTACTTTAATATTCATTGATTTTGGATCGCTGGAACCGTCATCATTTATTGCAACCAAGGTAACATTGTATGTTCCCTCATCACTGAACACATGCATAGGGTTCTTCTCAGTTGAAGTACTTTCATCTCCAAAGTCCCAGTTCCATCGAGTTGGACTGTTGATAGATGTGTCAGTGAACTGAACAGTCAGTGGAGAAGAACCTTCACTGACATTAGTACTGAAGCTTGCAACTGGTGATGTTGGTACATGGTTTACTTTAATATTCATTGATTTTATATCGCTGGAACCATCAACATTTATTGCAACCAAGGTAACATTGTATGTTCCCTCACCACTGAACATGTGCACAGGGTTCTGCTCAGTTGAAGTCTTTTCGTCTCCAAAGTTCCAGTTCCATTGAGTTGGACTGTTGGTGGATGTATCAGTAAACTGAACAGTCAGTGGAGCATAGCCTTCTGTTATATTTGCAGTGAAGTTTGCAACTGGTACTGTTAGTAAGCGGGTTACGGTGATAACCATTGATCTTACATAGCTGGAACCAGCATCATTTGTTGCAACCAGTGTAACAGTATATGTTCCCTCGCGACCGTATACGTGTACAGGATTCTGCTCGGTTGAATTGGTTCCATCTCCAAAATTCCATTTCCATTGAGTTGGATTGTTGGTAGATGTGTCAGTGAACTGTACAGTAAGATTTGCAGTGAAGTTTGCTACAGGAAGAACTGATTCAGGTTTCT
>JBDKRJ010000036.1:0-8951 GCA_039683455.1 Rikenellaceae bacterium | reverse complement strand
GCATCCCTTATTAAAATTCCGTGATTCTCCATAAGATATTTTTTAAGCTTATGGGAGGAATCCTTCTCGGTTTTACACAGAAAAAAGTGAGTGTCCGTAGGAAATGCGGTTATTCCGTCAATTTTGTTAATCTCATCTCTCAACCTGGATGTCTCTTCCAAAAGTGTCGTCAGATTGAACAGTGGGTATTTTTGTGATATCAGATATTTGGCCGCTTCTATAGCCAGAGAATTTACTGACCAAGGCATACAGAACTTTTTTATCTGTTTGGCAAGGATCTCGTTTACTGTAAAAAAATAGCCGATTCGTAATCCGGGGATAGCGTATTTTTTTGTTAAGGAGTTTATTATAATTAGATTAGAAAATGAGCTGGCCTCTTTTTTATCAAATATTTCCTTTTTGGTGAAGCTTTCATAAGACTGGTCTATGATAAACAGTTTATCAGCAAATCTATTTATGTAATTACCAAGGAGCGTTTTATCCAAAACAGAGCCTGTCGGATTGTTGGGGTTGCATAACCATATAATATCATCACCGGACTCTGTCTCCTCAAGCGACTTAATATGCTTTACTTTGTGATTAAATAACTTGCAGGCGTCTGAATATTCGCTGAATGTAGGGGATAATATTGCACTGGTTTTCCCGCGGTATGCATTTGCAATAAGATAAATGGCCTCAGTTGCGCCATTGGTTACAACTATCTGACTCTCAACTATACCATAAATACCTGCAATGATTTTTTTGAGAGATTCTCCTTCTGGTTCAGGATATGAACGCAACTGGCCAAAAGAGCTTATAAGATGATTTTCAAGCCCTGCATGGTCTATGTGTGAATAGACATTAGAACTGAAATTGATCCTCATCTTACCTTTGTAACTGTGTATATCGTCGCCGTGCCCGTGTATCATTCCGATAGAATATTATAAATATTTTGAACATCAATATATTTACGCACATGGCGGGCAAGTTTGTCAAACTGTTCTTCCTTGAATTTTAGAACATCCCTGCCTGAAATACCAGACTTGCCTGAATGTGGTGATAGAAGGAGATCGATAAATGGCGGGTTATCCAGAATACCATGAATGTATGTCCCAAAACATTTTTCATTTAGATAATAACCATCTTCCGACCCATCAATAAATCTGTTCAGAGGAGAAGTCTCTGCATTTTTATTTACGGATGTTTTTCCCATATGAATCTCATATCCGCTGCATTTTTTTACGGAATTGAGAAAAGTAAAACTGACTTGCCGGATGATTTTTTCTCTAAGCATTACTGTACTTACAGGCAGTAACCCTAACCCCGGGAGCTGTTCAATATCACCTTCTACATGATCTGGGTCGCTTACAGTTTCTCCCATTATCTGGTATCCGCCACATATACCAATGACGGTAGCACCGTTTTCATATGACTCGACAATATTTTGTGCGATTCCATTGAGGCGAAGTTCGTACAGATCAGAAAGTGTGCTTTTACTACCGGGGATAATTATAATATCTGCTTTCTTAATTTCTGTATTGTTATTGCTGTAAAAAAGATGAACCCTAGGGTCTCTTTCCAGAATGTAGAAATCCGTGAAATTTGAAATATGGCGAAGTAAAATCACTGCAACGTTAATCTTCCCCTCTGCATAATTTGAAGATTTGTTTTGTAGAGAAACCGAATCCTCATCCTCAATATATATGTCTTTGAAATAGGGAAGTACACCCAATACAGGTATGCCGCATAACTCCTCTATTATTTTTATTCCGGATTCGAACAGCCTGAGATCTCCACGGAATTTGTTGATGATAATCCCTTTTATATATTTTCTCTCTTCCGGTTCCAGTAGCAGGATGGTACCGTAAATACTCGCGAAAACTCCACCTCTATCTATATCTGCTACCAGAATCACGGAAGCCCCCGAATAGATTGCCATTTGCATATTTACAAGATCAAACTCCTTTAGATTAATCTCAGCAATGCTGCCGGCACCCTCAAGAACAATAGGGTTGAATCTGGCCTCCAGACGATCATAAGCATCGCAAACAGCTTTTCTGAAAAATTGTCTTTCCTCTTTTTTAAAATAAGAACAGGCATTCTGATTACCAAATGGTCTCCCATTAAGAACTACCTGAGATTGATAGTCTGAACCTGGTTTAAGAAGTATTGGATTCATATCGGTGTGACAATCGATGCCGGCAGCATCTGACTGTACTGCCTGTGCTCTGCCTATTTCAAGCCCCTCCGGTGTTGCATAGGAGTTAAGTGCCATATTTTGTGCTTTAAAAGGAGCCGGATTATATCCATCCTGATAAAAAATACGGCAAAAGGCAGCTACAATTACGCTTTTGCCTACATCACTGCCCGTTCCTGCGAACATAATAGGGTGCAGATGTTTATGCATATAATATAAACAATAATAAAATATTTTGACGTTCAGGCAAAGTGCCTGAATCCATGCTTTGCCGGTCTTCTGACTTACTTCCGTTTCAAGACGCCTTCCCATTCAGCAAGTGAACAGTGGCAATAGAGTGCCTTGAACGATGTTTGAAGCTTACAGCAGTAATTTCTGTCCGGGATTTTCACCCGGTTCCCTTTTAATCCACCTGAAGTACTCAGGTTGGAACAAAGCATGACAAAGGTAACTAAATTTAGTGAATCTTTACTTAACTTTGAAGTGCGTTTTTAGCGAAAAAAATGATAATAGAGAAAAAGGAAAATTCAAAAAGAGAGACAATCCGTATTAATTCTCTTTCCATAGGCTACAAGACAAAAAATTATTCCACAATTGTGGCGACTGGGATAAATACTAAACTTTTCTGCGGAGAACTTACTTGTCTCTTGGGCGCAAATGGTGTTGGTAAGTCAACATTGCTAAAGACACTCTCTGCTTTTTTACCCAAGATGGAAGGAAGCATAGAGATACTGGGAAGAAAGATAGAGTCATATTCGGAAAGGGAGATATCTACTACAATTGGAGTGATTTTGACAGACAGGAGTATTGTGCGAAACATGAGCGTTAATGAGCTAGTATCAATGGGGCGCTACCCGTACACAGGTTTTTGGGGCAGGTTAAATTATCATGACAATGAGAAGGTTAGCAGGGCAATAGAAGAGGTTCATATTGAAAATTTAAGGAGTAGAAAAATTGACTCTCTTAGTGACGGAGAGCTTCAAAAAGCAATGATAGCAAAAGTTCTGGCACAAGAGACTCCTATTGTTTTTCTCGATGAACCCACTGCTTTTCTCGATTATCCAAGCAAAGTTGAAATTATGCAATTTTTGCGTAACCTTTCCAGAGAGAGTTCAAAAACGATTTTTATTTCTACTCATGATTTGGAGCTTGCTTTGCAAATAGCCGATAGAATTTGGTTAATGGATAGAAATAATGGAATTACAGCCGGGATACCGGAAGATTTGGCTCTAAACGGTTTTTTAAACAATCTTTTTGCCAAAAAAGGGATATTTTTTGACTTGAATACAGGTCTTTTCAAGGTTTCTGACAATTATCATGCAAAGATAAAGTGTACGGGACATGGACAGCAATACGCTATGGTCAGAAAAGCATTGCAAAGAAACGGTATTGAGGCATCCAGCAGTATCGAATCTGAAGTCTCTGTTGAGGCGGTAGATTCTACAAAACATGAGATAATTATTCGTTTTCCTTTCGGCAAATCGGTAACAGTAAAAAGTATAGAAAATATGTTAGACGCAATTTCTAATATCCCAATTCCTGATTGTTAACTATCCTCGAAAAAATAAACAGATGCAGATCCAGTGCATAAATCCAGTATTTCCAGGAGTGAACTCCCGGGCTAAGCATCAAAATGTTGGGAATTTTGAGTTCATCACAACGCTTTGTAAAGTCTATGGCGCTCTTTGCAAGTCCGTCCTGCGCACCACATGTTATAAGCATGATTTTATCAGTGCCTTTTATTGATTCAAGTCTGTTCAAAGCAGAACTGTTGGCAAAGTTGGGGGCATCATCTGAGTAAGGACCTAAAACCTCAGTAATCTGACTGCTCTTAAGTCTGGTGTCCATAAGATTCAGCACTCCCGACATACTACCAGCCGCGCGGAATCTTTTTACGTCATCTAAAAAGATATTTATTGCTCCGTGTCCGCCCATACTCAGACCGGTAATAAATGTTTTTTCCGGATCGAGATTGTAGTTTTTAACCATTATTGGGTAGAGCTCCTTGTCAAAGAAAGTTCTCCACTGCATTTTGTCCGGATCTATATTGTTCAGATACCAGCCGTTATAAAATCCGTCAGGTGTGATAATAATAAATCCGTATTTATCGCTGAATGATTGCAGGTCTGTTTTCTTGCTCCAGTCACTCCAGCACCCGCTCCATCCATGAAGAAGAAATAAAGCAGGTTTAGACTCTTTTGAGTCTGTATCCCAGCCATTTGGAGTAAATACCAAAACGGTATCGTTTGTTTTGAGATTTTTTGATTCAATAACATATTTTTTTTGACCAAAAGTGAGACTGCCTGTGAACAGGAAGAGAGCGATCAACAATATTCTGGAATTAACAAAAAGATCCTTTTTCATATACAGAGATTTTATATAAATTTTTATCAAAAATAGTTTATTTTTGTCATTATGAATTATATTGAGCTGATAAAAAAAAATCGATTTTTCTTAAATATCTTTGTTACAGCACTGATTATCGCCGCTCTTATCCCAAACGAAGGTAAGTTTAAGTATGAATACACCAGAGGGAGGCCATGGCTTTATGAGACACTAATTGCTCCAATTGATATCCCGATATTGAAAAGTGAATCTGAACTGAGGGCAGAGCGTAATTCAAAGGCTGCTCAGATTATTCCTTATTACACCTATGCAGAAAAAATTAAAGGGGAGCAGCTCATAACTCTTGCAGAAATTTTGGATCCGGAAACTGACAATGTTCTGGTAAGTAACATAAAAGGCTCTTTTGAGAAAATTTACAATAGGGGATTAGTCAACGAATTTGCAGACTCCAGTCTTTTAAACAAGGTGATTATAATTCAGAAAGGAAAGGATAATTATGAAACTCCGGCATTGGAGGTTTTTACCAGAAAAAGCGGGATGGAGTATATTAAAAAAAGAATCAAAGAGGAGTTTCCGGACGAACTTTATGTAAAGGCAATAGACGAAACCAAAGTCAATCAACTTCTTGTTCCCAACCTGATACTGGACATTAACACAACTCAGATTGCGCACAAAAGTGCCTTAAACAGTATCTCTCCTACGAAAGGAATTCTATATGCCGGACAATTGATAGTTGCAAAAGGTGAAACAGTTACTACAGAGATCGAGCAGCTACTTGATTCATATAAGGCCGAATATGAGCTTAGCATGGGGTATAGCGGAAGTATCTATCTGCTTAAGCTCGGCTATTTTCTCTTCATTTCAGGGATATTGCTTCTATTTGTCGTCCTGTTGTTCTTTCTCAAAAAGGAGATACTTTTTGATTCGAACAAATTGAATTTTATGTTGTTGCAGGTTATTTTAATTGTAATTGTAACCGTTCTTGTAAAAAATACAAATCCTGCATTCCTGTATGTGGTTCCCTATTCGGTTTTTGCACTTTATATTACATCATTCTTTCCCTCAAAGATTGTTTTACCCATTTATCTTATCTTTTTGCTGCCGGTAATGATGATAGCTCAAAAGGGGTGTGAAATCTTCTATTTGAATGCCTTGGCAGGAGGGGTTGCGATATTTACATTCACACACTGGAACAGAGGCTGGTTGCAGTTTGTAAACTCAATTGTCATATTTATCTGTTTTGTTGTTTTCTATGTCTCTTTTAGGTTGATTGAAGAGGGTTCTTTTGCTGGAATAAACCCATCATTCTTTCTCTATTTTTTGTGGAATTCAATACTGATAATTGCTGCTTATCCTCTTCTTTTTCTGTTTGAAAAGATCTTTGGTCTTGTGTCAAACCCGCGATTGAGAGATTTGTCAGACACGACTTCTCCTCTGTTGCAAAGTCTGTCAGAAAAGGCTCCGGGTACGTTTCAGCATTCGCTTCAGGTAGCCACACTGGCTGAGAGCGCTGCAAGAGAAATTGACGCTTATGCGCTGCTTGCAAGGGTAGGGGCTCTCTATCATGATGTGGGGAAAATGAACAATCCTCAGTTTTTTATAGAGAATCAGAGAAGCGGAGATTTGAATATCCACTCAACTCTTACTCCTGAAGAGAGTGCGAAGCTTATAATTCAACATGTGGATGATGGGGTGGAGCTCGCAAAGAGGGCAAGGATACCCCAGGTTGTTATTGACTTTATTCTCTCGCACCATGGTCGGTCACGAACAGCATTCTTCTATAACCAATTTGTAAACCAGGGCGGAGACCCGTCGAGCATTGCAGATTTTTCATACAAAGGGGTACTTCCGGTATGCAAGGAACAGGTTATTGTAATGATGGCAGACGCCGTTGAGGCTGCTTCACGTTCTCTAAAAGATTATTCTGAGAAGAGTATTTCTGCTCTTGTAGAAAGGGTGGTAAATGCTCGAATTTCGGAAGACCAACTGGCAGAAGCAGAAATTTCCGTAAGAGATATCAGAAAAGTAAAAGAAATCTTTAAACAGAAACTTTTGCAAGTAAACCATTCCCGGATCTCTTATCCTGTATTAAAACACTAGTGGAGATGGGCGGACTCTATTTAGTGAGTCCAACTTTTACATCTAATTGATTATTAATATATTAAAAATTCAAAATTGCCTTAAATCGTAACCTCTTGCCCCGATTTAGCCCCGGGTAATATTAGCTTTTAGTGAGGTATAGTAAGCTTTTCAATTGTTCGTGTTTTAAAAAAAAATATCTTTATTTAGCTTTTTTGGTACTTACTGTCCCAGAACTGTCCCGGTTCAATGCTGTTTTTTTCTTTCATTTGTAAGACTATAGGCAGATTTGTGTACCAATTATTTTTTTAATTTGGAGCGGGAGATGTAGTTTCTGGGTCAGGTGGATAGGATAGTCTACTTTCCCTATTTACCAAATCGGGTATATAGTCTGTTGATAGTAAATTTAAATATTTAAGATAAGTAATATACAAACCAAAATGATGTCCGGAAAACTGATCTCTGCGGTATTTTTCCATAAGGTTTATAATATTGTTATTTTGATTTTCATCCGCTTCCTTTATACTTTTCTCATAGAATTCTTTTGTGATAGTTTTTGTTGTTACTCTGAGGTTGGCTATTGTGGATAAATAATAATTTTCTTCAGTTGCATCTGTATAACATATCTCTATACTATATGCATAATAAATCCAAAATAATTCCATACTTTGATCTCCAGCTAAAGAAGAACATGATATCCATCTAGTTGTGCCGATATCTATTGTCTTTTCTCCTATGTTTTTTGTAATCGTATGTCGTATTATAATATTTACTGCTGGATGTTTTGATGCATTTCCAAGAACCCAAATATAATGTCCCAATTCAGGCTCAGTGATTTTATCGTTTTTGAAAATATTATTAGCATATAGAATAGGTTTAATTAATAATTTATTATACTCATTTGTAGTTTTATAAACCAAAAAATATAAATATCCTAAAATTATCATATTGATAATATTTAGAAAGTATCCGTTGAAAATTGCAAAATTTGCCCAGTCACTTGAAGAATTTGAAAAGTTAGAATGATAATTCCAGAAATAAAGCAGAAACCCAGTAATAACAATAATTCCTGCAATTATTATAAATTTCTTAATCATTGGATCAATTTTCTTTCTCTTTTCAATAAAGCCTTTTGCTTTCGCATCTTGTTTCTTAAGCATTGTTATTTGAAATTAGTTTTTTTCCTGACGCCTTGAGTAAAGATTTTTAATCAATAATTTTTCTTTGGGGCCTCCTTCTTCGAGCATCCTTGTAAGCTTCATATTGGCTTTTAGTAGTTGCTCAAGTTGTCGATTCTTCTCTTTAATGAATTCGCTAATATCTTTCATCTGTTCTTGGTGATGGTAACTATAATCTTCTATTACTTGTTTAGTTTCATCCATGCACACCTGCTTTGGATTCCTAAGCATATAACCTTCTCCAGTAAGTAACCACTCTGGGGAAATCTCCGGATAACGGTTGACAATGGAAAATAAAATACTGTAACCAGGTTCAGCTTTTCCCTTTATTAAAGCCCCAATCGTTGTGTCAGCACAATTTATTTCCTTAGCAAATGCTCTTATACTAAGCTTTTTCTCAGAGATTATCTGTTTAAGTCGTTCAGATATATTTTTTGTACGCATAATTATTAGCAAATGCGAGTTATAATTCGCAACTTTGTAGCAGTAACCACAATAGTACTCACAAACATAACCACTTTCCTATGAACAAAAGTAGCAAAAAAATTGAATTAACCTATGGCTCTGCGATTATAATTGCAAAAAAAAATAAAACATCACCTCAGTATGTGAGAAATGTAATGCACCGTTACAATTCGGGAAAGAATATTTTTGGTGTCAAAGCATTAAAAATATTAAAAAACGCCACCAAATTTCAAACAAATATGCAATGATGGAATTGAACAAGAAAACCATTAACACGGTAGTAAAAGCATTGAGGATTGCGAAACACACGGTAACGATAGAATATTCAAAAGCGGAGTTCAGAGCAAACATAGTTGGCCCTCCTAATGGATCATTGCTTCCGTATCTCGAAGTCCAGACCTCAATGATTGATACTATTGACGAATTTGAAAAACTCGAAAGAGATTTTCAGGAGCTAGCCAATAGGCAGAATGGTAACGACGGAGAAGAATAGTGTTCTAAAATATCATCAAACGCTTAACAATGGTCAGGATTGACAAGGATGTTATTCTATCGGCAACAGACTCAGGGAAGAATGTAATACTGGATTATTACCCTCAATCCTCTGTAGGATTTAGTTCCCGGCGAAACTTCAAGCTGCGTTCCGACGACAAGAACCCATCTGCAGCCGTTTTCTTCAAGGATGGAATCTGGTTCATACAAGATAA
>JBDKRJ010000035.1:0-43918 GCA_039683455.1 Rikenellaceae bacterium | reverse complement strand
AGAATATCGCCCTTGTATTCTTGCCACAATATAGTCCGGAACTAAACCCTGCCGAGAAAATGTGGGCCAAGTATAAAAGACAGTTCACAAATTTAATATTTGACTCCCTCGAAAAACTGGAAATTTTCATGTGCCAGTTAGTGATGGATACCACCACTACCGAAATCAACTCTATTTGCAGGTACACCTACATTTTTTCAGACACATTTGGGACTGCTATATAATTGCATTTGGTATAAGATTATCGATTTTATGAATCTGGGGTTTGATAATAAGGAGGAGATCATTCAAAAAGCAACTTGGTATCCGCTAAGGGGGATCCGGTGGTAGTTTTCGGTAAAAATGCCAGATTTACGGTGGCATATTTCCGAAATTAATGCTTAGTTATTGCCGCAACAATGCTTATACTTTTTGCCGCTGCCGCACGGGCAGGGGTCATTTCTTCCTGTTTTGCGAGAGAGGATTGGCATTTCATATGGATTGTCAAAAATATTATGTGAGGAGTTCCCTTTTAGTATCCATTTAGGGATGTTGTTGCTGTAATCTGTAACCAATTTAAGAATGTTCTGAATGTCATCAAAACTGTCGAAAATTAAATTATCTTTTATGAATTTGATTGTTCCGGAGGGGCTTACATCGTTTTGAATATTAAGCCATAATTGGTGAAGGAATGAATCAATATCTCTAACTCTGTTTTTTATCAGAAAATTTTTGATTTTATCTATTTGAAGATTATTAAAATAGTAAAGTGCTTTTGAGGCATTCTCTATCTCTTTCCTGGAAAATATAAAATAATCTGTTTTTTCTCTTTTTGATGTCTCATGAATAATTGAATTGGTATTGGCTATGAACATATAGAACAGATATTGGGTGCCGGCGATTTCATCTGCAATTATTCGCCTTTGCAGACGAGGTGAGTTATTTAGAAGTTTAATAAGCTCTCCCTTTTCTGTTGTCTCATCCTGGTATTTGTTTACCAATTTTACCATTTGATCGAGTGATAGTGCACCGTATAATGTTATTACTCCAATGATCAGGTTTTCCAATTTGTAATTCCTTTGCAGGGCAGGATCGTCTAATATGCTGTCCAGCACCGGGAGTATCGCACTTTTTATGTTTTGCGGAATTGTGACAGGGTCTTTGTCTTTCAATGTTAAAGATATGTTTAATAATCCCGCAGCGAAGAGTCCGTCAATGTCGTCAAAGGTGAAGCCGATATCTGATTCTTCTTCGTTCAGAATAATTTTTAGTGCAGATAATTCGTTGTAAGAGAGTACGTTTTTGAGAATTTGAGGTTTATTTATTAATGCATATTCCACTAATTGGGCACAGTCTGCTTTATTGTGACTGGTTTTCATTTTTATTCCATATGAGCGGCCAAGTTCTATTATCTGTTCTTTTGTTTTGGTTGCCAATAATATATCTGAGTATGTCAAGTCACAACCTTGATTTTCATGAAATTGTTTGTCTTCCTCATCTTCCTGCAAAAATGAATTTATCTCATTTTTATCGAAGTGACAAGGATCAAATTTACCTCCCAGCCACTCCATATAGCCTTCATACTCTTCATGATGGGGTTGCTTTAGTATCTCGACCATTTCTGAATATCCTCCTGCTCCACCGCAATCTTCCGGCGGGCCGTTCATCTCTCCCCCTATACATTGTGCGTATTTTACATTGCCGTCTTCCGGGAGAATCTTCTCTAAAATAATTTCATGCTCCCATGAATCGCCAAAGTCATATTCATATATTATTTTTTCCTTTTCTCTCTTCAATAAATCTGATACTCGCATGCTTGAATAATCTACATTGTTCATCTCTTCCCATAAGTCGTCGTCCCGCATCCTAACCGTATAAAATGTTTTGTTTTTTATAAACTGATGCAAATGTGAGTCTGACCAACCCATTGTTGTTTGGATTATTTCATGAAAATCTGACAATAATAAATCTGATGGGATTAAAATTCTTCTCCATATTTTGGGTTTAATCCACTTTAAGGCAATTTGAATTTGATAGGTTTGATTTGCCATTTTTATTCAAATATAGCAAAAATGGTAACACAACCCTTTTTAACCATTCGTCGGGACCGTAAAAATAAATTTACTCCCTTTTTCAAGAATACTTTCAACGCTTAGAGATCCACCATTTCTCTGAACAAAGTCTTTGCAAAGCACAAGCCCTAAACCGGATCCTTTTTCATTGCTCGTACCATAAGTGGAATGGAACTGGTTATCTGTAAGTAATTTATCTACCATTTCCTGAGACATGCCTACTCCATTGTCTGCAATCTCTGTTTTTATGAGACCATCCTGCTCAGAAATGTTGATGCTGACTAATCCTCCTGTCTGGGTAAATTTAATGGCGTTGGAAAGTAGGTTACGAATCACCAGATTAATCATATCGTAATCTGCATAAGCAATAAAATTTGTGTGTGCCTCAAACTGAATGTGGATTGATTTTTGTCCTGCTGCGCCAGAAAGTAATGCGATGTTTTCGTGTATCAATTCGTTTATGATGATAGATCTTGGATTATAAACGATTTCACTTCGTTGAGATCTTGACCAGTTCAGTAAATTTTCCAGCAGGTAAAAGGTGTTTTTTGACATGTCTTTTAATTCATTGAGAAGATTGGCCTGCATATCGGGATTGACCTGTATATCACTGGTTAGAAGTTCGATGATCTGCATAAAACTGCCAATAGGTCCACGAAGATCGTGCGAGATAATAGAAAAAAGTTTATCTTTGGTAACAAGCAATTCCTGTAATTGCAGTTCTGCTTCTTTTTGCTTGCTGATATCAATATGAGTACCAATAGCCCGAATAGCTTTGTTATCTTTATCTCTCTCAATAATTTTTCCATGGTCCAAGACCCATTTCCAGTTGCCGGAACTGTCTTTTATTCTGAAAACACTCTCATAATAATCCGTATTACCTTTTAAGTGATTATCAAAGATCTCCAAGACTTTGGCTAAATCATCGGGATGGATAAGTTCCTGCCACTTATATCCTTTATTTGCTAATTCGTTGGGTTCATAGCCAATCATCGTATAACAGGTATCGGTAAAGTAAACTTCACCTGTTTGAAGGTTCCAGTCCCACATTCCTTCTCTTGCCCCGCTCAATGCAAGCCTTAAGCGTAGTTCACTGTTTTGAAACTGATTGAGGTAGATCTTTCGTTCAAGCGCATTGGCTATATCATTTGTTACTGTTAGGAGCAGGTTGATTTCATCTTCTGCCCAGATTTTATGCTGCACGCATTCATCAAAACCGACAAATCCCCAAAGGTGGTTTTGCAGATAAAGCGGGTAAATCAAAATTGATTTGATATGCTGAGGTGCCAATACATCAATAAGGTCCTGGGGTAGTTCCTGAATATTTTCTGAGAAAATACGGCCTTCCTGGTTTAAAATTTTCTTCCAGGAAGGAACTTTATCAAAAGGAAGTCTCTGGAGTTCCTCTTTTTTCCCTGCAATTCCTTCGTTGCACCACTCATGGGTATTGCTGGTGAACTGTTCATCTGCTGTATTTTCAAATATATAGACGCGACTAACGTTCGAGTGCTCGCCTACTAACTTTAAAACAGTATTAATGATGTGGTCAAAATCTCCTGGCTTATTCAGAAACTGTGCAACATCTGCGAGCAGTTTTTGTTGCTGGTTGAGATATTTTAACTTCTCTTCCATCATTTTTCTCTTAGTAATGTCCGTTGCAGCGGATAGCAGGTAAGAATTCTTTTGAATCTCGATTCCTTCCAACGAAAATAGACAGACAATGAGCTTTCCGGACTTTGTTCTGAACGTGACTTCCCCCTCTGCTTTTCCATCTTTCCTGAACCGGTCAACGACTTTCTCTCTCTGGGCATAGTCATAGAATAAACCCAGTTCCTGAACACTTTTACCGGAGAGTTCTTCCAATGAATATTCAATGGTTTCCATAAAAGCACGATTGGCATTAAAAATAATACCGGAATCAACCGTACTGATAGCCATCATTATCTGAGAATTATTAAATATGCTAAAAAAAACGTCTCTGGAAAAATGTTCTGCGGACAGATTGGTACAGACTGCAGCAATAACATTCTCTTCATTCCACCACCCAACATAAAATTTGGTATCAACCGGAATCGTTTCGTTTGCTTTTGTTGTAAATGGATATGGACAGGAGGCGATATCTCCTTTTATTGCCAGAGGAATTATGACACTTACTTTTTCCTTATACTGCAACGGATAAACAGTAAGAATGTTTTTTCCTTTCAACTCCTTGACAGAATAGCCCAATATAGAATTTACGGCAAGGCTTATCTCAATAATATCTCCATCCATATTTAATATGAATAAGAAATCAAGCTCATCACTCAACAACTCTTTGAGTTGGCTTTCAGAAATAAAATTCATTAAATTCTAAATAGAACGTTATAAAATCACGATCGAAATAAATTGATTATAAATATAACCAAAATAAAGTCAAATCTCCTTTTTAACTAAAAAAGTAACGATAAAGCAACCCCTGGCATCCTACAAATTCACCCATATTTATGCCACTGGGATCGAATAAAAGGAATTAATCCCAAAGAAAGCGTATGGACTATATAAAAATTCGTGGCTTAGGCTTTATGCCATTGAAGGCATTGTAGTGAAAAAAGAAACCATAACTTTGAAAACTGGAAACAGAAAATACACCTTACAATAAATATTTAATACCAACAATTAACCTTACTGAGATTATAAAATCAGATTTGGTAATTGAGGCAAGTAAAGAATATAAAGAAACAACAACATTCTAACGTAACTATTCTATAAAGTTTGCTCCAGAATAGTCATATTTCTTGCAAAGACGGCCTTTTTTAGAAAGAAATTTTACAAATAATGCCGCTCGTGGTGAATTTCAGATTCTCCGTTGCCAGACCCGATACAGGAATTTTCAGATAAGGTTCAACATGTAAATAGAGTTTTGGAGAGAGTTGCTTTTCTATTCCAAGACTGATATTGATGCGACCGGCAATATCAAAAGCGTTGGATGGCTCCCCCGAGTGCGTGGTGGTAGTCTCTACATTCTCAAGCTTATATGTTCTGGCTTCTTCTGTTCCTAATAATGTCACAGCCTCTTTGACCTCCTGCTTGTAAGAGGTGGTGGTGTATTTCTCGCTTAAATAGGCCAACGACGATATTCCGCCGGATATGTAATAACTGTTTGACTTTCGCGAAAAGAACTTCCATGTGATGTTTAGTGGAAAATCGAGGTTTATCAGACTGGCCCGGTTACGGTCCGCAGGAATGGCACTATTTCCATCGGATTTTTTACTTACCACGCTTTGATGTTCTACCTGCAAGCCTGTGGATAGCTGCAGTTGGCCGATCAGTGGAATATCTATGTTAACTCCTCCTGAATAGCTGTGTGAGGAGGCTGTTGAGGTTGAGTTTATTCCCTGGGCTACATTTATTCCAAACTTTACTTTTCGTTTAGATTGCTCTGTTTTTATCTGGTTTGCCTCTTTTTTCTGATCAATGATTGATTCTGCCACCCTGCTCCCTCTGGTCGAGTCGGTTGTTGGTGAGGTGTTGAAAACTGCCTTGACACTATCTGCCCGCTTGGTTGTAATCTCAAAAGAGACAGCCGTTTCTAACTTGTTTATGTTTGCGTAGCTTCTTGTTGTTGGGCTTATTGCTCTATTACTCGCTAATATTTTTTTTGCGACGGTTTGAACCTTATCAGGTATGGAACTATCTACAGAAATCTCCTGAGTGGATTGTGTAGGGTTTGTGTATGGGCTTGTGGTACTGGCTGGCTGTTCCTTATCGTATATGTTTAAACCCAACAACCATAACAGGATGCTTGCAGCAACTCCAGCAGCAAATCGCAGGTAGATAATCTTTTTTCTTCTTTTTCGCTTGTTGACAAAATTCTCCCAGGCACCTGCCACATATTCCTCTTCATATCCGGCAATTGTCTCTTTTATCAGTTCGCTCAACTCTTTATCTCTAACTTTATCTTTATCCATACTATTCATATTTATGGTTTGAGTTAAAATAAACCTGATACAACTCCCGTAACCGTTGCTTGGCTCTTGCTAAATAAACTCTTGATGAGCTTATGGGAATGCTCAATTGCCTGGCTATCTCTTCGTGGTTATATCCTTCAATTTCGTACAGGCAGAATACTGTTTTGTGGATACCCGGCAGGCAATTGAGCATTGTTATAATCTCTTTTGCAGTAAGGTGGCTGATCACCTCCGGTGACTGGGACTGAGATTGGGACTGGAACTGGGCTGACAAGGTATCTGTATCTAAGAGGAGGCTTACTCTGTTATTTCTTCGTAACCGGTCTATAGAGCTGTTTATCACAATTTTACGTAACCATCCCTTAAAAGGCTGCGACATATCAAATCGTTCAATCTCGGAAAATACTTTTATAAAGCTATCATCTACTATTTCAATTGCATCGTTCCGGTGATTGGTATATAGCATAGCAACACTCAGGGCATAACCGAAAAATTTTTTATATAACATTTCCCGATATTTTTCACTCTTTCGAATGCAACCATGAATTATAATCTCTAAGTTGTCGCCGTCAGTACTTGCCACACAATTATGATTTGCTTATTTGAACTCATTAAATGCCGATTAAATTAATGTAAAAATTCTTGGCCGGCAAAATTTTAATTTATCGATTTAAGTTTAACAATGTATTTTACTATTGAATATGGCAATACCTCGGCCGATATTAACTTATCGTCCAACATCTCCTTTCTGGTTTTCTGAGGAATTACACACAGGCTTTGTTTGAAAGCTAAGCTCGAAGGCATTATCAGAATTGCACTCCCCTCTTCTTTCATCAGTTTAATGCCCTCTTCCAGACCTTGTACAGCTTGATTATGATCCAGATATATTGATGTTTCTTGAACAGTCTTAATGACAATATTATTCAGATATTTTCTTGTGAAATCAATTGTTACCATGTCTCCGGCAAATGGCTTGTTGCCATTCCCTGGAATACTGTCTATAAAATAGAGTCCTGATGTATATTTATTAAATAACTCGTAGTTGGCGTTTACATAATTTTCTATGGAGTCCAGTTGTATATCATTAATTTCCGTTTCTGACTGGGTATCTGCTACTTCTACATCTATAATAAAATTGCTGTTAGCAGGAAAATCGGAACAGCCATAACTCCCGAAAGCGAGGTACGAAGGGATGAAAAACCTGTACTTCTCTCCTACTTTCATCTTACTGATGCCATAGTCCAGACCTTCCGGAATCATTGCGTAGTTTAATAGTTTGAACTGTGCCGGTTGGTCATCTGGTTGGTCATTTGTCTCCAGGAGAGTTCCGTTAAGAAGAGATACAGTATAATAAAAACTTACTACATCATCTTGTTTCAGCGTTGTGCCACTGTTGTTAGGCGTGATTACCTTATAGTAAAAACCTATGGAGTTTTTCTGTGCCTGAATATTATTGTCCATCAAATATTTAGATATTATCTGGTCGTCAATTTTTACCTGCCTCTCGTAGTCGGAATCATCTTTCAGACAGGACGAAAACATAAAACAAGATGTAACTATCAGCAATAATGAAGTCAAGTACTGTAATGGAAGATTTTTGTTTCTCATAATGAAAAAATTAAATTGTTTTATTGACAATACGCAAAGAATCACAAAAACGCTACAAGTATAGATGTCGCTAAAATTCCTACAAATTTGCAGGGAGCATATTCGTGTCTGAAAAACAGGTACTCGACAAAAGACATTGTATAGACAGGTATTTCTATATATCGGCCGACCAGGTAAGTTGCCAGTTCCGACGATAGAAATTTTGACATTTATCGGAATATCCATTTGCATGAGAATCCCAATCCAAATTGATTGTCGGCCATATCGCCAAAATCGGCAGCCAGTTGAGTTGAAATAATAAGCGGAAATACTCCACTTTTCCAACTGAATTCTGCCAGCGAATAAAGTTCTTTGCGAACTGGATTGTATGGATTGCTATACGTGCCGAAATTACGTGAATAGGTGATCATGGTTTTCCATGTTATTTGTTTTGCCATATAACCTTTTGCTCCTGCATGAAAAGCAGAAATACGGTTGTTTTCAAAACCGGCTACAATTCCGTCTGAATTTTTCACAAGCGGACTAAACAGCGGGGTACCCATACTGTATCCAAGGTAGGAAAATCCGGTTCGATAAATTCCATGATTGAAGTAGTTGTCCAAGCCCCGCATGTGTTTCCCGGGGCCGGATGTCTGGTGGAAGCTGCCACTTTGATTCTTGGTATAGAGGTACTCAAACAAAAATTCGTCAATCAGTGAACCGGTCTTGTTTTTTGTGATATAAAAAGAGTACATGTTATCCTTCAGATTATTGAACTCCATTCCGGAATGATCTTCAAACGGGTGGCTGATTCTGATTTGTAACTGAAAGTTCTCAAAATCTTTCTCTGTAGTAAGCAGATAAGAACCCAACTGGTTTCCCGCCACGTTTATCTGATCAGTTTCAAGAAAACCTGAGCCTCCTTTTAATCCCAGGATATAGCGGAAATAACTTTCAAGATCGTCCGGAAGCTGACCGTACTGCAGGGAGCGTCCACCCCAGAACACATAACGGTTTACTTCTAACGAGAGCCTTAATGTTTTACTCACCAAAAACTGACCTGCAAGCATATTGTGATTCAGGTGCGGGTGATTTACCAGCCGGTTATCATTAAGGATCCCTTCGTCATATTCTGCCTTAAAACGAAACCATTTTTTTGCAAACAGAAAAGGGATATAGCCTGATGTTGAAAGCCTGATCATCGGGTATGGCCGGTAATTTAGCGAGCGGACTATATTACCATTACTTGCAGACAAACCACCTAGAATTTCTTCATCGGCAAAGGCCCCCGCTTTAAGCGTGATTTTTCCCCAGGAAAGGCCGGCGTAGGCCTGTATGATTTTGGTATTTATCTCCTTATCTGATGCCAGAAATGCAAGGTCAGTGCCATAAGTTAGTTTTAGCTTTTCTGAAAGAGGAATAAGTCCTGAAATTTGTCCTTCTGTAAGTCCCTGCCAATTTGCTGAGTTGGAATATTTTCCAAGTTGATTATGGGTAAACCAAAATGGCATACAGGATCCACTTCCGGCCAATCCCTTTGTTTCCAAGCTTGCATTGAATGTTCGGTTCTGCGAAAATGAAAGAATGGTAAATAGCAGGGAAAATGTAAGTAGAATGGTTTTTATCATATTAAATAAGGCCAAAACAAATTTCAGAAGGAAAGTTTAAATATACGTAAAAATTATTTTAGCTCTCCAAACTTTCTACCAGCACGCTGACAGTACAGTTAGCATAGGACATATTTTACTATCTTTGATAAAAATTCTACAAAAATGAATTGTAATGATGAATAACAACATTTTAATAAAGAAAGCATCCGGCGAGATGGAGTCCTTTTCTACGGAAAAGCTTAAACGTTCGTTGCAGCGCTCCGGGGCTGCCGATTTTCTCATTGATTCTATCGTTAAAGATGTGGAATCATGGATTTACGACGGCATCAGCAGTAGAAAGATATACGACAGAGCCTTTGCTCTTTTAAGGAAAAAAACCCTTGGAACAGCAGCTCGTTATAAGTTAAAAAATGCAATAATGGAGCTTGGTCCTACCGGGCATCCTTTTGAACATTTTGTCGGACAAGTTTTCAAGCTTATGGGTTACAATGTGGAAGTTGCCCAGGTTATTGACGGGCACTGTGTTACGCACGAAGTGGATGTTATCGCCACGCGTGATAAGCATCAGACTTTTATAGAATGCAAGTTTTATCAAAGCCAGGGGAAAAATGCCAATGTTCAGGTGCCGCTCTATATTCGTTCCAGGGTAGATGATATCATCCGGTTTAGAAAAGGTCTCCCCAAGTTTTCTGGTTTTTCATTTAATGGGGGTGTAGTAACTAACACCCGCTTTACCTCCGATGCCACCGCCTACGGTGAGTGCAGCGGTTTGCAGTTGCTGAGCTGGGACTATCCTCAAGGCAATGGTTTGAAAGATATCATCGACAGGGAAAGAATTTTTCCCATCACCGCACTCACCCGGCTCACAACACCTGATAAACAAAAGCTTATGGAGCAGGGCATCGTAATTTGCAGCCAGGTACATGAACAACCCAGCTTGCTCGACACCCTGGAGCTGGGCCCAATTAAAAAACAAAGGGTAATCGAAGAGGTTACAGCACTGGAAATTTTGTGATCAAGTCATTAGTGGGGAATGAATGCTATCCTACGAAATTAACTGCACTATCAAATTAATTAGCTGATGAAAGTTTCTCCGGAAGATATTGTTAAACAAAAGATTCTGATCCTAGATGGAGCGATGGGTACAATGATCCAGAGATACAAGTTACAGGAAGAGGATTATCGTGGTGAGAAATTTTTTTATCATCCCCGCCAGCAGAAAGGAAATAATGATCTTTTATCTATCACAAAACCAGAGATAATAAAGGCCATTCACATGGAATATCTGGAGGCCGGCGCAGATATTATTACCACTAACACATTTAATTCCAATAGAATATCCATGGCCGACTATGGCATGGAGGAGTTTGTATATACACTTAATTTTGAGTCGGTGCGGTTGGCAGCGGCTGCTATTGAGCAACATGAAAACATCCAGCAATTTGAACATAAGCACTTCATTGCCGGCACGCTCGGCCCCACAAATCGCACGGCTTCTATGTCATCGGATGTCAATGATCCGGGTGCAAGGGCTGTAACTTTTGATGATCTTGTTGAAGCATATTCGGAACAGGCAAGGGGGCTCATCGACGGTGGTGCTCATATTCTTCTGGTTGAAACGGTATTTGATGTGCTTAACGCAAAGGCGGCTCTTTTTGCCATTGATTCTGTGTTTGAGGAAAAGGGTGTGAGGCTTCCTGTAATGGTTTCGGGAACAATTACCGATGCCAGCGGGAGAACTTTGACAGGACAGACTCTTGAGGCTTTTTTGATTTCGGTCTCTCATTTTCCACTGTTTAGCATCGGCCTAAACTGTGCTCTGGGTGCAGAACAGCTAAGACCTTTCATCGAGGAACTATCGGCAAAAGCGAGCTTTTATGTCTCTGCACATCCGAACGCCGGTCTGCCTAATCAGTTTGGGGAGTACGATCAGTCTGCAGAATTTATGGCTTCTACAACTGAAGATTTCATGAAAGAGGGATGGGTTAACATTATTGGTGGATGTTGCGGTACAACTCCACTGCATATCAAGAAGATAGCTGAAAAAGCAAAAAATTATAAGCCAAGAATCCGTCCTACTTTGGCACGACATACTAAGTTAAGTGGTCTTGAGGCGCTTACTATTACACCGGAAACGAATTTTGTCAATATTGGTGAGCGGACAAATGTATCGGGCTCTAAAAAATTTGCAAGGCTTATAAAGGAGGAGAAATACGGTGAGGCTATCGCGATTGCAAGAAACCAGGTTGAGAGTGGTGCTCAGATTATTGATATCTGCATGGACGAGGCGATGCTTGATTCAGAAAAAGCTATGGTGAAGTTTGTGAATCTTATTATGGCCGAACCAGACATCTCAAAACTTCCGCTCATGATTGACTCTTCTAGATGGAGCGTCATCGAGCCGGCTCTTAAATGTATTCAGGGTAAATCAGTTGTGAATTCCATTAGCCTTAAGGAGGGCGAAAAGGTATTTCTTGACCATGCCCGTAAAATTAGAAAATACGGTGCTGCCGCTGTGGTTATGCTGTTTGACGAAAATGGTCAGGCCGACACATTTGAAAGAAAAATCAAACTGGCAGAGAGATCATATAGGCTGCTTGTGGATAAGCTGGGATTTCCGCCAGAAGATATTATTTTTGATCCGAACGTTCTGGCAATTGCTACCGGAATTGAAGAACATAATAACTACGCAGTCAACTTTATACGGGCAACCGAGTGGATAAAGCTGAATCTACCTTATGCCAGAGTGAGCGGTGGTATCAGCAATCTCTCTTTCTCTTTCAGGGGGATTGATCGCGTCCGTGAAGCCATCCACTCAGTTTTTCTCTATCACTCTATTACGGCTGGTCTGGACATGGGGATAGTGAATCCCGGTATGCTGCAGGTTTACAGTGAGATACCTTCTGACCTTCTGATTCTTTCTGAGGATGTGGTTTTGAACCGGCGGAAAGATGCAACGGAACGGCTTGTGATGTATGCCGAGGAAATGCAGAATAAAGCTATAAATTCGGGTACACAAGATGGAAAACAAGGTGATCGACAGAAGACCGACGAATGGAGGTCGCTACCTGTGATTGAGCGGATAAAACATTCTTTAATAAGGGGTTTGGATGAATTTATTGAAGAGGATATTGAGGAGGCGCGGAGTTTTTTCAGAAGGTCGATAGAGCTGATCGAAGGTCCTCTGATGGGTGGAATGAATGAAGTTGGCGATCTGTTCGGGTCGGGAAAGATGTTTCTTCCGCAGGTTGTTAAAAGTGCGCGGGTAATGAAAAAGGCTGTTTCGAAACTGGCACCTTATATTGAAATGGAGAGCGAGGGAGAGGAGAAGAAGAGTGCCGGAAAGCTGCTGCTTGCTACTGTTAAGGGCGACGTACACGACATCGGAAAAAATATTGTGGGTGTAGTGCTGTCGTGTAACAACTATGAGATTATCGACCTGGGCGTTATGGTACCAGCAGAGAAGATCATAGATACTGCTATAAAGGAGAATGTAGATTTTATCGGCCTAAGTGGACTGATTACACCGTCCCTCGAAGAGATGGTCCATGTTGCATCAGAAATGCAGCGCAGAAATGTTATTATCCCGCTTCTTATTGGCGGGGCGACAACTTCTGAGATACATGCTGCCGTTAAGATTGCGCCTACATATTCAAATGCTGTTATTCACGTAAAGGATGCCTCAAAGGCGGCAGGAGTTCTCTCTGCACTTAGTCAGCCTGACAACAGAAAATATGTGGCTGCTATTGCAGAAAAGTATAAAAAGATGAGAGCAGATCATAACTCTCGTCAGATTGATAAGAATCTTCTGTCTATCTCAGACGCCAGAAAGAACAAATTGAAGACCGACTGGGACTCTCTTGTGATTCCTCATCCGGCAAAACCTGGCCTCCATGTAATGCATGATATTGACCTTAAGGAGCTTTCCGGATATATCGACTGGACATTCTTTTTCTTTGCATGGAAGGTATCCGGCAAATATCCGGCAATTTTTAACGATCCTGTAAAAGGGACGGAAGCCAAAAAACTTTTTGCAGATGCTCAAAACTACCTAAGTGAGATCATTGACAAAAAACTGCTAACTGCAAAAGCGATATTCGGGTTGTATCCTGCAGTATCAGAAGGAGATGATGTGATAGTCTTTTCTGAGAATGCCCAAAAAGAGCCAAAGGCCGTTTTCCGATTCCTTAGAAATCAGGAGTTAAAAGAGAAGGGTGTACCAAATCTTTCGCTTGCAGATTTTATTGCTCCGGCATCATCGGGTAATACTGCCCTTACGATCGATCATATTGGCGCCTTTGTTGTTACCGCTGAACTTGATAATGAAAAATTTGCTCATTATCGTGATGATGACTATGCCTCAATAATGATCAGAATATTAACTGATCGTCTGGCAGAAGCTGCTGCCGAATGGCTGCATGAAAAGGTACGCAAAGAGTATTGGGGTTACGCTTTAGACGAAAAACTTACTCTCGAAGAGATGTTCTCTGCAAAATACAGAGGTATCCGTCCCGCCCCAGGTTATCCTGCATGTCCCGACCATACAGAAAAACGGGTTTTGTTTGACCTTCTGCAGGTTGAGAAACGGATTGGTGTAGAACTGACAGAAAATTTCACAATGGTGCCTGCTGCATCGGTGAGTGGTTACTTCTTTTCGCACCCGGTCTCTTCCTATTTCAATATCGGCAAAATCGGCGCAGACCAGTTGAAAGATTATGCTGTCAGAAAAAATATGACAATTGAAAAGGCTTCCAAATGGCTTGCCCCGAATCTTTAAAACATTCACCAGAAAGAAAAATCAGCAAATGAGTGTAATTGACAAAATAAAAAAAGCAAAAGGACCGCTCTTCACTTTCGAGCTGCTGCCGCCACTTAAGGGGCATAGTATTGAGAAAATTTACGCTGCCATTGACCGTCTGGTCGAATTTGATCCTGCGTACATAAATTTTACCTCACACCGCAATGAAATCAGCTATCGCGAGAGGCCTGACGGTCTTATCGAAAAGAGGCTGACTCGTATCCGTCCGGGGACAATTGCTCTTGCGGCAGCCGTAAAATACAAATATAACATCACAGTAGTGCCTCATGTGCTTTGTGGAGGATTTACAAAGGAGGAGACTGAGAATGCTCTTATCGAGATGAATTTTCTTGGTATAGATGATGTGCTCGCACTCAGAGGAGATCCTGTGAGAGGCACCCGTTCTTTTATTCCGGAAAAAGAAGGTCATTCTCATGCTTCAGATCTTGTAACACAGATTGTCAGCATGAATAAAGGCAAATACCTTGAGGAGTCTCTTGAGAATGCTGCTCACACTTCGTTTTGTATTGGCGTGGCCGGCTATCCGGAGAAACATTTTGAAGCTCCTAATTTACAGACAGATCTGGAACATCTGAAGCAAAAAATTGATGCAGGAGCAAACTATATCGTTACTCAGATGTTTTTCGATAATCAGAAATTCTTCAGGTTCAGGGATGAGTGCAAAAAGGTAGGGATCAACGTTCCGGTTATTGCCGGGATTAAACCTATTTCTGCTGTAAATGACATCAACCTGCTGCCTCAGACTTTTCATGTTGACTTTCCGGGCGACCTTGTTAGTGCAGTTCAAAAATGCAAAAACGACCAGGAGGCCAGAGAGGTGGGGGTCGAATGGACTACCATGCAATCGAAAGAGTTGCTGCAAGCAGGCGTTCCCGGAATTCATTATTACACTCTGGGCCGTTCAGACAATATTGCACGAATCGTAAAAGCTTCTTTTTAGATTATCCTCATTAGTATATTAACATATTAACGCCATGAATAACATAAACACATCCACAGATTATAAAGTAGCCGATATAAACCTGGCTGCTTTTGGCCGAAAGGAGATAGACATAGCAGAAAAAGAGATGCCGGGGCTGATGTCTCTGCGCAAAAAATACGGCACCAAGAAACCTCTCAGCGGGGCTCATATCATGGGCTCGCTACACATGACCATCCAAACAGCGGTGCTGATTGAAACGCTTGTAGAGCTTGGCGCCAAAGTACGCTGGTGTAGCTGCAACATCTTCTCAACTCAGGATCATGCAGCTGCTGCGATTGCCGCCGCCGGTACGCCTGTATTTGCATGGAAGGGAGAAACTCTTGAAGAGTACTGGTGGTGTACAGAACGTGCGCTGGATTTCGGAAACGGCAAAGGTCCAGGCCTTATAGTTGATGATGGTGGTGATGCCACCATGATGATTCACCGCGGCTTCCAGGCAGAAAATAATTCCTCTGTTCTTGATGCACAGGCAGACACTCCTGACGAAGTTGAACTGAATAAAGTTTTGAAGAAAATTCTTGTCACCGATTCAGGACGCTGGCACAGACAGGCACCGGCTGTCAAAGGCGTGTCAGAAGAGACTACAACAGGTGTACACAGACTTTACCAGATGCTTGAGCAGGGCAAACTGTTGTTTCCTGCATTTAACGTAAACGACTCTGTAACAAAATCTAAATTCGACAACCTTTACGGCTGTCGTGAATCTTTGGCCGATGGTATCAAACGCGCAACAGATGTAATGATTGCCGGCAAGGTGGTTGTTGTGGCAGGTTACGGCGATGTTGGAAAAGGTTGCGCCCGTTCAATGCACAGTTACGGCGCACGAGTAATCGTCACAGAAATTGATCCGATTTGTGCCCTTCAGGCAGCAATGGAAGGCTTCGAGGTAAAAACAATGGAAGATGCACTCGGCGAAGGCAATATTTTTGTTACAACCACCGGCAACAAGGACATTGTTACCGCTGAACATATGGCTGCCATGAAAGACCAGGCTATCGTCTGCAACATAGGCCATTTCGATGACGAAATACAGGTGTATAAGCTTGAAAAATGGCCCGGCGTAAAGAAAATAAACATAAAACCACAGGTGGACAAATATGTATATCCAGATGGTCACTCCATATTCCTGCTTGCAGAGGGCCGTTTGGTAAACCTTGGCTGCGCAACCGGTCATCCATCCTTTGTGATGAGCAACTCCTTTACCAATCAGATCCTTGCCCAAATGGAATTATGGAACAAGCATTACGAAGTGGGAGTCTATCGTCTGCCAAAAAACCTTGACGAAGAGGTAGCCCGCCTCCACCTCGAGCAACTCGGCGTAAAACTCACCATACTCACCCCGGAACAGGCCGCCTACCTCGGAATCCCAATCAACGGCCCCTACAAATCCGACCACTACCGCTATTAGTTTAGTATTGATCAGGCACAAAGGCAGGTAATGGGACGTGAAGTGCAAATATAAAAAAGAGGGCTCCAAAAATTACATTTTGGACACCCTCCTTAAAATAATGTATGCAGACCTTAAATTATATTAGATTTCTTGTAGTACTTTGCCTGGCTTCTCGGAACCACCTCTCCGGAGAACATTTTAGTGTCGCCTTTTGAAGGTGAAACAATTACCTCAGCATAGTCTGAACTTTTTCTCACTGAAATTTCAATTCTTGCAGTGATCTGAGATCCGGAAACCTGCATTATCACAGTTATGTTTCCTTTTTTATCGACCTTCTGCTCAAAACTATTAACTGTAGCTTTGTTTGTATAACCATTATTGCATACTATGCTACCCTGAAGGTACACAAATTCTGCAGCCTCATACGAAAGGAAGTTTGCATCATCAGTATTTGTCTCTACTGTACCATCCTTTTTTTCGTAGCGGTCAGGTACAATAACAAAATCCTTTGATTCAAGTGCAGCCTTAGCTTTTTCATAACGAGCCTGAGCTGCAGCCTCTTTTTCTGCTTTGCTTTGAGCATATCCTGTAGAAAACGAAGCAATAAACAGTAATGTTAGTAATAATGCTTTTTTCATAAAATATTAGTTTACAGCAACCGTACTTAAACGAAGCGCCTGCGTAGTATAAGTACCTTGTATCCCGTTAAAATGGAATATGTAATTAACTCCTTTTGTCATAGAAAAGCCTGTAGCAGTATAATCTGCTTGTACGGTTGAAGAGGTATAGTACTTCAACTGTGTTCCCGTTGCATCAAATACTGTAAAAATCAACGATGACTCAGTTCCGGACCATATTTTGATACCGTTACTATAGAGTCTGTATGGTTTATAATCCGAACCTTCACCATAATTTGCCTCAGCTATATCAATATACTGAACAACCCCGTTAATGGTCCTCTTACCCTTAAGATAAAGTTTACCGTAAGGGGTACCATCTGCTTTATGGAAAAGGTTTACAAAGCGGATGTATGTAAGTGTGTCGGCCCATGGATCGCCTGTTACATACTCTTCCGGGTCCTGAATAAGGATCGGAGGTTGGGATGTATTGTACACAAATGCACTCCATTTGCCTGCAGCCAGGTTAAAACTGCCTTCGTAGATGGTAGCGTAAGTAGATTTAAGCAATTTAACGGTATTTGTACCTATAGGCAATGCATGGTATTTTGCCGTACTGTTAGGAAAAACACCACCAAGTGCAGTTGAAACCATAGATACAGTATCACCATTGTATAAAAGTCGTGTAACATTCTGAGCAGAAGATGTTACCAATGGAAGGTCATAAACTAATCTCACCTGGGCATAATTTGTCTGGTCAAGATCTGTGGTCTCATAGGTGATCACATTCTTTTCGCATGAGACCAATCCTATAACCATCAAGACAGAAATTAATGTTAATATTTTTTTCATTATCAATCTTTTTAAGTCGTTCTTAATTAGTTAGGAATACAAAACCAAACCATAGAGGTATGATAGTTATCTGCATCACCGGCAATAGGAGTAATCGCCTTAAGTGAAGGAAGATTCCACATATACTCAGAGTTGTAACGAGGGCGAAGTCTGTAGCATGGTGAGCCAAGGTTAGCTGTTGCAAATTTCGCCCTTCGGTTTTGAACATCTGCTGGTGGAAGGTAAAATCCTTTATATACTCTTGATACATCCAAGTCGAGCTTATGATAAACAGCGGTAGGTGTCCAGGATGTTCCAGACTCAGGAATACCATGTGCGCCTAAAAGCAAGTCATAATGGTAGCGACGAAGGTCGTTCCATGTCTCATAGCTCCAGGGGAAGAGAGCAACATACTTCTGCATCATAATGTGAGAAAGAGTGAAGTCTGCAAGTGCAAGGCCGTTTACAAATTCACTGTTAAGATACTCGTTGGCAAGTGTTGTAAATCTTGCAGTTGCTATCTTATCGCCCATTACTGATGTTTGTTTGCCGGCTGTGCTTTTAACAGCAGTACCTGCAACTATATAACTCTTAACGAAGTCCATGTGTGCAGCAACTCCAAGTTTGAACGATGCAAGTGCATCTGATTTAAGGTTTTTACGGAATTGTGCTTCAGCTTTGATGAACTGCATCTCCGCATATGATGTGAGAGGCCATGGTGCATCATCTCTGTAGAGCCATCTTCCTGTACCTGATGTTGTAGCATTAGGTGTAGTGGTAAGACCCCAGAAGTTACATTGTGAACTGTAACCAGGTCTTGTACCGATAAAACTGTATGTCCTTAAAACAATGTCATTCTGATTTGTAGGCATTGTATCCTTCGTACCCAGCAGACAGATTGCACGAGGATCAAGAATATTTGTATCAACTACATTCTGATATTCGCTTAATCCTTCAATAGAACCTGCCGCATTATAATTAGGAATTTTTCCTGTTAAAACCTGAACTATATAGTCAGACTGAACAAGAACATTCGCCAGGTTGCCTCTGAGAACGCCGAAAAAATTTGAAGTAGCCGAAACACCTGTTGCTGAATATAGTACCTTAGGGTCATCACTTGCACTTGTGAATGAGTTGTTTACACAAGCAATTGCTGAATCGAGATATTTGGCATCTTTCATTGACATTGTGATATAGTTTCTTGCAAGAACTGCATATGCAAATTTTTTCCATTTTGCTGCATTTCCTTGA
Organism: Rikenellaceae bacterium; assembly: GCA_039683455.1. Taxonomy (GTDB): domain Bacteria; phylum Bacteroidota; class Bacteroidia; order Bacteroidales; family UBA932; genus Bact-08. Next base: position 24,833 of record JBDKRJ010000035.1, on the reverse strand, counting down.
TATACTATATCATAGTTAGATAAAGTTGCATATACCGTAGGATCGGTTTTTTCGAATTCGGCAATAGAAAGTCTTGCCCATTCGCGAACTTTTGTAAATGCATACTCCTGATTGTCGTAATCATGTGAAAGGAGTCCTGCAACAAAGGCATCATCAACAGGAAGGTCCCCGTGTATTGATGCAAGGCTGTGCCATGAGTAAGCTTTGATGGCATAACCTATACCTGCTATTGTATGTTGTTCCATCTCGACTGCATCGTCGATCATATTTTCAAGGTTCATCCCCTGAAGCCAGTAAACCATTCTCCAGGCTTCTCCACCACCATCACTTGCAGCTATGTAAGAGTGGTCATCACCAAAAGTTGTAGCATAAGTAGAGCTACCACCCATATAACCCATCATCGGGGCTAATGCTCTCAGGTCATATGGAATACCTTCGTAAGCAGAAAGTATTGGTGCGAGCCTTAGTACAGGTTCCACCCAGTCCGGAGAGTCAACATTGTTATTTACATCCAGCCATTTTGTGCAAGAGCTGCCACCAATTGCCAGAAGTACTATAAATGATATTAATATTTTTCTCATCGTATTAAGTCGTTAAAATGTTATATTTAAACCAAATGACATCGTTCTTGGGGCTGCAATAGCCATCATATCAAACCCCACGCCACCTGTCCCGCCAAGTGATGCTGAATTGGAGTTACCGACAACGTCAATACCAGAGTAGTTAGTCAATGTAAACAAGTCGTTACCTGATACAAATACAGAAGCTGCCGAGAGAAGTCCTTTAGTATTTCTTTCCAGCCACTTCCGGTTAACATTATAAGAAAGACGAAGTTCCTGCATTCTGAGGTAGTTTATATCTTTTTCAATCCAGTTGTAGTCACCACCGGCATAACCATATTGCAAATCACCCAGTTTAACACTTATTGTATTTACTGTAGGATTGTCACTATCCTGGTAACCATCTTTCAAAACACCGTTAAACACAACAGGATCTGCCTCTCTCATAGCAATAGATTCATCACTGTACCCTTGTTCCATCATATAACGTTTTGTCCCGTTAACAACTTGTGCTCCCAATCTACCATCGAGGACTGTTGAAAGTGAGAGGTTTTTATATTTAACAGCGAGTACTATACTAAAGAGAAGATCTGGTTCACGGTCACCGAGAACGCTCCATGTGCTGGAAACGAGAGGTAAACCCGTTGAAGGATCAATCAAGACTTCACCCCCTTCATTTCTTTGGAAGTCAAGACCTGTGATGGATGTTACAGGATAGCCCACCTTAATACCGTTTCTGAGATTACCTGAGTTCCAAGTATATGCATTGTAATATTCTGACAAATTTTCAGGAAGATCAAGAACCTTGCTCCAGTTTTTAGATAAGTTAACGGCAACGTTAACAATCCAATCGCGGTTCTTAATAACATCACCTGCTACTCTTAATTCAACACCTCTTGTTCTGAATGTACCAACGTTCATGTTGTTGAGCACGAAACCGGTCGCATAGCTCATACGGAAACCCTGTATTATCTGGTCTTCAGAGTATGTGTTATAGTATGCAAAGTCAACATCCATTCTGTTTTTGAAGAGACGTGCTTCCAGGCCAACTTCCCATGAAGTATTCATTTCAGGACGGAGACTAAGGTTAGGACCTGTGTAACCGTAACGATAACCACCATAAGATGCTGTTGATGCCTCAAGAGCAGGATAGATAGATAGCGGAGCAGCATCCTTACCTACCTGTGTAACAGAACCTCTTAGCTTCAAATAGCTGATGGTTTCAGAAAGGGGTTTCATGAATGGAAAATCAGAAACAATAAAGCTGAGGTCGGCAGCAGGATAGAAATAGCTGTTATTATCTTCTGGAAGAGTCGAAGACCAGTCGTTACGACCACGTAATGTGAGGAACGCCATATTGTTATATGAGAATTCGAATGATCCTGAAAGACCCTGAAGTCTTCTTTTTGTCTGAGATGTAAGATTTACCAAAGTAGCTTTATCACAGTTGTTGATTGACTGGAAATCCGGCACCATAAACTTTTCACCGTGTACAGAAAGAGTATTGGAAAATTGCTCGATTTGTGTGTAAATTACACTTGCAGTAGCATTGAACTTACCAAATTCTTTCTTGTAAGATCCGACAATGTTTATAGTAGGGTTTGATTGAGTAACTCTTGACTGGTCATAAGAACCTGTACCTGTTGCAGTAGATGACCATTCAGGGTGACGAACTACTTCGTATGTAGTGTTGGCTACGTCATAACCCACCTGAGCTCTGATAAGGAGGTCTTTAACAGGAGTAATATTCACGGCCATATTTGCAATGAACCTTGTACCTTTGTCGTAGTTTTTATTCTTATAAAGGTCGAAGTAAGGGTTGAGGATATCAACATCAACATATCTGTTCGGATAGCGGATGCTTCCTGCCTCGTTCAGATAAACTCTCATGTCATCTGTCAAAGGCCATATCATAGCTCTTTGAAGAGGACCTCCGGTACCTTTTTGCACCTTTGTATTGCTTGTAGCTGCATATGAGAGATTAGACTCAATGTTTATCCATTCTGTAATTTTAGCTGTTCCAGCCAAAGTAATATTATCCCTTGAATACTTCGATGTAGGAACGATACCTGTTCGCTTTAATGTACTTGCACTCGCACGAACTGTCATTGATTCACTACCTGCGTCGAATGAAATATTATGTTGTTGAGTAGCACCTGTCTCGAAGAAGTTTTCCAGGTTGTTGTAAAGCTTGGTTCCTTCCGCATACTTGGCACCATATCGTTTTGTTGTATAGTAGTTGGTCGCCCCGTACATACCATTGTCGTATGTTGTCTGCATTTCAGGGTAACGATATGCCTTCTCAATAGCGAAATAGTTATTGTAGTTTACAGTACCACGACCACTCTTACCTTTTTTAGTTGTGATAATGATAGCACCATTTGATGCATCACTGCCATAAAGAGCTGCTGCCGCCGCACCTTTTAATATTGTCATGCTTTCTATATCTTGCGCATTGATATCGGAACCACGATTTGCGAAGTCAAGTTGACGGTCACTTACTGTCTGGCTGCCACTTGAACCGATAGCAAAAGATCCTACCGGGTTGAAAGTTGTGTTATTCATCGGGATACCGTCGATAACATAAAGAGGCTGGTTGTTCCCGGAAATAGAGGTAGCGCTACGAATAATTACGCTACTTGATGATCCCGGAGTACCACTTGAACTGGTTACCTGAACACCGGCTACACGACCTTGAAGAGCATCTACGAAGTTCTGACGGCCTGATTCTGCAATTTCTGCACCCCGTACGCTTTGAACCGAAGCACCAACGGCTCTCGCAGCCCTTTTAACACCGAATTCAGCGGTTATTACTGCTTCTTCCAGCAATACAGCATCCTCTCTGAGTACAATTTTCAGAGACGTTCTGTTTCTCAACTGGATTATCTGCTTTTCGTAGCCGATTGCTGACACTTCAAGTGTTGAGTTTCCAGGAATGGTTAAAGAAAATTTTCCATCAAGATCGGCTGCCTCTCCGGTTTTTGTACCTTGAATAAGGACGCTTGCCCCAATGATGGGCACGCCCCTTTCGTCAGTAACGACACCGGTAACCTTGATGTTCTGTGCCCACATAGTTACTGTTATCAGCAGGAGGGCAAAAACCGACAGTACATTTCGTACTACACGGTCTCTTTTTTTTGAAACATGCATGAGTTTAAAATTTTAGGTTATAATTTTAGTTTACAAAAAAGGTTGTTATTGTTACATTTTATAATATAATTAGGTATTAATTGTCAGTTTCTTTACCGCCGCGTTCTATAGCTGCTGAGCGTATCCTGTTAGCAAGTTCACTTTTTGTCCGATAGCGAAGAGCGTCATTGATAGTCACTCTACTCACCCCAAAAAGTTTCGCTAACTTCGTTTTTTCCGCAAATTCTACGAGAATTTTAGCCATTTTTTACTGCTTTAAATTTTTCATACCTTTACAAGTGAAAACTAAATGCAATATTACGATAATAATCGTTATTTGCAAAATAATCTACGATGAAAATCGAAACAACAAAAGAAAGAATAGTTAAATATCTTGATTATAAGGGTATTAAATTATCCAGATTCTACGCTGAAACTGATCTTAAAAGAGGATTATTGGATTCTGATAAGTTGTATCAGAGTATTTCTGATATGTTTGTTGCGAGAATAGTAGAAATCTATTCAGATTTAAACATTGAATGGTTGGTAACTGGCAAAGGAGAAATGCTTAAATGTTCGGAGCATATTGTGACAGAAAAAAAAGAAGAGGTTTGTCAATCCACACAAAATCAAAACATTTTATTGTCAATGATTGAGAAAAAAGATAATAAGATTGAAGAATTATCAAAAAAAATTGGCCGTTTAGAACATGAATTGGATGGCTTGAAAACAAAATCAGAAAACGCAAGAGTGGTATCGTAATTCCTAAATATTAAAAATAAGAGAAAGCCTGGTAACAAAATGCAAAAATAGATGCTGAGGTTGGTGACGGTATAGTACTTGCAATTTGTTTTACTGAAAAATATTATCTGATTATCCAACAAACAAACCTCTTGTATGTTATAATAATACTGGCAGAGCAATGAGCAAATAGCTTATTTGTAGATAATTACACAAATACCTGATTAATTGACTAATGCTTACTGTGCTGCCAGTTGTAATTTTATGCAAAAAAACTGGAAACGTGTCTTTGCTATTATCTGGACAGGGCAGCTCTTTTCTACACTGAGCAGTTCTGTTGTAAGTTTTGCTATAATCTTCTGGTTGAGCGTACAGACAGGTTCGGCAGGGGTTCTTGCTATGGCAACCATTGCCTCCCTTCTGCCTCAGCTTGTTCTGGGGTTGTTTACAGGTGTTCTTATTGACCGATGGGATCGTAAACGGACAATGATTATTGCTGACCTGTATATTGCTTTGCTGACTGCTGTTATGGCGGTACTCTTTTACATGGGTTCGGCCGAAATCGGTTATATTTATGCTTTGCTCGTGCTGCGTTCTATTGGCAGTGCTTTTCATACCCCAGCTATGGAAGCTTCTGTGCCGCTGCTTGCACCCGCGACCGAACTTATGTATGTTGCAGGAATAAATAATATGATATTCTCTGTTAGCACAATAGCTGCTCCTGCCCTCGCGGCCATCTTTGTCAGCACGCTTAGCATGACCTGGATATTGATGTTTGACGTGGTTGGTGCACTCATAGCTTGCGGGTCGTTGTTATTTGTTCATATTCCAAACCCCGGAGATAGAAAAACAGAAGAATGGGAAGTCCTTTCTGAAAAAGGCCTTGACAAGGAAGTCTCTGTGGGTTATGGCGTCGGGACAAAAGCAGTTGTAAATATTTATCAATCTGCAAAAGAGGAACTTTCTTTGCCTGAAAACACAAAATCCACACAAACGGAGTTCCGGCGTTTCTTTGGTGAACTCAATCAGGGTCTGCATGAAATTCTAAAAAGGCCGGGGCTTATGTGGTTGTTCTTTTTTACAATATTTGCAAGTCTCGCTATGGTGCCAATTTCAACACTGTTTCCGCTGATGACTCTCAGCCATTTTGCAGGGGATACTTACAAAATGAGTATTGTTGAGATCGCATGGGGGGTGGGAATGCTGATTGGGGGTGGATTAATGAGTCTGCCTAAGTTCAATTTTAACAAAGTATTGCTTATCAACACTATGTATGTAATACTGGGGCTGACTTTTGCTTGTTCAGGCTTTTTGCCTTTAGAGGGATTCTATCTGTTTGTTGGATTTACTTTGGTGGGTGGAATCGCCGGGGCTATCTTCTGGGGGGCATTTACCGTACTTTTACAGACTAACCTCGACTCGGCAGTCCTTGGACGAGTCTTCTCTATCCACAATAGTCTGATAATGATTCCCGCAATGTTCAGCTTAATGGTCACCGGATATATCGCCGACACCATTGGTATCACCAACGCCTTCATAATAGCCGGAGTAATCCTCGTTCTTATCGGCCTCATCTCCTGCTTTGTTCCATCAATCAGGAAGATGGCACAAATGTGACTTTTTTTTTAAACAACAACTGGCAGCCCGTCAGAGCCACTAAAATTGAAAAACACATCAAACAAGAAAAATCATGCCGGCCAGTAACAGAGACCATCAATATGTCAAAATATTTTATATATTTGTAATAACCTGACACGTAAGCGATGAAAAAAATTCTCTCATTGGATGGTGGTGGTATTCGTGGAATTCTCCCTGCGGCAATTCTGGCACATCTGGAGGCGAGAATGCAGACGATAAGGTCTGACGAGAATCTTAGACTGGCTGAGTGTTTTGATCTTTTGGCCGGAACATCTACAGGGGGGATTCTTACCTGCCTCTATCTTACTCCCGATAAAGCCGAGCCTCTCAAACCAAAATATTCAGCTGCTCAGATTCTGGATTTTTATCTGGAACTTGGACCGGTACTTTTTCACCGGTCATTCAGGCAACTTATGTTATCCGGATTAGGGCTGTTTAGTAGCAGGTACTCTGAGGATGCGCTTTATGAGTTTTCTAAAAGGCTGATGGGTGACAACTATATTTCTGAAGTTTTGAAGGATTGTCTGATAACTGCATACGAGATGAGTACCCGCAAAGCATTGCTGTTCAGCAAATACAATGTAAAAAAGTATGGAATGATGGCAGATTATAAACTCTGCGACATTGCGCGTTCCACTTCAGCAGCGCCCACATATTTTTCGCCTGCAAAAATCTTTGCCAGAGACAATACAAGCAGACATCTCGTGGATGGAGGTGTTTATGCCAATAACCCCGCAATGTGTGCACTGGTAGAGGCGGTGAAACTCTGGCCTGACGAGGGTATAAAACACTATAGTTTGATCTCTGTTGGTACAGGAAAGGCGATTAAACCCTATTTCTGGGATAAAACTCACAAGTTTGGTTATACAAGCTGGCTTGAACCTATTATTGATGTTCTGACAGCATCTGTTGCAGAGACTGTGGATTTTCAAATGCAACAACTTTTTTCAGCCTCCGGAGTGCCCGACAGTTATATACGCATAGAACCGCCTCTGCTCTCCTCAGACTCCCGCATGGATAACGCATCGCCTAAAAACATCCGCGCCTTGCAAAATGCCGCCCAGTCATATATAGATCACAACTCCGCTATTTTTGACCGCTTAATCCAACTACACGGATACACCAATACATAGAGTAAATGGGTATGGTACAATAAATTATACCCATAAAGATTCGAATTGTGGAGTCCGGAAACCACAACAAAAACGGGGCATTACCGAAAAGCCAAAAGAGTAGGAAAATTAACAAAGTAAATATTATGAATTGGTTTCTTGACATTTTAAAAAACAAGTACGCTGATTTTAGCGGAAGAGCAAGAAGAAAGGAATTTTGGTCATTCGTCCTTTTCTATTTTATTTTTTCACTGGTTGCAATGACTTTGGATAATATGCTTGGAATTACCTTTGGTCATTTTAGCAGTGGTCCGATTTCAGGATTGTTCTCTATAGCCTTACTTATTCCAAGTTTGGCAGTGACAGTAAGAAGACTTCATGACATTGGAAAAAGCGGCTGGATGATCTTGGTTGGACTAATTCCGGTAGTAGGTACTATTTGGCTTCTGGTACTTTTATTTACCGAGGGAACCAGCGCATCAAACGAATACGGACCAGACCCTAAGGTAGAAATCACTGCTGAATGACTAAATCGGAAGAATTACCTTAATGAAGTAAAGCCTCATGCTATATTTGCCACTCATCCGTTAGATTATTGGCCTTATGATCATGTGGCCTGTAAAAAATTATGCAAGATTGATATCTCAAATCAAATGGGTAAGAAAAACGAACTTATGGATATTTACCTTAAGTCGTTATCTCCACAAGGGAAACCTTGGAGCGGTGATTTGCCTGAAGCAATGCTTTACCCCTTTTCTAAACCGAATGAATTTTTAGAAATGAGGAAAAAAATATGCTAGCCAACAAAATCATATTAATTACGGGCGGTACTGGGTCGTTCGGGACCGCACTCGTTGATCGCCTTCTATTCTCGGAGTTAATCAAGAATTCAGATGTTAAAGGCATATCTGCATTAAAAGAGATCAGAATCCTCTCCCGCGATACTAAAAAACAGGAAGAGATGTTTTTCAACCTGAAAAACAAGCTTTCCGGTATATCAGATGGTTCCGGCAACTACGCGACAATACGGTTTTACCAGGGCGACATCCAAAACAAAGAGAGTCTGACTATGGCACTAATTGGGGTCGACTATGTTTTTCATGCAGCTGCTCTAAAAGAGGTTCCGTACTGCGAGTCCTTTCCGATGGAGGCTGTAAACTCAAATATTATAGGCACAAAGAATCTGCTTGATTCCGCAATTGAGGCAGGCGTAAAAAAGGTTATTGTAATAAGTACTGATAAGGCTTGCTATCCACTGAGTGCCATGGGAATATCTAAGGCTATGATGGAAAAGGTTGCAATTGCACGGGCACGCTCGCTGGAAGAGACATGTACATCGCAGGAAGGAGTCCCTGTTTCTCCTGGAAAAGAATTATCCACTGCCATTTGTACCATCAGATTTGGAAATTTAATGGGTTCAAAGGGCACGGTAATCCCTCTTTTCATAGATCAGATCAAAGCTGGAAAGGAGCTAACAGTTACAAATCTAGATATGACCCGCTTTATGATGACCCTCGGTCATGCTGTGAATCTGGCAATTTTTGCTTTGTTGAACGGGAGAAATGGTGACATCGTAATTCAAAAGGCACCTGCCGTCTCATTGAATACTCTTACAAAGGCACTGATAGAACTCTACGGGAATGGAACAGGTTCTTCAACAGTAAAGGTAACCGGACCTCGCCCAGGCGAAAAACTTTATGAAACAATGGCCACTCAGGAAGAGATGACAAAAGCAGAAGATATTGGCGACTACATCCGCATCCCGGCAACAGGTAAACCAGTCAAAGAACTAACCCCGCCAGATAGTATCAGCAGTATTGAGGATTTCAACTCCCACAATTCATCTCGCCTGGATGTAGAAGGGATGAAAAAGTTATTGAAGCAACTGTAAAACGGAAAGTTTGAGATGTCTTTAGTAAGTCACACATAGTCAGTCTTATGCTAATAACTTATGCGAAGTATTTCGTACCCATTCGTACAAATTATTGATGCCCTTCTCAATTGGAGTGCCGGGTTTGTAGCCGAAGTCACTTTCCAGCGCACTCGTATCGGCATATGTCTGATAGACATCGCCTGGTTGCATTTCAACTGGATTCATAATGGCTTTTCTTCCGGTAACATTCTCAATTGCCACAATAAAGTCCATTAGTGCAATCGGCTTGCTGTTTCCTATGTTGTATATTTTATATGGAATTGATGGTAATGGTGATGGTGGGGTTCTTGTCTCCGTAGGTGCTTTTTCAATAATGGCAGCAAGCCCTTTAATAATATCGTCTATATAGGTGAAATCTCTGTAAAGATTGCCGTAGTTAAATACTTGGATGGGTTTCCCCTCTATGATGGCTTTCATGAAAAGAAGGGGAGCCATGTCTGGCCGGCCCCAAGGTCCATAAACTGTAAAAAATCTTACTCCTGTTGTAGGGATATTATAGAGTTTGCTATATGCGTGCGCCATCAGCTCATCGCTTTTTTTCGTTGCGGCATAGAGGCTTACAGGGGTGTCTACCCTGTCTGTTTCGCTGAAGGGAACTTTTTCATTGAGTCCATATACACTGCTGGAGCTGGCGTAAACAAGATGTTTTACGGGATACTTGCGGCAGGCTTCCAATATATTCAGAAAACCTAAGATATTTGAAGAGATATAGACGTACGGGTTCTCAATAGAGTACCGGACTCCGGCCTGTGCTGCAAGATTGCATACGACATCAAAATGTTCATGTTCAAAAAGTTTATCAAGGGATAATTTGTCTGCAAGATCTGTTTTAAAAAAGCGGTAGTTAGAATATTTTGCACTCTGCACAGGCCTGCTCGAGGAGGTATTCTCTAAAATTTTCTCCTTCTCCACGCCTGTCTCTGCAAGACGGGAATATTTTAATTCGACCGCATAATAGTCGTTGATATTGTCAAGTCCGACAACTTCGTGGCCCATCTCTGCTAAGTATTTCACAGTATAAAATCCAATAAAACCGGCGGCACCAGTAATCAATATCTTCATAATCTTCTCTTTTTGAATTATTATAAAATTACAAAAAAATATTCTCCTACTGCATATTTTTCTCTCCCCTCAATTAAACTGCTAAGTTTGACATTTATCCCGATATCTTTTTTACGGATGAACAGGATAGCCGGCGCTCGGATCCCAACGTTGGATGTATCTACATTTACAGCAGCATTTTCAGGTTGTCTGCTCACAACAAGCTCATTTTCAGAAATCATCTTAGGCTCAGTACCCAGATATACATCTGTATTTTCGAATCTTTTTATGTTAAAGAAGTAGTAGTTATGAATGTTTTTTTGTGTTGCCTGCTCTTTTGCCTTATGGCAAAGTTCGCCCATTCCGATACTTACGTTCAGCTTAGGAAGTGCAAATGAAACAGAAAAAATCATGAAAAGCATACCTGCAGCAATTGAAAATATGGCTAAGTTCAGTTTTTTACGGAACAGGCTGATTATTGAACAGACACCGGCAATGGTGAGAGTCAAAGCAGCAATTGGAAGCGGTATTATTTGGAACAACGGAAAATTGGTAAATCCTCCTGCAACAATCATCCCAGGAAGAGCAAGCGTAAAAATAGATGCAGGTATTCCAACCAGATAGTACATCCATTTTTGAGAATCAAACCTTGAAAGCCATAGAACAGCGATGTAGGCAAAAAACGGAAATGCCGGAAGCATGTAAATCTCAATTTTGGAGCTTACCAGAGAAAGCATGACAAAGGTAGAGAGAGCAATTACCACAAAAAATTTCTCCAGATCTGTTTTCATAAGCCTCTTTTTTAGCCCCATTATCAGAACTCCGATATAGAGAAATGACCATGGAGCAAGTGAATACCAAATCACCCTGAGGTAATAATAAATTGGTTCTTTATGATGGAAAGAGTCTAAAGCCCTGTTGACGGTTTGGTTAAACAAAAGATTATCCAGATATTTTGTTCCACCTTCCAGATAGACCCCGAGAAACCATATTCCTAAACAAACCAGCAGGATGGAGAGTGTTCTCCTACCCCAATACCTTTCTATCGTTTTTATTTTTCCTTTAACTATGAGAAAAACGACAGTAGAGAGCAGAGGAACTAATATTCCCACAGGCCCTTTAGAAAATATCGCCATAAAGACATATACGGGAAAAAGATATTTATCACGGGGCTTCCCCTCGTCGCTGTATATCCTGAAAAACGTGTAGAGCGATAGAACTATAAACATACACATCAGCATATCCATTCTCATAACCAATGCCGAACCAATAAAATATCCGCTTGTTATCAGCATGAGTTGCCCGCTAAGACGATCTTTCTCAGGAACCAGATTCTTAACCCATTTGTCCATTATGTAAAGTATCACCAGAGCTGGAATAAAGGAAAATATCCCAAGAAACAACATACTGTGTTTACCAAAAAGAACCTTGCCCAACATAACTATCCATAGGTAGAGTGGTGGTTTATCCGCATAGTCGATACCATGATTTGTAAATGTAAAAATATCGCCATTGCGTAGAGCTTCATCGGCTATACTCATGTAACGCAGTTCATTATCCAAGGTATAATCCCTAAAAATAAACATCGGCAAAACAGTTATGACTAACAGAATGTACTGAAAAATTTTTTCATTTATATGTTTTGACATCTCCTCAAATTTCATGCATTTTTTCTGTGAATAACGATATTGCGGATATAGGCAATAAAGCCGAAGGATTGCCCGAGGATCAGTACAGGATCCAAGCGCATTAATCCATATGCGATGATTACCGATGAGCCGGCGAGGCTGATAATCCAAAAGCCTACGGGGAGTAGCGACTCTTTTCTTTTCATTGAGTAAAACCACTGATAAACAAACCTCAGCGTAAAAATAATCTGCCCCATAGATCCGAAAATGATTAGCCATAAAGGTATCTTGTCATTCTGCAGAAAGTTCCGGACAAAAATTTCAGCATCGTTCATAGCAAATACTACGGCAAGAATTGGTGTCGCTATCAAAAGCACTTTGAAAAGAACATGAAATTTACTCCAAAGCCCCTTTTCTTTCAGATTCCATAAGTAAATATAGTAGGAGATAAATTGTCCGAGAATAATAGCAAAATCGTTTCGCAGCCAACCGTATACAAAGAAAAGATACGACCCCAGAATACTCAGAATCCAGTATATAGATGGTGAGAGAACTTTCTTTGCCCGCTCAGATAAAATCCATTGGACAATAGTGCGGCCGGCAAAAAAAGCCTGCGCTAAAAAGCCTACCGCGAATATCATTATGTTAGTCATGCCGTTATGATAAATTATTCCGGCTAATCTCGTAATTGATGTACCTTTTTTTCATCCATCTGTAGGCAAAACAGTCCAGAAATGGGGCTACCAACCTGTTTCTCAGATTGTATTTCGACTGGCCCGCCACTCTTGGAAAGTGTCTGACAGGTACCTGTTTTATTCTACCGTTCTGGAGTTGTAAAAGAGCAGGGAGAAATCTGTGCATTCCTGTAAAAAAAGGAATTCGTTTCGCATAATCTGTCCTAAGAATTTTCAATGGACAACCAGTATCTTCAATTCCGTCTTTGGTCATAAAACGGCGAAAACTGTTTGCGATTTTCGATGACATCCCCTTTACAAATGAGTCCTTGCGGTTTGCGCGGATGCCCATGACCATTTCATAATCTGCAACATGTGGCAAAAGAAGTTTGAAATCTTCCGGAACAGTTTGCAGATCTGCATCTATGTATCCTACATATTCAGAAAATGAGGCGTCAATTCCAGCCTTCATCGCCGCACTTAACCCGCTGTTTTTGGCAAGGCTTATATAATAGAAGTCCTTTTGGCGACCGCAAATCTCAACTATGCGATTACCGCTGTCATCTTTAGAACCGTCGTTAACAAACAGTACACAAGAGGGAAACTCAGGCGATTGTGATAAAAACTCAGACAACTTTTTCTCCAAAGAATATATATTATCCTCTTCGTTGTATGTTGGGACTATGATGGTCAATTTGTAACCGGCCGTTTTATTCATTTTTGATTGCATTCCATTAATTGTAATTGGTTGCAAATGTAATTCTTTTTTGTGTTCCATGGGTGCTTGTGGTATAAAGCGGTTAATAGATGCAAAAAAAAAGTGAATAGTTGCGCCGTTTTTATAATTTTGTTGTCTAATAAAAACACTGTAAGAACAAATAATCTAAAAGATAATGATTGACAACCTCAAATACAAAGAATCAAAACTGGCACTGATTGGACTCGGATATGTGGGACTACCTATAGCTTTGGAGTTTGCAAAAATGTATTCTGTAATAGGATTCGACATTAATGAGAACCGGCTGATAAAATTGAGAAATCGGATAGATACTGCTAATGAGTATGGTCCGGAGAGTTTTGATAATTGCGACATAGAATTTACCTCATCCATAGAGAAGTTAAAGGAGGCTTCTTTCTTTATTGTGGCAGTCCCTACTCCTATTGACAAGTACAATCAACCAGATCTTAAATCACTTTTATCGGCTTCAAAGTCAGTCGGCATGGCTCTTAAAAAAGGTGATTATGTCGTTTATGAATCTACCGTTTATCCAGGCTGTACTGAAGAAGATTGTGTTCCGGTTCTTGAGGAATTTTCCGGTTTGAAATCTGGCACCGATTTTAAGGTTGGCTACTCTCCAGAGAGAATCAATCCGGGCGATAAGGTGCATATTCTCACAAATACTGTAAAAATCGTATCGGGGTGTGACTCTGAAGCTTTGGAGACTATTGCCGCCATATACGAGTCAATCATAATTCCTGGTGTATACAAAGCTCCGAGCATTAAAGTTGCCGAGGCTGCCAAGATTATTGAAAACACCCAGAGAGATGTGAGCATAGCACTGATGAATGAACTTTCAATAATTTTTAGTCGTTTAGGTATAAATACTTTTGATGTTCTGGATGCAGCTGACACCAAATGGAACTTCCAAAAGTTTTTTCCAGGGCTGGTGGGTGGTCACTGTATAGGTGTTGACCCTTATTATCTTGTACACAAAGCAAAAGAGCTTAAGTACCATCCGCAGATAATAAATGCAGGCAGGTATATTAACGACACAATGGGTGGCTATATAGGCAAAAAAATTGTTAAGCAGATAATTGCAGAGGGAAAGAGTGTTCTTGGTGCAAGAGTTCTTGTTATGGGACTGACTTTCAAGGAGAATGTCTCCGATATCCGAAATTCCAAGGTTGTTGACATTATCCGTGAACTTGAGGATTATGGTTGTGTTGTTGATGTTGTTGATCCTTATGCTTCAGCAGAAGAAGTTATGCAGGAATACTGCATCAAACTGCTTGATAAACCTCTCTCCAGAGAAGACAAGCTGGAAAACAATGGAGAGAAAAATGGTGTTCAGAACACTGGCGGATACGATGCAATCGTAGTTGCGGTCTCACACAAACAATACCTGGGTCTTGATGAGGATTACTTTCTCTCAGTAGCCAATGATCGTGCCGTCTTTGTAGACATAAAAGGCATATTCCGCAACAAAATCCATCAGTTGAAATACTGGAGCCTATAAGAAGGTACATGGGGGCTCGGCAAAGATTATAAAACAAAATTTACAGTTGTATCATCTTTTGGGAACACATTCTGCATCTTCGTTTAACCTGAAAAAGAATTTTGTACCAACACCCGGTTCTGACTCTATCCATATGTCTCCTTCAAGAATGTTGACATACTCTTTCACAATTGAAAGACCCAGTCCTGTACCGTCAAAGATTCTCTGATGTCCTCTCTCTACCTGATAAAAGCGAGCGAAAATTTTATCCAGGTTTTCTTTGGCAATACCTATCCCAGTGTCCTCGACAAAGAAAATAATTTGACCATCTTCAATTTTGTAACCAAACTCAACAGAACCTTCAGATGTAAATTTAATTGCATTACTCACGAGATTTGAAAATATTTGCTGCAATTTGGTTTTGTCTGTAGTTATCTCTCTCCTGTCGGGAGATGGTACTACAACTCTGAAGTCAAAAGGAAGCCGGAGCCTGTTGAAAAACATATAGATGTCGTCTAAAACTTCGTTTACATCAAAGGTCTCTTTATGCGGAGCAACCTGGCCTGCTTCAATTTTTGCAATGTCTATTATATCATTGACAATACTCATCAACCTGTATGCACTGTTGTTAATGATAGAGACGTACTCTTTCTGCCTTTCGTCTGTTATCTCCCCCATAAGAATATCGCTAAAACCAATGATTCCATTCATTGGCGTACGAATCTCGTGACTTATGTTTGCAAGAAAGGCTGTTTTTAGCCTGTCGCTCTCTTGTGCTCTCTCTTTTTCTGCCTTAAGACTGTTAATATTGGTAAGCCTCTCTATGAACATTCCGATATTGCTGGCAAAAATTTCAAGAATAATCAAATCTTCCTGAGTGTATGCGTTTTCATCTTTGTAATCCTGAATAGCAGCTACGCCTATCACCTTATTTAATGAGGAGTCCATTAATGGAGCACCCATCCAGACAAGTGAATACTCTCCATGATCTACCAGATTATACTCCTCCCTTATCTCCTTCTCCGTTGCTGCAGTTATACGCTTACCTTTTCCGGTGACTCTTATATAATCGGTCAATGAATTCTCAAGTGAAATCAGCTCGTTGCTTTCAAGCTTATCATACTCATCTATATAATAGGGAAAGCTGTATTTATTTTCTTCCTGATGATAAATTGCTATATAGAAATTGTCGGATTTAATTACTTTGCGCATTTGCGAGTGCACCTTCCCAAGAAAGGCCCTGAGATCTGTATTCTCAATTGATATCCTCGATATGTCCAATAAAGCCTGTTGAAGTTCCCCTCTCTTCTTACTCTCGGTAATATCCCTCATAATGCCTCCTACCCCCCTTTTTCCTTTACTTAGATTAATCGGAAACTTGGTTATCTCATATATGCGATCTCCCAGCTTTTCCTCTGTTGTAAATAAAATTCCTCCTTCCAGAGCTCTTTTATCAGAAGATGGACATGGGGCTATCATCTCCTCAGAAGCCAACTCCCTGTCGGTTTTATTTATTATATCTTCTTTAGGTTTTTGAAAAAATTTGCATATCGCCTCATTTGCAATGAGATATCTCAATTGGTCATCCTTAACAAACATGCAATCTCTGTTGGCGTTGATGAAGGTTTTATATCTCTCCTCGCTCAGCTTAAGTGCATTCTTTGCACTCCATCCCGACAGCCTGCTGATCAAAATTCTGCCGAGTAAAATTGAGCCAGTTGGGTAAAGCACTAAAACAGCAAAGGCCATTTTTTTGATTGTTGACCAAACCATCTCTTTTGGAAGAAAGATTGCACATGCAAGCATAATAATATGAGTCAAAATGCTTACCTTAAAAAGATCAACAAGATAGTTTCCTTTTCTCCAGTCAGGATAGAATTTCTTCCATAGACAACCGATGGAACCGGAGGTAATTATAACAGCCACTCCCATCCATACTCCAGCACCTCCCATATAAAACCTGTAGGCTGTTGTAATGATCATTGCTATAATCGTTGGAATGGTGCCAAAGAAGAGCCCGGAGTTTAGCAGCAAAATCGAACGGGTATCAAAGGTCAGTCCTGGAGCCATCACCCATGGGGTCATCATTAACACAACCCCGATTACACCAATGATTAAGCCAAGTAAAAATTTATAAAGGATTTTTTTGAACCGATCTTCTTTATCCCAGACCAAATCGTATAGTAAGCTGAAAACCAACAAAATTGCAATATTTTGTACCAAGCCCAATATCATTGAATCATTCATTAGCAGGAATCTCTTCTTAACGAAAATCAAATCTACAAAAAATTATTCTTTCTTCTGCATATTTATCTCTTATCTTCTATCGTAGCCCCATGGGCGTAAGTTACTCCATTTTATTTTATAGTTATTTACAATAACACTTCCAGTAACAACTGATGCTGATTCTGATACATACATATTGGGAACTTCATAATCATTGATATCTCTGTCGATTATCCCTATATAGGCGCACATATCGTGAAGTCCTTCTTCGGCTCTTGCCCAGGCATCCTCATTATTGTCTATTGGATTTAAATTTAACTGTATGGTTCCTGTGAGATTTTGTTTTGCTCTCAACTGATAACTAATTGATATTACTACATAAGAAGCAGCCTGTTGAACTATATTCATATCATTAGTTTCTAACCTGACGTAAAATATATATTCTCTTTGAATTTCTTTCATATCTTCATTATCCCAATATGATCTAGATCCGATGAAAGTCTTAACCCAAATAACCGTATAAACCGTAACAGTGCAAATAGCAGTATATCCCCCGTCTTGAGTTGTTGCTGTAATGTTCACTGTTCCCGAACCTGTTGCTGTTACCACACCGCTGCTATTTACTGTAGCCACTGAATTATCAGAGCTAATCCACATTACATTTTTGTTAGTAGCATTCTCCGGAAAGACTGTCGCTGTTAATGTGTAATTCTCTCCCTCTTCCATTTGCAGAGTGCTAATACTTATTGTTACCCCTGTTACAGCAACGTCAGGCCTGATCACAGTTAACGGGGCAAGGCCTGTTACACCTGTGCCATCCTGAGCCGTGGCAATAATATTGCATGTTCCACTGGCTGCCGCCGTTACCATTCCACTATTGTTTACTGTTGCAACAGAAGTGTTTGAAGAACTCCAGATGACATTCTTGTTGGTTGCATTCCCTGGAGATATTGTCGCAGTGGCAGTAGTTGTTGAGCCGGTATTTATAGTGACAGATCCAATGGATACAGATATGCTGTTTACATATACTATTGGGTTGACAACTGATACAGAACAAGTTGCAGTCTTGTTATTTGATGATGTAGCTGTGATTGTACAATTGCCCCAACCTCTGGATGTAACAACTCCAGATATACTATTTACAGTTGCAATAGCTGTATTATTCGAACTATAGGTTATTGTTGTGCCGGTTGTGGCGGTCGAAGGATAATAAGTGCCAGTTAATGCAGAGCAGGCTTCAAGTGCAGTAAAGCTTAAGGTTGTTGGATTTAGACTTATACTGCTTACCGGCACATCTACATACTGGAAGTTAGCAGTATAATGTTGGTTGCTGGTAACTGCCGTTATTGCCGGACTCCATCCGTTGAATATGTAATCCTCATTCGGTACTGCCAGCAGGCATGGATAGCTGCCATAAGCATATTGTCCGTTTCCATCGACTATACCTCCATTAGCAGGGTTAGCGGAAACGGTTACGGTGTAGTTAACATAGTTAAGTTCGCCTATGTCAACCATCCAGGATGGCTCTGTGATAGTTGTCCCATTAAAGATTATAGTTTCTCTATAGTGAGTTTCCCTTGTCACGTCAAAGTTTGTGGTTGTATTCTCACCAAGAAACATCCTGTATTTGATTATTCCGCTCTTTTGGGGATTGGTGTAGTTTGCAGTGATTTCTACATATGAGCATACATCCACGTTATTCCCCGGAGATTTCGCCTTTGGATTCGTGGTAGTTCCAACTGTGCCTTGCATATTTTCAAACATATAGAGAGGTGACGCGCACTCGTGATTTGCCGGTTCCAGATTGTTCTCCAAAAAATCTCCATTGGTTACTATATCGGCAGATAATGGTGTGTTAGGTTTTATATAAAAACATGAGCCAGGAACATTTTTTAACTGTATTCTTTTTATTAATACCGAAGTATTCGGGTCAAGCTGCGATTTGTCAAAGACAAATGTCAACTTTGAGAGCATCCTTTTTATCGAGACGTTTATACTTTTATCCTGTACGGAAAGTACTTTTGTAATCTCCCCGGCGTAAACAATACTGCTGTTAGTACCAAGTATTTCCGTATGTTTAGAATTCCTAAGAGATTCCAGTGTTGTGAACTGTGAAAAATCTTTATTCCCGGCATTGGCTATTGCTACTATGGTCTTAGTGCCGGTTGTGGTTACAATCTTCATATTGTTTGCAGGAGAATAATACTTATGGTAGAGCAGTTGTCCCTGAATGCCATAAACGAAAATATTGACATCATTGACAATATCAATCAGATTATAAGCCTTTGTCATGGGAATGTCAAAATTTAGCCTCAGCACCAGTGAATCCAGCTTAACTACCACTACATTGTACCCATCATTCCAAATGGCGTTATCTTCCTTTTGGCAGGATGTCAGCATACTTACCATCGCAGCCATGGAGTAAAGAAGTAACTTAGATAATTTATTCATAATAATTTAATTATTGATAATGTTATACTTCGTTTTTTTCTATTTTTTAAACACAAGCAGATCTTTATTCCAGCTGTGTTAAAGTCATTATAATCTAACAGGAAATGCAGTCGATGATTTAGTCAGTATGTAATCTCATGAGAAGGCCACAAATTATTGTTCTGTAAGGGTTGCTCCCGAAATTGTCTGAGTTGTCCAATCCTGTACCTGTGCTCCGGTAAAGGACATAGATGTTGCTGATACAGTCATGTTAAGAGTATAGTAAGTACCTCCGGTGTAGGCCTGCGCCGGTATTGTTGCCGTATAAACTTTCCCTGTAAATGGGGTGCCTCCGATAGTTGCATTGATTGTCACCTCTGCATTTAGCGCCTGCGATGCCAGTGGAACCATAATAAATGTCCCTTTACCGGCTGTAATATTCATTGATGTCGATTCATCTTTTGTAACGGCTGCTTCAATAGTGCCTGTAGAGAGGCTCATTTTTGATGATACATCTGGTTTGCCCGGGGTGAACTTGATTGATGTAATACTCATCTCGCTAACTCCTGTTCCTGCAGATACATTTATTTCCATACCAACAGCTTTGTGTGTATATAAAAATATCACAGTTCCTCCTTCATTTACTGAAGCATGTTTTGCCCACAGATAATCCACTCCATTGGAGAGTTGACCGGAAATCCCGGCCGTAAATGTCAACCCCGCAGGTGTTGTGTTGTTCAGCGACACAGAATAGAAATCGTAACTCCCTTTTGGAAGGTACAGAGCAGATGCAGGAGATAATGAACCGCTTGTTCCACCAGTGGCCTCTATAGGTGTTCCTGTGACCGGAGATGCAGATGTTACGATTGCTCCTGCCGTATAACCTATAATTGTAGCTTTGTTGCCTGTTGGGAAAACGGTTGATGCTTTAGTTGTTACATCACCATCGTATGAGGCATAAAACCTCATTGCCTGTTGTTCGGTTTGTTCAGTTTTCTCTTCCCTTTGGCAAGAAGTGGACATTGCAATTGCAGATAGCGCCAGTAAAGAAAAGGTAATCTCTTTCATAGTAAATTGATTTTAATAAGTTAATAAGTCGTTAATTGATATATTGATGTAATTAAAAAATCTATTTTATAAAGCGTCATATCAGCTTTTGATGCTCTGATTCCGGTGCGAACAGACGTATGCTATTGTTATAATAAACCGGATCATAATTAAATTTCTGTTGATTTTGTGGTTGAAGTCCATATAGTGCTGGTTATCAATGCCTGAAATTCCTGATGCGAGGTAAGTGTATAAATTATATTATACATGTTTCCCTGCTCAAAGATTGCATTTATTGAAGCCCTGAAAGTCTTGTTTGTAACAGGCTCCCCGTCAATGATGGCATTAAGTTTTATTTCAACTTCCATGGCAGCCGAGCATGGAAGACAAATAAATGTTCTGCTGTTTCCTGTTCCGGGAATTGTACTTAGCGGGCTAACACTTGCAGAGGCCTGTATTGTGCCGTTTCCGAGATTCATTCTTAGGGCTGTCTCCGATGGCAGTGTGTATTTTACCGATGTTATACAAACATTTGAAATGTTTGAAGCTTCATTAATGCTAATATTAACTTTACAGGCAGTATGTTTATATGTAAGAATTATGTTTGTATTTCCGTTTACTGATGAATTCTTACTTGAGGCCCATAAATAATCCTCGCCATTTGAAAGTTGCCCGGAAACTCCGCCGGAAAATGTTATTCCGGAGTTACTACTTTTGTTAAGTGATACAGAGTAGAAGTCGTATGACCCTCTTGGCAAAAATAGCGGTGTCGCAGGCGTTAGAACGCCACCGGCTGCAGCAAATAGTTCCATAGGGGTTCGGGAGTGCGGATTATTAATATCATTTGGTTCAAATGCATAAATGACCACCCTGGTTCCATTCTCTAATGTGGTAGAGCTTTTTGTTTCTCTGTAGTGTGAACCGTAAAAAGTTATTCTGCTTTCCGAATTCTCGATCTTTTTCGTACAAGAGAGTACGATCAATACGATATAAATAATAATGGAACGTAATTTTCTTTTCATCCCCACCTGCCTTTAACGAACATTCATTATAATTCTCTTTCGATGCAAAGCTATAAGGGTTAACCAAAGATTAAAAGCCTGAAAATACGATTTATATAATATGATACAAACTTTTGTCGTTCCTGTTTTTCTATTTCTTTTTTGTTAATGGACAATTATTTTTTTAAATTTTGGCAATTTATTTTTACGCACATTTTACAATGTTAAAAATTGTGGATCAAATACAAAAGCTGGGGGAAAAGGTTCTAAAATTTTCCAAGACACTTCAACGCAAAGATTATTATTAGTTTTTAGACAAAATTGTAGAAGGTCTGCACATGCTGGACAAAGATCTAATGGAGGTTTCGATATAAAACGAATCACGATTCGGGTACACAAAAACCGTCTCCGTATGCAAAAAAAAAGCAGCCACATTTCTGTAACTGCTTCCCTTCAGGTGGTGCCACCAGAAAGAGAATTTTTATAATATCTCTATTGATAGTCAGCCTTTTATCGTTTTTCAAATCGGAAAATCCACACGATTTAGCACACGATTATTTCTCATCGTTCTGCTCGCTATTAGCATGATTTCTTTTGCAAAGTTACAAAAAATATAAATTTATTTTGGGCTAAATCTTATTTTGCTTTCTTATTTAAATAATTGATGAATGAACTACATGAAACTAACATAAATAAAGCTTCATCCGCAGTGGGAGTATAAGTGTCTTCACTATCCATTAGAGCATGTCTTATACCGGTATCAGGTTGATTAGTATATGCATACAGCTTTTCAAATGCGAGCTTTAAAAGTTTAGGAATTATAACTCCATTGTTTTCTAATTTATTTAGAGCTTTACCTAAAGTATCTTCCCCTGTTTTTTCCCGACAAAATGCCTCCACCGCAGAAATAGATTCTTTAATTGAATTTCTGTAGTCTCCAATAGGTCTTTTTGCATATAATTCTAATGCTTTATTTAAATGAACTCTAATGTTTTTCTGTTTGCTTTGAAGAGCATTCTCTATTGTTATAATCTCTTCTTTAGAAGAGACTTCTACAATTTCATTATTTATGCGAATCAAGGGTTAAAAAATGATTAAAGAAGATGGTTATTTTGCTAAAAATCAGCAAAATAATAGTTGAAATATTTTGATATGTCGCTGGAAATCATTAACTTAGAAGAATTATACCAATAAATTTTTCAAGTTATGATCCCCAACGACAAAGAGCTAAAACTTATCTCAATTTACCTGTATGTGTGCAAACAGTATGAAACCGAACTAAAATATGTATGTCAAAGATACTCCAATAATTCACAACCCAAATTTTCAGATCAGGAAATTATGACCATCTATCTTTTCGCAACAGACCAACAACGGTATTTCTCCATCAAAGAGATACACACTTTTGCCAGGGAGTATCTGCATTCGTGGTTTCCAGAACTCCCATCTTATCAACAATTTAGCGACAGGATCAACAAATTGTGTGGTGTCTTTCAGCACATTTCGTTACGACTTCTTGAGGGGTTTCTTTCCGAAGATTGCGATTTAGGCATATCTCTGACCGATTCTTTCCCCATCGTTACCTGCAAAGGGCGCAACAGAAAAGGACGGGTGGCCCCCGAACTGACCGACAAAGGTTACTGCTCTACCAAAAATCTGTATTACTATGGCATGAAACTTCATGCTCTGACTTTCAAAAGAAAGGGGCGTATCCCTTTTCCCGAACAATTGCTTTGTACTTCCGCAAGTGTCAATGATCTGGATGCATTTAAACAGGCTTGGGGCGATACAATTGCAAACAGAACCGTTTTTGGTGATAAAATCTACCTGGATAAAAACTACTTTGACATCCGTCATGAGTCCAACAATCTGACAATGCTCACTCCTATAAAATTGGTAAAAGGTGAAAGTGAAGAGATTAGAAAGAGAGAAAAGGCCTACAGAGACCTCTATTCCGCTGCTGTTTCCTCGGTCAGACAACCCATCGAATCGTTCTTCAACTGGCTGAATGAAAAAACAAGTATTCAAAGAGCTTCAAAGGTGCGTTCCGCTAAGGGATTGCTCCTGCATATTTTTGGCAGAATCGCTGCTGCTTTTATCCATCTGATTTTTTAACCCTTGATTCGCATTACTCCTGTTTTCGTCAATGGGACACCCAAAAGGTTTTTTTATAAAATATCGGGTTTCATCACGATTTCATAGAGTTCCTGCTGGTCTTTGTCCATGTTCATTATCAGATTCTTTACAACCTTCGAGTTTGGCAGCCTGTGATAGATCGGCCTGACTTGCAGGTCGGTCTTGTTCATTCTAAACGCCCGCTCGATAAACCATAGGTTCCTGTAATTTGCAATCACCTCTTCAGCCTTTTGCTCTGTGTTGGTGACATATCCCTTGATACCGTCCCAGGCGGCGTCCTTCTCAAACTTCTCCATGTCTATTGAGATGGTTATCTCCCCTTCCATCTTCAGATACTTGTTGTAGCCATTGCTGTTGATGCTCGACTTGGTCAGCTTTCCGCCCGCCACCCGTTTCCGAAGTCTCAGAAGACCCTTTTCCCTGTTGTGTGCATCTTTGAATGCCCGCTTCTCGGTCATGGATATGATCAGGCGGATATTCTCCGGTTTATTGATGACGATGACATCCCCGTACTTGAGATGGCTTCCAGTATCTGTTTCCTGATACTACTGGATTCGTTCTTGGGACGCGCGCCCAGGATGTACTCGTAACCTTCCGCTTCAAGGGCCTGTATGTTCTTTTTCGACAGTAGCCCGGAATCGGCGATGACCATAGGGCGGTTAAGCTTGTAGCGGTCTTCCATGCGTTTAAGGAGAGGAATGAACGTATTGCCTTCGAAAATGTTGCCCTCGAAAACCTCATATCCGATCGGATAACCTCCGTATCCGACCAACAACCCCAGGAAGATCTGTGGACACTGGTTCTTGCCGTCCTTGGAAAACCCGGTCTTGCGAAGGTCATCCTCGTCACTGGCCTCAAAATAGAGGGTGGTCATGTCGTAGAAGACCACATCGACTTTTCCCCCGAGGACCGACTTGGTTCTGGCATAAGAGATGGCCTCCACCCGGGTCTTTATATCATCCTCTGCTTTTACTTGCTCATGCTTCCTGTGGCAGAGGTTGTCCAGAAACCTGAAGCTGTGAATTGGAAAGCGATGAGAGGAATGCCTCAAGCTTTATCTCATCTTCGTCCTCAAACAGGCCGTTCACCAGACCCTGACGCTCGAGTACGTATTGTCTGGCCTTTTCTTCCAGACGATCTATTTCCACTTCCGAGTGTCCGACACCGAAACTCCTGATGACATGATAGCTCCCGTGGCTCTTGTCAATTACCTGGATACTCGTTGTTCCTGTCTTGTTTTGTTTCCTGCGGACGAACATGACACAAATTTAGCTCCGGGACACCTAAAAAGCAAATTTCCGCATCGTATACCGCTGTTTTT